>NZ_DAIRVN010000001.1:0-221207 GCF_036802785.1 Pararhodobacter sp.
AAGTGCCGCCCCCGCCCCCATCTCTGCAAGCGCCTGCCAGAGCTTGCGCCCGTCGCTGCCTTCGCCGCGCTCCAGTGTGCGGCGCAGGCTGTCCTGCAGCATCCGGTGTTCATTGCTCAGGTTGAAATCCATGGCCCTCTCAGAATCCAAGCTGCGACCGGGCGATGATCCCGCGTTGAATCTCGTTTGATCCGCCATAGATCGACAGTTTGCGGTTGTTGAGATACTGGCGCAGCCCTGCTGCGGCCTCGGGCGGGCCGGGGGGGTGCTGGTCATTCGCGCCCTCCACCGCTTCAGAAGGAAAGGCCAGTGCAAGAGGGCCAACCGCCCGGCGCATCAGATCGTTGATCGCCTGTCGCACCTGCGAGCCCTTCACCTTCAGGATCGAGCTTTGAATGCCCGGTGCCTGCCCTGCCGCCGCCGCGGAAAGCATCCGCAGGTTGGTCGTCGCAAGCGCCATGAGCGCAATTTCTGTCTGGGCGAGACGCAGCGCGAAGGCGGGGTTTTCCAGCAAGGGCCGCCGGTTGGCGACCTGTCCGGCCGCGATCCGGCGCACCGCTTCAAGCCCGGCCGTGGCAAACCCGACGCCGGTAATGTTGGTACGCTCATGCGTCAGAAGGTATTTGGCGCAGGTCCAGCCTTGGTTCTCTGCGCCCACAAGATTTTCGACAGGAACTTTCACATTGTCGAAAAACACCTCATTCACCTCGGACGAGCCGTCCAGCAGTACGATCGGACGCACGCTAACGCCGGGGCTTGTCATATCGATCAGCAGAAACGAGATGCCCGCCTGCGGCTTGGCGGCGGCAGGGTCGGTGCGCACAAGGCAGAAGATACGGTTTGCGTAATGGGCCAGCGTGGTCCAGGTCTTCTGGCCGTTGACGATATAGTGCTCGCCCTCGCGCCGGGCCGAGCAGCGCAACGATGCCAGATCCGACCCCGCGCCGGGCTCGGAATAGCCCTGGCACCACCAGTCGGTGCCATCAAGAATACGCGGCAGATAATGGCGTTGTTGCGCGGGCGTGCCGAACTTCTGCAGCACGGGGCCGAGCATGGTGATGCCGAAGGGCAGCACCCGCGGCGCATGGGCAAGGGCGCATTCCTCATCGAAAATGTGCCGCTCCAGCGCGCCCCATCCGGCGCCGCCAAAGGTGCGCGGCCAAGGGCCTGCAAGCCAGCCGCGTTCGTTCAGCAGCTGGTGCCAAAGCGCGTAGTCCTCGCGCGCAAGGGTGCGTCCCAGCCGCACCTTTTCGGTAAGGCGACGGGGCAGGGTGTGCAGAAAGGCGCGCAGCTCGTCACGGAAGGCGGCGTGGTCCGGGTTGAGCGTGCTGATCATACTCTGGCGTGCCCCTCAAATCTTGCCCACGCGGGCCGTTCCGCGTTCGCTTTGTGATAGCTGCGGTACGCGCTTTTGCCCGAAAGTAATTCCTATGCGGATAATAAGCAAGTGAATAAATAACGCGTCGCATGGTTGCGTGTCTGGCCAGACTCAGTCGTTGCAGGCTTTCGCCAGATTGATCCGTGTCCGGCGCAGCAGGTCCACCAACTGATCCAGTTCGGCGTCGCTGAACCCTTCGAAGGCGATGTCATTGAGATAGGTAAACCCCTCGATAAGCACCTGTTCCTTCGCAATTCCCGCTTCTGTCAGCCAGACCCGGTTCGAGCGGCGATCCTTGCTGTCAGGCTTGCGCACGACCCAGCCGTCCCGTTCCATACGGTCAAGCAATGTACTGACAGCCACCGTGCCGATGCCGAGAATTCGCGCCAGTTCCACCTGGCTCAGGCCCTGACGGCGCAGCAGCAGGTTCATCACCCGCACCTGTGCGGCGGTCAGGTTGTGCGGCGTCATCAGCTTGTCGAAGAATCTGTTGCGCAGCCGGGCGATGTGCTGGAAGTTCAGACCGATTCCATAATTCCTCTCGCGCCATGTGCGTTCGCCCTTCTCCTGCCCGGTCGCTGCGTCTGCGCTGTGATCTTCCACCAGTTGGCTCCTCTCGATTCCGTCATTCGCGGATCATACGCCGGTGAACAGATTGACACAACGCGCCCTTGGTGGCGTCCCCTCCCGAAGACACGCGCCGGGGATCTACTGATAACCCAGTTCGCGGGCGATAATCTGCATCATCACCTCATTGGCTCCACCGCCAATGGCGACGATGCGGCTGTCACGCAAGATCCGGGAGGCCCGCGATTCCCAGAGGTAACCGGCACCGCCCCAGAACTGCAGGCACTGATCCGGCACGAGGCGCACCAGTTTTCCTGCTTTCAGCTTGGCCTGCGCGGTGCGCAACCGGACATCCTCCCCGCGCACATAACCATCGACGCAGCTATGCACCAGCGATCGCAGGCAGGCGATCTCGGTTGCCAGATCGGCCAGCGTGTAATTGATCCACTGGTTGTCAAGCAGCGGCTTGCCGAAGGCGATGCGCTCGCGCAGGTAGTCAGCGGTATCGTCCAACAGTTCCTGCATCTGCACGACGGTGCGGCTTGCGCCGAACAGCCGTTCCTCGGTGAACTGCTGCATCTGGTAAATGAAGCCCATGCCCTCTTCGCCGATGCGATAGCTCTGGGGTACGCGCACGTCATCGAAAAACACCTGTGCCGTGTCGGAAGACCAGAAACCCAGTTTGCGCAGCTTGGTACTGCGGTCGATGCCCTTGGTGTCCATAGGCACGATAATCAGCGACTTGTTCTTGTGGGGCCCGTTTTCAGCGTCGGTATTGGCGAGCAGACAGATGAAGTCTGCGCGGTTGCCGTTCGTTGTCCACATTTTGCCGCCGTTGATGATGTAATCACTGCCATCCTTGCGCGCTGTGGTTTTGATGCTGGAGACATCCGAGCCGGCACCAACCTCGGACACCCCGAGCGAGGCAACCATGTCGCCTGCGATGGCGGGGGCAAGAAACTGGCGCCGCAGCGCATCGCTTCCGTGGCGTGCCAAAGCCGGCGTTGCCATGTCTGTCTGCACCCCCAGCGCACTGGCGATGCCGCCCGCATGGATATGGCCCAGTTCCTCGGCCCAGACGGCATTGTAGCTATAATCAAGGCCCGAACCGCCGTATTCCACAGGCTTGGTAATCCCGAGAAAACCTGCGTCGCCGGCCTTCTTGAACAATGCCGTGGGAAATTCTTCGCGGTCCTCCCATTCCGACACATAAGGGTTGATCTCGCGGTCAATGAACGCGCGGATAGAGGCGCGCAGAGCCGTGTGTTCGTCGGTTCTGTCCATCGGGTTTTCTCCATTGCCGGTCAATATTGGTTGCGCTTTCTGCTGCGCCCGCCGACATTTTCTCAGCCTGCCGACGGCGCAGGCCGTGTCGGGGCTGTCAGTAGGACTTGGGTAAGCCCAGAGCGCGCTCGGCCAGAAAGCATAAGGCGAGTTGCTGGCTGACAGGCGCGAGATAGGGAATCATCACTTCGCGGAACAACCGTTCGACATGGTATTCGCGCGCGTAACCCATGCCGCCATGCGTCGCCATCGACTGACGGCACATGTCTTGCGCAGCTTCGGCAGCAAGATATTTTGCCGCATTTGCCTCCACCCCGCAGGGCTGACCCGCATCATAGAGCGCCGCCGCCTTGCAGATCATCATCCGCGCCGCCTCAAGGTTCGCCCAACCCGCTGCGAGCGGGTGCTGGATGCTTTGATTCATGCCGATCGGCCGCCCGAATACCACACGATCGCGGGCGTATTGCGTCGCTCGGCGCAGTGCATCAAGGCCAAGACCCACAGCCTCTGCCGCGATTAGAATACGTTCAGGATTCAGGGAATGCAGCAGATAATCGAAGCCCTTACCTTCCTCACCCACCAGATCGTCGGCGGGAATCTCAAAATTGTCGATGAACAACTCGTTGGAGTCGATGGCTTTGCGGCCCATCTTGTCGATCTGACGCACGTCGATGGCCCTGCGGTCCATATCGGCGAAAAACAGGCTGAGACCGGCGGTGGGATTGGCCTCATCGCGTTCAGAGGTGCGGGCGATCAGCATGATCTTGTCAGCCACCTGCGCCGTCGAGGTCCAGATCTTGTGACCGTTGACGATATAGCGATCGCCGTTGCGCACCGCCCGGGTTGTGAGCCGTGTGGTGTCCAGGCCGGTGTTGGGTTCGGTCACGGCAAAGCACATTCTGGATTTTCCGGCGATGATTCCGGGCAGCCAACGCGCGGATTGTTCGGGTGTGCCAAACTTTATCAGCGATTTCGGGCCGAAGATGTTCATATGCACTGACGATGCCGCCGTCATGCCGCCGCACTTTGCAACCTCGGTCATCATCAGTGCCGCATCGAACACCCCCAGCCCGCTGCCGCCGAACTCTTCCGGCATGGTAATGCCAAGCCAGCCGCCTTCGGCGAGAGTCTCAACGAAGTCTAAGGGAAATTCGCCGCTACGGTCGCGCTCGGCCCAGTAGTCATCGTCGAAACCGGACATGGTCGCCTGCAAGGCAGCTATCAGGGTTTCGTGCTCTGTCGATAAGGTGAAACTCATCGCAACATTTCCTTGCCTTGGGCCGGAGGGTTGGCATACAAGCTAATAATTCGCTAGCAAACAGTAGTCAAACCAGAAATTTGTCCCGGATGTCTGATCCGCGCAGAACGGGCCAACCCGGCAGGGCAAGGAAGCAAACTGGAAGGATCGCGATGCCGAGGTTCCATTCAAGGCTTGAGAGCACGACGCCCGGGTTCGGGGCAAATCAGGCCGATATGTCGCGCCTGCTGGACGAGCTTTCGACGCTGCATCAGCGCGCAGCAACGCTGTCAGAGAAGCGGCGTTCCCGTTTTGAAGAGCGCGGGCAATTGTCGCCCCGCGCCCGGCTTGGCCATCTGCTGGACCCGGGCATGCCCTGGCTGGAAATCTACAGTTTGGCAAATTATCTGGTCCATGACGAAAACCCCGAAACCTCGGTGCCCGGCGCGTCGGCGATTGCCGGGATTGGCTATGTCAGCGGTGTACGGATGATGATTTTCGTCACCGACAGCGGCATCAACGCCGGTGCGTCGACACCCCGCACCGGGCAGAAAATGCGCAACTGTCTTGATCTGGCGTTGCGGCACAAACTGCCGTTCATTCATCTGGTGGAAAGCGCCGGGGCCAATCTGCGCACCTATGAAGTGGAAGGATGGGCGAATGGTGGCGGCATGTTCCGCAGGCTTGCCAACCTCTCGGCGGCGGGTATTCCGACCCTGGCTGTGCTGCATGGACCCTCAACGGCAGGCGGGGCGTATTATCCGGGGCTGAGCGACTATGTGATCGCGGTCAAAGGCCGCGGCGCGGCCTCGCTTGGCGGCGCGGCACTGGTCAAGGCGGCGACCGGCGAAGAGGCTGATCCGGAAGCGCTGGCAGGCGCGCAGATGCACGCGACCATCTCGGGGCTGGTGGAGTATCTCGCCGAAAATGACGCCGATGCAATCGCGATCGCCCGGTCGATCGTGGCGCGGCTGGACTGGAACCGCCGTTGCACTGCGCCGGTCCTGCCCGCCTACGCGCGACCCGTTCACGATCCGGCAGAACTGACGGGGATTGTGGCCGTGGATTACCGCAAACCCTATGATGTGCGCGAAGTCGTGGCGCGAATAACGGATGGGTCGGAATTTGACGATTTCAAACCCGGTTACGGCGCGTCTGTCGTCTGTCTGCAAGCGGCCATCATGGGGCATGCCTGTGCCATAATCGGCAATAACGGCCCTATCGATACGCAAGGAGCGGCCAAGGCGGCGCAGTTCATCCAGCTTTGCGATCAGTCCGATACGCCGCTGATCTTCCTGCACAATGTCACCGGCTATATGGTCGGAACCCGGCATGAACAGGCCGGCATGGTCAAGCATGGATCAAAGATGATCCAGGCTGTTGCCAATGTCACGGTGCCCAAGATTTCGATGTATATCGGGGCCAGTTTCGGTGCCGGAAACTACGGGATGGCGGGCTATGCCTATGAGCCGGATTTCCTGTTCTCCTGGCCGAATGCACGCTCGGGCGTGATGGGCGGCGAGCAGGCTGCAATCACCCTGGAGCAAGTGGCGCGTGCGTCTGCGGCGCGCAAGGGCGCCGGGGTTGACGAAGCGGCCTTGGCGGAACAACGCGCGGGCCTGATCGCGCATTTCGACCGGCAGTCAAATGCATTCTACACCTCCGGGCGGCTGCTTGACATGGGTGTCATCGACCCCCGCGACAGCCGCAGGGTGCTTGGCTTCTGCCTGCAGACATGCCGCGAAGCGCGCAACCGTATCTTGCGGCCCAACAGCTTTGGCGTGGCCCGGATGTGAAAGGCAAAGTGATGCAACATTTTGACACTGTTCTGATCGCCAACCGTGGCGAAATCGCCTGCCGGATCATTCGTTCCGCAAGAAAGCTGGGGTTGCGCACGGTCGCTGTCTATTCAGAAGCGGACCGGGGCGCATTGCACACCCGCCTTGCCGACGAAGCCGTCTTTATCGGGCCGGGACCTGCGGCGCAGTCCTATCTGCTGGCGAGCCGGATTATCGCGGCCGCGCAGCAAAGCGGCGCTCAGGCGGTCCATCCCGGCTATGGCTTCTTGTCTGAGAATGCCGGATTTGCCGAAAGCTGCGATGCGGCGGGTCTGATCTTTGTCGGGCCGAATGCGCAGGCAATCCGCCTGATGGGCGACAAGGCCGCCGCCAAACGCCGTATGATCGACGCTGGTGTGCCCTGTGTTCCGGGTTATCAGGAGGCGGACCAGTCCGACGCAACTTTGCTTGCTGCGGCGCAGAAGATCGGGTTTCCGCTGATGGTCAAGGCCACTGCTGGTGGCGGCGGGCGGGGAATGCGTCTGGTGCATGAATGCCGGTTTCTGGCAGAGGCACTTGGTAACGCACGAGCCGAGGCGCTCAGCGCTTTCGGCGACGGCGGGCTGATCCTTGAGAAGGCGGTGATTGCGCCGCGCCATGTGGAAATACAGATATTTGCGGACAGCCATGGCAACGTCATCCATCTGGCTGAGCGGGATTGTTCGGTGCAGCGCCGTCATCAGAAAGTGATCGAGGAAGCCCCGTGCCCGGTCATGACGCAGGAGCTGCGCGCGCGGATGGGCACAGCAGCGGTCGAAGCCGCGCGTTCGATCGGGTATTGCGGCGCAGGGACGGTTGAGTTCCTGCTGGATGCAGATCAGAAGTTCTATTTTCTTGAAATGAACACACGGCTTCAGGTCGAACATCCGGTGACCGAAATGGTTACCGGCCTTGATCTGGTTGCCATGCAGTTTCAGGTCGCAGCGGGGCAAAAACTGTCCGTGACGCAGGCGGATGTCGCGTTAAACGGCCATGCCATCGAAGCGCGGATCTATGCCGAGGATCCGGCCAATGATTTCCTGCCCGCCACTGGACGCATCGCGGCCTGGCATGTCCCGCAAACCGAGGGCATCCGTGTCGATTCAGGGGTGGTGGCGGGACAGGAGATATCGCCGTTCTACGATCCGATGGTTGCCAAGGTCATCGCATGGGGCCGCAACCGCGACGAGGCGCGCGTGTCGCTGATGTCTGCATTGCGCAAAACGCGCTTCTTCGGCCCAGCCTCCAATCTGCATTTCCTGATGGATATTCTGGGGCGACCGGCTTTTGCCGCTGGCAAAGCGACGACAGCCTTCATCGGTGAGGAATTTGGCGATACGGGTTTCGTTCGCGCGCAGGCCGGAACCGATCTGTTCGCGGTCGCCGCAATGATTGACTATCTTGCACAGCATCAGGCAGCGGCAGAGTTGGCCATAGCGGTTCCGTCGGAACTGGTGAACTGGGCGTTGACCGGCACGGTTGCCAGCACTGTGACGCTGTCTTCGGGCGAAGCGTGCCATCGTGTTGCCACCCAGGCAACCGGCGCGGCGGCTTATCGAGTCTCGCTGGCCGAAGCGATACACGAGGTTGAAGTGCTGGATCAGGGCAGTGATCTGATCCGCCTGCGTATTGACGGCAAGCAGAGCGAAATCCTGTTCGCCAGAACCGCGCATAACGCATGGCAGTTGAGCACTGGTCTCGCCACACACACCTTTGATCGGCATATCCCCGGACGGAAAGATGCCGATCCGTCCGGGCGCGACGGCCTGGTGCGTTCGCCCATGCATGGCGTGCTTGTCGAACTCTGCGTAGCGCCCGGTCAGGATGTGGTTGCAGGTACCCGCCTTGCCGTGGTCGAGGCGATGAAAATGCAGCACGATATTCGCGCTGCGGTGGCTGGGCAGGTGGGACGGATCGCCGCAACGGCCGGTGCGCAGGTTGCGGATGGCGCGCTTCTGGTTGAGATTATTGCGCTGGAGCCATCGGATGCCTGATCCTTTCCGGCGTCAGGAGAGCGCCTCATCCGGCGGCCCAAAAGCACCGGCCTTGGCCAAGGCGTCCAGACGGGCAGCATCATAGCCGTCAAGCGCCAGCAGCACGTCGCGTGTATGCGCGCCGATGGCAGGCGCGGCGACCGGCGCCACGGTCGGAGTTGATGAGAAGCGCAGCGGCAGGGCGATATTGGGAACTTTCCCGGCCGTGGGATGGTCGATGCGGGTGATCACACCAGTGGCACGCGTCACCTGCGAATGAAGCGATTCCGCGAGTGTCTGCAGGCGACCGGCAGGTACGTTTCCGGCGCGCAGGACCGGTTCCCAATGGGCCCAGGGATATCGGCTGAATTTCTCTTGCAGCGCGCGTTCGATCTCCTTGCGGCGCGCGAGACGCCGGGCCGGGTCCAGCAGGCCGGGGTCGTCTGCGATCTCTTGCAGGCCGACGGCGCGGGCGAGCCGCTGAAAGATCTTGGTGCTGGGCGAAGACAGAAAGAATGCCGTGTCACTAGCATGAAAAATGCCACCCGGTGCCGAGTCGATTGATGCATTGCCCAGTCGCCCCGGCTCGATGCCGCTGACCAGATACTGCATCGGCGCCCAGCCCAGCATCGACAGTGCAGTTTCATACAGCGAAATATCGACGCGCTGGCCCTTTCCGCTCACACTCCGGCTAAGCAGCGCAGCAAGGACCGCATTGGTGGCCATCATCCCGGTGGATATGTCCATAATAACGGGTTGCGTGCGCATGCCCGCGCCGTCGGCATCGCCGTTCAGCGACATGAAGCCGCTTTCAGCCTGCACGATCGGATCGAACCCCAGACGATCCGCGAACGGCCCTTCCTGGCCGTAGGCGGTGATGGCGCAATAGATCAGATCCGGCTGCTCGGCGCGAAGACTTTCATCCCCCAGGCCGAAACGCGCCATCACACCGGCCGAGAAGTTTTCGATCACGACATCGGCAGTGCGGATCAGGTCGCGTGCCACTGCCGCAGCCTGCGCGCATTTCAGGTCAAGGACGATGCCCTTCTTGTTGCGGTTGGCCCAGAGAAACGCCGCGCCCTGATTGTCCAGCTCTGGCCGTGCCGCGCCATACTTGCGAAAGCCTTCGCCGCCCGGCGCTTCGATCTTGATCACCTCGGCGCCCATGTCTGCCAGTGTCATGGAACAAAATGGCCCGGCAATAAAATGGGAGAAATCCACAACCCGCAGGCCGCTGAGCGGGCCTTCTGCGCCCGGGGGGCCGGAATGATCGGGAAGCAAGGAAACCGGGTTGATCATCACCGCCTCGACAAAAGTTCGCTTGCGAATTAAATATGACACTAATAGTCTGCATGCAACTTATTTTAGCAAGGAGCCCTTCCATGCCTTTGCAGCTTCTCCAATGTCAGACCCTCCTGCTGACGCAACGGGGCGGTCGGCTGGATGTCACGCTGAACCGCCCTGAGTCCCGGAACGCCATCAATACGCAAATGGCGGAAGAGTTTTCTGCGCTTCTGGACTGGTTGATGGAATGCGATGTTATTCGTCTTGTGGTGCTGCGCGGTGCGGGTGGCCACTTCTGTGCAGGCGGCGACATAAAAGAGCGCCACAGCATGAGTGAGTCGCTGCCCGGGGATGGCTCTGACCCGGTCAAGGCGCGCAACGAACGCGCGGGGCAGGGCTTCCTCAAGTTTCAGAACCTGCCCCAGACCACCATCGCCGCCGTCGAGGGGTCGGCCTTTGGCGGCGGGCTCGGGTATGCCTGCATGGCCGATATCACCATCGTGGCAAGGGGTGCCCGTCTGGGTATGCCGGAAACGCGGCTTGGCATTGCACCGGCCCAGATTGCGCCCTTTGTCGTCAAACGTGTCGGTCTTGCGCGTGCGCGCCAGCTTGCACTTACGGCCAGCCGGTTTGGCGGACAGGAAGCTTATGAGTACGGTATCGCCCAGTATCTCTGCGATGATGACGAACTGGAAAATACCGTCGAACAGGTCGCCGCGCAGGTAATGGCCTGCGCGCCCAGGGCCAATGCCGCCACCAAGGAGATACTGCTCGCGGTCGGCACCATGCCGGACGAGGAATTGCCCGGTTTCGCGGCGACACGCTTTGCCGCGCTCAGCCGTGGCCCCGAAGGTCGCGAGGGGCAGGCTGCATTCAGCGAGAAACGCGCTCCGAACTGGGCGCTCGCCACTGAAGGAGAGGCCTCATGACCGCGTCCCGCTCTGTGCGTATCGGCGGGGCCGCCGGTTACTGGGGTGACAGCACACAAGCCCCGCGCCAGTTGGTCGAGAACGGCAATGTCGACTATCTGGTCTTCGATTATCTGGCCGAAGTCACCATGTCGGTCCTTGTGCGTGCCAAGGCCGCCGACCCGACCAAGGGATATGCCGCCGATTTCGTGCATCTGGTGATGAAACCGTTGCTGCCTGACCTCAAGGCCAGAGGCATCAGAATTGTGGTCAATGCCGGCGGCGTCAACGTCACCGCCTGCGCCGAGGCACTGCGCAAGGTTGCTGCGGATCTGGGTATTCCGCTCAGGATCGGCACTGTCGAAGGTGACGATCTGCTCGGGCGCGTGGATGCGCTGCGCAGCCGCGACATCCGCGAGATGTTTTCCGGCGCGCCGCTGCCCCGGGAGCTGACCAGCGCCAATGCCTATCTCGGCGCTTTTCCCATTGCCGCCGCTCTTTCTGGCGGGGCCGAAGTGGTCATCACGGGCCGTTGCGTCGACAGCGCCCTGACGCTGGGGGTACTGATTCATGAATTTGGCTGGCAGCCAGAGGCCTTTGACCAGCTCGCCGCAGGTACGCTGGCGGGGCACATTCTGGAATGCGGCGCGCAGGCAACCGGCGGCAATTTCACCGACTGGCAGGATTCGGTATCCGGTTGGGATAACATGGGCTACCCCATTGCCGAGTGTTTTGACGACGGGCGCTTTGTCATTTCCAAACCCGAGGGTACCGGCGGGATTGTCTCGCGGCTATCAGTGGGCGAACAGATCCTGTACGAAACCGGCGATACCCGGGCCTATATCGTGCCCGATGTGATATGCGACTATTCGGAGGCCGTGCTGGAACAAAGCGCACCCGGTGAGGTCAGCATAACAGGGGTGAAAGGCCGCGCTCCGACCCACACTTTCAAGGTTTCTGCCACCTATCGCGACGGATACCGCGCCTCGGCGATGACGCTTGTCACTGGCTTTGACGCCGTCGCCAAGGTGCGCCATTACAGTGATGCGCTGCTCAGACGTGTCCGCCGCCTGCTGGCCGAACGCGGCATGGCAGATTTTGACCGCACGGCGGTCCATGTGATCGGCGCGGAAACGCTTTGGGGTGAAAACGCCAGCGCGCATGCTGCCGAAGCCCGCGAAGTGGTGGTGCAGATTGATGTGCGCCATCAGGAAAAGGCGGCGATTGAGCTGTTCTCGAAGGAAACCACCGGCGTTGCGCTGTCGATGACCACAGGCCGCTGTGGCGTGGGCGAGGCCGGGCGCCCCAAAGCAACACCCGTGGTGGCGCAATTTGCGTTTCTCCTCGACAAATCTGAAGTCGTGCCTGTGGTTTCGGTGGATGGTCTGTCCTTGGGTTTCGTTTCGCCGCATCAACCGCATGCACCGGCTCCGCCCCCTTCGGCGCCGCCAAAGGCAGCGGTCTGTGACCGCCCGCGCAGCACCCGCCGCCTGATTGATATTGCAGTTGCCCGCAGCGGCGATAAGGGCAATTCCGCCAACGTCGGACTCATGGCGCGCAAGCCGGAGTTTTACGAGGTCCTCTGCCGCGAAGTGACGCCACAGAAAGTGGCGGCGTGGTTTGGCCATGTCACCAAAGGCGAGGTTTCATGCTATGGCGCGCCCGGCATGGGGGCGGTGAACTTTGTGTTGCGTGAAACGCTGGACGGCGGCGGCACCTCGTCACTTCATCTCGACAAACTGGCCAAGACCTATGGCCAGCAACTGCTGGCCATGCCTGTCGAGGTTCCGACCGCGCTTCTGGACGAAAACATCTCTTAAGCCATCAGCCGGAATCAGCCCGCGATGCCGTTTCTTGCCGTGACTGGTCTGATTGTGCCGCTTGTCAGTGGGGCCATTTGAACCTGAAGGGTTTCTTTCCAAGGAACCGCCTCACCGCATCAGCATGGTAGTCGCTGGCAAAGCAGATTGCCTGGTTCTGCGCTTCAGCTTCAGCGATCTGGCGCAGATCCATGGCGAAACTCTGATCCAGCAGCATCTTGCTGACCCCGATTGCCGTGGGCGAGGCATTGCAGAATGCTTCGGCCATTTCCTGAGCGACATCCGCGATCCGGTCAGCAGGAACGATGCGATAGATAAGCCCCATCTCCAGCGCTTCCTCTGCCCGCACCTCACGCGCGGTAAAGATCAGATCCTTGGCGCGGGCAAGGCCGACAAGGCGCGGCAACGTATAGTGCAACCCGAGATCCGGCGCGAGGCCCAGCCGCCCGAAAGAGGCACAGAAGCGGGCCTCAGGGGTGGCCAGCACGAAATCGGCCAGCATTGCCCAGCCGAACCCGGCCCCATATGCCGGGCCGTCAACCGCCGCGATCACCGGCTTGTCGATCGACGCCAGCGCCTGAACCAGCGTTCCGGTCGCCCGCATCCGGTTGCGCCCCACCTCGACCGACCCGCCGATGCTGCCCATATCCCTGATGTCACCACCCGCGCAGAAACTGCCGCCCTTGCCGGTAACGATCAGCGCGCGGATGTCATTATCCGTGCTGATGCGCTTGATGACGGGGGGCAGTTCCTCGCGCATCTGCAGGCTGATCGCGTTTCGCGCCTCGGGGCGGTTGAATGCTAGTCTGGCAACCCCGTCATTCACATCAAACTCGATGGTTTCGAACGCGCTCATGTCAGCGATTCCTCTGATCATTGTGCATCCGCGTCTTGCGAAGGGCAGGGGCTTTGGCGGTTGCGAAACGGGTCTGCGGTCATTGCCGTGATTGCGGCTTCGTATTCGCGCGCCAGCGTGTCGCAAAGTTGTGCCACGCTGGGTATATCGCGGCACGCTGCCACGCCCTGCCCGGCGGACCAGATGTTTTTCCATGCCTTGGGCCGGTCTTCATGAGAGCGGTGACCGCCCTCCCATGGTGGCAGGGTGTCGGGGTCCAGCCCGGCTGCGGCAATCGACGGGCGCAGGAAATTGGCATTCACCCCCGAGATCGCCGAAGTATAGACGATGTCCGATGCGCAGGCGTCCACGATCATCGCCTTGTGGGCGTGAGGCGCGGCGGCCTCCTTCGTGGCGATGAAGCGCGTTCCTGCATAGGCAAGATCTGCCCCTGCCATCCGCGCGGCGGCGATCTGGGCGCCGGTGCTTATGGCGCCCGACATCAGGATGGTGCCGTCGAACACAGTGCGGATTTCTTGCATCAGCGCGAAGGGATGGAGCGTTCCGGCATGCCCTCCCGCTCCGGCGCTGACGGCGACGATGCCATCAACCCCGGCAGCCGCCGCCTTGACGGCGTGACGCAGGTTGATCACGTCATGAAATACCAGCCCGCCATAGGCCTGCACTGCTTGCACAATCTCGCTCACTGCGCCGAGTGATGTGATCACAAGGGGCACACGATGCGCAACAACGGCCGCAAGATCCTTGTCGAGGCGTGTGTTCGAGCGATGCACGATCAGATTGACGCCGAAAGGCGCGGCGCCGGTACAGGGCAGGAGCCGCTCCCCGATCTCGTCGAGCCAGTCCACGAATTGCGCCGTCGTGCGCCCGTTCAGCGAGGGGAACGTGCCGACAACACCCGCGCGACAGGTTTCCACGACCAGATCAGGCCCCGAGGCGATGAACATCGGCGCCGCGATGAGGGGCAGGCGCAGCTTGGCGAGGCGGGCAGGTATGGGCATCGCAGGTCTCCGGTCAGGGGCGGCGGGCGCCTCAGTTCATGGTATTGGGCAGGAAAAGCGACAGGATCGGAAACGCCAGAAGCAGCCCGAGCACCACAAGATCAATCGCCAGAAACCGCGCCACGCCCTTGAAGGTCTTGGTCGCATCCACGAGCCGGTCACTGACCGAGGCCACGACAAAGACATTCAGCCCCATTGGCGGTGTCACCAGCCCGATTTCCAGCAGCTTGACCACAATCACCCCGAACCAGATCAGATCCAGCCCGTAGCCTTCAACCAGCGGGATGACGAAGGGCAGCGTCAGCAGCATGGTGCCGATGGGATCAAGAAAGACGCCCATGATCAGATAAAGAAACGCGATTGCCAGAAGCACCTGCCACATCGACAGATTGGAGGCCTGGATGACCTCGACAAAGGCTGCCGTCACGCCGGTAAGCGAGACCAGCGAAACGAAGATCTTGGCGCCGACCGCGATGAAGAACAGCGCTGCGGATGTTTTTGCCGTCTGTACGAAGCTGTCCTTGATCGCCGCCCATCCCAGCCTGCGCGACAAGACCCCGAAACACAGCGCGAAGGCAAGGCTTACCGCCGCTGCCTCGGTTGCGGTGAAGATGCCGCCGTAGATGCCGCCGATGATGATCGACATCAGCATGACAGCGGGCCAGGCCATCAGCATCGCCCGCCATTTCTCGCCCCGCTCAAAGGTGATCTCTGCCCTGGGTGCGATAGCCGGGTTCACCCGCACCCAGATCATCACGGTGATGATGAACCCCGCAAGCGTCAGCAGACCGGGAATGACCCCGGCAAGGAACAGGCGGCTGACCGACTGCTCGGTGAACATTGCATAAAGCACGAAGAGGATGCTTGGCGGGATCAACGCACCGAGTGTGCCACCCATGGCCACCGTCGATCCGGCAAGCTGCGGGCTGTAGTTCCAGCGCATCATCTCAGGCACACAGATCCGCCCCATCGACGAGGCGCAGGCCATGCTGGACCCGGTGATGGCCGAAAACCCGCCGCAGCCGAAAAGCGAGGCGATGGCAAGCCCGCCCGGTACCCGTGCCAGCCATATCCGCACGGCGTTGTAGATATCGGTGGTGATCCGCGCGTGATAGGCAATGTGCCCCGCTGCGATGAACATCGGCACCATGCTGAGCGAGTAGGAATGCAAAAACTCGAAGGCATTCGACTGGATCAGCGACAGTGTCGAGTTGAGGCCCCGCTCCAGGTTGAAGCTGCGCCCGGGACGCCAGGCATAGACAAGGAAGACGCAGATCGCCGCGACACAACCAAGGGCAAAGCCGATGGGAACGCGAACGATCAGAAGCAACAGTACAACTGCAAATCCGATCGCGCCAATCGTGGTGGGGTCCATCACTCAATCCGTTGGTTCTGGCGCGTTGCGCGCAATCTTGCATAGGTGTCGAGGAACAGCAGATCCAGCAATCGCAAGGTGAACACCGCGTATCCGACAAAGAAGGCGAGCTTGCCCGGCCATTCGGGAAGGCGGAGGGAGCCGAAATAGAAGGCATTGGTCAGAAGCGCGTCCATCAGTGCCCGGTAACCGGCGTAGAACAGCACCGAAGCAATAAGCAAACCGACGACGCAGGCCAGCGCGTTCAGCAGGATGGCATGCCGGTTCTGGAAACGCCGGGTAAGGACATCGACGGTGATGAAACCGCGTTCAGCCGCAACCTTGCCAAGCGGCAGCACCAGCGCCGCGATCATCAGCTCGCCGACAATGACGGCTTCGTCATGCAGGCTCATGTTCAGAAGGTTGCGCATGACGACACCGGCAACAACGTAAAGCGCCATCCCGGCGACGGCCAGCGCCGAAAGCATCACCAGCAGATCTTCGATCAGGCCAAGGGCCTTGCCCCAAAGGCCGCGCGGTCGGTCAAGCGCGCTTTGTGGGCCGCCGTGTGAAGGGGGGTCGTTAACGACCCCCCCTCGGTCTTGCGGGTTCAGCGTTCCCATGGGTAGCCCAGTTCCTGACGCTCGGTGTCGTATTTCACCAGAAGCGCCCGGTAGGTGTCGAACATGGCCTGACCGTCATAGCCCAGAGCATTCATCTGCTCGACCCAGCTCTGATTGTGGACGTTCGCAGCCTCGGTAAGCAGCAGCAGATCTTCCTGGGGGAAGTCGTAAACAGTGACCTGCCGGCCGATTTCGCCGCTTTCGAGGCCTGCGCGAATGACGGCCATTTCTTCGATCTGGGAACGTGCGAAACGGTCGATCATCTCGCCGCCCGCAGCCAGAAGCGCTTGCTGATGCGCCTCGGACAGATCGTCGAATTCTTCCTTGTTCATGGCGATCCCGAACGAACCGATGCCGCCCCACTGTGCGATCGAAAAGTGATTGGCCACTTCATAGGTGTTATAGGCGGCGGCGGTGTAGAAATACCCGGTGGTGCAATCCACCAGTCCGGTATCGAGCGCCGAATACACATCCTGAAAGCCCATGTTCATCGTATTGGCGCCCAGATCATTGAGCACCAGGGCATAGACGCCGCTGGCGCGGATCCGCAAACCGGAGAAATCTGCAACAGATTCAATCTTGTGCGTGCCACGGCATTCGAAGTTGAGGCCGGTGGAGCTGAAGTTGCCCAGATAGACGAGGTTCTGATCGGCGAACATGCTGATCTGATCCTCATCGGTTGTCATCAGTTCGTACATGGCGCGCTGAACGACCCAGGGGTCGGAATACTGCGTTGGCAGGTCTCCGATGGAAAATCCGGCCAGGCGCGCCGGGTCGTAGGATCCGAGCACGGTGCCGAGATCGGCCACACCGTCACGCACGGCCTGCGGCGTTGCGGTCAGGCTCACCAGCGCGCCGCCCCAGTGAATGTTCACCGAAACTTCGCCATCGGTCAGGCGGTTGACGGTATCCGCAAAGTCCTGCAGCGCCACCGAGCGGGTGCCGCGGTTTGGCCCCCCCTCGGCATAGGTCAGCACAATCTGCGCCGGGGCCGAGGCAGCCACACTGCATCCGAGTGCCAGGCCTGCAAGGATCGATCCGATCTTGAATTTCATCTGTTCCTCCTCCGTTTTGTTGTGGGCCGGGCTCTCCTCTGCCCGGCGGGTCGTTGTTCATGCGTGCTCAGGCCAGTGCGCTTGTCTGTTGCAGCGCTTCGCGCCTGAGCCGCGCCTTGTCGATCTTGCCGACATTGGTCTGTGGCAGGGCTTCGTTGCAGAAGCTGTAGCTTCGTGCCAGCTTGTAGCCAGCCACCAGCCCGCGACAGAAGGCGGTGAGTTGTGCCGCATCGGTCTGCATCCCGGCCCTGAGGCGGATGACGGCATGTACCCGCTCGCCCCATCGCGCATCGGGCAGGCCGAACACTGCCACTTCAGACACCGCCGGATGCAGGGCGAGCGCGTTTTCCGTCTCGACAGGGTAGACATTCTCGCCGCCGGTCACGATCATTTCGACCGTGCGACCAGCAAGGTGGACGAAGCCCGTGTCATCCATCCAGGCAGCATCGCCTGTATGATACCAGCCACCCCGCAGCGCCTGCGCCGTAAGCTCAGGCTGATTCCAATAGCCGTTCATCACATTCGGGCCACGCACGATGATCTCGCCCGTCGCGCCACGCGCCACGTCGCACCCCGCTTCATCAACGATGCGCATATCGACATGGCGAACGGGGGTGCCGATGGTGCCAAGGGTCTTTGAGCCGGGATAGTGCTCCGCCGGCGGCAGGGCTGTTACTACGGGCGCACATTCGGTCATCCCGAAGGCCTGGCAGAAACTGATGCCTGGCAGCGCCTCCATCACCCGCGCCAAAAGGGCCTGCGGCATGACCGCCGCCCCGTAGCTCACCAGCCGCAGCGACGACAGGTCATGACGGCCGAAATCAGGGTGGTCGAGCAGCATCTGCAGCATTGTGGGAACCATCTGCACGGCGGCAATGCGGTGCGTCTCGATGGCCTGCAGGGCGAGGGCGGGTTCGAACCGGGGCACGATGACTGTCAGGTTCTGAAGCAGCGGCGCCGTGAATACCCGCGAGCCGGACCCCAGATGAAACATCGGCCCTGACAGAAGCTGCGCCTCGCGGTCACGGAAACCATAGATGGGGATCGCGCCCAGAGCGTTGGTGAACAGCGCTGTATGGCTCAGCATCACGCCTTTGGGGCGCCCGGTGGTGCCGCCGGTATAGAACAGCATCGCCACATCCTGGCCCGCCGAGCCGAGCATGCGGATATCCTCGCCACCCTCCGGGTCACAGTCCGGACCATGGCCAGATGCGTCAGCTATAGCGTCATGGCTTACGGCTGCGCCTTCGGGGGCCGGGCCATCGTCTGCGTGGATCAGGAAAGCGATGCCGGTCTCACGCTGCATCTGGCGTGCCAGTTCCCAATGGGCGGTGTCGGCAAAGAGGACCTTTGGGGCGCAATCGGCAAGCACGCCCGCCATCTCATGTGCTGCGTAGCGGATGTTCACTGGCACCGAAATCGCCCCGATCCGCGAGGGCACGTAGTAGCATTCAAAAAGCCGGTGTGAATTGAAACCAAGGAAAGCAACGCGATCACCGGGGCTTACGCCCAGTTCGACAAGCCCGCGTGCAAGGCGCCAGCAACGGTCCTCCAGCGCGCGCCAGGTCAAGCATGTTTTTCCTGAGCGAAGGGCAGGTGCGTCACCCGCCAGACGGGCCGCCCTTGTGATCATGTCACCAAGCCGGATCATGCTTCCACCACACCATCAGCAGCAACAATGCAAAGGCCGGTTCCGGCGCAGGGCCGTACCAAGGCTGGCGTCATCTCGGTTCCCCCCTTTGTTCCGCCGACCCCGCGCGCTTGCAGCGGAAAGTCGTTCGGCTACTAACTATACACTGCATAATCAGAATGCCCCTGTCAATCGCCTCGTCACCCCCCGGCACATTTCTTCCTGAAAAGCGGCCGGGAGCGGGGCAGAGGTGGGGTCTTGCAGCGCTGCGCTCAAGGCATCTGCGCGACCAGCAGAGGATGGTGTTGGAAAGGCATGCTGCCCCCCTGCCGCACAGGCAGTTTCAGGTCGTCAAAAGGCAAGGCCGTCTGGCGGTTTCCGTCATCGCCCTAGCCTTGGCCCGCATCAGCTCGCGGTGCCCGCACCCCCGGCATCATTCTCGCCCGAGATAATGACAGTGCCTGCTTCCTGGCGACCTTCCAGAAGCGCCTTCAGATCAGCAACTGTCCTGAGCAGGCATTCGCGGATCTGCGTCTCGCACAGGGAACGCGGCAGGATGTCGACGATCCCACCACAGGTAAGCGCGACGATCGGAGAGCCATCACTGGGCCGAAAGCCTGTGCCGACCGCGTTGATATAGCTGAACCAGGTTCCATAGGCGCCCACATAACCGTCGCGCCGATAGCATTCGAGCGAGGCTTCGACCAGCGCCCGGATGGCGGATTCCTGTTCCGGTTCGCGGTCGATCAGTTTCTTCAGCAAGGCGTCGCGCGGCTCGGATTGCATCTCGGCAATATAGGCAAGGCCCATGGCCGATTTCAGAATCGGTGTCCGCGAACCCACGTTCAGTTTCAGGCTGACGGGCCCCTCCCCGTGACAATTCGCAAGATACAGCATCTCAAATCCCTCGCGTGTGCCGAGGGCCACGGCAACGCCTGTCTCGTCGGCCAACCGTTGCAGAAGAGGGCGCGCCATATGCACGACCGGCATGGCGCTGAGGCTGGAATAGCCCAGCGATATGGTCGCTGAACCGATGGAATAACGCCCCAGCGCGCTGTCGTAATGCAGATAGTCCAGTTCTGACAGCGCTTGCGTCAGACGGGAAATTGTTGCCTTGGGCAGGCCAGTCCGTTCCATCAGTTCCTGATTCCCCAGCGTGCTGTCGCCGGGGCCAAACGCCCGCAGAATCGCAAGTCCCCGGATCAGTGACACCGCGTTATTGGTCTTTCCTCCTTCGGACGGCTCGTCCGGATTGATCTGGCGTTTGCGCATAAGCCATTGTCCTTTCTCGGTGTTTACCAAAGGGTAGACAGTAGTATCACTGAAAGTGGAATTAATTTCCACACTATTGACAGAACGAACCGCCGCTGGGATATGATACGCTGCAACGCATCAATCCGGCGCTGATCTATTGTTCGATATCCGGTTACGGGCAATCCGGTCCCGAGCGCGACCGGCCCGGGTATGATTTCATCATGCAGGCCGAGAGCGGGTTGATGGCGATAACCGGCCAGGTCGACGGGCCGCCGCAGCGTCTGGGTGTTGCCTTTACCGATGTCGTTGCCGGCATGGTCGCCACGCAATCCATTCTGGCCGCGCTTCATCAGCGCACCATCACAGGACAGGGGCAGCTGATTGATGTGGCGTTGCTCGATGCCGCGCTCAACCTGCTGATCAATGTGGGCACCGGCTATCTGAATGCCGGGGTCGTTCCTCAGCGGTATGGCAATGCCCATCCGACGGTCGTGCCGTACCAGATTTTCGAGACCTCGGATGACAGCTTTGCCCTGGCCATCGGAAATGACCGGATGTTCCGCGATTTTTGCCAGAAGGTGATCGAGGTGCCCGAAATGGCGGCGGATGCGCGTTTCTTGACTGCGCATGAGCGCGCGCTCAACCGCGACACGCTGTTGCCGATGATGGCGGCGCAACTGGCCCGGCGCCCCTGCCAGTATTGGCTGGATGCCTGTCTGGCTGCGGGCGTTCCGGCAGGCCGGGTGCAGTCTGTGGCCGAGGCGCTGAACAGTCCGACGGTAGCGGCGCGGGGTCTTGTCCAGCGGCTTCAGCACCCGGAGCTTGGCGAAGTTGCGCTGGTCGGGCCCGCGCATGGCCTCGCCGCACAACGACATCACACACCCAAAGCTCCGCCGATGCTGGGGGAGGATACCGACGCTGTACTGCGCGGCGTGCTGGCCTATGACGCCGCGCGCATTGCAGCACTGAGCGACGCCGGGGTGATCGCCTGCCGTGTGCCGGAGGCCCCGACTCCGCCCGGCGGCTGAGAACAACCTTGCAGACGCTGCTTTGGGGCGCCGTCCAGGCGCTGTCGGGCGGGTAAAGGCCGGAAATGGCGGAACGCCAAGCAAGAAAGGAACTGCGGGATGACAGGTGGGACAGAAAGGGCGTCCTTTCCGGCGGGCGGTGCCCAGTGGGAGGATATCAGCCAGCGCATGGCCGATTTTTCCGCGAAGGATATCGACTGGCGGGGCGGCCGTGCGCCGATGTTCGTTTTCAAGAACGACGCGACCACGCAGGAGATCGGTCTGAAAGCCTATACAATGTTCTTTGTCGAGAATGCTCTCGGTGGCGGGCGGGCCTTTCACGGCATCGGCCGGATGGAGCGCGAGGTGCTGGACTACGGGCTTGACCTGCTGAACGCCCCCGAGGGCGCGAAAGGGGTGTTTACCCCCGGTGGCAGCGAAAGCATCTTTCTGGCGGTGAAGGCGGCACGTGAGAGCCATCGCGCCCGCGCCGGTGCGCCACGCCACGGGCTGAACATGGTCATGCCTGACACCGCCCATGCCGCTTTTGACAAGGCAGCGCAGGTCATGGATCTGGAAATCCGTCGCGCGCCACTGACCGAAGACAAACGCGTAGATCCAGAGGCGCTGCGCGCTCTGATCGACGATCACACCATGCTGATCGTGGGCTCTGCGCCGTGCTATCCGCATGGCGTCATCGATCCGATCGATGCGCTGTCCGCCATCGCGCTGGAAAGCGGGGTCTGGCTGCATGTCGATGCCTGCGTCGGCGGCTGGATCCTGCCGTTCTATCAGATGAACGGTGCGCCCCTCCGCGCGTTCGACTTTGCC
Organism: Pararhodobacter sp.; assembly: GCF_036802785.1. Lineage (GTDB taxonomy): Bacteria > Pseudomonadota > Alphaproteobacteria > Rhodobacterales > Rhodobacteraceae > Pararhodobacter. The sequence goes on from NZ_DAIRVN010000001.1 coordinate 21,880, forward strand.
CTGCCCGGTGTGCGCTCAATCTCGGCGGATCTGCACAAGTTCGGCTTTTGCCCCAAGCCTGCCTCAACGGTGTTCTTTCGGGATGTTGCGGATCAGGAACGCTCGGTTTTCGTTGCAGATCAGTGGCCCGCGGGCGTTTTCCGCACCGCCACACTGGCGGGCACGCGCCCGGCCGGGGCGGTGGCCGCCGCCTGGGCGGTGCTCAACCATCTGGGCACCGAGGGCTATCGCAAGGCCGCTGCGCGCATGGCCGCGATGACCGACGCCTATATCGCCGACATCACCGCCATCGAGGGGATGGAGTTCTGGGCAAAGCCCGACATGACCCTCATCAACTTCGGCTCGCGCCGACATGACATGATGAATGTTGCAGCCGCGATGATGCAGAAAGACTGGCTGGTCAGCATGACCCGCCGGCCCGTCGGGATTCATCTGATGATGTCGCTGCTGCATGAAAGCGCGCGCGGGCAATACATTGCCGATCTGCGCGCCGCGATTGCGCAAAGCCGCTCCGATATGCCCACCCCACAGTCAGGCACCACCGGATACGCCTGAAAAATTCAACCTGCGTTTGCACTGACCCAACAGGAGGAAGAAAAACATGCCCGGACCATCAGACTTTTCACGGCGCGATCTTCTGAAGATCGGCGGCAATATCGGAATGGCAAGCTTCATTGTTGCGCCATTTGGGCTGGCAGGACCGGCGCGGGCGCAGTCCAGAACCGCGGTGCTGAGCCATTTCTCTTCGGCCAATCCTCAGAACTATGCGCGCGCTACAGGCTCCATGCAGGAGGCCTTCGGCGACATCGCGAATGTGGATTTCAGGGGGGTTTCGACCGGGCCGGAAATTCTGACCGCCATGGCCGCAGGGGCGATCGACATAGGCAACATGGGGTCCAGCCCGATGCTTGTAGGCATGGCAAACGGCTTGCCGATCACCATGGTCTATATTCACAAGATCATCCGCTCCAGCGAGGCACTGATCGTGCGCGAAGAGTCAGGTATTGAAAGCATTGCCGACCTGCGTGGTCGCCGTATCGCCTGTCCGTTCAATACGTCGGTCCATTTTGCGGTTCTGGCCACCCTGGCAAGTGCGGGCCTGTCCAATACCGATGTGGAGCTGGTGAACCTGCGGCCAGATGCGATTGTCGCGGCATGGTCGCAAGGTGCGATTGATGCCGCCTATATCTGGACCTCGGTTCTGATGGCGCTGGAGAATGACGGCGGCAGGATCATTTTCACCACCGGCGATCTGGTCAACGAGGGCGTGCTGCTGATCGACGGTCTGGTGGTGCGCGATCAGTTCAAAGAGGAAAACCCCGATCTTGTCCTGATCTATCTGCAAGAGATCGCCCGGATCAATGAATTGTATAAGTCCGATCCCCAGCACATGGTCGATACCATGACCGATTTCATGCAGATTGATCGCGCTCTGGTGCAGCGCTTTGTCGACGGCAAACACACCCTGACCCCGGCCGAACAGGCGTCTGAAGACTGGATGGGGCTGCCGGGCGCCACCGACACGGGCATTCTGCGGGCGCTGAACCGGCAGGCGGAATTCATGGTGGAGACCGGCCAGATGACCAGTGTGCCCGATCTGCGCCCCTATATCGATTCGACATTCATCGAGCAGATGATCTGACAGAACGCTGCCTTGCCCGGGACAGTGGCAAGGCGGCCAGAAACGGAGCAGTTGGCCGGATGACGATAGAACCTTACCAATGGGCCGTCAGATGCCCGGAAACAGAGGCGAAGCTGGCAATAAGGGGGCTGAGCAAGACCTTTGGCACGGGTGCCGAGGCTGTGCATGCGCTGGTGCCGCTCGATCTGATGGTTGCCGATGGCGATTTTCTGTGTGTCGTCGGTCCGTCTGGATGCGGCAAGACAACGCTGCTGAACCTTGTGGCCGGGTTCGAGACGCCGAGCACAGGCACGGTCCGGCTTGACGGAAAGGATATCTCGGGCCCCGGGGCCGAACGTGGCGTGGTTTTCCAGCAGGGTGCCCTGTTCAACTGGATGAACGTGCTGGAGAATGTGGCCTTCGGCCCCCGGGCCTGCGGCGAAAGCAAGGCGCTTGCGCATCGCAAGGCGCTTGCCACGCTGGACATGGTCGGGCTGAAGGACTTTGCCCTGAAATACCCCTATCAACTGTCCGGCGGCATGCAACAGCGCGTTGGCATCGCCCGCGCACTGACCAATGATCCGCAGGTTCTGCTGATGGATGAACCCTTTGCCGCGCTTGACCAGCAGACGCGCGAAACCCTTCTGGCCGAGATACGCCAACTGTGGCAGCGCACCGGAAAGACCATCCTGTGGATCACCCATTCGATCGAGGAGGCGCTGTTTCTGGCAACGCATATTGTTGTCATGTCGCCCCGGCCGGGCCGGGTGCGCGCGGCGTTTCGCAGCCGCTTCAACGAAAGCAAAGATCCGTTGATCACGGTGGCCCCCGATTTTGTCGAAGCCAAGCGCCAGATCATCCATCTTCTGGGCCAGGACGCCAACAAGGAGGAGGTGTAAATGAGCGACAGTTACGCCGCATCGGAAACCCAGACGCTGGATACCGCCCCGCCCCGTCGCAAGCGCCGACTGCATGATCGCTGGCTGACCCTGGCCACTTTCCTTGTGATTCTGGGCACCTGGGCGCTGGCGACCGGAATGGGCCCCTGGGATCCGGTGATCCGCCCCTTGTTTCTGCCTTCGCCGCAGCGTGTGGTCGAAACCTTCGTACAGTTGTGGAACAACGGCTTTCAGGGCCGGACGTTGATGCAGCATGTCGGCGTCAGCATGTACCGCTTTTCGGTGGCGTTCTTCTTCTGCATTGCGATCGGTGTTCCGCTGGGCCTTCTGATCGGCATGAACAACCGGGTGCGCGCAATTGTTGAGCCGCCCATCCAGGCCATCCGCCCGATTCCGAAGATTGCCTTGCTGCCGCTGTTCCTGATCTGGTTCGGCATTGGCGATCTGTCCAAGATCATCGTGATCGGCGCGCCGGTTTTTCCGATCATCGTGATCAGTTCGATGCAGGCTGTCCGCTCCGTCAGCACCAAAAAGATTCAGGCAGCGCAGTCTCTGGGGGCGAACCGCTGGACGGTGTTTGCGCGGATTGTCATGCCTGCCAGTCTGCCGGGCATCTTTACCGGAATCCGGGTGTCAATTTCCATCGCGGTCACGATGCTTGTCGCCGCAGAGCTGACCGCAACATCCGAGGGCATCGCCTGGATGGCGATGACAGCGGCAGAATACCTGGCAACCAACATCGTCATCGTCGCGGTGCTGATCATGGCCCTGATCGGCTTCACCCTGGATCGCGTTTTCTGGTTGATGGAAAGCCGCATCGTCCATTGGGCGGGAAAGGATTGAGCCGCGCGCTGAGCCTGCTGCACAAACCGGAAGAGAAGCCCGCCACCGCCAGCCCCTGACAGCAGGCAAGGTGCTGCGTGGCGAAGCTTTCCCCACAGCGTTGTGAGCGCGTTACGGCGCCTGACGCCAGACAACCGAGCCTTTGAACAGGGTAAGAAGCACACGGGTTTCGGAAATTTCCTGCGGCGGGCAGGTGAAGATGTCGCGGTCAAGGATTATGAGGTCAGCTGAAAAGCCGGGCCGCAGCATGCCCGTGAAATGGTCGCGCCAGCAGGCGCGGGCGGCGTGAACGGTGTAGCCCTGCACGCATTCCTCGATGCTCAGGGCCTCTTGCGGCACAAAGGGCGCCCTGGGGTGCTCAATCTGCCGGGCCTGCCGGGTGATCGCCGTTTCGATGATCTCGAACGGGTTCAGGCTGCTGACCGGCCAGTCCGAGGAAAGGCACCAGTCCGCCCCGGCATCCAGCATCCGGCGGAAGGCATAGACATCCGGCCAGCGCTGCCGCCCGATCATGTCGAGCGCGATATCGGGGATCACCGGGTCGAACCTTGCCCAGAGCGGTTGGATATTCGCCATGGCGAGGCCCTGAAGGCGGGCAACATCGGCGGGATCCACAAGCTGCAGATGGGCAAGCTGGTGGCGGGCTGGCCACGCGCCGTTGGCCGCGCGCGCAGCCTCCAGCCCGTCAAGGGCGCGGCGGGCGGCGGCATCGCCGATCACATGGCTGTGGAGGGCAAAACGGGCGGCATCGAGGGCGATGAAAAGGGCACGGGTCTGCGCGGCACTGAACATGCAGGGCGCGGTGCCGCCCGCCGCATCTGCATAGGCGCGCAGCCCCGCCGCCGTGCGGTTCTCAAAAACGCCGTCCATGAAGAACTTGGCCGAATGCAGATGAAAGCCGGGGCCGGGATGGGCCTTGCGCATTCCGCTCAGCCGGGCAACGGCGCTTTCAGGCGTGTCAGCCTGCGTTACCAGCGCCGCCCCGGCCACGCGCAGGCTCAGATTGCCCTCTGCCTCGGCGCGGGCATAGATGCGCGCCTCGCGCTCGGTGATCCGGGGGTCAAGCACGCCGGTGATCCCGTGTTCATTGGCTAGGGATTGCCCGGCGCGCAGCCCTTCCATCCAATGCTCATCGCTCAGTTCCGGCAGGCGGGCGGCGACAAGGGGAATGACCTCTTCGTGCAGCATCCCCGTCGCACGGCCCGACGCATCGCGCAGGATATGGCCGTTCGGCGGGTCGGGCATCTGCTGGATGCCTGCCATCTCCAGGGCCTTGCTGTTCACGCAGGCGTTGTGAAAGGATGAGTCATAGAGGATCACGGGCCGCCCGCTGACTGCCCGGTCCAGTAGCGGGGCGCTCAGGTTATGCGTTCCGAATATCCCGGCTTGCCAGCCCGCACCCAGCACGACCGGAAGATCAGGTCTGGCATTGGCATGGGCGCTTAGGCGGGCGAGCAACCCCTCGTCGTTGGTCTCGGTATAGAGAGGGGCCGACGTGGCAAGATCAAGCCCGCCGGACAGAAGATGGATATGCGCGTCCTGAAACCCCGGCAACACCAGTTGCCCGCCCGCGTCAATCACCTCAGCCGCGCCGGGGGCGGGGGCCGGGCCGTGGCCCAGGGCGTTGACCACGCCGTGGCGCATGCGCATCCAGTTCGCATGGGGGGCGGCGGGGTCCATGGTGCGGATGCGGGCATTGATCAGCAGCGTTTCAGTCAAGGTGCTGAGCCTCCAGTTCGGGCCAGTCGTTGGCGGGAATGACCCGGGCCGCTTCTGCGATGTCGCGGGTCCAGGCATAGAGGCAGAGCAGGGGCACCGCGCCCACCTTGATGGCATGCGGCCGTCCGGCAGGGTTCCAGACCGGCTGGTGCGCGGGTTTGATGACCAGCGGCCTGCCGGGCCCGAAGCGCCAGCCATGCGGGCCGGTCAGGGGCGCGTAAAGCTCGGGCGCGGGGTGGTGGTGATCGCGGTAAAACACCTGCGGTGCGATCAGGAAGAGGCCGATGTCGAAATCCACCTCCGGCAATCCCCCTTCCGCACCGATGAGCGAGGCAAAGGCATGGCCGCGGCGAAAAGCCCCGCCGATCAGGGCAGGGTCGTAGGCGTCATAGCTACACCAGCCCAGATGCGGCGCGGCTGCGGTGATGGCGCCTGCGAGTGCCGGATAGTAAGGTTTCAGCGCGGCAAGGGCTGCGGGCAGATGCGCCGCGACCACGGCATTGTGCATGGGCGCTGCGGCTTTCACCGTGCGATGGCGGCGTGCGGCGGCGAGGCCCGCGCGCACTTCGGCCACACCGGGGCCGGGCAGGGCGCGCAGATAGCCGCTGATTTCATCCAGCAGGATGCCCGGCCCGCTGCTCCCGTCCCCGGGCAGGTCTTGCGGAACGGGCAGGCCGCGCGCGGCAAATTCGGGCGCGGGCGGTCTGGAGTCGCTGGCGGCAGCGACGCGGTAGGCTTCAAGCTGAGCGTCGCTGATCTGCCCCTTGACATGACAGGCCATGGCCCGGGCGTAGCGCGCGCGCCCCGTGCCCGCGCTGCCGAGCGGCAGGCCCAGACGCCCGCTCATTTCCCGCCCCGATAGGCCAGCTGCGCATCCTTCGCGCGGCGCTTTTCGGCGCGGTGCAGGATGAACCCGGCCAGTGCCACGCCAATGCCCACCGTTACCACAATCAATGTGGCCAATGCGTTCACATCAGGGGTCACGCCCAGCTTGACCTTTGACCAGATCAGCAGGGGTAAGGTGGTGTTGCCCGGTCCGGTGGTGAACGAGGTGATCACCACGTCGTCCAGCGAGATCGTGAAAGCCAGCAGCCAGCCGGCCAGAATCGCGGGCGAGATCACCGGTAGGGTAATGTCGCGCAGCACCTGCCAGGGACGCGAGCCAAGATCCATGGCCGCTTCTTCGATCGCACGGTCGGCCGAGGACAGCCGCGCCTGAACCACGGTCGCCACGAAGACCATCGAGAAGGTGATATGCGCCAGTGTCACGGTCAGAAACCCACGCTGGCCCGGCCAGCCGATCCATTGCGCCATCAGGATGAACAGCATCAGCGTGGCGATGCCGGTGATCACTTCGGGCATCACCAGCGGGGCCGTCACCATCGCCGAAAACACGGTGCGCCCGCGAAAGCGCCGGAACCGGGCCAGCGCGATTCCCGCCATCGTGCCCAGGATCGTGGCCCCCGTGGCCGACACAAAGGCGATCTTCAGCGACAGGATCACCGCCTCCCAGACCTGACGGTTGGTCCAGAGCGACTGGTACCAGCGTATCGAGAACCCGCCCCAGACGGTTGCCAGCCGCGACCCGTTGAAACTGTAGACGATCATCGACAGGATCGGGATGTAGAAGAAGGCAAAGCCGAAGCACAGCATGGTGATCAGAAAGACGGGCCGGCGGTTCATTTCAGCGCCTCCTCCGGCGTAGTGCCATCGGCTTTGGCACTGTACCGGGTAAACAGGATGGTTGGCCCCACCATCAGCAGCAATAGCACCACCGCCACCGACGAGGCCATCGGCCAGTCGCGCGCGGCGCTGAACTCGTCCGAGATGACCCGCCCGATCATCGGCATGCGCGCATCGCCGACAAGCGTGGGAATGACCAGCTCACCGGCGGCGGGAATGAAAACCAGCAGGCCGCCTGCGATGATGCCGGGCACCGATTGTGGCAGTGTCACATCCCGGAACACCCGGAACGGGCGCGAGCCCAGATCCATCGCCGCCTCATCCAGCGCGCGGTCCAGCCGCTCAAGATTGGCGTAAAGCGGAAGGATCATGAAAGGCAGATAGGTATAGACCATCACGAGCACGACCGCGAAATTTGTGTGCATCATCGGCACATGGCTGACTGCCCAGCCTTCCGGGGTCATCACGTTCCACAGATCGGTCAGCAGTCCGTTGAACCACGAGTTGCGGCCCATCAGCCCCATCCAGGCATAGACCCGCAGCAGAAACGAGGTCCAGAATGGCAGGATCACCAGCATCAACAGGATGCCGCGCCAGCCAGAGCTGACACGCGTAAGCCCCAGCGCCATGGGATAGCCGATCAGCAGACAGAATCCGGTCGCCAGTGCCGCGTTGAGCAGCGATGTCAGAAAGCTGCGGATATACAGCGGATCCGTGAACAGCCGAGCATAGCCCTCCAGATTGATCACCGGATTGTCGCCGCCAAAGCCGAAGGGCGGCACACTGGGCGTGCGGGTGGCAAAGCTCATCGCCAGAACGATGGCGAAGGGCAGCAGAAACAGTACCAACAGCCACAGATACGGCACCCCGATGATCAGATCACGCCAGCCGCGCCGGTCGAACCACAGGGACAGGTGGTGCGCAAGGCGGGCCATCGTCAGTCCTTCAGCAGGATGGCGGCGTCAGGGTCGAACGAGACCCAGACGCTGTCGTCCCAGTCAGGCGTCTGGGCGCCGCGCCGGGCATTGACGGCATGCACGCTGATCAGCGCGCCTGAGGGCAGGTTGATGCGATAGAGGCTGTCCTTGCCGAAATAGGCCAGATCGCGCACCGTGCCGGGGATCACATTCGGCCCCTCGGGCCGTTCGCGGGTCAGGCGCAGCTTTTCGGGGCGCAACGCAAGGGTCAGCGCCTCGCCCGGGCGGGTGTCGAGAGGGCATGCCACCTGCACGGACCTTCCGAAGTCAGGCACGTCGAGGGTGAGAATGCCGTTGACGGAGCGGCCGGCGCGCCCGTCGAACTGGCTGATCGTGCCCAGGAACCCTGCAACATAGCGCGAGTTGGGGTTTTCATAGACCTCACCGGGGCGGCCCACCTGACGCACCGCGCCCTTGTCCATCACCGCCAGCCTGTCGGCCAGCGTCATTGCCTCTTCCTGATCATGGGTGACCACAACAAAGGTGACGCCGGTGCGCGCCTGAATCGACATCAGCTCGAACTGGGTCTGCTCGCGCAGCTTCTTGTCCAGCGCGGCGAGCGGTTCATCCAGCAGCAGCACCTTGGGCTGGCGCGCCAGCGCCCTCGCCAGCGCGATGCGCTGGCGTTGCCCGCCCGAGATCTGGTGCGGCTTTCGGTCTTCAAAGCCGGTCATCTGCACCAGATCCAGCATCTCGGCCACCCGCGCGCTGCGCTGCGCCCGGCTCATCCGCTCATGCTGCAGGCCATAGCCGACGTTTCGCGCCACGCTCATATGCGGAAACAGCGCGTAGGACTGGAACATCATATGCACGGGCCGGTTCCAGGGCGGCACTCCGGCCATGTCCAGCCCGTCGATGCGGATGCTGCCCGCGCTGGTGGATTCGAACCCGGCCAGCATCCGCAAAAGTGTGGTCTTGCCGCAGCCCGATGCCCCCAGCAACGCAAAGCATTCGCCCCGCGCGATGGTCAGCGATACATCCCGGACTGCGGGGAAACTGCCGAAATTCTTGGATACGCCGTCGATTTCGATGAACGCGTCCCCGGTCATTTCAGCCCGCCTTGATGGTAGACCAGATGCGGGTCAGCTCGCGTTCCTGCTCAGGGGTCTGCGGCTGCGTGGTGTACATCCGCGCCCGGGTTTCGGGATCGGGATAGATGGCCGGATCGGCGGCGATATCCGGGTCAAGGAACGGCATCGCGGCGGCGTTGGCATTCGCATAGCCGGTGTAATTGGTGCAATCGGCAATCACTTTGGGCCGCAGCATGTAATCGATGAACCGATAGGCATTGTCCGTATGGGGCGCGTCCGAAGGCATTGCCCAAAGGTCGAACCACGCAGGCGCCCCGGTGCGGGGAACAAAATAGGCCAGTTCAATGTCGATCCCGGCCTCGGCGGCGCGGGCGGCGGCAACGCCGTAATCCCCTGACCAGCTGTTGACCGCGCACATCTCGCCATTGGGAAGGGCGGTGAGGTAATTGGCGTTATCGAAGGTGGCAATGTATGGCCGGATCGGCGCGAAAGCCTCGGCCATGCGCTGGTATTCGGCGGGGCCTGCGGTGGAGGGGTCGATGCCCAGCCAGCTCATCACCATGAACCCGATGTCTGAAGGGCTGTCGAGGATCGACAAGCCGCAATCGGCCAGCGCGGCGGCATTGACCGGGTCAAAGATGGTCTCAAGCGCTTCCAGGTCTGCGTCGGGCAGGCGCTCCCGCACCATCGCAAGGTTGTAGGTGAACCCGACCGAGCCCCACATGTAGGGCACCCCATAGCGGTTGCCGGGGTCATAACCATCGACGATGCTCAGGATATCGGGGTCAAGATTGCCCCAGTTGGTCAGCCTGGCGCGGTCAATGGGCTGATAGACCCCGGCGCGGATGAACTCGGGCATCGACAGGCCCGCCATCAGCACCACGTCATAGCCGGTGGACCCGGCGAGCATCTTTGCCTGCATCTCTTCGGATGAGGCATAGAGGTCATAAATCACCCCGATCCCGGTCTCGCGTTCAAAATCCTCGATTGTGGTCTCGCCGATATAATCGGACCAGTTATAGACATTAACGCGCCCGGCCTGGGCCCAGGACGGGCGGACATAGGGTGTGGCAAGGACTGCACCCATCCCGAGAAGGGTATGGCGTCGGGTCAGTTTCATGGCATTCTCCCCGTTTGTTCTGTTGTGATTGATTTTACAGTCAGCTTATGCCCGCCCCTGAACCGGACAAGACATTTCTTCGTTTCGTGCCGCGATCTGATCCTCGGGCGGGGCCACCGCCAGCGACATCACCGGCAGGATGCGGCGCAGCCCGTCATGATGGCGCCGCAGCCCGTATTCCAGGTCGGACAGGTGGAAACCCTCAAAGGCGTCGGACATCATCGATTCGTTCGACCAGATCGAAAGCTGCTGATCCTCGACTGATGTGTCCCGGTCGATCCGATAGGCCAGATAGCGCGCAAGCCGTTGCTGCCGCGTCTCATGCGGCCAGCGATAGCTGCGACCGGAAAGGCGCGTCATACCCTCGGACAGCGGGATGTCGTGGTAGAACTGCACGCCCTCCGGCGTCATGGTGAAAACCGAGTTGGGGAAGAAGCCGTAATAGCTCCATGCTTTCTGAAGATGCCCGGGCAGGTCGGTCCGTTCGGGCGATATCCGGGTATAATTGCGCACCGACCAGAGCCGCCCGGGCGTATCGCCATACCACCCGATCGACATGGAAAGCCCGTTTTTCAGATACAGGTCACGGTAGGTACGCCCGTAAAGATCCTGCAGGCCGGGATGGGCAAGGGCAACGTGATACCCCTCGTTGTCGACATCCCGCACCGACTTCCAGTTGACGGGCAGGTCACTGGCCCGGTTGGGCACGCTGACCGGCACAAGATCCTGCACCCGGTAGCTGGCGAAATCGGCGTCAAAGGGGGCGAGCAGCGTGGCGATCCCCGGTTGTGGCCCGGGTGAGAAGCGGATGAAGAGGAAGCCGTGAAAGCTGTCCATCTCGATGGGTTTCAGCCCGAAATCCTCACGCTTCATCGCGCCGAAGGACCGGGGCTGTGCTGCACCGCGCAGGCTGCCGTCAAGGTTATAGACCCAGCCATGAAAGGGGCAGACAATGGCACCCCTGCAATTCCCCGTCTCGCCGTCCACCACCCGCGCGCCCCGGTGGCGGCACAGGTTATGGAACGCCCGTATCACCCCGTCCTGCCCGCGCATGATGACCGCGCGCTCGCCCAGCAGATCGAACGCCAGCCAGTCGCCGGGTTCGGGCAGGTCGCATTCATGCCCGACGATCTGCCAATGGGTCAGAAAGAGTTTCTCTCGCTCCAGCGCGAACAGTGCCGGTGAGTGATAGGTCCAGGCGGGAAGCCCGCCCCGGTCCCAGTTTTTGGGAACGTCGATTGTCGGATAGGGTAGTTTCGTCATGGCGCGCCCTCCATCTCGGCCTGAATCCATTGGTGGAAGCGGTGGATCTCGTATTCTTCGGGCATCAGCCTTGCGGCACTGAACGCGGGCGAGCGGATGCCGCGATGGTTCATCTCTGAGGCCTCACCATCCTGCGCCATCACGCGTTTCGCGAAAGTCGCCACCGTGGCGGCGTCAAACCCCGGCTGGGAAGCTGTTTCGGCGGGAAAATGCCATTCGGCGACAAGGGTGGTCCTTTCCGGATTGCTCGGCACAATCCGCACCGAGCGGACATGGTCCACATGCGCGACAACATAGGCCGAGGGCCAGAGGGTGACGAAACTGAAGCCTGCCTGCCGCTCGGCCCCGGTCAGGCCGGGGAAAACCGGCCCGCAGGGAGCGCCGTCTGCGGTCCAGCTTTCTGCGCCATGCCGCAGGGCAGGGGGCGCGGATTCTTCGGGAGTCCAGCCCGCTGCCTCGGGTGCGGTCATGATGCCACGACCATAGACCGGCACCAGCGCGCAAAGCTCAGGATGGATGCCGGGACAATGCAGGCATTCCGAATAGTTCTCCCAGAAGACCTTCCAGTTACAGGCGATTTCCACTTCCCAGCGATGGCCGGTGACAAGGCTGTCCATCGGCCAGTTGTCCAGGGTTCCAAGGTCCACATCGGCGTGAAGCGGGCCGGGGTTGGCCGACTGGTTCAGAAACACGAAACCGTTCCAGAGTTTCAGAGAGACGGGTTTCAGGCCGTGGGCGGATGTGTCGAAATCCGCGCTCGGCACGGCATGGCCCGTTGATACCAGCCGCCCGTCAGAAGCGGCGAAGGCGAAGGCGTGATAGGGGCAGCGGATCAGCCTGCTGACCGCTTCGTCCGGCGAGCGGCACAGTTCCGAGCCGCGATGCGGGCAGGAGTTGTGCCAGGCCGCAAGCTTGCCGCCGGCATCCCGCACCACGATCACCGGCGCCTCGCCCACCATGACCCGGCGCATCCGGCCAGCGGGGAAATCCGCCGCCCGACCGGCCATCACCCAGTGGCGGGCAAAGAGGGTGGTCATTTCCCGCGCGTACCAGCCCGGGTCCAGATAGGCGTCGCGCGGCAGCCCGCGCGGGCAATGATCAAGGCGCGGTGACAGCGGGTGGGGGCCGGGCTGTGCCATCAGAACCTTCCCGGCGGTGTGGCACGGCGGCGCTCGTGGGTGAAAAAGGGCCGCTCGACGACCCGCGCATGCATCATCAGCTTCTCGTAATGCAATTCCCGCAGGGCGTAGATTTCCGCCCACAAGCTCAGGGCATGGGCATGCTGCGTCCGGATCTGCGCCAGCGCGATGTTCTTCTTCAGCGCCGGTGACCAGCAGGCCCCGGTGACCACACCGACCTCGTGCTTTCTGTCCCGATACAGGATTGCCCCTTCAGCCGGGATGTTGCCGTCAATCTCCAGCCCGACGAAGGACCATCCGGTGCCTGTTGCCCGCTGACGCTGAAGCGCCGCCTTGCCGGTGAAGTGGCCCTTTTCCCAGTCGATCAGCCAACCCAGACCCATTTCCAGCGGCGTGCGCAGGCGGTCTTCGCGCAGGCAGATGTCGGCGGGCGTGAAATCCTGCCCGGTGATGATGAACCCCGCTTCAAGCCGGGCGATGTTCAGGGCATCTGATCCGATGGGGCGCAACCCGTGCAGCGTTCCGGCGTCGAACAGCAGATCCCAGAGCGGCAGTGCCTGACCGGGCGATGTCCACAACTCGTAGCCCAGATCCCCGGTGAACCCGGTGCGCGAAATCATGAGCTGCCCGCTGCCCAAGGAATAATCTGCCATGCGGAAGGGTTTCAGCCCGTCGATGGCAAAGCCCGCAAGCCGCAGGACTTCGGCTGAAGTCGGGCCTTGCAGTGACAGCGCGGCGATCTCTTCGGTCTCTTCGGTGATGGATACGTCAAAGCCGTGGGCGCTGTCGGACAACCAGTTCAGATGGCGCTCCTGACAGCACAGGCGATAGCGGTCGGCGGCCAGCCGGAACAGGGTGCCGTCATCCAGCAGATGGCCCGCGTCATTGACCCATGCGGTGTACTGCACGCCGCCCACCGACAGTTTCGCAACATTGCGCAGCGTCAGCCGGTTCAGGTAGTCGGCGGCCTCAGGCCCCTCGATCCGGTATTTGATCATCGGGCAAAGGTCATAGGCGGTCGCGGTGTTGCGGATGGCCGAATGCTCCATCGCGAGGTCTTCGTAGGTGAGCGCCGTTGCATAGCCCGCCCAGTTTCCCCAGGCCAAAAGCCGGTTTGCGGCCTCGGTCCTCGGGTGAAAGGGCGTCTTGAGAAGCGGGGTTTCGAAATGGGTCAGCGCGCTCATTGTCCCGCCTCCATAGCGAGGGCGGCATTCCAGCCCGCCGTACCTGAGACACCCCCGCCGGGATGACACCCGGCCGAAGCAAGCCAGAGGCCCGGCACCGGCCCCTTGTATTGTGCAATTCCGGGCAGCGGGCGCAGGAACAGCATCTGTTCGACACTCAGCTCACCGGCATGCCATTGCCCGCCGGGCAGGCCATAGATGGCCTCGATGTCGTAAGGCATCAGCAGCGTTGCACTGTCCACCAGTTGGCCGATTCCCGGCGCATGGGCCTCAAGCTGCGCAAGGCATGCCGCCAGCATCGCGGCGCGTGCACCATCTTTGTCTGCGGGGTTGTGGGGGGCGAACTGGGCGATGGCAGAGAGGTGGTGCAGGCCATCAGGCGTCGGTTCATATGCGCTGGGGATCATGATTTCCATCACCGGGCGTTCAGGCACCTGGCCATATTTCACCGGGTTGAAGGCCAGCTCCACGGCATGCTCTGACGGCGCGATGAGCAGGCGGTCTTTGATATCTGCGCCCCTGAAATCCGGCAGGCCGCGCAAGGCAAGGTGCAGCTTCGCCGCCCCGCCACGTGCTTTCAGCTGGCGCGCCCGCGTGGTCAGGCCGGCATCCAGATGGCGTGGCCCGACTAGGCTGAGGAGTGTGGTTGCGGGCGCGATGGCAGAGACGACGCGGTCTGCGCGGACTTCCTCGCCGCCTTCCAGCGCAACCCCGACAACCCGTTCCCCTTCGATCAGAATGCGCGCCACCCGCGCGTCACATTGCAGGCTTACGCCCCTCGCCGCCGCCGCGCGGGCCATCGCAGCCCCCAGCGCCGCCATGCCGCCTTTCGGCAGGCCAAGGGCGGCCTGAACACCCTCTGTCTGCCCGGACAGGCGGACAAGCCAGGGCAGCACCGAGTTCGGAGAGCGCGGGCCGAGCCAGCCGCCAAGCGTGGCATCAAAGGCATGTGCCCCTTTCAGCAACGGGTCAGAAAGCGCATCATCCAGCAGGTCATGCACATTCGTCAGAAGGATCCGGCCCAGTTCACGGAAGTCCTTCGCGCCCATCATCCTTGCCCTCAGCGCGATCATGGCAAGCTTGCCCATGGGGTTTCCGGTGCCCCGGGCAATGCGCGGCGGGGTCATCTGGTTGAGGGGCGCGAGCACGGCAGCGAACCGTAGCAGACGGGCGCGCAGCGTTTCCCATGCCAGGCGGTCTTCGGTGCTGATCCCGCCCGACAATCGCGCGCCCACCGCACCTTCCAGCCGCAGATGCTGCCCCTGAGCAGAAAGCGCGGTGGTTGCCAGAGAGGGGTTCAGCCATGTCAGCCCGTGCTGCGACAGACCCATCGCCTTTTCCACGCGCGGATCGAGGTTGTAGGACAGATGCGCCAGCCCCGCCCCTCCGCCGGGGTGCGACGCCGCTTCAAGCACCACGACCTTTGCGCCGCCCGAGGCCAGCCGGTATGCCGCCGCCAGACCGTTCGGCCCCCCGCCGATGATGATGGTGTCAGACGAGGGCATAGGCGTCGCTCATGTCTTTCGCGGGGGTCTTCATGTCGCGCAAGATCTCTGCCGCCGCATTGCGCCCCGGCGCCCCCATCACGCCGCCACCGGGATGCGTGGACGAACCACAGATCCACAGATCCCGGATCGGTGAGCGGTAGTTCGCATAGCCCGGAACGGGGCGGTTGAAGAACATCTGGTCAAAGGTCAGTTCGCCCTGAAAGATGTTGCCCTCGGTCAGTCCGACTTCGGCTTCCAATTCGCGCGGGGTGCGTACCTCGACATGCAGAATCAGGTTTCTGAACCCCGGCGCATGGGCCTCGATCTGGTCAAGGCAGGCATCGCGGAAGGCATCGCGGTCAGCATCCGTCCAGTCGCGGCCTTCAATCCTAGGGGGTGCATATTGCACGAAGCAGGACATGAAATGCTTGCCCGGCGGGGTCATCGACGGGTCGATGAGCGTGGGGATCATCATATCCTGAAACGGATCGCGGCTAAACTGCCCGGCTTTCCAGTCATCGTAGGCGGCTTCCATCCTTTCGATGGAATCTGTGAAATGCAGATCACCCCTGATGTTGGGCGCATCTTCGGGCAGGGCGGAGAACCGCGGCAGCCCGTCCAGCGCGATGTTCAGTTTGCCGGAGGAACCGCGCGTCTTGAAGCATTGTACCCGTTTGACGAAATCGCCGGGAAGCGCGCTTTCCTCGACATGTTTCAGGAAGGTCCGGCGCACATCCATGTTCGAGATGACGCGCGCGGCGCGGATTTCCGCGCCCCCCTCAAGAACCACTCCCTCGGCGCGGCCGTTCTTCACCAGTATCTGCTCAACCCCTGCGCCCGTGCGGATTTCGCCGCCCGATGCGTGCAGGCTCGCGCTCAGCGCCCGGGTAATGCCGCCCATCCCGCCCCGCGAGTAACCCCATGACCCCACATTGCCATCCACATCGCCCATCGCGTGATGGAGAAGCACATAGGCCGTGCCGGGCGACATGGGCCCCAGCGCTGTGCCGATGACCGAACCGACCGCCTGATAGGCCTTCACCGCCGGGTTTTCGAAATACCCGTCCAGAAAATCGGCGATGGACATGGTCCAGAACCGCAGCATCTCATAGATCTGCGTTTCTGACTGGCCGGTGATCTGGCGGCCCAGCCATGCGAGTTCTGACAGGTCGCGCGGCCGGAACGATGCAAGGTCGGGCGGGCGGCGCATCAGCATGGGACGGATCAGGCGGCAGTTGCGCAGGATGTCACGGGCGTAGCGGTCATAGGCCTCGGCGTCGCGCTTCGAATGGCGGGCAAATTCGCGCCGGTTCGCCTCGTGGTTCCGGAACATCCCCAGATATCCGCCGTCAGAGGTGAACAACGCCCCACCCTCATAGGGCAGTATCTGCAGCCCGTGCCTGGGGAGATCCAGATCGCGCATGATCTCGGGGCGGAACAGGCTGCTGACGTAAGAGCAGTTCGAATAGGTGAAGCCGGGGTAAAGTTCGCGGCTCACTGCCGCCCCGCCTACCCAGTCGTTCTTTTCGACCACCAGCACCTTCAGCCCGGCCCGGGCAAGATAGCAGGCGGTCACCAGCCCGTTATGCCCGGCCCCGATGATCAGCGCATCATAGCTCACTGTGCTTTTGCCTTGTTCCCGATATGCTCAAGCGTCAGATCGACCGCTGTCTCCACGGCTTTCAGCGTGTCGGTCAGGCAGGAGGGGTCCAGCCCGTGCGCCTCGCACATGAACCATGGCTCGCGGCTGTCGGGCTCCACGATGACGTTGAGATCGTGCAGGAAACGGGCCATCTGATCATAGAAAGAATAGTCGGACCGCTTCCAGTCGCGGTAATTGTCAGGGGGCGTTTCGGCAAAGAACAGGCCGAACATTGACGGATGCCCGGTGAACGAATGCACGATCCGGCGGGCGTCGAGGATTTGCGAGATCCCGGTCTTGAGCCGCTCGCCGTAGTTCGCAAGGGTTTCCAGCGCCGGTGTCTCGTCCAGAATGCACAGGCATTCCTCGGCAGCCGCAAGACTGACGGAATGCGCGGTAAAGGTGCCGCCATGGCTTGCCCCGCCATAGCGGAACATGCGCATCACCTCTTCGCGGCCCGCCACAATCGCGATCGGGTAACCATTGGCGACAGCCTTGGCAAAGGTGGTGATGTCAGGCTGCACATCCATGAGCCCCTGAATGCCGCTTTTGCCGACACGGAAGCCTGATTTCACCTCGTCGATGATGAGCATGACGCCGTATTTCGTGCATAATGCGCGTGCGAGCTGCACATAAGCGGTCTGCGCCATGATGGAGCAGCAATTGCCCTGAATCGGCTCGATGAGCATGGCGGCAAGCCTGTCGCCATGGCGTCTGAACATGTCCTCCAGCCGCTGAAAGTCATTCATCGGGGTGATATGCGCCAGTTGCCTGACTGTCGGCGGGACGCCTTTGCCATAAGGTACCAGTTCCGGATCGGTGTTTGATCTGAGGTCCCATCCGTCCATGTCGGACATCCACATGGCTGCATCGAAAAGGCCGTGATACCCTCCCTCCACCAGGAGATAGCTTTCGCGCCCGGTATAGGCGCGTGCCAGACGCAGGGCGGCCATGACCGCCTCGGTGCCGGAGTTGGAAAAGCGCACCAGCTCCGCCGCCGGGACCATGCTGGCGATGCGGTCGGCCACGATCAGTTCGCGCTCGGTGGAAAGGGCAAAGACGCCGCCCACCTCCATCCCCTTGCGCGCCGCGGCATCGACCCGGTCATCCGCATAGCCAAGGATCGCCGGGCCATAGCCCAGCCGGTAATCAACATAGGTGTTGCCGTCGATATCCCAGGTTCGCCCGCCCTTGCCGTGATGCACATAGATCGTCCGGTCCTCGCCCCAGTAGCGGAAGCTTGAAGCCACCCCGAGCGGCAGTCTTTTGACGGCACGCTGAAACTGGGCGTTCGATCGGGTGAGGGTCCGTGTGGGCAAGGAGGTCATGAAATCTCACAATGCTGCTACCGATGCCCCAGCCTGACATTCGACTGACTGGACTGTCAATCAAATCTTTGCGATTGTGTCCCCCATGATGCCCGCTAAACAAGGGGGGCCCAGACCGGACAGGCCCATGACCGATACCGCAACACCCTCATCCCCGCCGCCTTCGCCGCCTTCGCCGCCTCGCACGCAAAGCCGCGACGCAAGGCGCCTGCAGATGATCGAAGCCACGATCCAGTCGCTGGCAGAGCGCGGGTTTTCACGGATGACGGTTACGGATGTGGCCGCAAGGGCGGGAATCAGCCACGGGCTGGTGCTGTTCCATTTCCAGTCAAAAGAGAATCTTCTGGCAGAAACGCTTGATTTTCTGGCAGAGGAGTATCGCGTCAACTGGCAGGCCGCGCTGGAAAGCGCGGGCGGTGCGCCGGAAGAGAAGATCCTTGCAATGATCAGGGCTGACTTTGCCGAGGCTGTCTGCACCCCGGCCCGGCTGTCAGCCTGGTGCGCCTTCTGGGGTGAAAGTCAGAGCCGCCCGCTCTATCAGGCCCGGTGCGGCGCCAATGACGCGCTCTACAACGCCACGTTGGTTGAGCTT
Source organism: Pararhodobacter sp. (assembly GCF_036802785.1). GTDB lineage: Bacteria > Pseudomonadota > Alphaproteobacteria > Rhodobacterales > Rhodobacteraceae > Pararhodobacter. The sequence continues at coordinate 40,408 of NZ_DAIRVN010000001.1, forward strand.
TGCACCGCGATGAACGGCCAGCACGGCTATACCCATTGCGCCGAGCAGACCGCCCGGCTGATCCGGATCATGATTGAAGGGGTGTGGCTGGATCTCATGACCCTTGAGGCACCCTACTCCGTCAGCGAAGCATTCGAGACGGTGATCGCCGGAACCCGCGCGCTGTATCCCCGGCATTTCTGAGCCTGCCCGCGAGGGGTCAGAGGCACTTTCCGCGCGCGGAAACCGGCCACAGGCATTCGACAACATCGCCCCGCATGCCAACATACCAGTCATGCAGGTTGCAGGTGGGGTCGCAATGGCCGGGCACCAGCCGAAGCCGGTCATTGACCGCCAGTGTCCCTTGAGGATCGGCGATCAACCCGTGCTCGTCGTTGCAGGCGGTGAAGCGCAGTCCGGGCTGACCATGGATTGCCGGCAGGCCGGAATCGGTCGACTGCGCCTTGAGACCGGCATCGCACACCGCGATACCGGGGCGTGCCTTGCTCATGATCGCGGTCAGGAGGAACAGCGCCGGTTCAAACGTCTGACCAAGTGGCACGCCGTTTTCGCCCTCGATCTGCGCATAGGACGCATCCATGAACGCGTAGGATCCGCACTGTAATTCGGTGAAAAGGCCCGATTCTGCCTCAAGGTAATAGGAGCCCGAACCCGCGCCGGAGACCTGTTCAGGGGGTAACCCTGCGCCCTTCAGCACCTTGATGGTCTCACGCACAATCTGTTCGACGGTGGCGAAGGCCAGTGCGCGCTCTGCCGCCGTGGGAAGATGCTGCAACGCGCCGTTATAGGCCTGCAACCCGGTAAACCGCAGCCCCGGCGCGGCGGAGATCGCGCGGGCGATGGCCAAGGCCTCAGCCGGGGTGGAGACGCCGCAACGCCCCGCCCCGCAATCCAGCTCGACATAGCAGTCAAGCCGGGTGCCGTGGCGCAGCGCTGCCGCCGACAGCCCGGCGACATTGGCCACATCGTCAACACAGACGGTCAGCGCCGCACCCAGAAGGGGCAGGCGGGCGAGGCGGTCAATCTTGAGCGGGTCGCGCACCTGATTGGAGAGCAGAATGTCGGTGATGCCGCCGCGTGCGAAGACCTCCGCCTCGCTGACCTTCTGGCAACAGACGCCGACCGCGCCGCCCAGATCCTGTTGCAGGCGTTGCACATCGACGGATTTGTGCATCTTGCCATGGCTGCGATGGCGCAGGCCCCGCGCGCGGGCGTAATCACCCAGCTTGCGGATGTTGCGTTCCAGTGCATCGAGGTCCAGCAGCAGACAGGGCGTGTGAACCTCGGCCTCATTCATGCCGGGCAGGGCGGGGATGTCATAACCCAGCTCAAATGCAGCGAGATCGACGGCCATCAGTAACCCCGCTCCAACATGACTTCGCCCTGCATCGGCTGGCCCTGCGCGTGGCGCGACAGGTTGGCCGCGATCGCAGGGGCAAGGGTTTCGACCTGCGTGATACAGGCGATATGCGGGGTCAGGATGATGCGCGGATCGCTCCAGAACGGGTGGCCCTGCGGCAGCGGCTCAGGGTCGGTGACATCCAGAACGGCGGCGCTGATCTGGCCAGCCTCCAGCGCCGCGCTCAGATCGCTCTGGTTCAGTTGCCGCCCGCGCCCGGTCTGCACCAGCGCGGCCCCGCGCGGCAGTTTTGCGAACAGGTCCGCGTTCAGAATGCCCTCTGTCTGCGGGGTCAGCGGCAGCAGGCATACAAGGATATCGGTGCGCGCAAGGAACGCATGCAGCCCACCCGCACCATGGAAGCATTCCACCCCGTCGATCGCATGCGGGCCGCGCGCCCATCCCGCCAGCGGAAAGCCGAAGGGCTTCAGCGCCGCCAGCGCGCCTTTGCCCAGCTCGCCCAGCCCCATCACACCGACGCGGCGTTCGGTGGCAGGGGGCGGGACCGAGGCCATTTTCCACACCTGCGCCTGTCGCTGGGCGATATAGGCGGGCAAGTCACGGTGCAGGCCCAGCACGGCCAGCGTGACATATTCCTGCATCATCGCCACCAGCCCCGGCGCCACCAGCCGCACCAGTCTGGCGCCATCGGGCAGGCGGATGCCGGTGAACTGATCAACACCCGCACCCACGGAAAACACGGTCTCAAGCGCGGTCATCTGCGCCATGTTCTCGGGGATCTTCCATGTCAGCAGATGGCGGATGGTGGCGGGGTCATACCCGTCATCCGCCAGCACCACCCTCTGCTCAGGCACCAGCCCGGCCAGCATGTCGCGCAGCTTTGTGCCGCGCGCGGTGTCGATATTCGCCAGAAGTGTCATGGTCGCTCACATGGGGTCGCTGCGCACGTCCAGCGCATCGCGCAGGCCGTCGCCGATGAAATTGAAACTGGTCACGGCAATGGTGATCGCAATGCCGGGAATGATCGCCAGCCATGGAGCCGAGGCCAGATATTGCTGCGCCCCGTTCAGCATGTTGCCCCAGCTGGGCAGCGGCGGCTGGATGCCGTAGCCAAGGAAGCTGACATAGGCCTCCAGCAGGATCGCGCGGGCAACCGTCAGCGTGGCGGCAACGATGATCGGTCCCATGGCATTGGGCAGAATCTCGCGGAACATGATATGCACGCCGCTCAGCCCCAGCATGCGCCCGGCCTGCACAAACTCGCGCTCACGCAGGCTGCGGACCTCGGCCTCGACGATGCGGGCAACCTCCATCCAGCTGGTCACGGCGATGATGATGGTGATCATCACCGGGCTGGGTTTCAGCAGCGCCGCCAGCGCCAGCAACAGAAAGATCGACGGAAACGACAGGAACGCATCCACCAGCCGCATCAGCGCCGCCCCGATCCAGCCGCCGCGATACCCGGCGATCACGCCGATAACCGTGCCGATCAGCGTTGACAGCACCATCGCGAAAAAGCCGACCAGCAACGAGATCCGCCCGGCCATCAGAAGCCGCGCCGCGATGTCGCGGCCCAGCGGGTCGGTGCCCAGATAGTAATCATCCGTCAGCGGCGGCGAGAAGCGCGCGCGCAGGTTGATATGCAGCGAATCATGCGGCAGCAGCCAGGGACCAAAGACGCAGGCCAGCGTCAGCGCCACGATCATCACCATGCCGATCATCGCCAGCTTGTGGTTTCTGAACCGTCGCACGGCGCGGCTTTGCCACCAGCGCGGAGGGGCTGCATTCTGGGCGATTGCGGTCATGGGATACTCCTGTCCGGAAGCGAGGTGACGGGCTCAGCCCAGACGAATGCGGGGGTCAACAACGGCGACGATGATATCGGCGATCAGATTGCCCGCCAGAACCAGAATGGCCGAGAACATCAGCAGCCCCATCACCACCGGATAGTCGCTGTATCCAAGACTATCGAGGAACAGCCGCCCCATGCCGGGCCAGGTGAAAACGGTCTCGGTAATCAGTGCGCCGCTCAGAAGGCTGGGAAGCTGCATCCCCGCCAGCGTGATCATCGGCAAAAGCGCGTTGCCCACCACATGTTTCATCAGCACACGGCGCTCCGTCACGCCTTTGGCGCGGGCGGTGTTGACGAAATCCTGATTGATCACATCCAGCGTGGCTGAGCGCATATAGCGGCTCCAGACCGCGATATTGACCAGTGCCAGCACGAAACTGGGAAGGATCAGATGGTGCAGGTAGTTCAGCACCGAGCGGTCACCGATCGTATACATATTGCCCGCAGGCACCCAGCCGAGCTGCAGCGCGAAGACATAGATGCCGACAAGGCCGAACCAGAAGGTAGGGATCGACAGCGCCACCATCGCGCCGATTGTCGCGGCATAATCGAACATCGAATAGCGATGCGTGGCACCGCGAATGCCGATCCAGGTGCCAAGGCCGATGGCGATCACGGTGGAAGAGCCCATCAGCAGCAGCGTGGCGAACAGATGCCGCCGGATCACGTCCAGCACCGGCGCACCATCGCGGAAGCTGTGGCCCCAGTCGCCTTGCAGCAGTTTCCACGCCCAGTCAAAATACTGCACCAGAATGGGCCGGTCGAGGCCCATCTGCGCCGCGATCCGGTCGATATCGGCCTGGGTCATCCCCGGGTCCAGCGCGAACTGGGAAAGCGGCCCGCCGGGGATAAGGTTCAGCACCGCGAAGCCGATGATCGAGACGATCACCAGCAACACGGCGCTTTGCCAGAGGCGGTTCAACAGGAATCCGAGCATGATGAGTGATGCCCCCGATGGGAAGAAATGTCAGTTGGCGGCGCAGTCAGGGCGCCGCCGCCCCGGGGTGCGGGGCGGCGGCTGTGCGGTCAGGTCCAGTACCAGCCGGCGGCATGCCAGCTTTCCGTGCGGGTGTTCCCGTTCGGCTCCACCCCTTCGATGCCATCCTTGCGGCCATGCACGTTCGCATCCGCGAACATCGGCAGGAAGGGCAGGTCATGGCGGACATGTTCCTGCACCTGCAGATAGATCTCGCGGCGCGCTTCGGGGTCAAAGGTCCGGCTGCCTTCTTCCAGCAGCGCATCCACGTCGGTGTTGACGTATTGCGCGTTGTTCGAGCCGCGCCCACCCTGTGCGATGATGGCGTTGGAATGGAAACGGTTGGTCACATCCGGGTCGGCAGCGATCAGGAAGTTGATACCGACGATCACCGAGTCGAACTGCGACATCTGCCAGAACTCACCCCAGATCACGGCGGCGGGCAGGTTCGAGATGGTCATCTCTACCCCGATTTCCGCGAAGGTCTGTTGCAGGAACTGCTGGGTCTGTTCGCGCAGGTGGTTGCCTGTGGTGGTCGAGTTGGTGAAGGCCAGCCGCACACCGTCTTTCGCGCGGATACCATCGGGGCCGGGCGCCCAGCCTGCGTCATCGAGAAGCTGGCGCGCGTGCTCAAGGTTGAACTCATGTGCAGGAAGGTCGTCGTGATAGTAATACGAGGCCTGCGGCATGTAGGTTTCGGTGGCACTGGGCAGACCATAGTAAAGCGCGTCGATGATCGATTCCTTGTCGATCGCCGCATAGAGCGCCTCACGCACCGCCAGTTCCTTGAACTGCGGGCGCTCCTGATTGAGATAGATTGTCTCAACCGAGGGCGCGGAAACCAGCGTTACCGTGCGGCCGGGCAGGGCGCTGGCCTCGGCATAGTTGTCCGGCGTGATGAATTGCCGCCCCACAAGGTCGATATCGCCGCTGCGGAACTGGGTATACATCACCGTCAGATCCGGGATGTATTTGAACACGAGCTGCTCGATATACGGGCCTTCGCCGAAATACCCGGCGTTGACCTCAAGCATGATAAGGTCACCCGCCACCCGCTCGCCGAACCGGAACGGCCCTGTGCCGATGGGGTTGTTGTTGAACGGCGCCGTGTTCGGGTCTGCCACCTCATCGAAAGCGTGTTTCGGCACGATCAGCGTTTCGCACAGGAAGGACAGATAAGGGGCAAAGGGCTCCTCCATCCGCCAGGTGATCTCGGTGGGAGAAACGACTGTGATGTCGCGCACAAGGGTGTGGCCCGCCGTCCGCCAGCTGCGGAAGTCGGGGTTCACGATCAGCTCAAGCGTGAACTTCACGTCCTCGGCGGTGAACGGCTCGCCATCATGCCAGGTCACATCATCGCGCAGGTTGATGCGCCATTCCAGCCCGTCTTCGGAGATGCCCCCGTTCGCCTGCGAAGGCACTTCGGCGGCAAGGTTCGGCACAATCTCGCCCGTGGGTGTCACGCGGAACAGCGCATCAAAGAGCGAGAAATGCACACCATCGTCAACTTCGATCTTGGGCATCAGCGGGTTGAGGATCGTGGGCTCCTGCGACAGGCCGACAATCACGCGGCCCGTGGGGGCGGCGGGCGGCGTCTGGGCATGGGCGGGCTTGCCCAGAAGGTTGGGCGCCATCATGCCAGCGGCCCCGGCCGCCGCCATCATCTTCAGCGCATTGCGGCGCGTCATGCCGGGCATCAGTCTTGTGTTCTTGGTCATTGGTGTATCCCCTGTGTAGACTTCTTGAATGTCTTGTCTTTTCAGTGCGTTGGTTCCACGCTCCGGGCATCTGCGCGCGCGCCGGGTATGGCCGCGACCAGTTCGCGCGTGTAGGCTGACTGCGGATTGAGGAAAATCTGCGAGGGCGGGCCGCTTTCCACGATCCGCCCGTATTGCATCACCGCGATCTCGTCGCATATCTGCGAGGCAACGCGCAGATCATGGGTGATGAAGATCATTGAGACGCCGGTGTCGCGCTGAATCTCATCCAGCAGCTTCAGGATCTGCGCCTGAATGGACACATCCAGCGCCGAAACCGCCTCATCGGCGACCAGAAGCCGGGGTTTGAACATCAGCGCGCGGGCAATGCCGACACGCTGGCGCTGGCCGCCGGAAAATTCGTGCGGGTAGCGGCCATAGGCGCGCTCATCGAGGCCCACCTGCCTGAGCAGCGCCCGCGCTTCTTCGCGGGCCTTGGCCGGGTTCATCCCATGTGCCACGGGGCCGACCGTCAGGATATGGCCGATGGTCGAGCGCGGGTTGAGCGAGGCGAACGGGTCCTGAAAGATCATCTGAACCTTGGGGCGCAGGCTGCGGAACGCCTTTTCGCCAAGCCCGGCAATATCGCTCCCCTCGAACAGGATCTGCCCGGCGTCGCTGTCCATCAGCTTGACCAGCAGCCGCCCGAGCGTGGATTTGCCGGAGCCGGACTCGCCCACCACACCCAGCGTCCGGCCGCGCGCCAGCTCGAACGAGACATCCTGCACCGCCCTGACCTCTCGCCGCTTCCCAAACAGCTTCGATCCGCTGGTATAGGTTTTCATCAGCGCCTGAACCGAAAGGATCGGCGCGCTTTCATCAGGCTGCGTCAGGTCGCGGTCCTTGCCGGTCAGTTGCGGCACGGCGGCGATCAGGCGTTTGGTATAGGGGTGGGTGGGTCTGTTCAGCACGGCGTCCGCGCTGCCCTGTTCAACCATATGGCCCTTTTCCATCACCACCACACTATCCGCGATCTCGGCCACCACGCCGAAATCATGGGTGATGAACATCACGCTCATCTGCTTGCGGCGCTGAATATCGCGGATCAGCCGCAGGATCTGCGCCTGCGTGGTCACATCCAGCGCGGTCGTCGGTTCATCGGCGATCAGGATCTTGGGCTCCAGCGCCAGTGCCATGGCAATCATCACCCGCTGGCGCTGACCCCCTGACAGGCGGAACGGATACTGGTGATACATCAGCGCAGGGTCCGGCAGGCCCACCTCGGTCAGCAGCTCAATCGCGCGGTCTCGGCGGCTGTCTGGCGTGCCGACGCCATGCGCCATCATGACCTCGGTCACCTGCGCGCCCACGGTCATCAACGGATTGAGCGCTGAAAGCGGGTCCTGAAAGATCATCGAGACCACCCGCCCGCGCATGCCGCGCAATGTTTCCTGCGGGGTGCTCACAAGATCGGTGCCGTCCAGCAGGATCGACCCGCCCGTGACGCGGATCGCCCGGGGCAGCAGCCCCATCACCGCATTGGCGGTCACCGATTTGCCCGAGCCGGACTCACCTATAATGCACAGGATCTGGCCTTCCAGCAGATCAAAGGAGATGTTCTCGACGGCATGCTTGCGCTCCATGCCGCCGGGCAGGCTGACCGTCAGGTTGCGTACCGAAAGCGCGGCCTTCGGCATGGACCCTGTGGCAATGTCTGACGGAACTGAGCCCACGTGTTTCCCCTTCGTCACATCCTGCGCTTCTGCTGAAAAGTAAGCATATAGTGAAATTCAGAGCAAGGGTTGTTACAGCAAAATGAGGGATGGTGTGGCTATGGATTGGCGAAAAATGCCTGTTTATTCAGCTATTGCAGCAGTTTAGGCTCTTCAGCATAATTTTCATGCGTTCACTGGAATGATTTTTATATTGTCTATATTGAAAATTTGCCTTGATTGATTCACTATCGTAGCGTGCTGCACACCAGCGAAGCGCATGCGCGGCGCGCCCAGAACCGGAGAGCCCATGAACGAGCAAGCGGACAAGGCGGCGGAGGCGGGTGAACACCTTCGCGTCGGTGCCACGCTGCGCAAACTGCGCAAGGAAAAGAAGATGTCTTTGCAAGACCTTGCAGCGGCTTCCGGGGTTTCCGTGGGGATGATCAGCCAGGTCGAACGCGATCTGGCGAACCCGTCGATGCGGGTCATTACAGCGCTGCGCCGGGCGCTCAACATCTCGATGCAGGAGATGTTCGGCGAATCGGATACAGGCGCGGCAGACAGCGCCCCAGACAGTGGCGGTGACCCGGCCTTTGTGCGGCGGCTTGAAAACCGGCCCGAGATCAATCTGGGCCAGCTGAAGAAAGAGCTGCTTACTTCAGGCGGGAGGCACAACCTGCAGATCATGATCCTCAGGTTCGAGCCCGGCGGCCAGTCGGGTGGGCGCGCACTAAGCTATCCTGCCGAAAAAGGCGGGCTGGTGATGCAGGGCGAGGTTGTGTTGCGCGTTGATGAGAAGGAGGCGGTGCTGCGGCAAGGCGACAGTTTTGCCTTTGACAGCGCGCTGCCGCACAGCATCCGCAACGACAGCGACGAACCCGCCGATGTTCTATGGGTTATCGGTGCCGTGCAGTTCGACCGTCATTTGTAGCCGCCACCCATCCTTATACCCCTCAACCAAGAAGCCAGAGCCATGCAACAGTCCCAGCTCGCAGACAAGAACACCCCCTTCTGGTGGGAGGAGGCGCCGGTAAAGCCGCTGCCCCGGCAGCCGCTGGCGAAAGCCGTGGATGTTGCCATCGTGGGCGCCGGTTATGCGGGGCTCGCGGCGGGGCTTACACTGGCGCGGGCCGGGCGCTCGGTCGCGGCTTTTGATGCGATGAACCCCGGCGAAGGGGCATCCACGCGCAACGGCGGCATCACCAGCGGCAATATCCGGGTTGATTACGCCACCCTGACGCGTCGCTTCGGTGCAGCCAAGGCCGATGCGATCGAGGCTGAAGGCAAGATCGCGCGCGAGTTTGTCTATGACATGATCGCGACCGAGCGGCTGGCGTGTGACTTCCAGCAGGTCGGCCGGTTCAATGGCGCTATCGGCTATGAGCAGTATGACAGCATGGCTCGCACGGCCGAGAAGCTGGCGAAAACGCTGGGAATTGAATCCTATGGCGTGCCCTATGCCGAACAGCAGAATTATATCGGCACCGATTTCTATCGCGGCGGCACGGTGCGGATGGATATTGGCGGGCTGCACCCTGCCAAATTTCATGCCGAGCTGTTGCGCGTGGCCCTTGCTGCCGGCGTCAGCGTCCATTCCGACACCGCCATCCGCTCGATTGAGCGGGACGCGGGCGGTTTCCGTGTCATCACCGCGGCTGGCACCCTGCGCGCGCGTCAGGTTCTGGTCTGCTCGAACGGGTACACCGATGGCTCAGACCCCTGGCTGCGCCGTCGCATCGTGCCGGTGCGCAGCCGGATCATCGCCACCGAAGAGCTTGCGCCCGGGGTCATGGCGCGGCTGATGCCCAGGCTGATGATGATGGGTGAGCACCGCCAGCTTGGCTTCTATTACCGCCCCTCGCCCGACGGGAAGCGGATATTGCTGGGCGGGCGTGACGGCACCAATTCGGGCGACGCCCCTGAGCCCACGCTGCATCTGCGTCGCGGGCTGATCAACCTGTTTCCGGAGCTGGAGAATGTGCGCCTGACCCACAGCTGGTTCGGCAACGTTGCGATGCACCGCGACATGCTGCCCCGCATTTTCGAGAAGAACGGCCTGACCTATGCCACCGGCTTTTGCGGCTCGGGCGTGGTCTGGGCGCCGTGGATTGGCAGCCGTGCGGCATACAAGCTGATGCAGGATGAGCAGAAGGGCGCCTCGGCCTTCGATTTTGCGCCCCCCGCCGCGATCCCGCTCTACCGGGGAAAGCCGTGGTTCATGCCGCTTGCGATGATCAAATTCCGGATGGAAGACCGGCTCGCATTCCGGCGCGCCACGCGCTGAGCGCTTGAGCGCGTTGCGTCAGGAGCGAACATCCAGCTGCTTTTCAAAGAACAGGTCGGGATAAGGGTCATCGTTGAAGCGCCCTATCTCGCACCAGCCGGTTTTGCGATACAGCGCAACCGCCTCACCCAGCGCGCTGTTCGTATCAAGGCGCAGCAGCGCCACGCCGGCCTGAGCGGCGATGTCTTCCACCCGGCGCATCAGCCGCCGCGACAGCCCCAGCCCGCGCGCGGCGGGCGAAACCCATAGCCGCTTGACCTCGGCATAGCCCTCGTCGGTGCCCTTCAACCCCACACATCCGACCGGCAGACCATCAGATACGGCAATCAGGAACGCGCCGCGCGGCGGTAGCATATCCTGCACCTGAGGGTCGCTTGAAAGAGAGACATCAAATCCGCGGTCAAACCGGGCCGCAAGTTCGGCGTAATAGGCACGCATGCAGGTCTGTGCACGCGGATCGCGGGGATCGGTCACCTCAAAGGCGATGCGGTCCTTTCCCAGTGCCGAAGCCACCAGATCCATCGCTGCCAGCAGTGCGTCCGGGGCGGTGTGCCTGCTCAGAACCTCGCGCGCCTTGGTGTCTGAAAGGGCCTCATAGGCGGTGTATTCCTGTTGACCTGCCGCCGTCAGGCTGACGCGGCGGCGCCTGCTGTCTTCAGTGCCGGGTTCGACCTCGATCAACCCTTCCGCCTCCAGCCCCCGCAGCAACCGGCTCATCAGGCCGGAATCCAGGCACAGATAGGCGCGGATCTCGCTGATTTCGCGCCGACCGCTGCCGATGGCATTGAGAACGCGCGCCGGGCCAAGCGGGCGGCCACGGCCAAGGAAAGAGGCATCGAGCAGGCCGATTTCAGTAGTGACAGCCCGCTGAAAGCGGCGGATGCGCGCGACAGAATCGGCCTTCATGATACACTCCACGATATACCTGACCTTAGTCAGCTATATCGCGCAAGGATGCAAGCCCAATGTTCAGCGGGGCCTTTTGGCCGGCGTGATATCAGTTCGGGCCGTAGGGTGACATGCAGACCCGGCGCGGGCCGTTGTAAGGTTGGTAGCTGTTGTCGGAGACGCGGTAAGAGCGCCAGCGATTGTGGCACCAGTCCACATGATTGCGGCTCAGGTACGAACCGGAATGGCCGTAGTGCTGCTGTTGCTGCTGGCCGGACTGCTGCATCTGGTTCACAATAACCCCGCCGACGATTGCGCCGACGATGGCCGAGCCCAGATCAGGGCCGCTGCTTTGCTGGCGCTGCCGCTGAGGGCGGTGTTGCTGTGGCCAGCGGCCACGGTTGTCATACCCCCGGCGATCCTGCCCGCGACGATCATTCCCGCGCCAGTTCGGCTGCGAGCGGTGCCGGTGCTGAACCTCTACCAGATTGTCGAGCGCGGAACTCTTCGCACCGGAACCGATCAGCGCAAGCGGTGTCGCCGATGCGGCACTCGCTGTCCCGACTGCGGCCGGGGACAGGGTCAGCATAGCAGCGCAAAGCGTTGAAATGAATATCTTCATGGTGTCCTCCTCGAAAAAACGCGCGCAAGGCAGTGCACCCAACGCAACAGATTAACGCACAACGGCGGGGATTCCGTCTGTCTGGCGGGTTAACAAGGCTGTGAACCCGGCACGCTCGGGCTGCGCCTGCGCGACAGATTGCCAGTGAATCCCTCATTCTGTGGTGCAAGGCGTGGCTTGACGGCCTGACCACAGCTGGTCCACGGTGCCTGCCTGCAGCGCCCCTGTCGGGCGGTGACTGAGCAGGCGGATAGTGACATGGAGCTTCTTGCGGTTTTGCTAGCCGGTGCAGCGCTTTGGGTCGCATCCGGCGCGCGGGCACGCGCGGCGCAGTTGGAGCGTGCGCTGGCGGCGCTGCGCGAAGAAATCGCCCAGACGCGGCCAGCGCCGGCCCATCCGCCGGGCACGGAAACAGGGCAGGTGCCTGATCCTGCCGTACTGCCGCGAGCGGCCCTTGCCGCAACCGAGCCTGAGGCGCGCAAACAAGACAATTTCGCCCCGCGCGAGGCTCCTGCGACAGGGTGGCCCCGGGCCGGACAAAGCCCCGGTGCGCTGGCCCGTCTGGGTCCGTGGTTGCGCGATCACTGGATCTATCCGACGGCGGGTGTGGCACTGGTGCTGTCCGGCGTGTTTCTGGTGCAATACGCGGTGGAAGCCGGGCTTCTGACGCCGCGCGCGCGGGTGGTGTTTGCCATCCTGATGGGTGCGGCGCTGATGGCAGGCGGGGAATGGCTGCGCCGCAAGCCACTGGCGGGCGTGGCTTTGCCCGCCACGCTGACCGGCGCCGGGATTGTCATTGTCATGGCCGCAGTGCTGGCCGCGCTGCATCTCTATGCGATGATCTCTCCGGCGATGGCGCTGATCACGTTGGCGTTGCTGTCGTTCGGGGCCATCGCTCTGGGCTGGTTGCATGGCCCCATGCTGCCCGCGCTGGGGCTGATCGCGGGGCCCGCGATGCCCTTTGTTCTTGGCGGCGGCGGCCCGCCGCCCGCGGCGCTGTTCGGCTATTTCGCATTGCTGGCCTTTGCGGGACTGGCGATTGATGCGCAGCGGCGCTGGGGCTGGGTTACATGGCTTGCGCTGGCCGGGCCACTGGCGGCGATGGTCCTCTGGCGGCTGGGAGGCGGGGATGCGATGGCTTTCGCAATGGCCCTGCTGGCCGTGGCGGGCGCGACGATGACGCTGCCCTTTGGCTATATCGCGCCGCTGGTTGACGGGCCGCCCGCCCTTGGCCGGGCGCGCCCGGTGGCGGGGGTGCGCGCCAGTTTCGTGGCATCCGCTGTGGCGGCGGTGGGCATTGCGTTGCTGGTTCCCGGCATGGCCGGGCTTGTTGCGCTGGCGGCGCTGGCGGGGTTGATCGCTCTGTGGTGCCTGCGCGCGCCCGCGCTGGCGGACCAGATGCTGTTGCCGGTTCTCGCCATGCCCCTGTGGATTGTCTGGCAAGGCTGGACGCAAGGGCCGGTCGTCCGGGCGCTCATGGCGCTCCGGTTGCCGGAATCGGCCATGCCCCTGCAGGCCAGTTTCGTTCTCGGCCTTGCCGCGCTCGCCGGGCTGGCGATGCTCTGGCGCGGTGAGAAGGAAGAACCGGGCCGCCATGCCCCATGGACACTGGCAGGGCTGCTTTTGCCCGGCGCGGCGATGGTGGCGCTGGAAACCATCTGGCAACCGGCCTTGGTGCTGGGCAATTACCCATGGGCACTGCATGCGATGGCCCTTGCCGCGCTGGCGACCATGCTGGCCCTGCGTTATGGCGCCCGCGACGCCGGGCAGGGCCCCCGTCTGGGTGCCGCTGCCGCTGCGGCCTTTGCGCTTCTCGCGCTGGGGATGATGCTGATTCTGGGGCAGGCGGCGCTGACGATGGCGCTTGCGGTGCTGATGGTCGCGGCGGCGGCGATGGACCGGCGCTTTGATATTCCGGCGCTGGGGGTGTTTCAGGTGCTGGCCATGCTGGCCCTGACCTGGCGGCTGGTGCTGGACCCGGGTCTGGACTGGCACCTTCAGGAAGCCTCGCTGCCCGAAGTTCTCGCCTCGGTGAGCGCCACGCTGGCCGGGCCGCTGCTGGCCCTCTGGCTGATCCGGTCGCTCAGCGATGCGCCCGCGCGCCGCTACACGCGCCTTGTGGTCGAGACCGGCGTCATGGGTGCCGCAGCAATCGCTGCCGGGGTGCTCATCGCCAGAATACTGCCGGATGAGATTGGCGTTCATGCGGGCCTTGGGCTTCAGGCAAGCGTTCTGATCGCGCTTGCATGGGTGCAGGTGCGGCGTGCGGCGCTGCCGGTATTGCCCCGGTTGCGCAGAGGGCTGGCGTGGCTTTTGGGCGCGGCGGCGGCACTGGCACTTGCGGCCGCCGTTCTGCCGCCGTTTTCGCCGGTATTCGGCGGGTGGTTTCTGGCCAGCCGCGTTGCGGGCTGGCCGGTGCTGAACGATCTGCTGCTTGCCTATCTTCTGCCCGCAGTGCTGCTGGTAATGCTGGCGGGCTGGCGCTGGTTGCGCCTGGCTGGCTGGGCCTTGGGCGCGGTCTGGGCCGCCAGCGCGATCCGGCATCTGTGGCAGGGCGCCGATCTGCGGATTGTGCGCGGGTTCGAGCAGGGCGAGCTTTACGCCTATACCTTTGCCCTGCTTGTTGCCGGGGCGGTGTTGCTGGCGCGCGCCCTGCAAAGCGCCCGGCCGGACCTGCGCAAGATCGGGCTGACCTTCATCGCGCTTGCCGCCGCCAAGGCCTTCCTTGTCGATGCGGCAGAACTGGACGGGCTTATGCGGGTCGGCGCGTTTCTGGGGCTTGGCTTGTCATTGGCGGGGCTTGCATGGCTCAACGGTTGGGCCGTGGCGCGTGAAACCGGCAACCGGCCTGTGGCGGAGGGGCCATAAGGCGCTCTGCAAGCAGCGGCCCCGCCGAGCGGCCCGGCCGAGGGGCCGCTTGGCACCATCTATCTGAAAACTGCCCTGCCGATCATTTTCGTGATGAGCATGAGCGGCTTCCTGTCTGTGGCCGATGCGCTTTTTCTGGTGCATTTTGTCGGCCCGGACGCGCTGGCCGCTGTGACGTTGATCTTTCCGGTCTTCATGCTGATTGTGGCGCTTTCCACGCTGGTTTCAAGCGGCATGTCCAGCCTGCTGGTCCACCAGCTTGGCGGCGACGACTTTGATCAGGCGCGCGGGGTCTTTGCCGGTGCGCATGGTCTGGCGCTCGTGCGGCGCTGGCCTACTGCCTGATCGTTCAGGAAGCGGGCGGACGTAACCCGCAAACTGTTCGCCGCGACCAGTGGTCCTTTCCATGCCACACGTTCCCGGTCTTTCATACCGCGCTTGCATTTGTTCTTCATATGTTCTATATTGAAGCACGAGCCAGCAAGGGAGTTCCCGGATGGAAGACACAACCTTTGCCCTGCCCGCAACAGCCCGGCAGGTCGCCTATGCCAAGTCGCTTGCACTGCGGAACCAGACCCTGCTGCCATGGGATGTCCAGCAGGACCGGTTGATCCTGAGTGCGTGGATCGAAAAGCAGGCCAGGCTTAAACCCCTGTTCGCATTGCACAATCTGCCGTCGTCCAAGCAGGTGGCCTTTGCCGAGCGCCTCGCCCGGATCAAACGCCGCGTGGTGCCGGACGAATGCTTTCGCGACAAGGGGTTGATGTCGGCGTGGATCGACAGGAACCGGTGAAGGAGGGGGCGCTGATTGAGCCGCCGCTTTTTCGGGGTGGGTCCCCTGAGTACAGTAAATCCGCCTCGCCATGAAAGAGACGGCACCTGATACCGGGCCCGCACGGCGGAGGCCGCACCCGGGCAAAGCCGCGCCAAGGTCGCACTGAAAGCGCCGGTTGCGGGTGGGATCGGATCACATTGCGCTGACAGCCTGATTTCCACCCGCGGCCCTGCTTGATCGGGCGGGATGCCCCCCTATCTGGCGGAGATGAGCAGTATCAGTTTTCATCGCCGCCTGAACGACATGCGCGACCGCGCCCTGCGCGATCCGTCCTATCGGCCCGTCTATGCCCATGCGCTGACCGTGGCGCATCTGGAACATCGGCTGATCGCATGCGATCACCCCGGCTGGGCGCGCATCGAGGCCGCGCTGACCTCTGTGCAGAGCGATAACACCGACACACTGGACACGATCCGGCGTGAGTTGGCGCGGCTGCGCCCCGCGCCCAAAACGCAAGCAGAATAGATGCGCATCAGATTGGCCGCCGCGATTTCGGTACAGGCCTCGGCGATATCCTGCGTTCTGACCTGCGGCGCGCGGGTCAGGCGAACCAGCCGTGCAGCGATTTTGCCTGCGGAAGGCCGTGCAGGCGTTGAAGCAGTGTTTCGGCTCCGGCATTCAGCACCGGGCCGGCAAGGGTGCGGAACTTCTGTGCGGATTGGGCGGGCGAGGGAAAACTCTCGGGCTCGCCTGACGGATCGGCGATGCGCAGGTGGTGGGTTTCGCCGCGCGCGGTGATCTGCAGCGTGGCGCCGAACGGGTGGCGCAGGCCCTCAAGGCTTTCATCGCGCGCCACATCGACACGGTCGCAAAGCGCATCGACCCCGGCCTGACCCAGAAGCGCGTAATCGTCCCAGCCAAACCGGCCTGTCATCAGGGCGACGGCGGCGGCGAAAGGCATCGAAAACTGGCCTTCCACGATTGAACGCGCGCGCCGCTTCTCGGACAGCGGCTCACCCACCAGCGTCATGCCGTTGCGGTGCAGGCCCACGCGCAGCGAGCCTACCTCATCGGCGTTCCAGCCATGCTGCGCACGCAGGGCCAGCAGGCCATCGACCGCCGCGTGGGTGTAGCGGCAGGCCGGGTAGGGTTTGACGCCGATGCGCATGGTTTCCCACACTGTGCCCAGCCCCGATACCGCGCGCTCGGGGTCTGCCCCGTCGCTGTAGCCCGCCAGAAACCCGTGCTTTCCCTCCAGCGCATCCGCGGCGGCGTGGAAGCCTTCGGCGGCCAGCGTGGCGGCCATCAGCCCCTTCATCGCGGCTTCGCCCACCTGATAGCGTTTGTTCCACGCGCCATTGACCAGAAACTGCAACGAGCCCGAGGCCTGACTTGCCGCCACCCCGAACGCCGCCGCCATGCCCGCCGCGTCCAGCCCCAGCAACTGCCCTGCCGCCGCTGCCGCACCAAAGTTTCCCGCCGTGGCCGTGGGGTGAAAGCCGCGGGCGTAATGGGCTGTCGGGTCCAGCGCCATGCCCAACCGGCAGCAGACCTCGAAGCCGGTCACCACGGCGGCCAGCAGTTCCTCGCCGGATGCGCCGGTAATCTCGGCGGCGGCAAGGGCTGCGGGCACTACCGGGGCGCTGGGGTGCAGCGAACTGTCGGCATGCGTGTCGTCGAAATCAAGCGAATGGCCCAGCGTGCCGTTCAGAAGCGCCGCCGCTGCGGGGCCATAACGGCGGTTGAGCCCGAAGACGGTGCAGGGCCCGCTCCCCTCCATTCCCAGCCGCGACAGCATCGCCAGAACCGAGGGGGTCGAGTCAGCCTCCTGCGCCGCGCGGACGCCGGAGCCCACCAGATCGCTGATGAGCGCCAGCGCGCGGGCCATGACCTCGGGCGGAATGTCTGCCGGGGTGGTTTCAGCGGCGAAGCGGGCAAGCTGTTGTGTGGCGCTCATCGTTCTCTCGTTTGTAGGTTCTGGCGCCATCCTTGTCGGTGGGCAGCCGGAATGAAAGCATATCAGTGTAGGCGGCGACATGGTGAAAAGGAATGGACCGCCACTTGATATCAGAGCGAAGTGTTATGGCACCCCCAAGAAAGCTGTTCTTTGAAGCCATGCCGGAGATCGAAAGCCAATGGCAGGCAGGTGCGCCGGGCATACCCTGCCGGTCAGACACTCACCCGCCAAGCTGAACCGAAAGCTGTTGTGAGGCTCCGGTAGGGCGAAACCGCAGCTTTCCGTTCACCGGGGTGAGCGCGACACCGTCAAGCGAGGCCGAGGTGATGCCATGCCCGCTCTCGCCGGGGTTGCTGATCGTGATCGACAGGGGTGTATCCCCGGTGCGGATAACCGCCTTGACCTCGGGCCATGCCTTTGGAAAGCAGGGGTTCAGAAGGATATCAGGCCCTTCGCGGGTCAGCCCCAGAAGCCCCTCGATACCGGCGCGGTACATCCATGCCGCCGATCCGGTATACCATGTCCAGCCACCGCGCCCGATATGCGGCGCGGTGGAATAGACATCGGCGGCCACCACATAGGGTTCGACCTTGTAGCACGCGGCATCCGCCGGGGTCAGCGCGTGGTTGACCGGGTTCAGCAGCGCAAACAGCGCGCCCGCCGCATCCCCGTTGCCCAGACGCGCATGGGCCAGAACCGACCACATCGCTGCATGGCTGTATTGCCCGCCGTTCTCACGCAGGCCCGGCGGGTAGCCCTTGATATAGCCGGGGTCTTGCGGGGCGGCGTCGAAGGGCGGGGTGAACAGCAGCGCAAGCCCGGTGTCGGGCCTTACAAGATGATCAGTCATCGCGGCCATGGCCGTGACCGCACGCTCCGGATCGGCGGCACCGGACAGGACAGCCCATGACTGCGCGATACTGTCGATCCGGCATTCCGGCGCGCTGGCGGTCCCCAGCAGGGTGCCATCATCATAGGTGCCGCGCCGGTACCAGTTGCCATCCCACCCGTCGCGCTCGATGGCCTGTTTCAGCGCCTCGGCGTGGTTTCGCCAGTGCGTGGCGCGGTCAGGATCGCGGGTATCGGCAAGCGGGGCCATGGCATCGATTGTGGCAAGCAAAAGCCAGCCCAGCCAGACCGAGGTGCCTTGTCCCCCTTCGCCCACGCGGTTCATCCCGTCGTTCCAGTCGCCGGTGCCGATCAGGGGCATGCCATTGGCCCCGGTCAGCGCGATCGCCTGATCAAGGCCACGGGCGCAATGCTCGAAAAGGCTTGCCGTGTCATCTGAGATGCCCGGCAGAAAGAAGTCGTCATGGGCGCCGGGCAGCAGGGAAGGGCCTTCCAGAAAGGGCACCTGTTCGTCCAGCACATCCGTATCGCCGGTTATCGTGACATACTGCGCGACAGCATAGCCCAGCCAGACCCTGTCATCGGAAATACGGGTGCGCACGCCCTGACCGGAATGCGGCAGCCACCAGTGCTGCACATCGCCCTCAGGGAACTGCCGGGAGGCTGCGCGCAGCAGATGCCCGCGCGTCATTGCGGGCCGCAGCGCGGTCAGCGCCATCCCGTCCTGCAACTGATCGCGGAAGCCATAGGCGCCGCTCGCCTGATAGAAACCAGCGCGCGCCCAGATGCGGCAGGCGACGGTCTGATACAGAAGCCAGCCGTTCAGCATGATGTCCATAGCCCGGTCCGGCGTCTGTACCTGAACGCTGCCCAGCAGGGCCTCCCAGTGCTTCTGCACCGTGGCAAGCGTCGCCTCAGGGTCAGCGCTGCGGTGCCGCTGGATGAGGGCGCGGGCGGCATCCTCCGATTCGGCCTGACCCAGCAGGAACAGCACCTCAACCGTTTCACCGGGTGCGAGCGTCAGGCGCCGTTGCAGCGCCGCGCAGGGGTCAAGCGCGGGGCCGGTGCGCCCCGAAAGCGGCGCCGCGCCAATGCCTGCCGGGGCGGCCATGTCGCCGCCGGGCCCCAGAACCTCGTCCCGGTCGGCGCTGTGGCTGGTGGTGGCGCTGCCCAGATCGGCAAAGGCAACACGGCCCGGAAACGCGGTTGAAAACGGGTTGCGGGCCAGAATGGCGCCGGTCTCTTCATCACGGCGGGTGATGATATGGCGCAGCGTGGCCCCGCGTGACGGCCCCAGCACCCATTCGGCATAGGCCGTCACCGACAGCCGCCGCACCGTGCCCGAGGTATTGTGCAGCACCAGTCGCGAAATGCGCAGCGGGTCCTCCATCGGCACAAACTGGGTCAGCGCTGCGTCAATTCCGTGGGCGCTGTGCTCAAACCGGCTGTAGCCGAAACCATGGCGTGCAACATACAGCCCGTTATCGCGCACCGGCAGCGCCGTCGCTGTCCAGAGCGCGCCGGTGTCCAGGTCATGCAGCCAGATCGCCTCACCCGCCGGGTCGGTGACCGGGTCGTTCGACCAGGGCGTAAGCTGGTTCTCGCGGCTGTTCTCAGCCCAGACATGGCCACTGCCAAGGGCCGAGACCTGAAAGCCGAACGCGGGATTGGCGATGACGTTGATCCATGGGGCGGGCGTGGTCGCGCCCTCCTTCAGCACGATGACATATTCGCGCCCGTTCGCCGCAAACCCGCCGGTGCCGTTGAAGAATTCCAGCTCAGAGGTATCGAAGTGCCCGGCTGTGGCGGGGGGTACGGGCCGTGACGGCGCCACCGGCCGGGGCGCGGGCGCAGGGATGTCTCCCAGCGCGTCAATCTGCTGACCGATGCTGCCCCGGCTCGCCAGCAGGACAACACTTGCCGCAGCCATCAGCATCGCCCGCGCCTCAGGCTGGATCAGATCGCTGCGCAGGACATGCACTTTGCCGCCCGGCGCGCCTTTGGGCACATCCGGTTGCGGGCGTGATCCGGTTGAGCGCACCGCCGCCTCGATCAGCGATTGCAGATCCTGAACATACGAGGCCGCGCGCTCATTCAGGATCACCACATCAAAGGCGAACTGGCGCATGCGCAGGTATTCATGCGCGGCCAGCACCTCCAGCAGGCGGGGCGCATCCTCGGCATCCTCGATACGGAACAGCAGGATCGGCAGGTCACCCGAAATCCCGTAGGGCCAGAGCGCCGATTGCGGCCCGGCACCGGCGCTGATGGTCGCAGCAGGCGCGCGCAGGCGGGTATCGGCGCGCGCCATCATCCCGCCCAGCCGCTGGAAATCGGCGGCATCGGCGCGGGTGATGCCAAGGTGGTGCAACTGGACCTGCGCCTGCGTCCAGGACAGGGTGACGGCCCGGCCAAAGGCAGAGGGGTCGCGGTGACGGTCCACCAGATCAAGCAGCCTGTCAGGATCATCCGCAACCATGGTCCAGAAGGTCACCCGCGCCATGCCGCCAGCAGGCACCACCACCGAGCGGCGGAGGGCAAAGACCGGGTCCAGCACCGTGCCGGTTGTCTGCGACAGCGGCGCACCCGTCATCGCGGCCTGCCGGATGCTGCCACCCTGCCCGATGAACCGGGCCCTGTCGGTCTCAAACTGGACCAGCGCGGCCTCGGCCCCTTCGACCACGGCGATATGCGCGGCCCAGACCTCGGGGTCGCCGGGCGAACGGCGGCGGCGTGTGGCGATGATCACCCCCAGTTCGGGCAGGTAATCCGTGACCACGAACAGCTTGGAAAAGGCCGGATGCGCGATATCCGCCGCCAGTGGCGCCAGAACCAGCTCCGCATAAGAGGTCAGGTCAATCTCCCGAGGCTGGCGGCCGGTGTTGGTCAGCGTCACGCGCCGCGCCTCGGCGTCATCCTCGGCGGAAACAACCACTTCGGTCAGGGTGGTCAGGGTCGGTGCCCGGTGGGTAAAA
Organism: Pararhodobacter sp.; assembly: GCF_036802785.1. Taxonomy (GTDB): domain Bacteria; phylum Pseudomonadota; class Alphaproteobacteria; order Rhodobacterales; family Rhodobacteraceae; genus Pararhodobacter. The sequence goes on from NZ_DAIRVN010000001.1 coordinate 61,226, forward strand.
GCCGCCTGATGCTCGCTGAACACGGCCTCATGGCTGGCGGGATCGTTCCGGGTCGGCTGCAATGCCGTGGACCAGACCGCACCGGACACCCGGTCGCGCGCCGTGATGAACGCGCCATGCTGCGCGCTTGTCGGATCATCGCGCCAGCGGGTCACGGCAAGGCCACGCCAGCGGCTGAAGCCCGCGCCCGTGGGTGTCAGCATCACACCATAGGCGCCGTTTGAAAGCAGATGCGCGGTTGTCGCGCCGCTGGCGGGGGACAGGAACTGGCGCACCACGGGCGCCCGGTCAGGCTCAGACGCGGCAACCGGCACCTCTTCGGCGCGTGGCGGTGCATCGCTGGCGTCGCGGGGCACGCGTTCCTGCAGCAGCAGATCGACGGCCATGATCATCGGCTCGGTATGGAAACGGGTGCGCAGGCGGCCCGCCTGAACCGCATTGGCGATGGCGGTGACGGTCATGCCCTGATGATGCGCCATGAAGCTGCGCACGATGGCGAAATCTGCGCCCGCTGGTACGCGGGCGGTGGTGAAATCGACCGCCTCATAAAAGCCGAACCGCCCCTCGGCCCCCAGCGCGCGCAGGCGCGCGAAGTTGCGCAGTGCCTCAAGCGGGGCCACCATCGTGGCCAGCCCGGTTGCGTAGGGCGCGATCACCCGGTTCTCGCTCAGCCCGCGTTTCAGGCCAAGGCCGGGCACCCCAAAGTTGGAATACTGATAGGTCATCTCCAGATCACGGGCGTTATAGGCGGATTCCGATATGCCCCATGGAATGCCGATCGCCGCGCCATGGGTCTGCTGGCGCCCCACGATCCGGCGGTTGGTCTCGGCCAGCACCGAGCCTTGCGGCGCGCGCATCACCAGCGACGGCATAAGGTATTCAAACATGCTGCCGGACCATGAAATCAGGGCGGACCCGGCGCCCATCGGCGTGGCCGCCCGGCCAAGGCGGAACCAGTGGCGGGTGGGGATATCGCCCTTGGCGATGGCAAAGAGGCTTGCCAGCCGCGCTTCTGAGGCGAGCAGGTCATAGCAGCTGGGGTCAAGCCGGTTGGTGCTCACCGAAAAGCCGATGGACAGAAGCTTCTTGTCCGCGTCCAGCAGGAAGCCGAACTCCATCCCGTTGGCAAAGTCACGCGCCAGCCGCTCAACGGCGGCAAGGCGCGGGGCAAGGTTCAGATCGCTGTCAGCGGCATGGCCCGCAAGGCAGGCCTGCACAGCGTTGAACCAGAAGGCAGTTTCAGGGTCTGTTGCCCCTTCGGCGCAGGCTGCTGCGGTCTTGGCCAGTTGCAGCAGCCGGTCCAGCGGGGCTTTCTGTCCGGCCTCAGCCTCAAGCTCCCGCAGCAGGCGGGCAAGCGCGGGGTCTGCCGTTCCGGCACTCAGGGCACGGCTGGCCAGCAGCAGCGTATCCGAGAGGCCTGCGCGCCAGTCCTCTTCAGCGGCCGGGGCGCATTGCCACTGCGCGCAGGCCTGCGCCACGGCAATCAGATGCCCGGCCAGATTGCCGCTGTCCACTGTCGAGACATAGGCAGGCTCCAGCACCCGCAGGTCATCGGTGGCGTGCCAGTTGTAAAGATGGCCCCGGAACTGGGGCATGCGTTGCATCGTGGCCAGCGTCCGTTCCAGCCGGGCGGTGGCCTCAGCCCGCCCGATCCAGCCCATATCCTGCGCCGCCGTGGTGGCCAGAAGGTAAAGGCCGATATTGGTGGGGGAGGTGCGCCGCGCCACAACGGGCTGGGGGGTTTCCTGAAAATTGTCCGGGGGGAGGTCGTTGTCATCGCTGGTCACGAAGGTCTCGAAATACCGCCATGTGCTGCGCGCGATCAGCCGCAGTTCCCGCCGGTCCGCATCACTCAGGCGGGCAGCGCGGCGCGGCGGTACGGAGCGGCTGATGCTGGCGGCAACAACCGGGCTGAGGAGCCAGAGAAGCGCAAAAGGCATTGTCAGCGGCCAGATGCCCGGGTTCAGCACAGCGGCCCCGCCCGCGACGGCAAGACCAAGCGCCACGCCGGGCGCCATCTCAAGATATTGCGCCATGATGCCGGGGCGCTGGCGCTGCGTCATCCGGGCCGCCGTCATCCATTCCAGCAGCTTGCGGCGCGACCGCAGCAGCCGCCAGCCGGTGCGCAGAATGGCATCCGCCATCCGCAGCGCGGTATCGGGCAGAAAGGTGATATCGAGCGCGATCCGCGCCGCCGCGATCCGCGCATCACCGGCAAGGGCGGCCAGATGGCTATGGGCGGTAATCCCGGCGCGGCCCGGCAGAAGGGCGAAGGGCAGCGGAAGCAGGTAGGGCAGCGCCAGCATGGCCAACACAAGCGCAGTCCAGGCGGCGGCACCGGGGAAGGGCAGCAGCCATCCGAGCGCAAGCGCCAGCAGCGTCAGCGGTGCGGTGAGCGAGCGGCGCAGATTGTCGATGATCTTCCAGCGCCCGAGCGCCGGCATCGCCCCCTGATGCCCACCCGCCTGCCCCGGCCCCTGCCGGGTCAGCCAGGGCAGCAACTGCCAGTCGCCGCGCACCCAGCGATGCTGCCTGCGGGCGGCGATGTCATGACGGGCCGGGAAATCCTCGACCACCTCGATATCCGAGACCAGCGCCGCGCGTGCGAAATTGCCCTCGAACAGATCATGGCTGAGCATGGTATTGTCGGGCACCCGGCCCGCCAGCGCTGCGCTGAAGGCATCGACATCATAGATGCCCTTGCCGGTGAACGAGCCCTCGGCGAACAGGTCCTGATACACATCCGAGATCGCCGAGGCATAGGCATCAATCCCGCCGTGGCTGGCGTTGATCTGCTGATACAGCGAACCCTCGTTGCCGACCGGCAGGGCAGGGGTCACGCGCGGCTGCAAAATGCCATAGCCCTGCGTCACCCGCCCCTGCGCGGCGTCGAAATGCGGCCGGTTCAGCGGATGCGCGATTTTGCCCACCAGCCGCCGGACGGTATCGCGCAGAAGGCGCGTATCGGCATCCAGCGTGATCACGAAGCGCACATCCTGCGGCACGGTGCAGGGGGCCATGAAGCTGGTGTCCTGCGCGCCGCGCAGCAGGCGGTTCAGCTCGCTCAGTTTGCCGCGCTTGCGCTCCCACCCCATCCAGACGCCCATCGCGGGGTTCCACTGGCGGCGGCGATACAGAAACAGGAAGCGGTCGCCGTCCGGTGACGGATAGGCCGCATTCAGCCGGGCGATGGCGTGCCCGGCCCGGGCGACCAGCTCGGCATCCTGCGGGCGGGTTTCGGTGGCAGCATCGGGGCCGTCGGCCAGCAGGGCGTAATGCAGCGCACCCTCGGTGCTGGACAGGTGATGCACCTCCAGCCGCTCAATACAGGCATTCAGATCGGTGACGGTATCCAGCAGCACCGGCACCGCCACAAGGCAACGCATCTGCGGCGGAATGCCTTCGGCCAGCTCCAGCCCCGGCAGGCGCCGTGGCGGCACCATGCGGGTGACGATCAGGTTTACCAGCGCGCTGCCCGCCTCGAACGCCGGGGCAAGGCCCGCAAGGCAAAGCGCCGGAACAAGCCACCATGGCGCGCCTGCCAGCACCCCGGAAAGAAGCAGCGCCAGCCCCAGAACGGCGAGACAGGCCAGCACCGTGGCCGCCAGATACCCCGGCAAGCCCAGCCGTGCGAGGCGCCGCCGCAGCCGCTGGCTCAGCGGGGGCCGGTAGCCGATACGGGCCTCCAGCGCGCGCCGCCCCGGCCCGATCAACCCATGACCCGGATCGCGCGCAGCAGGGGTTTCGCCCGTTGCGGCGAATGCCAGCGCGGCCTCGGTCACCGCAACCTCGTTCATGCCGGAGCCACGGGCGAGCGTTTCAATCTCGGTGCGATACAGGTTGCGGGAGGCGAAATCCATCGCGGCGAAACCGGGTGCGGTTTCTGGTCCGGTTTCAGGCTCCGCCCGCAGCCGCGCATCAACCGGGCTGACGCTCTCAAAGAAATCAGGCCAGTCCATTTCCGAGATCAGGCGCATGCTGGTGACGATGTTACGCATGGTGACGTTCGAGGCGCCCTGCCGGTTCTGGGCGCGCTGCACCATCTCGTCCATGCTGACACCTTGCTGACGCAGGCGCTCCTCCAGCCATGCATGCAAAGGGGTCTCTGCCGTGTCGAACCCGCGCAGCCGCTGCGCAATCCGTGCGGCCTGAATTTCGGGAATCGGCGCACCGTCCAGCGCCTGCGTCGCATCGGCCAGCGCACGGATTGCCGCGTCGGCTGACACGGAGGCGCCGTTTTTCCCCCGATGGCTCAGCACCCGGTCGACCAGATCATCGGCGGCCTGCCGGCTGTCCTGTGCCGCCATGATCTGCTCGGCCAGACGGCGCATATTCTCGATCAGCACGATGCGCAGGGTGATCGCCACCGCCCACAGCTCGCCGATCGTCAGGGGGTCAACCGTCTGATAGGCGCGCACGAAGCGGGCAAGCACGGGGCCGTTCAGCAGGCTGTCGGTATGGGCAACATAGGCCCATGCAATGCCCAGCACACGCGGGTAGCCCGCAAAGGGGCCGGTGGCCAGCTTGGGCAACTGCCGGTAATATCCTGGCGGCAGGTCGCGCGCGATCTGCAGCAACTGGCGCTCGACCATATGATAATTGTCCAGCAACCAGTCGGTCGCCGGTGCAACGGTCCGGCCCGCCTGCAACGCGCGGGTAGAGGCGCGGTAGGCGCTCAGCAGAACCGCGGAGTTATCACGCACCCGCTCGCTCAGCGGCGCTACCCGCAGGGCACGGTGGGTGACGGGCTGGGCTTTGGCCAGCGAAATCGCGTGGTGTTCAAGGCGCTCGGTGCCGAACAGGTCGGCGCGGATCACCGCTTCATCGTGCCAGGGGTCAGCCGGGGGTGTGCGCCAGCCGCGCGGTAACCACGCCCGCTGCCCTGCACCGGGCCGGGTTTGCTGACCGCGCGGTCCGGTCGTCACAGGCTGGACGGCAAGCTACGGTCGTTTCCGGCATTTCCGTGCATCATCTTCGGCGGCACGATCCGGTCGCTTTCGCCCTTCGGGCGGCCCGTGGCCTTGGCCTGCTCGCTGCTGCGGGGGCCATCCTTTCCGCCATGGCGAAGGCGTTGGGTCATTGCGGCCCAGTTATCGGCAATCTGATCCCATTCCATGTGATGATCCTTTCTGGAGACGGCAGTGCGGGGGCTGTCGCGCGGCACGTGCTGAAGCAACCACCGCCGGTCCGGATTCGTTCCCGCGTGAATATCCGATCAGCCATTATCCGCCGCATTCAGCCCCGGCTGACCGCGCGCGGCGCGCTTGTCGCGGCGGAGCAGCAGAATGGGAAGGGCTGAACGGATGTCTGGCGTCATTGCGCGGGGGAACCGGCCAGAAAGAACCGGATCATCTGGACCGAGGCATCGGGGCCTTTGCCATCGGTATAGGAACCTGCCGCACGCCCGCCGGACCAGGCGTGGCCACCCGCCTCCACCATCCACAATTCCAGCAAAACCGTGCCATCCCGGCCAGCAAAATCGCTGCGGGTGTAGCTGCGCCCGCGCACCGACCGGCTGGTCACCTTTGTCGGTGCCGCTTCGCCGCCCAGCACACCTGCCACGATCATCGCTGCGTTGGACGGATGCACCGTGCTGTCGGAATCCCCATGAAACACGATCCGGCGCAGGGGTTTTGACGGCGCGGCGATGCCCGTTGCCGCACCTCCGGAGGCCCCGCCGCTGCGCATCGCCGACATTGCCGAGAGCACATCGCGCGCCGCGCCGCGCGCCAGCCCCGAATGAACCCCAGCCGCCGAAAACACATCCGGATAGACATCTGCCAGAATGGCGGCCATTGCCCCTCCGGCAGACAGACCGGCCACAAAGACCGCATCACGCTCAAGGCCAAGCTCCCTCGTCAGCTTCCGTGTCAGGGAGGCAAGAAGTGCAGGCTCTCCGGCGCCGCGTTTCTGATCGCCGGGCCGGAACCAGTTCCAGCACGCAGCCGCATTGTTCCCGCTGGTCTGCGCCGGATAGGCGATGGCAAGGCCATGTTTCTCGGCCAGCACATTCATATGGGTGCCGACGGCAAAGTCATCCGGGGTCTGGTTGCAGCCGTGCAGCATCAGGATCAGGCCTTTGGGCCGCTTGGGCTGGCTGGCGGGCAAATAGAGGCGGTAGCTGCGCGTTCCTGCGGTGGTGTGGTGCCTGCGGCTGAGATATTGCGCGCCGTCGGGGGTGCGGGGTGTGACCGTGCGCCCGGTTGTCCCGCCGCCTGACCCCGACCGCTGCGGCTGCGCTGCCCGCAACTGCTTGAGCACTGTCCCAAGCGTGCGGCCTGCCTTCGGTGCTTTCGTCCGGGCGGGCTTGGCTTTGAGCGGGGTGGCCTTGCGGGGCTTGGCCTTCTTTGGCTGAAGCGCGGCAAGCGGGGCGAGGGCGCTGTCCACCATGAGACCGGCCATTGTTTGCTGAAAAGACCGGGTCGCCTGCGTCATGCCGGCAGAGCGCATCATCCGGTTCGCACGGCGCATTGCCGCCGCAAAGCTACGTGTCATAAGGAGATTTCCTTTGAAGGGTCAACCGTGCTGACCGGGCGCACAGACGGGTCATGCTGCAGTGCAGCTAAGTCAAACGCGCCATCACCGCTTTGGTTTCCGGAAATCTGTGGGCTCAGGCCGTTGCCTTCAGGGCACCGCAGCCGCACACGCCGCAAAGCCCGGTGTCAGACGTTCTGCGCGTCGGCGGCAAGGGCAAGCCTGACCAGCGCCGGAAGCGACGAAGCCCCCGTCTTGCGCATGACTGAGGCGCGGTGGTTTTCAACCGTGCGCTGGTTGATCCCCAGATCGGCGGCGATGATCTTGTTGGGGGCACCCTCCAGCACCCGCACCAGAACCTCGCGCTCACGCGTGGTCAGGTCTTCGAACCGTCTTTGCGCCGCCTTGCGCGACTGGGCCTGTGTGTTTCCGTCTGCCCCGGTGTCGATGGCGTGGCGCACACTTGCCAGCAGATCGGCCGCGCTGGCCGGTTTTTCGATCAGGTCCGACGCCCCGGCCTTCAACGCGGCAACAGCCATGGCGGCATCACCATGGCCGGTCAGCATGACGGCGGGCAAGGGTGACAACTGGCTTCGCAACAGGGCAATCAAGGCGACGCCGTCCATGCCGGGCAGAAGGTTATCGACCAGAAGGCAGGCGGCGCCTGTGGGGCGCGGCGCTGCCAGAAACGCTTCGGCCGAACCATAGGTGACGGCCATCCAGCCTTCGGCCTCGAACAGGCGGCGCATGGCTTCGCGGATCATCAGGTCATCATCAATGATATGCACGCTTATCCCTGAAGGGTCAGAGCGGCGGGCGGTTCTGGCTTTTGCGGTGCGCGCCGTAAGCATGAGGTCTGATATCTGGGCCAGAAGCACCTCTGGCATCACCGGCTTGATCACCTGTCTGAACGAAGACCGCGCGATGCTTTTCAGCGTCGCCGAGGTGATGTCGCCGGTCAGGATGATGGTCGGCACCGTCTCGCCCAGAACATCCGGCAGATCCTGCGCCAGTGACAGGCCACTGGCACTTCCGTGAAGGTCGAAATCGGTCAGCAGCAGGTCGGGCTGCGCAACGTCACTGCTGGCCCATGCCAGCGCATCCTCGGCATCGGCGTGGGCAATGACCGTATGCCCCTCTTTGACCAGAACCTCGGCCAGCAGATCGCGCAGCGGTTCGTCGTCTTCGACCAGAAGGATCGTTCCGGTCTGGCGCACGGCAGCCGCTTCGGGTGCTGCGGGCGGGGCTTCGGGGGCAGCGTCGACAACCGGCAGCCTGATCATGAAGGCTGACCCCTTGCCGGGTGTCGAGCGCACCGAAACCGGATGGTCCATCAGCTGCCCCAGCCGCTGAACGATCGACAGGCCAAGCCCAAGGCCGTGCCCGGAGAGCGCCGGTGACTTGTCGATCTGATGATAGGCATCAAAGATCGTTTCCATTTCCGCCTCGGCCACGCCGATGCCGCTGTCACAGACCAGAATGGTCAGGAACTGCCCCCTGCGCCGGCATCCCATCAGAATACCGCCCTTCGGGGTGTATTTCAGGGCATTTGACAGCAGGTTGCGCAGCATCTGCTCCAGCAGCTGCGGATCGGTCCTTACCCAGGCCTTGCACGGCACGGACCGCAGTTTCAGGCCCTTGAGGCCGCATTGCGGACCGAATTCATCGGCAAGGCGCTGCATCAGCGGGGCGATGGCGACCGGCCGCATGTCCGGCCGGACAATGCCCGATTCAATCCTGTTCACATCCAGCATCGAATCCAGCATGGCCGTCATGGAACTCAGCGTCTGATTCAGCAGCATGACCAGCCGCGCCCCCTCGGTTGAGCGTTTGTGCCGTGCCAGCAGCTTGTGCAGCAGCGCCATGGATTGCAGGGGCTGGCGCAGATCGTGGCTGGCCGAGGCGAGGAAGCGCGATTTGGCCTTGGTCGCGCGCTCAGCTTCGCCCATCGCCGTCAGAAGGGCCGCGTTGGTGCGCTTGCGCCCGGTGATATCCACATAGGTGATCACCACGCCCTCCATCTGCCCCGCTTCGGTGCGGTAAGGCTGGATGCGGCGCAGGAACCACTTTCCGTCTGCCCCTTCGGTTTCCCGTTCGACGGCTTCGGACGTAGCGAGCACGGCGCGGGCATCTGTGGCAAACGCGTCATCCCCCGCCACGGCGGCAAGGTCTGCCAGAGGGCGGCCGACATCGGTGGGGATCACGCGGAAAATGGCGCGCGCGGCGGGGGTGAAGAAACGGATGTTCAGATCAAGGTCCAGAAACAGCGTCGCGACATTGGTGCTGTAGAGGACGTTCTGCAGGTCGTTGGCCGTGGTGCGGTGGCGCTCCAATGTGTCCTGCAACCGGGTATTGAGCGCGGTCAGTTCCTCGTTCAGCGCTTGCAGTTCTTCCTTCGAGTCCTTCAGTTCCTCGTTGGCGGACTGAAGCTCCTGGTTGACCGAAAGGGCTTTGGCGCCTCGCGTATTACCCGCCTCATGTTCCGACATGGCCATCTCCAACGGGGACTGAGTGCCGCAGGTGCAGCGATAGCAGGAATTTGCACAAGCGGATACCTCATTTGACCGCCCCCGGCATGGCCACGGCGATGTGCAACGCGGGTCTGAGTAGATTCCGGTGCTTTTTGGCGCACCCGGAAAAACGTATGGTCTGCCCTACTGAGAGAAGAGTTCCCTGAACGGCTGGATGGCAGGGTTGGGTTGCTATGCGCCAGGTGGTTTCCCTCCCGCTTGTTGCGTTGCGACGGAAAACAAACCCGGCTGTCCGGCCGCGTTCAGGAGTTGCTGTGCGCCGGGTTAGCGCCTTGTGCAATTGCATTGCAGCGCACCCCAGGAACGACGCCCGGAAGGGTATGCCCTACGCATCCGGCCTGGCAGGTCAGGCGAATGAGCCATCAATACAAGGAAAACGAACATGAACCAGATCATCTATATCGTCGGCGCGGTCGTTATCGTCATTGCCGTCCTCAGCTTTTTCGGGCTGCGCTGAGGCGCCTTCAGAGGCGGAACCCTGCCTCTGAGCCCTGGCATCCTGCGCGGGCTGCATGCGTTCTTCGCGCAGGTACTCTGATTACGCCGGCAGGCTTCGGCACAGATTTGGCGCAGCAGGCCGCAAGACAATCACGCCGCGTTCCGTCACGGAGCGTGCCACCGACGTTTTGCAGGAGCACGCCCATGACAATCGAAACTCTGGAAGACCTGTTTCTTCACACGCTGAAAGATGTGCTCTACGCCGAACGCAAGATCCTCAAGGCGCTTCCGAAAATGGAGCGCAGAGCAAGCGACAAGGCGCTGAGGTCGGCCCTTTCCGCGCATCGCGATGAAACCGAAGACCATGTTGTGCGCCTTGAGGAGGTTTTCGAAAGCCTCGGCAAGCCCGCGCGCGGTGCTAAATGCGATGCGATGGTCGGGCTGATCGACGAAGCCGAAGGGCTGATGGCCGATATCGACGACGCCGGAACGATGGATGCCGCCCTCATCTCGCTTGCGCAGGCGGTCGAGCATTATGAAATCGCCCGCTACGGTACATTGGTGGCCTGGGCGCGGCAACTTGGCCATCCCCGGGCGGCGGCGCTGCTGAAAACAACGCTGGATGAGGAATATGGTGCCGACAAGGCGCTGTCAAAACTCGCCGAGGAACGCCTGAACCCGGCCGCCTGAACGGCGCGCGGTCCGCCGATGCGATCGTTATTTGCCTGCCAAGTCACTCTGCCGGTCGTGCATCGGCGGCAGAGGGGCACTCAACTGAAGCGGGAAGCATTCCATGACCGAACAACATCCGTTCCACGTTCTGCTTCCGCAGCACAGCTTGTCCCTGCGCAGGCGTGCCCTGAAACTTACCGGCAACGAGCATCGGGCCGAAGATCTGGTGCAGGCCACACTGCTGAAGGCATGGGCCAGTCGTGAAAGTTTCAGTCCTGAAACCAATCTGGGTGCATGGTTGTTCACCATCCTGCGCAATACGTTCTTTTCCGACCTGCGCAAACACCGCCGCGAGGTGGAGGATATTGATGGCGCAAGCGCCGAGGCCTTGTTCGAGGAGGCCCGGCAGGACCATGCGCTGGCGCTCAAAGAGCTGATGGCGGCCATCGCGCAACTGCCCGACGCCCAGCGTGAGCCGCTGGTGCTGATGGGGGCCTATGGGTTTTCGCAGCTTGAAGCCGCCGATGCCTGCCACTGCACGGTCGGCACAATCAAAAGCCGGGTAAGCCGCGCCAGATCCATGCTCACCCGCATCATGGTGCAGGAAGAGATAGAGCCGCTTGCCCCGGCACCCCGCGTCCGGGTGATGCACCGGCCCTTCAGGCCGTTCCGGCAGGAGGTTGCTTCTGAAATGATGGCCGCGCGCGCCGGATAGCGTGGCGCTCAGGACCGGCTGCGCGGCGCCAGCCCTTCGGGTATCTCCGCCCGGCGCCAGCGGCCCGCCTCCAGCCCGTCCAGCGCCCATGGCCCCACGCTCTGGCGTATCAGCCGCAGCGTCGGATGGCCGATGGCGGCTGTCATCCGGCGCACCTGCCGGTTGCGCCCCTCATGGATGGTCAGCTCAAGCCACTGGTCCGGCACGCTGATCCGGAAGCGCACAGGCGGATCGCGCGGCCAGAGGGCCGGCGGGTCAATCCGCCGGGCCTGCGCCGGGCGCGTTGGCCCGTCGTTCAGAAGCACCCCGGCGCGCAGCCGCTCCAGCGCCGCATCCTCGGGCAGGCCTTCGACCTGCACCAGATAGGTCTTGGCAAGCCTGTGGCGCGGGTCCGCGATGCGCGCCTGAAGGCGGCCATCATCGGTCAGCACCATCAGTCCTTCGCTGTCCCGGTCAAGGCGACCGGCGGGGTAAACACCTGGAATATCAATGAAATCCGACAGGGTGGGGCGCGGCGATACCGTCCCGCGATCGGTGAACTGGGGCAACACGCCAAACGGCTTGTTGAACAGGATCACGGTGTTCGTCGGGTGCGCAAACGCCTTTGCCCTTGGTTTACGACCATCCCTCATGCGTTCAAAACCCCGATCTATCGCTCAGCCTCTGTTCTTATGCGCTTCTGGGCGCAGCGGCGAATCGGTATTGCCTGCCGCGAAAATTTTTCTTGAGTCTCGTCTTGATTTTGTCGAATGCTCCGCCAAGCGGCGATGGGCCGCGGTGCATGGTAAATGAGTATTGGTATGTCATCCAAAATGGTCGCCGAATTCATCGGCACGTTCACATTGGTTCTGTTCGGTTGCGGCGCTGCGGTTATCGCGGGTGCCGATGGGCTATCCGGTATCGGCCTTGCCGGGATCAGCTTTGCTTTCGGTCTGGCGCTGATCGGCATGGCTTATGGTATCGGCCCGGTTTCAGGCTGTCACATCAACCCTGCGGTGTCGCTGGGCGTCATGCTTTCGGGCCGGATGACCGCAGGCGACATGGTGATGTATTGGGTTGCGCAGGTCGCGGGCGCGATTGCTGCGGCGGCTATCCTGTTGCTGATCGCGTCCGGCACGGCATCCTATACCGGGGGTCTGGGTGCGAATGGCTGGGGGCCGGGCTATCTGGGCGAATATACCGCCGTTGCCGCTTTCACGTTCGAGGTGGTTGCGACCTTCGTGTTTGTGGTCGTGATTCTTGGCGCCACCGGCAAAGGTGCTTCGGTGCAACTGGCGGGTCTTGCAATCGGGCTGACACTGGTTGTCATCCACCTTGTCGGCATCAAGGTGACCGGCGTTTCCGTCAACCCTGCGCGCTCGATCGGCCCGGCGCTGTTTTCCGGCGGTACGGCCCTGACACAGTTGTGGCTGTTCATTCTTGCACCGGCAATGGGCGCAGCGCTGGCAGGCATTCTGTTCCGTTCCGGCATTCTGTTCCGGGCTGATGTCCCTGACGCGCTGCAGGCCTGAGACGATGCGGGCCTGAAATGATGAGGGCCTGACGAAAATCCGGCGCCACTCCGACAGCCGGGGTGGCGCCGAGGGGATTGACGCAAGGCCCCCCCGGGCCCCTGACACGCATCAGATGATTGACAAACGTCAGCTTCGTGATCACTGAAGATCATTTTCCCGCTACAGGTGATCATATGAACGAAGTTGACCGCCATCAAATCATCCTGGCCTCGTTGCAGGAACGCCAGTTCGTCACCGTGAACGACCTGTCCGATCTGGTGGAGGCATCCCCGGCCACGGTGCGGCGCGATATCGTCAAGCTTGATGAGAAGGGGCTGCTGCGCAAGGTTCACGGCGGCATTGCCCCGCTTGATACAGCGGTCGGCGGGATTGTGCGCGGCAAGCCCTACCGTGAGAACGAGGTTCTCAATGTCGTGCAGAAACAGGACATCGCCGAAGCCGGTGTCCAGCTTTGCAACAACGGCGACACGATCTTCATTCACGCAGGCTCAACCTGTTCGATCTTTTCGCAGCGCCTGACCGAGAAAAGCCTGCGGATCGTGACCAATTCCATCGCCGTGGCCGAACATATCTGGCGTAATGACCGCTGCCAGCTGCACCTGCTGGGCGGCGATCTGTACCGCGAACCAGCGATTCTGCACTCCCCGCAGCGCTGGCAGGAAGAGTTTTTTGTGGACAAATGCTTTCTGGGCACGCTGGGGCTGTGCCCCGAGGGCTTGCTGGAAAACAACCCTATGCTGGCCCGGGTCAGCAGCACCGTCGCTGACCGTTCAAGCGAGGTGATCGTGCTGGCCGACAGCTCAAAATTCGCGATGCGTCCGCAACTTCTGTCGCTGCCGATGGCGCGCGTGAGCACCCTGATCACCGATGACGGCATCTCTGAGCGTGACGCGCGGATGATCGAGGATGCCGGTGTGCGCCTGATTGTTGCACCGCCAAGCCGGTAGCGCCGCAGCATCGATTACTGCGCAATATTGCTCATGCGTGATTTTACCTGAGCACTTATAAAACATATTGACAATTTTATGTCATTAACGGCTAATGGCTGCGCATATAAGATCACAGCGCGGCAATCTTCCATCAGATCCGCGCGGTGAACGAAGCAGGGGAGGGCTTCGCTTCATGACATTGAACACCGCAGACCAAATGGGCAAGGGCACCGGCCGCAACGCGCTGGCGCTTCTTTCGCGCGTCAATTTTCTGGTGATGCCGCTGCTGCTCATCACCCTCGTGCTTTCGGTTGTCTCGCCGCAGTTCCTGTCGCCGATGAACATCGAGAACGTGACGCGGCTTGCGGCGATCTATGTGATCCTTGGCGTCGGTCAGACCTATGTGATGACGACCGGCAATATCGACCTTTCCATCGGCTCGATGACCGCGCTGGTGATGGCGATTGTGGGAACCTATGTGCTGTCCGGCGGGCCGCTGATCCTGGCTATTCTGTTCGCGCTGGTCCTCGGTGCCGTCTTCGGCGCGATCAACGGGATCATGGTGACGAAGCTGCGCATCCCCGCGCTGCTGGCGACACTGGGTGCGCTGGTCACCTATCGCGGCATCGTCAATGAATACATGTATGGCAGCTATCACGTCCGCTTTCCGGCAGAGCTGCGCTTTCTGGGGCAGGGCAAGATCATGGGCATTCCCACCCCTGTCATCATTGCCTTCGTTGTCGCGCTGGTCGGTTGGTACATGCTGAACCACATGCGCTTTGGCCGCCATGTCGTGGCTGTCGGCGCGAATGAAGAGGCCGCGCGCCGGGCAGGGATCAATGTGGACTGGGTCAAGATCCGGGTCTTCGCCCTGCAGGGCATGCTGGCCGGGCTTGCCGCCATTGTCTTCATGGGGCGTCTGAATTCGGCCCATCCCAACTTTGGCGTGGGGATGGAGTTGCACATCATCGCCGGCACGGTTCTGGGAGGAACGCTGCTGTTCGGCGGTTACGGCACCATCATCGGCACGGTGATCGGGATGGTTCTGATCGGGGTTCTGGAAAATGGCCTGCTTCTGGCCGGGGCCGGGTTCTTCTGGCAGCAGATTTTCCTGGGCGTCCTGATCGTGACTTCGGTGGCCGTGCAGATGCACTTCCATCGCAAGCGCAATCAACAGGGTTGACGCATAGACCCCGCGCCGCTTCAGGGCCGCGCGGGCAGGTTCCGGCAATCATTCGACCAAGGGAGGAGAAGACAATGCAACAAGGACTGAAAACACTTCTGATGGCGACGGCGGCCACGGCGCTCGCGGTCAGTTCTGCCGCTGCGCAGGACCGAACGACAATCGCGTTCGTGTCCTTCACGCAGGACATCACCGATCTTTACGGTCAGGTGCTCAGCGGTCTGCGCGGCGGGCTGGACGGGGCGGGGTTTGACTATTCCATGACCACGGCCGCGCCCCCCTCGCCGGATGATTTCGCGGGGATGGACCGTATTCTGGCCGATGTCGCCACCGTCGCACCCGATTTCGCGGTCATTGGCGGCGCGTCTTTCGAGCTGATCGAGGACCGCATCCGCCAGATCGAAGAAGGCGGAACGACGACAATCATCGTTGACGTGCTGCCCACCTCGCTGCCCGAGCCGCCGGATGTCAGCCCGCTGACATGGATCGCCGTGGATCACCGCGAAATGGGCCGCGTCGGGGGTGAATACATGGGCCAGCAGTTCTGCCAGGGCGACAAGGACCAGATCCGCACGGTTCTGTTCTGGGGCCCCGCAGCCTCGGAGATTTCGCAAAACCGCATCGGCGGCGCGGTAGACGCGCTTGAGCAGGAGTTGGAGGCCTGCGGCAAGTCGCTGGAGATCGCGCAGGAGGTGTTCGCCGATTTCAACCGCGAACGCTCGTTCAACCTGATGACCGGCATCGCTACGGCGCAACCGAACCTTGATCTGGTGATCGGCGCGAACAGCAACACCGCGCTGGGTGTCATGGATGCAATGGATTCGCTGGGCTTGCTGGGCGGGCAGACGCAGATTCTGGGCATGGGCGGCCAGCTGGACGAGCTGGCGGCAATCTGCCGGGGTGATATCGCCGCCGCTGGGTTCCGCGATGCCAACCGGATGGGCCGTGTCACCGCCGAAGCGATTATCGCCGCGGCTGCCGGTGACGCCGAAAGCGTGCCCGAAATTACCTCGGCCGATCTGCCGGTGCTCTATGATTGCGAAGGTGTCTTTGCCACGGTTCCCCGCGTGATGCTGGAGTTGGACGGCTTCCGCACGGCCATCCCGGCCAGCATGTGGGATGAATACGCCAACTGACCTGGTTTACAGGCCGGGCAGTTTCAGCCCGGCCTGTGCCAACCCAGCCTTCTGTTATCGGAGCGAGCCATGCATCCCGCGAATTCCGCCGCAGTTCTGGAACTGCGCAACGTCTCAAAAGCTTACGGCGCCATCAAGGCTGCTACCGGCGTGTCCTTTCAGGTCGGCCCCACGGAAACCGTCGCGCTGGTCGGTGACAACGGCGCGGGCAAGTCCACGCTGGTCAAGATGATCTCGGGCACGATCCAGCCCACCGACGGCACGCTGGTGATGGAGGGGGAAGCCGTTGCCTTCCGCTCCCCGGCCGACGCGCGCGCGCATGGGGTGGAGACCGTCTTTCAGGATCTGGCGCTGATCGACCAGCTTGATGCCGCCGGGAACCTGTTTCTGGGCCGTGAACTGACGCGAGGCGGCAAAATAGGCCAGTTTCTGGGCCTGCTGGATCTGCGTGAGATGTGGGCACGGACCGAGGCTGCGCTGAAGGATTCCAACCTCAAGGTGCCCAGCGTCAAGCGCCCTGTGCGCTCGATGTCCGGGGGTCAGCGGCAGGCGAATGCGATTGTGCGCACCGTCTACTGGGGCAAAAAGCTTTTGCTGCTGGACGAGCCGACCGCCGCGCTGGGTGTCGACGAATCCGAGCACACATTGCGCGCGATCGAGCGTATTCGGGAAAAGCAGCTGCCGATGATCGTGGTCAGCCACAACCTGCAGCATGTGTTCCGCATCTCTGACCGCATCCTTGTCATGCGGCAGGGCCGGCTGGCCGCACAGCTTGTCACCAGCGAGACCACGCCCGAAGAGGTGGTCGCTTATATAACGGGTGCCAAGGCAGCCTGACGCGCTACAGATGCCGGGAGAGACGATGCAACAGGCCGCCAAACCCTATGCCATCGGCATTGACTATGGGACCGAGTCTGGCCGCGCGGTTCTGGTCGATACCAGAAACGGCGATGAACTGGCCATGGCCGTGCATGTCTATGCGGATGGCGTGATCTCGCATGCCCTGCCGGGCTGTTCCGAGCGGCTTCCGCCGGACTGGGCGCTGCAAAACCCGCAGGATTACATCGAGGTGCTGCGCAACACCGTGCCCGCTGTCCTGCGCGAAGCCGGGGTGCCGGGCACGGCGGTCTGCGGCATTGGCATTGATTTCACCGCCTGCACCATGCTGCCCACGCTGGCTGACGGCACGCCCCTGTGCCAGCTTGAGACGCTGCGCGATCAGCCGCATGCCTGGGTGAAGCTGTGGAAGCATCACGCCGCCCAGCCGCAGGCAGACCGGATCAACGCCCTTGCCCGCGCGCGGGCCGAGCCGTGGCTGGCGCGCTATGGCGGCAAGATCAGCTCAGAGTGGTTCTTTGCCAAGGCGCTGCAAATCCTTGAGGAAGCGCCCGAAATCTACGCACAGGCCGACCGGCTGATCGAGGCGGCCGACTGGGTTGTCTGGCAACTGACCGGGCGCGAGACCCGCAATATCTGCACCGCAGGCTACAAGGCGATCTATCAGGACGGCAACTTTCCGTCCTCCGGGTTTCTGGGCGCGCTGCACCCCGGGCTTGCCGATATGGTCGATACCCGTATGTCGCGCGAGTTGCTGCCGCTGGGCGAATGCGCGGGCGGGCTTTGCGCGCGCGCCGCTGACTGGACAGGCCTGCCTGAGGGGACGCCGGTTGCCGTGGCCAATGTCGATGCCCATGTCACCGTGCCCGCGACGGGCGACACCTCGGCAGGCACCTTTGTCGCCATCATGGGCACCTCAACCTGCCATGTCCTGATCGGCGAGGCCATGCACGATGTTGAGGGCATGTGCGGTGTGGTGGACGGCGGGGTCGTGCGCGGCCTTCCGGGCTATGAGGCCGGGCAGAACGCTGTCGGCGATATCTTCGGCTGGTTCGTCAATGGCTTTGTGCCTGAACAGATCGCGCAGCAGGCCCGCGCGCAAGGGGTTGATCTGCATAGCTGGCTGGCCGCCGAGGCCGCGCGCCAGGTGCCCGGTGAACACGGGCTGCTGGTGCTGGACTGGATGAACGGCAACCGCAGTGTGCTGGTGGATGCCGACCTGAGCGGGGTCATTCTGGGCCTGACGCTGCACAGCACCGCCGTCGATGTCTATCGCGCGCTGCTTGAGGCCACCGCTTTTGGCACAAGGATGATCCTTGAAGGGTTTGAGCAGGCGGGCGTTCCGGTCCGTCGCTTTGTCGCCGCCGGGGGCCTGCCCGCCAGAAGCCCGCTTCTGATGCAACTGACCGCCGATATCTGCAACCGGGATATCCATGTGATCCGCAGCACGCAGGGCCCGGCAGTGGGTTCGGCCATTCACGGGGCCGTGGCGGCGGGGGTCTGGCCGGATGTGCCCACGGCTGCGCGCCATATGGGCGGGCTCTCAAAGCAGGTCTATCGCCCCGCACCCGATGCCGCGCGCGTCTATGACGAGATCTATGCAGATTACCGCCACCTGCATGATCTGCTGGGCCGCGCCGGGCCGACCGGCAGCGAGCGGCTGATCAAGCGCCTGCGCGGCCGCCGGAACACCACCCTTCTCGACCGCGACACCCTGCCACCGGAGGCGAGCGAATGAACATCATGGACCTGCGCGAGACGGTCTGCAAACTGCATGCCTATCTGCCGCGCAACGGCCTTGTCTCATGGACGACGGGCAATATCAGCGGGCGCGTTCCGGGCAGCCGTCAGATGATCATCAAGCCCAGCGGCATGGAATATGAGGCGCTGACGCCGCAATCCATGGTCGCTGTCGATATTGATAATCTGACAACGCAGGGCAGCCTCAAACCCTCGTCCGATACGGCAACGCATGCCTATATCTATCAGGAGATGCCGGAAATCGGCGGCATCGTGCACACCCACAGCCCCTATGCGACCGCCTGGTCAACCTCGGGCAATGACCTGCCCTGCATCCTGACGGCCATGGCAGATGAATTCGGCGGCCCGATCCCCTGCGCGGGTTTCGCCCCTATCGGCGGCCCCGAGATCGGGCATGAGGTGGTCAAGGCGCTGCGCAATCACCGCTCTCCGGCGGTTCTGCTGCGAAGCCATGGTGTCTTTGCCATCGGCCCCACGCCGCGTGACGCCGTGAAGGCCGCGATCATGTGCGAGGATACGGCGCGCACTGTTTTCCTGGCCCGCCAGCTTGGTGAGCCGCACACCATCAGCCCCGAAGATATCGACCGCCTGCACCACCGCTATGTAACCTGCTACGGGCAGTAACCGGCCCGCCTTCGCCCTCGCTTTCGGCCGTATGCTATGACATAAACCCGTCATCATGCGGCCAGCGGGCAGAGCTTCAGTGAAATCCGGTTCCGACACCCACGACCAGATCCGCGAAATCGCCTGGATGCATTACATCGCCGGGCTGACCCAGTCCGAGATCGCGCAGCGTCGTGGCCTGAGCAAGATGCGGGTGCACCGGCTGGTGCAGGCCGCGCATGAGATGGGTATCGTCAAATTCTTTGTCGACGCAACACCCGCTGACTGCGTCGCGCTTGAAACCGAACTGATCGCCGCTTACGGGCTGCGCAGTTGCACCGTTGTGCCGGATGCCGGGTTGCCTGCGACCATGGCCGGGGCGATGCCCGCCGTCGCCAGTGCCGGCGCCCGGTTCCTGCATGGGCGGCTGGAGAGCACCGAAAAGCTGGTCTTCGGCATCGGCGCAGGCCGCACCATGTCTGAGGTGGTGCGCGCGTTGCCGCGTATCCGGCGGCGCAAGGCTGAGTTCCTTTCTGTGACCGGCGATTTTGCCGCGCTCAGCGCTGCCAATCCCTTTGAGGTGATTCACCTGCTGATCGACAAGACCGGGGGCACCGGCTACGCCTTTACCGCGCCCCTGATCGTTGACACGCCGGAAGACCGCGCGCTGTTTCTGCGCCAGCGCAGCATCCAGACCTCCTTTCACCGCCTCAGATCAGCCGATCTTATCGTTCTGGGGCTTGGCCATATCGGGCCGGGTTCGTTCTTTCAGTCCTTTGACCTGCTGAGCGACGGTGAGCAGACTGAACTGGCGCGTGGTGGGGTGGTGGCTGATCTGGCGGGCAACCTGCTGGATGCCGACGGGCAGTTTGTGGACAGCGGGATCGCACAGCGCATGCTGGGGATGGACCGGGCCCTGCTACAGGACCGCGAGGTTGTGGCAATCTGCGCGGGGCTGGAGAAATGGCAGGCTGCGCGCGCGGCGCTCCGCTCCGGTCATCTGACCGGGCTGATCACCTCGCGCGGGCTGGCAGAGAAGGTTCTGAGCGTCGTCTGAGATGCGCGCCGAACTCAGCCGGCGGGCTTCAGTTTGGCCTGTTCCAGCGACCAGTATTCCATGTCGAACAGATCGCCCTCTGACAGCGGGGTAAAGCGGCCCAGGGCCTCGGCAGACAGAACCACCCGCGCGCCCTGCTCGGCAAGATCGGCGGCGATTCCGGCCTCTTTGGCCGTCTTGCCGATACCGACAAGGCCCAGCCCCCTGATCAGCGCCACGCGCGGCAGCGGGTCCAGCATTGTCTTGCCCTCGGTCGCACGGGCGGCGTTGCGATGGAAATAGGCCTCATACCAGTCAGCGAAGCCGCGCACCGCGCGCTGCCAGTCCTCAAGGCCGAACTTTTCGTCCCCCAGCACGGGCCGGGGTTTGATGCGGATAACGTGATCCGGCGTGACGGTGCCCCGCGTGCAAACCCCGGCCAGATCGGGCAGCGCAAGATACTGATCAATCGCCGCACTGTAGCGCAGATCAAGCGCAAGCCCGCCCGAAAAGACCGGCCATTCCGACAGCGCCGTGCGGAGCGCGTCAAGGGTGGCATGGCCTTCCCTCGCCGGGTCTTGCTGCTGCGCCGCTGGCGGCACAAGGGCTGCGCCGTGCTGCGCCAGATGCTCTTCGCATTGCGTCGTGTAGCGGATAATCGCCTCATAGGCGCTGCGGGCATCGGGGCCTTGCGAGAACAGGCCGTGGTTCACCAGAAACAAGCCCGCCGCCTCAGCGCCCCGCGCGGCAAACAGGCGGTTGGCCGCGACGGAAAGCTGAAAGCCCGGCATGACATAGGGAATCACGCACAGCTCAGACCCGAAGATATCAAGCGCGCGTTCGGCGGCGTCCGGCTGGTTTGCGATCGCCAGTGCGGCACAGGAATGGGTGTGATCAACGAATTTGCCGGGCAGGAAGGCATGCAGCAGCGCCTCGACCGAGGGGGTGGGGCCGGTGGGGTCCAGCATTTCGCGCCGCAGCAGCGCCACCATCTCTTCGTCCCGCATCGCCGTTTCCCCCGCCACCTGCAACAGCGGCGCCAGCCAGACGGCGGGCAGGCCGGGCTCTTCGATCGTGCCCAGATCCCAGCCGGAACCCTTCACATGCAATACATCGCGCAACCGGCCCCCGGCATCGGCGCGCTGCGTCTTGACCGATGTGTTGCCGCCGCCGTGCAGTACCAGCTCCGGCTCCTGCCCGATCAGGCGCGATGAATAGACCCGCAGCGCCAGATCGCGCTCAGCCCCGCACGCGCCGGTCGCCGCCAGCAGCCCGTCAACCTCGGCTTCATTCCACAAGGATTTCATGTTTGTGTCCCTTTCCGCTTCCTGTCAGATCCTTGCCCCTGCCGGGCGCCAGATCGGCTCCAGCGTGCCGCGCGCGCCCAGTCCGGCGGCGGCGCGTGTCACCTCATCCCACTGTCGCTCGATGCTGCGATAGCTTTCGCGCGCTGCCGGATCGGGCGACACCCGCCGCTCGATGGGGCTGGCCATGGCGCGCACCGCTTCATCCAGCGTCGGGAACAGACCCGCTCCGCTGGCGGCCAGCATCGCGCAGCCAAGCGCCGTGGTTTCCCGGGCGACGGGAATATCAACCTCTCGGCCCGTGACATCAGCAATGATCTGCGGCCAGAGCGTGCCCTGACTTGACCCGCCGGTGAATTGCACAACGTCATGGCGCACACCGGACAAGGCCTCCAGCCGCGTCAGATGCTGATGCGCCAGAAATGCGCCGCTTTCCATGACGCCCCGGGCAATCTGGCCAAGGGCCAGACCGGGCTGGTTCAGGTCAAAGCCCAGAAATCCAAGCGGCGGCTGGCACCAGTTGTCCGATTGCATCGGACAGGCGGTGGTGGCGATGACCCCGCCTGCAGGCGCTTCGCGCGCCAGGGATTCGATCAGATCGAACGCATTGAGGCTGGCGCCTGTCCGGTTCAGAACCGGCACCACGAACGCATCGCGCACCCAGCGCAGCGCAAAGCCGCTCAGAAACCCGATCCCCTCGACCATCCATTCGCCCGGCCGGGCATGGCACAGGGTCCGTGGGCCGCAGTCCGGGTCAATCAGCGGGCGGTCGGACAGATAGGTCATCTGCCAGAAGCTGCCGCCCACCAGTGTGGCATCGCCACTGCGCCGCCCCAGCCCCAGCAGCGCCAGTTGCGTATCAGCCCCGCCCGCAATTACCGGGGTGCCCGGCGCAAGGCCGCAGCGCGCGGCGGCGTCTGGCCGGACCGTTCCGATGGGCGTGCCCGGCTCCACCACCTGCGGCATCATCGCCGGGTCCAGCCCCACAGCGCCGATCAGCCGCCCGGACCAGTCACGCTTGCCCAGATCAAAAAGCGCGCTGGACGATCCTGCGGAGGGTTCGGTGAAATATTCCCCCGTCATCCGGGTTGCCAGCCAGTCGGAAATCATGCCCATCCGGCGGATGCGCGCGAACAGTTCAGGCCGGTTGTCTTGCAACCACAGCAGGCGGGCCGGGGCGGTGATGGAGACCCAGTCGCCGGCGATGCGGAAAATGTCATCGGCAAGGCCGCTTTCGACCAGCCTATCCGCCTCGGTCCGCGCGCGGGAATCGACATTGGGGCAGGCCCAGATCACCGCGTCCTTCTCGTCATACAGAACGATCCCCTCGCGCATCGAGGTGGTGGCGACAGCGGCGATCCGTTCCGCGCTGATCCCGGCCTCTGCAATCGCGCGCCCGATCACACGGTCGATCAGGGCGCCGTTGCCCTCAGTCGCAAAATCAAGCCCGCCGGGTGCATCCGCCGCTACCGGGTGCGTCCATTCTTCCTGTGCCGCGCCCACGACAGCGCCGCTCAGATCGTGGATGATCGCGCGGCCGCTGCCGGTTCCGGCGTCAATCGCCATGACAAGATCGCCAGACATGATACTTCCCCCCTTTTGATCCCTGAAAGCGCGCTCCCTCAACGCCCCTCACCAAGGGCGGAAATCAGGTGCACGGGTTGCGCACCGGCTCTCCCTTCAGGAAGCGGGCGAAATCTTCGGCCACCTGTGCGGCGGCGAATGTGGCCACCCGGCGCGAGGCCCCGGCAATATGCGGCGTCAGCGTGACATTCGGCAGCCGCAGAAGCGCGTCATTGGGCTGCGGCGGCTCCACGATATAGGTATCCAGCGCCGCGCCGCCCAACCGACCCTGCGAAAGTGCCTCGCACAGCGCATCCTGATCCACCAGTTCGCCGCGCGCGGTGTTGATCAGCACCGCTGTCGGCTTCATTGTCGCAATCCGCAGTGCCGAGATCATGCCCCGTGTCTCCGGCGTCAGGCGCGCATGAAGGCTGACCACGTCGCAGCGTTCCAGCAGCGCCTCCAGATCGACCTGTTCAACACCGTCCAGCGCGTCTGTCAGGCTCAGCGACACGAAGGGATCGCAGATCAGGATCTTGCAGCCAAAGGGCTTGAGAAGCCGCACCACCCGCTGCCCGATATGGCTGTAACCGATGATGCCGACGCAAAGATCCGCCAGCTCGTCGCCCGTGCGGTCATAGCGATAGAGATCGCCGCGCCAGATACCCGCAGCCATACCGGCATGGCCTACGGTAATCTTGCGCAGATTGGCGAGGATGGCGCCGATGGTGAATTCCGCCACCGACGACGCATTGCGCCCGGGCACATTGCTGACCACGATGCCACGCTCTTTCGCGGCTGCGGTATTGATGTTCACCGGCCCGCCGCGCGTAACGCCGATGAATTTCAGCCGGGGGGCGCTTTCCAGCAGCCCGCGTGTGACGGGCGCCAGATGCGTCACCAGCGCATCCGCCTGAGACACCAGCGCGGTGATCGCGTCGGGCGTGCCGCTGTATTCCTTGATCTCGTCTCCCGCCGGGCCGTCATGGCCAAAGAAGGGCACATCCGGCCAGTCCAGATCAAGCGGCAGGATATCCATGTCATCGGCAACCGCGTGCCGTACCGCATCGGCCAGAACCGCGCCGGTGATGAACTGATCTCCAATCGCTGCAACCGTCAGTTTTGCCATTCGCACCCCCGGGTGGATATAAATAACTCTACTGTTAATTATATCCACCCGGAACGTTTGTTGTCAACGTCCGAGGCTGGTTGTTCTGCCGTCCTGCACAGTCATGAGCCGGCCGGCGATGATGCCGCCAACGGCCCCCACCGCCCTTACAAAACAGTTTGTGTGCGGAGGCTGACGCGCTAAAGAAGGCGCAAGGTTCATCGAAGGGGGATCGCATGAGCAATGCCGGTAAACCCGCAGCCGCCGGTGAGCGGCCTGCGTTGCGCGGTGGCCGGTCAAGCGCATGCATGTTCAGGCGCGCGGATCTCGGATTTGCCGTCCCCACCCCCGCCACAGCATCTTTCAGGCATTGATGGCCGCGAAATCCGCGACGAACAACAGAAGGAGAAGGAATGAGCATGCAGGATTGGTCAGGCCATACAGCCATTGTCACCGGCGGGGCCTCAGGCCTTGGTGCTGCAACTGCCCGGCAACTGGCGGAAAGCGGGCTGAAAGTGGCGATTTTCGACCTGAACGAGGCAGCCGGGCAGGATCTGGCCGCGCAGATCGGCGGCGTTTTTGCACGGGTCGATGTGTCAGACCCCGCATCGGTCGCGCAGGGGCTGGACCTGGCGGAAAGCGCCCTTGGCGTGCCGCGCATTCTGGTGAACTGCGCGGGTATCGGCCCGGCCGCCAAGACGGTTTCGCGCGGGGTGGCGCATGATGCGGCGCTGTTCGAAAAGATCATCCGTATCAATCTGCTCGGCAGCTTCAACTGCGCCTCACAAGCCGCCGCGCGCATGGTCGCGGCTGAGCCTGTAAACGATGACGGCGCGCGGGGTGTGATCGTCAACACGGCCTCGGTGGCGGCGTTTGACGGGCAGATCGGGCAGGTGGCCTATGCTGCCTCCAAGGGCGGGATCGTCGGCATGACACTGCCCATGGCGCGCGATCTGGCCGATAAGGGCGTGCGGGTCTGCACCATTGCGCCGGGCCTGTTCCTGACGCCGCTGCTGCAGGGCCTGCCTGCGGAGGTGCAGCAAAGCCTTGGCATGCAGGTGCCCTTTCCCTCGCGGTTGGGCGACCCTGCGGAATATGCAGCGATGGTGGATCACATCACGCGCAATTCCATGCTGAACGGCGAAGTGATCCGCCTTGACGGCGCAATCCGCATGGCGCCGCGCTGAACTTATCGCGCAGAAGCAGGGGGGATGCTTTCAAACCTGCCATGCGCCATCAGAAAGGCATAACCGTCACGGATGTCGCGGGCCAGCAGGTCGGCGGCACCCTCGCCATCGCCCGCTTCCAGCCGTTTCACAATCTCGTCGTGGTAATCCAGCGCAAGGATACCGCGCAGGTCATTGTCGAACTGGCCACTGAACTGGCGCAGGAAGGGGCCGACCTGCAGCCACAGCGTTTCGATCAGGAACAGAAGCGAGGGGGAGCCGCAGGCGGCATAGATGCCGAACTTGAAATCATGGTTGTGCAGCAGATAGGCGTCAATATCCTGATCTTCGGCGGCGGCGGTCAGGGCGACGGCCACCTGCCGCAGCTTCACCAGCCGCGCCCGGTCCATCCCCGCCACGGCGCGCCGGGTTGCGGCCGGTTCGCAGACCAGCCGGGTCGTCATCAGGTCTGCAAACCGCTCGCGCGTCATCGCGGGCAGCACCATTGAGCCGTTGGGCAACTGATCCAGCGCGCGCAGGGCCTGCAGGCGCAGAAGGGCCGAGCGCACCGGCATGTCGCTCGTCCCCAGTTCCTGCGCCAGCTTGCGCGAAGTCAGTTTACGCCCCGGGACGATCTGGCCGGACATCAGCGCAAGGCGCAGCCGTTCATAGACCACTTCATGCAGCGGCTGGCTTTCAATCGCACCAAGGCCAATCGGGGGCTGTGCTTTCATGCGCGCATCGGGTGGCGGGAGGGCGGGTGCCTCATAGGGTGGTGCCATAAAGCTGCCATTCCAGATCGGTCACGGTGACTGCCAGTGCATCATGCTCGCCGCGCTTCACGGCGGCGAACATCCGGTGCAGCGGCGCACCAAGCAGCGCTTTCATCGCCGCTGACCCCTCGAATTGCTCAATCGCATCCAGCCAGCTTCCGGGCATCGGCGGATAGGCGGCATCGCCCTCTGGCCCTTCAGGCCCCGGCCCGGTGCCCGCCTCGATCCCGTCCAGCGCCGCGCCCAGCGTGATGGCCGCCACCAGATAGGCGTTGGCATCCACCCCGGCCACCCGATGCTCGAAATGGCGCGACTTTGCGCTGCCCGCCGGGATGCGCAGCGCCACATTGCGGTCCTCGGCCCCCCAGGTGTTGGACGCGGGTGAATAGACGGTGGCCGCAAACCGCCGCCAGCTGTTGAGCACCGGCGCCAGCACCAGCATCGAGGCCGCCATACTGGCCCGGATACCACCGATCGCGTTCAGCATCAGCGGCGACAGGGCGCCATCAGCGGTATCGCCAAAGACATTCGCTCCCGCCGCATCGGTCAGCGACAGATGCAGATGCATGCCTGAACCCGAGCTGTGCGAGAAGGGTTTCGACATGAAACACGCCTCCATCCCGAACCGCCGCGCCGTGGAGCGCAGCAGGCGTTTGGAGCGCAGGATATCATCCGCCGCCTGCGCAAGGTCGCGATAGCGCAGTGTCAGCTCAAACTGCCCGGCAGCATATTCCGAGATCAGGCTTTCCATCGGCAGACCCAGCGCCGCCGCGCCCTCATAGACGGCATCGAAAAACGGCGCCATCTCATCCAGCTCATCCACCGACATGCAGTTGGTGCTGATCAGCCGCCGTCCGGTCATGGGCGCGCGGGCGGGTTGGGGCCGCCCCTCGGCGTCGCGCTCCTTGTCGACCAGATAAAACTCCAGCTCCAGCGCGCCCATCGGCGTGAATCCCATCGCCTGCGCGCGGGCGATCTGCGCCTGCAGGGCATTGCGCGGGTCCAGCGGGCAGGGGGCACCATCGGCGCCCTCCATCTGCAACAGCACCACGCCGCGCCCAGTGGCTGTCTGAAAGCCCAGCGTATGCGGCACCGGCCAGCAGCGGCTGTCACCGCCGCCGTCCTCCATCAGCGCAATCGCGGCATCGACATCATGGCCGGACACATCCTGCGCGAACAGCGATGCGGGCATCCCGCGCCCTGAGGTGAACAGGCTTTCCAGCTCATGACGCCGGATGATCTTGCCCCGGCCCACGCCGTGCAGATCGCTGAGAACGATGTCGATGGCCTGCACATCGGGGTAAGCGGCCAGAAAGGCCGTGGCCTCGGACAGAGGGGCGCGGGGGAGGGAAGAAAAAGTTGTGGTCATTATTACCATGTCCGTCCGTGATCAGCCCGCGTCTGTAGCGACGGCATGAAGCGATGTATAGAACCCGCCGCTGGCGAGGCGTCTGTTACCCGGCGCTCATGCCGCCATCGACCGGGATCAGCGCCCCGGTCATGTACCCTGCCGCATCGGACGCCAGAAAGGCCGTCACGCGCGCCACATCCTCAGGCGTGCCAACCCGCCCCATCGGGATCGCCGCGCCATAGGCCGCAAGCGCCTCAGCGCGCGCCTTGCCGCTCAGCCCGGCGGCAAGCATCGGCGTGTCGGTATCGCCGGGGCAGACAGCGTTGACGCGGATGCCCTCGGCGGCGTGATCCAGCGCCATGCAGCGGGTTAGCTGCGCCACCGCCGCCTTGGAGACCGCATAGGCCAGCGCCCCCCGCGCGCCGGTGAGCGCCCAGTCAGACGCGATGTTGACGATGGCACCACCCTGCGCGCGCAATGCAGGCAGCGCCGCGCGCGACAGGCGGAAGACGGCACCAAGGTTGATGTCCATCATCTGGTCCCAGCTGGCATCCGTCGTGTCATCAGCGCGGCCGGGGGTGAGGATTCCGGCGTTGTTGACCAGCACATCCACCCGGCCAAAAGCCGCGAGCGCGGCCTGAATGATGGCCTCAGGCGCCGCGCGGTCAGACAGGTCAGCGGCAAGAAAGCGGGCGGAGGTGCCGTTGACGCTGAGCGCTTCGGCCAGCGCCGCGCCCTCATCCTGACGCCTCCCGACCAGCAGCAGGGCATGCCCTCGCGCCGCCAGCGCCCGCGCGATGGCCGCACCGATGCCAGAGGTCGCCCCGGTTACGATTGCGCAGCGTCCTGACGCGTAAAGCATCTGTCACCCCTCATTTCAATCGCATTTTAAAATTTGCGATCGCAAAAGTCAATGGCGCACAGGTTTCGGGCACAGACACGATTTATCCGTTTATTTAAGAACTAACTGTCGTTGCAAATACAATTTCCTTGCCTAAATATCTCTGAATATGTATATCATGATCGCAAAATAAACGAGGCCCGGGATGAACGAGAGGGACGGCGCGACACGGATTGCCATTCTGGGCGCGGGCCTGATCGGTGCGGCATGGGCGGCGCTGTTTCAGCACCACGGCGCCGATGTCCGCGTCTGGGATCCGGTCGCAGAAGCGCTGGGGGAAACGCCGGCGCGCATGGCCTCTCCGCTGGCGCAACTGGCTGAGGTTGCGCCGGATGCCGGGCCGCGCGGCACGCTGACATTATGCGGCAACCTGTCGGAGGCCGTCAGCGGCGCCATTCTGATTCAGGAAAACGCGCCCGAAAACATCCCGCTCAAACACGCGCTGTTCGCGCAGGTTGAGCCGTTGATGGGGCCGGATGCCGTGCTCGCCTCCTCCACCTCGGCGCTGACATGGTCAGAGCTGGCGCCCGGCCTGCAAGACCCCGCGCGCCTGATCACCGCCCATCCGTTCAACCCGCCGCATCTGGTGCCGTTGGTGGAAATCTATGGCACAGACCCCGCGCGCATTGCCCGGGCTGAGGCGATCTATCGCGCGGCGGGCCGGATGCCGGTGCGGCTGAAGAAGGATGCGACGGGGCATATCGCCAACCGCCTCGCCTCGGCCCTGTGGCGTGAGGCGGTGTTCATGGTGCAGGACGGTATTGCCGATGTTGAGGCGGTTGATGCGGCGCTGGTCAACGGGCCGGGGCTGCGCTGGTCGGTGCTGGGCGCGCATATGGCCTATCATCTGGGCGGCGGGACAGGGGGCATGGCGGGGTATCTGGCGCATCTTGGCCCCAGTCAGGAACGCCGCTGGGCCGCCCTTGGCAACCCCGCGCTGACCCCGGATGTGCAGGCCGCGTTGGTTGAGGGTGTCGCGCGCGAAGCGGCGGGCCGTGACATCGCAACGCTGGAAGCCGCGCGCGACAAGGCGCTGATTGCCGCACTGATCGCACGCAGAAAGGCCCCGCATGTCTGACAGAAAACCCCGCATCGCCCTGATCCATGCATTGGAGGAATCGGTCCTGCCGATCCGCGATGCCTTTGCCCGCCTCTGGCCCGAGGCCTATACTGCCGATCTGCTGGATGCCTCGCTTTCCGCCGATCTGGCGCGGGCTGGCGCGCTGGACGCGGCCATGACCAACCGCTTCCTCACGCTGGGCCGCTATGCCGCCAGCGGCACCGGCAGCCATGACACGCGGGCCATCCTGTTCACCTGCTCAGCCTTTGGCCCGGCCATTGAGGCGGTCAAGGCTGACCTGCCGATCCCGGTGATGCGCCCGAATGAGGCCGCGTTCACCGAGGCGCTGGAATTGGGCGAGCGCATCGCGCTGGTGGTGACCTTCGCACCTTCGCTGCCCGCCCTGACGCGCGAGTTGCAGGAGATGGCGCAGGCGCGGGGCAGGACCGTGCAGATTACCCCGGTTCTCGCCGAGGGCGCTCTCACCGCCCTGAAGGCGGGGGATGGCGCGGGGCATGATGCTGCGGTGCTGCGCGCCTGCAAGGGGCTGGGACCGCTCGATGCCATCGTGCTGGGCCAGTTCAGCCTTGCCCGCGCGGCGCGTGTCTTGCAGCCGCAGGCTGCTTGCCCCGTCGTGACCACGCCTGACAGTGCCGTGCGCGCTTTGCGCCGGCTGGTTCCGAACGCCTGAAAGGACCGTAGAATGAATGAACGTGCCAACCTGTCGCTTGCCCAGATGGACCAGATGAGCCTGTTTCACCCGGTCACCTCAATTGACGATCTGGAACAGAACGGCCCGCAGATCTATACCGCAGGTAGCGGGGTTGAACTGACGCGCGACAGCGGGCAGGTGCTGCTGGATATGGGCGCGGGGCTGTGGTGCGTGAATGTCGGCTATGGGCGCACCGAACTGGTGCAGGCCGGGGCCGATGCGATGCAGAAGCTCAGCTTTCAGCACTTCTTTGGCGGCGCATCGGCGGAACCGACCATCCGACTTGCCGACCGCCTGCTGGGCCTGTTCCGCGATACCGTGCCGGGGTCAGACATGGCGCGGGTGTTCTTTGGCAACTCCGGCTCAGATGCCAATGACACGGCGGTCAAGCTGGTGACCTATTACAACAACCTGCGCGGCAAACCGGCCAAGAAGAAGATCATCGCGCGCACCGGGGCCTATCATGGCCTGACCGTGGCTTCGGGCAGCCTGACCGGGATCGAGGGGTATCATAAAGCGTTCGATCTGCCGGTGAAGGGGGTGCTGCACACCTCCTGCCCGCACTACTTTGCCTTTTCCGAGCAGGGAGAATCCGAAGCCGCCTTTACCGACCGCCTGATCGCTGAGCTGGAAGCGATGATCGCCCGCGAAGGGGCCGACACCATCGCCGCCTTCATCGCCGAGCCGGTGATGGGCACCGGCGGCGTGTTGCTGCCGCCCGAGGGGTATTTCGCCCGTGTGCAGGAGGTGCTGGCGCGCCATGACATCCTGCTGATCGCCGATGAGGTGATTACAGGCTTTGGCCGCACCGGACAGTGGTTCGGCAGCGGCACCTATGGGCTGCGGCCTGATATCGTCTCGCTCGCCAAGGGGCTGACGAGCGCGTATTTCCCGATGTCGGCCTCGGTCATCTCGAACCGGATGTGGGACGTGTTCGCGGGCGCTTCGGGCAAGACGGGGGCGGTGATGCACGGCTTCACTTATTCCGGCCATCCGGTGGGCGCCGCAATCGCACTCGCCAATCTGGAGGTGATGGCGCGCGAGGGGATGGTGGAAAACGCCGCCCGGCTGGCGCCGGTGTTGCTGGACGCGCTGCGCGCCAGTGTCGCGGGCAACCCCCATGTCGGCGATGTGCGCGGGGTCGGGCTGATGGCGGGCGTGGAATTTGCGGGCTTTCCGGCGGGCAGCGCGCCGCACCGGGTTGTGGCGAAACACGCGATGGAGGAGGGCGTGCTGACCCGCGCCTTGCCCTATATGCCGGTCAACGCCTTCTCACCCCCGCTCTGTGTGACCGAGGCCGAGATCCTTGAGGCCGGGCGCCGCTATGCCCGCGCGCTCAAGGCCGCAACTCCGGCGCTGGACGCCTTGAGCGGCTGACCGCACCCGCATCCGCATCCGGGCGAAGCTTCCGCCACGCCGCTCGGCCGCTACGAAAAGGGTGGCCAAGGGGCGCGGCGGCGCGCTACACAAAACCCCGCATTCAAGGGGAAAGATCATGATGTCTGAACCATCGGCCGCGCCCTTCGCCGCACCGTCAGCACCCGTCTTCACACCGCCTTGCGGCCCCATTGAGGGCTGGATGGATGGCGCGGTCAAGCGGGCCACGGGCATCCCCTATGCGCGGGCGGGCCGCTTCCGCCAGCCGCAGCCCGTCCCCGACTGGCAGGAAACGCTGACGGCCACCCGGCCCGCACCCGCCTGCCCGCAACCTGACACCCCGTTTCTGAACCAGATGCTTAGCTCCACCTTTGACAACCTTTCGTTTGATGAGGACTGCCAGAATCTGTCCATCACCATGCCGGCCGATTGCACCGCCGACGAGGGGTTGCCGGTCATGGTCTGGGTTCATGGCGGCTCATACGTCAGCGGGGCGGGTGATCTGACGCAGTTCGACCCCGTCGCACTGGTGAGCGAGCAGCGGGTCATCGTGGTTGCGGTGACCTATCGTTTGGGTCTGCTGGGTTTTCTGGGCGATGGCCCCGACCGCCCCGCCAATCTCGGCCTGCTTGACCAGCTTGCCGCTTTTGCCTGGGTTCAGCGCAATATCGCGGCCTTCGGGGGCGACCCGCGCAGCGTCACCGCCTTTGGCCAGTCAGCGGGGGCCGATGCGCTGGTGCAGCTCATGGCCACGCCGGGCGCCGACAGGCTGTTCCGGCGGGTGATCGTGCAGAGCGCGCCGCTTGGCATCGGTCGCGGACGGGCGCGCATGAACGCCGCAATGATGGAGGCCGCGCGCGACATCACGGAAAGCACCCCCCTTGCGCAGGTGACCGAGACCCAGGCGTTGGTCGCGCAGGCGGGCGGATCGTTCGGGCTGAAAAGCTTCATGCCGTTCGGCCCGCAGCATGAACAGGCGCCGCTGCCCGGCGAAGAAGCGGCCGACGCCGCGCGACAGGCCGTCGCCCCGAAGATTGACCTGATGGTCGGCTATACGGCGGAAGAGGCGCGGTTTTTTGTGCCGGTCATCCCGAAGCTTGAACGGATGAGCAGGCTGCCGCTAATCGGCCCTCCCCTTCGCCGTGGGGTAGTCGCCCTGCTTACCCACATCATCTATGCGCGCGGCGCACGCCGGTTTGTGCAAAGCCACCGGCGGGCAGGCGGGCGCGGCTATCTCTACCGGCTGGACTGGTCGGCGCCTGACAGCGGTCACGGCGCCTGCCATGTCATCGACCTGCCCCTTCTGCTGGGCACGCGCGAAGCATGGGCGAACGCCGCCATCCTCGGGAACACCCCCTGGGAAGAGATCGAGGAAAAGGGGCAGAAGCTCCGGCAGCTCTGGGCCCGGTTCGCGCGCGGCGAGACGCTGGAAGAGCAGGGCACAGTCGAGGGCGTGCTGCGCTATACCACGCCCCAGGCCTGATTGTGCTGCACCGCCCCTGATCACGGCGCGGACCTTCGCTGTCGCGCGGGAAACGCCCCGGAAAATGCGTGTGCCGGGGCACCGTTCTGTCTGCCGCTTGCCCTGAAGGAGGAATACACCCGCCAGCGGGATCGCGCAACTTTGTCAGGACCATGCCCGCCTTCATGCGCAGCAGTGCCGACAGGTGCCGGGAACGACAGGAACCCGCAGTTCACTTTTCAATCCCTCCATAAAATGCTTTTCATAGCTACAAAGTACCGTTATGGTCGATCCTGACAAAGCCTCGCTCCGCACTGAGAAGGAGAGACCATGCGCAAGATCCCGGGACATGGACGAAAACTGACCTATTACGATTTCGGGGCGACGACGACCTATGCCGCCGCCAGCGATCCGCGCTGCGCCTGGTGTGCCTATGTGCCGGAATCCTACGATGAAGACGGCGATCAGAGCTATCCTCTGGTCGTGATCGTGCACGGCACAGAGCGCGGCATGCACTACTACCGCACTGCCTTCACCGACTTTGCCGAAGCGCATCAGGTGATCGTTCTCTGCCCGCTTTTCCCCGTCAATCTGGCATTTCCGGGTGATTTATCCTCATACAAAATCCTTCGGTATGAAGACATTCATTATGACCGGATCATGCTGGGCATGATTGACGAGGCGCAGGAGAAATGGCGCATCGCCGGGGACCGGGTTATGATGTACGGCTTTTCCGGCGGCGGGCATTTCACCCATCGCTTTCTCTATCTCTACCCTGAACGCCTGCTTGCCGCCGCCGTGGGCGCGCCCGGGATTGTGACGCTGCTGGATGACCGGCATGACTTCTGGGTCGGTACCCGCGATCTCAAGGAACGCTTCGGCCGCGCGGCTGATATGGAAGCGATTGCGCAGGTGCCGGTGCTGCTGATCGCCGGTGCCGATGACACCGACACCTGGGAAATCACCATAAAAAAGGATGACCCCTGGTGGATGGAAGGCGCCGATCTGGCGGGCGCCAACCGTGTGGCACGCATCACCGCGCTGACCGAAAGCCTGAAGCGCGCGGGCGTCAGTGCCGAGCTGACACTTGTTCCCGGCCAGCGCCACGATGACCGCGAACTGATCCCCTTGGTCAAGGAATTCTTCGCCCGACAACTGGACCGCAGCCAAACTGCGGCCGCCCCCCGCTCTGCAACCAACATGGAGACATGATGATGACTGCCCGCTTTCTGATGCTGGCCGCTGCCGCCGGTGCCCTGCTGCTCCCTGCTGCCGCCCAGGCCGAAACGCTGACAATCCGCCTGAATGCCGATATCCGCGGCACCGATGGCATTAACCGTGATGCCAATACCGATACGGTTCTGCATCACATCTTTGAAACGCTGGTCGCGTTTCAGGATGATCTGACCATCGGGCCGCTGCTGGCCCAAAGCTGGGACGTGTCCGAGGATAACCGCGTCTACCGCTTCACCCTGCGCGAAGGTGCCACATTCCATAACGGCGCGCCGGTCACGGCGGAAGATGTCGTCTGGAACTGGGACTACCGCATGGCCGACGGCAGCGAATGGTTCTGCCAGCCGTTTTTCAACGGCAGTCAGGGCCTTGAAGTGCAGGCAGTCCATGCCGAGGGCAGCGATACCGTGGTCTTTGAACTGGCCGCGCCCAATGCCCTCTTTCTGCCGCAACTGGCCAATGTGCAGTGCAACGGCTGGATCGCCAGCCCGGACAATGTCGGCGAGGATGGTGAATGGCTTGAGGGCGTGGCCATCGGCAGCGGCCCGTTCCAGATGGAAGAATGGGAGCGGGGACAGGCGATCACCCTCACGCGCTATGACGCGTATCAGCCGCTTTCTGAGCCGCGCTCCGGGCTGGCCGGGGACCGCAGCGCCGGAGTTGAGCGCCTGCGCTTCATGGTGGTGCCTGACACCTCCACCGCCGAAACCGCGCTTTATGCCGGTCAGATCGACATTCTGCCCGCGATGAACGCCGAACGGATGAGCGATGCCGAAGCGCGGGGCATGCAGATCGGATATGCGCCGGGGCTGGCCTTCACGCCCCTGCTGTTCCAGACCCGCGATCCGATGATGCAGGATGTGCGGCTGCGCCGCGCCATCGCCCATGCGATTGATTTCGAAGCGATTGCCGAGCTTCGCAGCCACGGACTGGCCACGTTCAACCCTTCGGGCGTGGCGGACGCCAGCGCCTATTTTGACGAAAGCTTCCGCGAATGGCCCGCCTATGACGTTGAGCGCGCGCAGGCCCTGCTGGCAGAGGCGGGCTATAACGGCGCGCCGATCCGCATCCAGACCAATTCGCGCTACAGCGGCATGTATGAAAACAGCGTGCTTGCTCAGGCGATGCTGCAGCAGGCCGGGATCAATGTTGAACTGGAAACGCTGGACTGGGCAACCCAGCTCGACAACTACCTTTCCGGCAATTTCCAGATGCAGTCCTTCGGCTATTCGGCGCGGCTGGACCCGGCGCAGCTTTACAGCATCCTGCTGGGCAACAAGGATAACCGGCCCACTATCCAGTGGGAAAACGACGAGGCCTATGCGCTGCTCCTTCAGACGATGTCCACCACCGACTTTTCTGAGCGTCAGTCGCTGTTCCGGCAGATCCACGCGCTGATGGTGGAGGATGTGCCGCTTCTGGGCGTGTATTATGAGCCCGAAACCGGCGCATGGCGCCCCGGGGTTGACGGGTTCGAAGTATGGCCGGGCGGGCTGCCCCGTGGCTGGGGCGTGTCAGTCCAGCGCTGACAATTGTCAGTGTGCAAGTTGGGGGGCCGCTGATGCGGCCCCCTTTTTCATGCCAGCAGCGCCGCAAGCCTTGCTGCCGTGCGCTCGAACGCGGCTTTTGCGCCTGCGGATACCCCGGCATGGCCCATGAAATTATGAACCATTTCCGCTTCGCAATGATAATCCGCCGTGCCGCCGCTTTCGCGGATCCGCGCGGCGAGGGCGGCGCCCATGTCGCGCAGGGGGTCATGCCCCGCCGTCACGATTGTCACGGGCGGCAGCGCGCCCAGCCCCGGCGCCAGCAGCGGCGAGGCGCGCGGGTCCAGCGCATCTTCCGGGCTGGTCAGATGCGCCTCGGTGAAAAGAACCATCAGCCGTGTGTCCAGAAAGAAGCCTTCGCCAAAGGCCTCAATCGAGGGGTATTCAGCACCCCCGGCACCGAAGGGGCGCATGTCGCTGACCGGGTACAGCGCCAGCACACCCCGGATCTGGCCTGGCAAGGCGAGCGCCGCCTGCAACGCCAGCCCACCCCCCGCACTGTCACCGGCAAGGCCCACGCGCTGCGGGTCCAGCCCCAGTTTCGCGGCATTCTCAACGGCCCAGCGGGCGGCGGCGGTGGCATCCTCCTGCGGGGCGGGGAAGCGATGCTCGGGCGCCAGCCGGTAATCGACGC
Organism: Pararhodobacter sp.; assembly: GCF_036802785.1. Classification (GTDB taxonomy): domain Bacteria; phylum Pseudomonadota; class Alphaproteobacteria; order Rhodobacterales; family Rhodobacteraceae; genus Pararhodobacter. Next base: position 97,246 of record NZ_DAIRVN010000001.1, read on the forward strand.
TCAGCAGGCTGACCCCGCTTAAAGCCGTCAGATGGTGCGATTGCGCGTCATAGGCCTCCAGATCGCCTAGCATGAAGCCGCCGCCGTGAAAGTAGAGCGCCAGCGCCCCGCCCGGCTCGCCCCGATACAGCCGCGCGTTCAGCGGGCCTGCGGGTGTCGGCAGTTGCAGCTCCTCAACCGGGACGCGCCGGGCGGAGGTGATGCCACGCTCGCGGTAGCGCGTGCCATAGGCGACGCGGGCCTGCGCCAGCGGCAGGTCGGCAACGCTGGGGCCGGTGTATCCCTGTGCGGCAGAAAGCATTTCAGCGATCTGGGAATCAACTGTCTTGGGTGGAAAGGCCATTGTTGCGCCCCTGTTAATGTTTTATGATTAGTCATAATGCATACTTCTGGCGAGCGATCAACATGCCCGATGCCCCCGCCCTCTATGTTCCCCCGGCGTTTGCCGCGCCCGCCGCTACCCTGCGCCGCTGGATCGCCCGCAGGCCCTTCGCGCAACTGGTCACCGGCAGCGCACAAGGCCTGCAGGCGACGGCGACACCACTGGTCTTTGCCAGCGACGCGGCGGAAGAGCCGTTCTTGCTGGGCCATATCGCCGGGCGCAACCCGCAGGCGAAGGTGCTGGAGGGCCCGGCGCTGGCGCTGTTCCGGGGTCCGGATGCCTATGTCTCGCCGCGCTGGTATCCGGGCGGGACCGATCTGCCGACATGGAATTATGTCGCCGTTCAGGTCCACGGCATGCTTGAGCCGCTTGATAGCGAGGCCGGGCGCAGACAGGTTCTGGCGCGCACCATCTCGGTGATGGAGCGTGACCGCCCCACACCCTGGAGCCTTGATGAGGCGCAGCCCGAGCGGGTGACGGCGCTGCTACCGCATATCCGCGCCTTCCGGCTGCGGATCAACCGGATCGAGGGGATCGAAAAGCTGAGCCAGAACCGGCCTGAGCCCGCCCGGCTGGCCCTCATGGCGGCCTTGCAGGACACCGGCGCCACGGGTGCGGCAGAGGTGGCGGCGCTGATGGCGGAACGCCGCCCGCACGGCGGCTGATCAGCGCCCGGCGATCAGCCCCGCCATCCAGTCACGGACACAAGGGATCATCGCCGCCCCGTCATGGGCCGCGCCCGGCACCAGATCAAACCGGACAGCGCAACCAAGGTCGCGCAATGCCTGCGCCAGACGTGTGGCGCGCGCGATGCGGTTGGCATGGGCCTGCCATGCGCCCCCTTCCATCCACCAGCCATCGCCCGGCTCAAGCGTGATTTCCCATGTTTCGGTATCCTGCGCACCGACGCACAGATGGACCGCCACCTTGCTGATCGCGCTCAGATCAGGCGGATGGCCAAAGATCGTGGCAAAATTCCTGACCCCGGCCCACCAGTCAACCGTCGGGTCCGGCAGGGTGACGATACCGGGCGCGCCGATGGAGACCCCGGCAAGATGCTGCGGATGGGCCATCAGGAAGCGATGCGCGAAATGCCCGCCGCCTGAAAAGCCGTGCAGCAGAAAACCGCCCGCGCGCAGCGGATAGCGCGCGCCCACCTCTGCCACCATGTCCAGCAACAGCCGGTCATAGGCGATGCCGCCGCTGCGCAACAACTTGTAGCCAGACAGATCGCCCGGCCCCTCTATCCCCGCCGGGAAAAGCGGGGCCAGCATCAGCGCGCCATGCTCCTCGGCGAAACCGGCAAAGGCATCGCGGTAGGCCTCAGCGGTTCGCGCCGTGCCATGCACCGCCACCACCAGCCGGTAGCCGCCTTCAGGGGCGGTGCGCGGAACATACAGGCAGTATGAAAAGCGCGGGTCGGTCTGCAGGGCGAAATAGGGGGTGATGCCCAGATCATAATACCCCAGCGCGCCGGGAACCGCCCCTTCCTGGCCCGGATACCGGCTCATTGCGCGGCCTCCGGATCGCCAAAGCGGCGGTCGATCAGCATCGCGGCATCCAGCAGCGCGGCGGTATAGGGGTGTTGCGGCGCATCAAAGATCGCATCGCGCGCACCCAGTTCAACGATCTTGCCCGCCTCCATCACCGCAACCCGGTCGGCAACCTGCTCCACCGCGCCCAGATCATGCGATACGAAGAGGCAGGCAAAGCCAAACCGCTCCTGCAACGCGCGGATAAGCTTCAGAATCTGGGCCTGCACGGTCATATCAAGCGCCGAGACCGGCTCATCGGCCACGACAAAGGCCGGCTTGCGCACCAGCGCGCGGGCGATGGCGACGCGCTGGCGCTGCCCGCCCGAAAGCTGATGCGGCAGACGGTCCATGAAACCGGCATCCAGCCCCACGGCCTCCAGCATTTCGGCGGCGCGGTTACGGTGGGTGGCGGCATCAAGACCCCGCTCAAGGCGCAGCGGCTCGGCCACGATGGCGCCGACACGCTGGCGCGGATCGAGGGATGAATAGGGGTCCTGAAACACCATCTGTATCTGCTGGCGCAGGCCCGGTCCCGGCGCGTTCCAGTCCAGCGGGGCGTCGCGAAAGCGCATCTGCCCGGAGGCGGGCTGCACCAGTCCGACAAGCGCGCGCCCCAGCGTTGTCTTGCCTGAACCGGAGCCACCAACCAGCGCCAGCGTCTCGCCCTCATGGATGGTCAGGTCAACTCCGCGCACGGCATGGGTCGGCGCGGTGCGTGAGAACAGTTTCTGACGGCCGGGATAGGTGATGACCAGATCGCGCACCGAGATCAGCGGCGCCCCGGCCGCGCGGCGCGGGCCACCGGCCTTGCGCCGGGGCAAGGCATCGACCAGACGGCAGGTATAGGCATGTTGCGGCGCGCGCAGCACGGTGCTGGCCGCGCCGCTTTCGACCGCCGATCCGTCCTTCATCACCACCACATCGCGCATATAGCGTGCGACCATCCCCAGATCATGGCTGATCAGCAGCACGGCGGTGTTGTTCTCCTGCGTCAGCTCAATCATCAGATCCAGCACTTCGCGGCTGACCAGCGTATCCAGCGCGGTCGTCGGCTCATCGGCGATCAGCAGTGCCGGGCGGGGCAGCATGACAGAGGCCAGCATGATCCGCTGCCGCATCCCGCCCGAAAACTCATGCGGATAGGCCGAAAGGCAGGCGGCGGGGTTGGGAATGCGGATGCGCTCCAGCATGGCCAGTGAGCGGTCGCGGATTTCGGCGCGCGACAGCCGGGTATGCAGGCGCAGCGCCTCGGCCATCTGCTCACCCACCGTCATTGACGGGTTGAGAGAGACCATCGGCTCCTGAAACACCATGCCGATCCGGGCGCCACGGATACGCCGCAGCGCCGGTTCCGGCTTCTGGCACAAATCGGCGCCTTCAAAATGGATCTGGGTGCCTTTGGCGATGCGCAGCGGCGAGGGCAGCAGGTTCAGCAGCGAGCGCGCCACCATCGTCTTGCCCGATCCGCTTTCACCGACCAGCGCCAGCGTGCTGCCCTTGGCCAGCGTGAAGGACAGATCGCGCACCACACTTTTCCCGGTATTGCCGATCTCCACCGTAAGCGAGCGGACATCCAGTGTCAGCGCCGGGGACTGAGACTGAGCGCGGGGGTCCGGCTGGGTCAGAGTGGTCATGCAACGCCCTCCATCTTCGGGTCCAGCCAGTCGCGCACCGCGTCACCCAGCATGTTGACCCCCAGCAGCGTTATCGAAATGCACAGGCCGGGAAACAGGATCAGTTGCGGTGCCTGCGCGATATGCGGACGGGCGGTGTTGAGCATGTTACCCCAGCTTGGCGCGGGCGGCGGCACGCCAAGGCCCAGAAAGCTGAGCGCGCTTTCCGCCAGAATGACCCAGCCAAACATCATCGTGCCGACCACCAGAAGCGGCGCCAGACAATTGGGCAGAACGTGGCGCCGCATGGTAACCCATTCGGAATTGCCGATCACGCGGCTGGCCTCGATAAACTCGCGCTCGCGGATCGACAGGACAGAGCCCCGCACCACCCGCACCACAACCGGCGCATAGGCCAGCCCGAGGGCGACGATGATCCCGTTTCGGCTGGCGCCGAACACCGCCATGATCCCCAGCGCCAGAAGCAGGCCGGGGAAGGCCAGCATGGCATCGTTGAACACCATCAGAATCCGGTCGGTCCAGCCCCGGCGATACCCGGCGATCACCCCGATTGACGCGCCCAAAACCACCGCCACGAAAACGGTGATAAGCGCGATGGTTACCGATGTCCGCGCGCCCGCGATCAGCCGTGACAGCACATCGCGGCCAAATTCATCGGCACCCAGCAGGAAACCGGCCTGCGGAGGGGCCAGCCTTGCGCGCAGATTGATCTGCAACGGGTCCGCGGGTGAAATCCACGGGCCGAACACAGCGATCAGCAGCGCCGCCCCCACGATGATCAGCCCCAGAAGCATGTTCAGGCGCATGCGGCGCACGGCGGTAAAGGCCTGCGCGATCATGCTGTCACCCGCGGGTCAAGGAAGGGATAGACCAGATCGACCAGCAGATTGACGATCACATAGACAAAGGCAATCAGCAGCAGGCAACCCTGCACCACCGGATAATCGCGCGCATAGATCGAATCAATCAGCAGCCGCCCCAGCCCGGGAATGGTGAAAACCGTCTCGATCACCGCGATATTGGCCAGCAGCGAGGCAAGGATCAGGCCGATCAAGGTCCAGGTCGGCGCAAAGGCGTTGCGGAAGGCGTGGCGCCAGACCACCTGCCGCTCGCTCAGCCCCTTGGCGCGGGCATGGGTGATGTAGTCCAGCCGCGCCACGTCAATCGTGCTGGCGCGGGCCATGCGGGTGATGGCACCGAATTCGATCAGCACCATCGTTCCGATCGGCATGAGGGAATACAGGAACGCCCCCCAGAAATCCCGCTCGAACGAGACATAGCCGACGACCGGCAACCAGCCCAGCGAGAGGCCGAAGAACATGATGAACATCAGCCCCAGCCAGAAACTGGGCACCGACATCGACAGGGTGGCAGCGGCGACGATGCCAAGGTCGGTGGGCCGGTCCTGACGCCAGGCGGCCAGCATACCGGCGGGGACGGCGATCAGCGTCGCCAGAAACACCGCCACCAGAACGATGGTTGCCGATACCGTGAAACGGTCCAGCATCAGCGGCAGCACCGCCTGCCCGGTGGCGATGGAGCGGCCCAGATCGCCCTGCAACACGCCGCCGATCCAGAACAGGTACTGAAGCGGCAGCGGCCGGTCCAGCCCCATCGCCGTGCGCATCGCCTCCAATTGTCCCGGCTGGGCCATGTCCCCCAGCATCAGCGCGGCCGGATCACCGGGGATGTTGCGCATCAGGAAAAAGACCATAAGCGACACCACGGTCAGTGTGGGGATCGCCGTCAGCAGTCGGTACAGCAGGAAACGGACCATGCCTTGCTCCTATTCGGCGGCGCGCGCGGTGGGGAAATCGCACTCCGGCTCAAGCTGGTATTCGGTGAAATGCCGGTTGATCGCAGGCAGCGGGGCAATCTGCATCCGCCCCAGCGCGGGCTCCATGATGATCATCGCCACCGTGGCTGACAGGTTCCCGCCCTCTTTCTGAAGCGGCGGGCGGCACACCGCATAGGGCGTCGCGAAATCGTCGAACAGAGCGTCTTTCAGATCATCGGCGGTGACCTTGCCGCGCGCCTGCATCAGGCGCCGCCGCACCCGGCGATCACGGTAAAGGCTGTCGGGCACGCTGGGCAACCCCGTTTCGCGCAGCTTGCTCAGCGCCACCGCGCTTTGCCAGTGATTGGCATGCACGATCATGTCCTCATCCGAAAAGAGGGTGAAGGCCTCATCGGGCGCGCATTCGAAATTCACCGCCTCGCCGCCCGCATGGCTGAGCATCATGTTGTTGGAGCCTGATTTCGGCGTAGTGGCGACAACCTTAAGCGCCAGCGCGAAATGCTGCGCTTCCAGCGCGCGGCGGCGGATCAGCGGCAGCGGAATACCGACGGCCCTGTAATCGCGCTCGCATTCCAGATAGTTGGCGGTGATGGCAATACCTGCGGCGTTCATGCCGCTGCGCGCCAGCCCGCCCGCCTCGGTAAAGGTCAGCAGGTCAGGCCCGTTTTCGCGCCGAATATGCAGCACAACCGAGGTTTCGGCACATTCCGCCTTCCAGTCCCAGTTCTGGCCATGGATCACATGGCCCTCTGCCGTGCCTTCGGGCAGGATCACAGCGCCGGTGCAGCCGTCCGGCTCGTCATCGCGGTGGCCGGTCTCGCGGTGGGCGATCTGCAGAACCTCGGTCCGGGCGTTGAGCAAAACCACCTCATCCAGCGAGCAACCGGCCCCGCGCGCAATTCCTTCCATTTCCTCCACAAGGTCCGGTGCCCAGTCGCGCAGCGCGGGCAGGAACCCGTTGCAGACCTCGGCGATACGGTCCTTGCCGAAACCCATGCGCCCCATCTGTTCGGAATAGTGCTGAATGGACAGGGCCACACGTCCCCGCGCGGCTTCGCCATGGATTTCACCGCGTCGGAGGGGGGGGCCCGCAACTTCGATAAGGGGGAAGGGTGTTACGGGCATGGAAACCTCCGGTCTGATTCACGCCGACCTTAAATGCACTATACTTACATGAAAAGCATTATCTGCATTCTCAGGAGAATTTCTGGGATTGCCCAATTCCTCGTCACCGCTGCATAATATAGCCTCGAAATACATAGAAGAGGCGCCATGCCCGACGCTGTTCCAACTGACCGCAAGTCTGAGCCAAACCCGCTTCGTCTGGATCTGGCCCGCAAGGTGCTGCACCGGCTGCAGGCAGAGCGGGCGCAGACCGGCCTCCGGCTGTCGGTGCCGGAGCTGGCGAATGCCTTTGGTGTCTCGCGCACACCGATGTCAGGGGCGCTGGAAATTCTGGTCGAATCCGGGGTGCTGCGACCCGCCACGCCGCGCGGGCTGGAGGTTGCGCGCCCGCTTGAAGGGGTGGCGATAGACACGCTGCTGCCCGATTCACCGCTTGAGGCGCTGTATCAGCAGGTGATGCGCGACCGCGCGACCGGGGCCTTGCCGCAGGAAGTGTCCGAGGCCGAACTGATACCGCGCTACGGGGCCACGCGCGGCACGATACGCAAACTGCTGATGCGCTTTTCATCCGAAGGGCTGGCGCAGCGCCAGCCCGGCCACGGCTGGCGTTTCAGCGACAGTCTGGATGACGATACCGCCTACCGCGAAAGCTATGAGATCCGGTTGATCGTGGAATGCGGCGCGCTGGCCTCGCCGCATTTCAGGGCCGAACCTGAGCGCATCGCCGCCATCCGCCGGGCGCATGAAATGATCCTCAGCGGCACCACCAAAGCCAGCAATGGCGATGTCTGGTTCAGGATCAATGCCGATTTCCATGAGGGGCTGGCGTCGTTCTCGCGCAACCGTTTCGCGGTGGAGGTTGTCCGCCAGCAAAACCACCTGCGCCGCATGCAGGAGGCCGCCGCCTTTACCGACCTGCCGCAGGAGCGGGTGATCCAGTCCTGCCACGAGCATCTGGCGATCCTTGATGCGATCGAGGCAGGGGACCGTGACTGGGCCGGGGCACTGCTGCGCCGGCATCTCATGGCGGCGTCCGACTACCGCTGGCCGCTCTGAGACAGGCTCAGTCCGGGGTGGCTTCTGCCGCACCCGTGGGTGCCTGCCAGTCCATCCCGGTGAACCCTTCGCGCCAGGCGAAAATCACCAGGTGCTTGTCGATCACATAGCGCGCATCAATCACCTCGCGCGGGCCGGGCGCTGTCAGCGTGACGTGCAGGCCCGCAGGATCGGCGGTCAGGCTGACCGGCGATTCGCTGAGCTGAAACGCGCCGGAATGCTCATCAAAGGTGACTTCCAGCTTGTGCGCAAAATGCTTGCAAAGCTGTTGCAGAAAGCGCGAAGCGTTCTGCGTGGCGAAAAATCCGGTTGTCGTAAGCAAGGGCATTCCTTCGCATTAATCCCGATCATTTTGCATGGTTATAGGACAGTCGCGCGTCAGACAAGAGCGGTAGGCCCCCGGACATCAGGTGAAGACATCGGCGACATAGCGGCCGTGCACGCCCTCCATTTCATCTGCCCAACCCTGCGCCTGATCCTCAGGCGTGCCCGTGGCCTCCATCTACGCCTTGATCAGCGTTTCACGCACGGCGGGCGCCATATCAAGCCCGTCGCCGCAGACATAAACCGTCGCGATCTGTGCGCGGGCAGCCGGTTGCGCCAGTTCGACATAGCTGGCCAGAAGTTCACCGCAAGCAACCGGGTGCCCCACCGGCAACCCCGCACCGGACCGAGCGCTTTCGATCACCACCAGCGCGTCAGCGGCAAGCCCGAAACGGCGAAGTGCAAGGCCCACCTGCGACGCGGGATTGCGCGGCAGCACCGTCAGATAGTCCCCGGCGCGGTAGGTCATGCCCTCAGGCAGCGCCGCAGCGCGATATGGCGTTTTGAGGGCGCCCCGGGCGCCGAGATATCCATCAGCTCACGGTTCTCAACCACGGTGCCCGCCGCCAGATCATCCAGCCGCAAGGCGCTGGCGCTGGTGGTGTTCCTGTCCACGCGCATTTTGCCCTTCAGGCCCAGCCCTTCCGGCGCGATGGCTGCGGACCGCAAGACGGTACTTGCTGGTGGTATCATGTGGCTGGTGGTCAGCTGGCTGCAGTCCGGCGCTGACAACGCCCCGGACATGGCCGGGCGGATGGCACGGATTGCGGCGGATTTCGCTGACTGAAGACGCCGCCCAGGCACACCCCGCGCGCGTTTCCTGTCAGTGCGGCTGTTTCTCCGGCGCCCCGCCTATTGAGGGTGCTGCCCCTGTAATCAGCCTGACGTGCGGGAAAGGAAAGACAGGATACTGTTTGCCCGCCACGCCCATGCCGGCCTTTCAGGATCAAGAAGGCTGTTTTCGCTAAGCACCTCTTCCTCCACCGCGTTCAGCTCAGGCGGATCGAAGGGTACAAGGCTCCGCCCCGCGCCGCGAAGGCTTTCGACAGCCGCGATCAGAGACCCGTCCGCGCCATCCAGCGCCGCTTCCACTTTCCCGGTGCTGACGCCCAGATGCTCGGCCAGCAGGGCATTGCGAAGGCCGGTAATCTGCCCGCGCACCGCATCCGGCATGCCTTCAAGCACCTCGACCGCAAGGTCGCATTCGGTATCGAAGCCCAGCGAGCGATTGTTGAGGTTGGAAGAGCCGACACGCAGCAGGCCATCATCCATCACCAGAACCTTGGCATGCACATAGATCGGCGTGCCGTTCTGCGCGACCGGCGTGTAAAGCCGGAAGCGCCCGTGCACATCCGCTTTCCGGATCATCCGCAACAGCCGCACGCGAGATGCGCCCATGACCTTTTCCTCCAGCCAGCCATTGGCGGATTCCGGGTTCACAATCACGAACTCGGGGCCATCCGGCTCCTGCAAGCGGCGCGCCATGGCCTCGGCAATGGTGCTGGAGGCGAAATACTGGCTTTCGATGTAAAGCGAACGCTTCGCCCCGGCGATGGCGGCAAGATAGAGCGCTTCAATCTCAAAGACCGGCGGGTGCCCGCCATAGCCCGGCTGGGTGCGCGCGATCGCCACATCCACCCCGGTCATGGACGGCTCAAGCCTGTCGGGCCAGGGGTCGCTGCCAGAGGGTGGTGCTGCAAGCTCTTCGCCCGTCGCCCGTTTCCATCGGTCGCGCGCCAGATCCCCCAGCGCACGCGCGGCATCGCCATCGACAGCTGTGGTGGCGTCATGCCAGGGGCCGTAGCGTCGCTTTGATCCCGGCCTGATCCTGCGCGGATCCTCGTCCAGATGTTCATGGGTATCCCAGCGGTCGGCGGTCATGTCGATGCCACCGCAAAAGGCCAGCGCATCGTCGATCACGACAACCTTCTGGTGATGGGTGGCACTGACCGGGTGGGCATGGTCAAGCTTGAAGTGGATGCGCCGGCTGGTCATCCAGTCCAGAATCATCATCGGCGTTGCACCACGGCCAAGGGCCTGTATGACGCCAAGATCCCATTTCAGGATGTAGATTTTCAGATCCGGCCTGCGCTTGACCGCCCAGTTCAGGAACCGGCCAAGCCGGTTGGGCACCTCGCCGGAGCGGTCGGTGGGATCAAGCTTGATCCGTGTGTCAAAATCCCATCCGATCAGCATGACCGAATGACGGGCCTTGAGGATGGCCGCGCGGATGGTTGCGAAATAGTCGGCAGCATCGACAATGACCGCAAGGCGGTTCGCCCGCTCGATACGCCAGCATGTTTCGCCGGGCCGCAGGATCCGCGCAGCGCGTTCGCCCTCAACCATGCCGTGCCATCCCCCGCGCCGCGCGCCGCGAAAATCGCGGCGATCAGCCCCTTGTTTCGCCCGTCGCAGGTGCCGACGCAAGAAGGGAGTCCGGGGCGGGTGACCCGGACAGCCCTCGCCCCACTGTCAGCCCCGCTCTCAGGCGCCCAGATCGAACGGCTCCAGCAGATCGCGTGGCACGTTCTGAAAACAGACCGGCCGCAGGAACCGGCGGATCGACAGGGTGCCGACCGAGGTAGCGCCAAAGTTGGTTGAGGCCGGGTAGGGCCCGCCGTGAACCATGGTATCGCTGACCTCAACACCCGTGGGAAAGCCGTTGACCAGAAGGCGCCCGGCCTTGCGCTCAAGGATGCGCAGCAGACGGCTGGCATGGGGGCTGTCGTCGCGGTCCATATGCAGTGTCGCCGTCAACTGCCCGGCAAAGGCACTCGCAAGGGCCTCCATCTGCTCGGGCGCATCGACGCGCAGAACAAGGCCCAGCGGGCCGAAAACCTCTTCGCCCAGTTCATGGGTGCTCAGAAAGGTCTCGGCGCTGGCCTCAAACAGGCCCGGCAGGCACTGGCGGCCTTCCCCCTGACGGTTCAGCAGCGCCTGAACACCGGCGACCCTGCCAAGGCGCTCTCTGCCCTGCTCATAGGCGCTGGCAATGCCGCCGGTGAGCATGGTCTGCGCGCCGGTCTGCGCCAACGCATCGCGGGCGGCGGCAACAAAGGCATCGCCCTCCGGCCCCGTCATCACCACGGCAATCCCCGGGTTGGTGCAGAACTGCCCGGCCCCCATGGCAAGTGACGCCGCCCAGCCCTTGCCGATTTCCGCGCCGCGCGCACGGGCCGCATGCGCCAGAATGAACATCGGATTGACCGATCCAAGCTCACCGAAAAACGGGATCGGCTCTGGCCGCGCGGCACACAGATCGAACAGCGCGCGCCCCCCGCCAAGCGAGCCGGTGAAGCCCACCGCTTTGATCAGTGGATGCTGCACCAGTGCCTGCCCGACATCGCGCCGCCCGCCCTGAATCAGGGAAAACGCCCCAGCGGGCATGCCGCAGGCCACAATCGCGGCCTGCACCGCCTCGGCCACGATCTCGCCGGTGCCGGGATGGGCAGAATGGCCCTTGACCACCACAGGACAACCGGCAGCAAGCGCGGCAGCCGTATCGCCCCCGGCGGTGGAGAACGCGAGCGGGAAGTTCGAGGCACCGAACACCGCCACCGGGCCGATGGGGCGCTGCATCATGTTCAGCTCCGGCCGGGGGGCGGGCTGGCGGTCAGGCAGCGCAGGGTCATGGCGGCGGTCAAGGTAATCGCCCTTGCGGATATGTTCGGCGAACAGGCGCAGCTGCCCGGTGGTGCGGCCCCGCTCACCTTCAAGCCGGGCCTGCGGCAGGCCGGTCTCAGAGGTGCCGATGGCGGTGATCGCCGCCCCGCGCGCGTCGATCTCGTCGGCGATCCGGTCCAGAAAGGCGGCGCGCGCCACGCGGCTGGTACCGGCATAGGCCGCAAAGGCCGCTTCGGCGGCGTTGCAGGCGCGGTCAACCAGTTCAGGCGTGCCAACATGGAAGGTATGCGCTTCGCCATGCGCCGGTTCCGAGGAAAACACCGAGGGGCTGCCAACCCATTCCCCTGCGATCAGATGCTTGCCATGCGGGGTATAGGCGGCGCTGGAATCGTTCATGTGTTCAGTCCCTTTTCATGCGGTCGTCCGGCAGCCCTTGCGGCTTGCCGGGCAGATTCTGGGGGGGCAGGTCAGCCCAGCAAGCCCCGTCCGGCCAGACTGGCCATCAGGCGGCGGGTGCCAAAGGTCCATTCAGGGGCCTCGGTCGAAAGCTGCACGGTATTGGTCAGCTGGCCCAGCCCGGGCGCGGCAATGGTGACCACGTCGCCGGTTTTGTGCGTGAAGCCCTCGCCGGGGGTGTCGCGGTCTTCGGTCGGTGCGAACAGCGTGCCCAGGAACAGCATGAAGCCATCGGGGTACTGATGGTGCCGCCCGATGGTCTGGGCGACCAGTTCCTCAGGATCGCGGCTGATTTCCGACATCGAGGAGTGGCCGGTCATGTGGAACCCGTCGGTGCCGCTGACCGTCAGGGTCAGCTCCGCGCGGCGCACATCATCCAGCGTGAAGCTTTCATCGAACAGCCGGATCAGCGGGCCGATGGCGCAGGAGGCGTTGTTGTCCTTGGCCTTGCCCAGCAGCAGCGCCGAGCGCCCCTCGACATCGCGCAGGTTCACGTCATTGCCCAGTGTCGCGCCCATAATCCGCCCGCTGGAGGCAACCGCGAGCACAATTTCAGGCTCAGGGTTGTTCCAGCGTGAGACCGGGTGCAGCCCCACCGCCGCGCCCGTGCCGACAGCGGCCATGGCGGGGCATTTTGTGAAAACCTCGGCATCCGGCCCGATGCCCACCTCAAGATATTGCGACCAAAGCCCCTCGGCCTGAAGCGTGCGCTTGACCTCAGCCGCTTCAGGCGAACCAGCCCGCAGGTTGCGCAAGCTGTCGCCGATGGCCTGCGCGACGCGCGCGCGGATCGCCTCGGCGCGGGCCGGGTCACCGGCGGCTTTCTCTTCGATCACCCGCTCAACCATCGAGCGCGCGAAGGTCACGCCGCAGGCCTTGACCGGCTGAAGATCGCAGGGTGCGAGCAGATGCAGTTGCGCGGGGTCAACCGGGTTGGCGGCGATTGTATCCAGCGCACCAAGTACGGTGCCGGAGCAGGCGCGCACATGCTGCGCCGGGTCGGCAAGGTCCAGCACATGGCTGACGGTGGGCGCCTGCGGGCAGGTGATGTCCACCACCTGCCCGTCGCGCAGGGTTACCACGGCGGGCCCCTGCACCTGCGGTAGCCAGACGCGGCCCAGCCAGAGGCCTTCGGGCGTGTCGATTACTTGCATTGTCTGCTCCTTACCGGCGCTTGAACACGGGCGCGCGTTTTTGCGCAAACGCGGCACGGCCCTCAGCGGCATCTGCGGTGGCGAAACAGATCGCCTGCAAATCACGCTCATAGGCCACGGCCTTTTCAAGCGGCATGTTATAGGCGGCCTGAAGGTTCAGGCGCGCGGTTTCCGCCGCGATGGGCGCGCGGCTGGCGATGGTGGCGGCGATGGCATGCGCGCGCTCCAACAGCGCCCCGGGCGCGGTTACCTCGCTGACGAGGCCCCATTGCAGCGCCTTCGCGGCATCAACCGGATCGCCGGTCATCACCATCATGGCCGCGTTCGACGGGCCGATGGAATGGGCCAGCAATGCCGTCATCCCTCCGCCCCCGATCCAGCCCAGCTTGATCTCTGGCGCGGCGAGCAGCGCCTTGTCAGAGGCGATGCGGATATCGCAGGACAGCGCCATTTCCAGCCCGCCGCCCATCGCATAACCATTGATCGCCGCAACCGATGGCTTGAGCAGCGCACGCAGCGCATCGCAATATTCAGGCCGGTTGCGGAAATCCCACGGCGTGGCGTAGCGGTCCAGATCGGAGATGTCCGAGCCCGCGCAGAAAGCCTTGCCGGTGCCGGTCAGGATGACCGCGCGCGCCTCATCACTGGCGTTGATCCGGTGCACGGCATCCCACATCAGCTGCGCCATTTCCGGCGTCATCGCGTTCAGCTTTTCTGGGCGGTTGTAGGTGATCGTGGCGATGGCATTTTCTATGGTCAGCGTCAGCGGCGCGGTCATGACGGGCTCCTGTCATTGCGGCTTTCCTCAAACATCAGGCGGAGCTTTGCGGCAGTCTGGGCCGACGGGCTGCCCGCGTCAAACGCTGCGCGCAGCAGGGCCGAGGCCTGCGCCTGAAACGCGATATAGCCGTTGTGGCGGGGCCTGACGGTGGCGGCCTCCAGCGTCGCGGCGGTGTTCTGGTAGAAATTGCCCCAACCGGCATTGACCTGCGGGTCAGCCCATGCCGCACGCAGGCCCGGCTGGCCGTCATGCGCGGGGATGAAGCCGCGCTGCACGTCCTCGGACATAAGCCAGAGCAGATGGTCGATCAGCCCCTGATCCACCTTTGCGCGCCGTGAAATCGCAATGCCCGTGCCCCCCAGAATGGAGCCGGGCCGCCCGCCCGCGCGCGGCGCATCAAGGAAGGTGACGGGCCGTCCGGCGCGGGTGTAGTTCACATAACCATAGATCAGCGGGATCAGGTGGATATCGTCTGCGGTGCTCATATGCCCCAGCAGGCCGATGGGGTTGAGGGTTCTGGTATGCGCAGGCGTCCGCGCGGCAAGCGGGGCGAGGATTTCGATGGCATCCACCGCCGTGCTGTCTGATGGCCAGCCGCCGTCGCGCATATCCAGCAACGGATCCAGCGCCGCGCAGACCGACAGGAACGACAGCGCGGCATGCGGGCCTGCCAGCGACAGCGCGACATGGCCGCGCTGTGACAGCGCCTCCACCTCAGCCCATGTCACTGGCCGCCCCCCGGTCAGATCAGCGCGCAGCGCCATGACCTGCGTTGCGGCATCCAGCGGCAGCGCCCACTGGTGGCCTGCCATGCTGTAGCTGGCATGCGCCGGGCCGATGGCGCCCTGTGCGATCCGGTCCAGCGCGGCGGCGGGCAGGACGGTATCCAGCGGCAAAAGGCAGTCTGCCGCCAGCGCCTCACCCAGATGCGGATGGTCCAGCACCACAAGGTCATAGGCCGCGCAAAGATCGGCGATAGGGGCCGATTCAAACCCTTCCAGCGGCTGAACCTCCCAATCCACCGGGCCGGTAGCCGCCGCCAGCGCGTTGAAGCCGCGCGGATGGTCCCATGTCAGGCCGCGATACCTCATGCGTCCCCCCGGCCGATGGCACCTGCCTGCACCAGTGCCGCGATCTCATCCGCTGAGAAGCCACTGGCTTGCAGAATGTCGTCGGTATGCTGACCGGTCAGCGGTGCACCAAAGCGCAGCTCGGAAGGCGTGCGCGAAAAGCGGATGGGAAAACCCGGGGTTTTCACCCGGCCCTCGGTCGGATGGTCGTATTCGATAAAGGTGCCGTTGTGAGCGATCTGCGGATCGGCGACCAGATCGGCATAGCCATAGACCGGCCCGCACCAGACGCCCTCGGCCTCCAGCCGCGCAAGGCAATCGGCGGTTGCGAACCGCGCGATGGCGTCGCGGACCATGGCGAAGGTCTGATCGCGGTCCTCCCACCCGGCCTTCATCTCATCCAGCGTGGCCAGTTCAGGGGCTTCCAGCGCGCGCGCCAGGGCGGGAAAAGCGGGCATAGCCAGCGCGATGAAACCGTCGGTGGTGGCGAAGGTGCCATAGGGTGCGCGGATATAGACATGCGCATGCGGCTCTGCCGTGCGTTCCTGCGGCTTGTGGCCCACGGTGAAAACCGACAGCTCCTGCATCTGAAGGGTGGTGATGGCGTCCAGCATATTGACCTCCACCTTCTGCCCCTCGCCCGTGCGTTCGCGGTGCAGAAGCGCGGCCAGCGCGCCCTCAAACGCGGTATAGGCGGTGACGGCATCGACCAGATACTGGCCTGCGGCCTGCGGCGGCTCACCCTTGCGCCCGGTGGAAAGCATGGCGCCTGACATGGCCTGCAACAGCAGGTCCTGACCGGGGCGGCGGGCATGCGGCCCGTCTTCGCCATAGCCGGACATCGACACATAGATCAGCCGCGGGTTCAGTGCCGAAAGGGTCTCATAATCCACCCCCAGCCGCCCGGCGACACCGGGGCGGTAGTTCTGGATGAACACATCCGCCTGTTCGACCAGCCGCTGCATCACCGCGCGCCCGCCCTCTGACTTCAGGTCGATGGCCAGCGAGCGCTTGTTGCGGTTGAGCGACAGGAATGAGACATTGATTTTTTTGCCGGTGATGCCGCCTGCGGGCGCGTGACGCTGCCATTCGCCGGTGAGCGGCTCCACCTTGATGACATTGGCGCCCAGATCGCCCAGCCGCTGCGCCGCAAAGGGCCCGGCCATGGCGATCGAGCAGTCGAGAACGGTGTAGCCGTCAAGAATTCCCATGATAGTGCGTTCCGATATGTTGAAAGGGTGATCAGCTCATGTTCCAGCCGCCATCGACGGCAAGGCTCTGGCCGGTGATGAAACCCGCGCTCTCTGAGGTCAGGAAAAGGATTGCCGCGGCGATGTCATCGGGGCTGCCCCGGCGCTTGACCGCCTGATGATCCAGCACGAAGCGGGTGTAGGCGTCAGGGTCCGGGTGGATCTTCTCGGCATCGGTGGGAAAGGCGCCGGGCGCGATGGCGTTGCAGGTGATGCCCCATTTGCCGAACTCACGCGCCCAGGCACGGGTCAGGCCCAGCAGCGCGCCTTTTGACTGCACATAGGGCGCAAGATTCTCCCACCCGCCGGTGAGGGTGATGGAGGTGACATTGACGATCCGCCCCCAGCCCTGTGCGCGCATGCCAGGAAGCGCCGCGCGGGTGCAGATCAGCGCGGCCTCGACATTGACCTGATGGACAAGGCGGTGCTCTTCCATCGAATAATCCTCAAAGGGTTTTGAGGGGTAGATGGCCGCATTGTTGATCACAACATCCAGCGGCGCCTGCCGGGTGATTTCGGCAAGGCGGCTTTCAAGCGCCGCCTGATCGGTCAGGTCCATTTCCAGCAGATGCAGGCGCGCGGCGAGATCGGCGGGCGTGTCGGCGCGCAGGCTTTCGTTCTTGGAATGGTCGCGGTCCAGCGCAAAGACCTCGGCTCCCGCCGCCAGCAGCGCCAGCGTGGTCTGATGGCCCAGCCCCCCGGCGGCCCCGGTGTAAAGCACGCGCCTGCCAGTCAGCACCTCAGGCGCCTGCATCCGCATCGGTGTCTCGCTGTTCATGCACGCCCCCCGATCGGCAGGAAGTTGCCCGAGGGGGTGGGGTAATCCTGCACCGGCTGGGCGGCGATGGCGGTGATCATGGCCTCGGCGGCCGAAATGCTGTCGGCATCGGGCAGCACGGTGAAGGTGGTATCATAGCGGCGCTCTTCGCCGTGGCTCAGACGGATCAGCTCACCGCGTTCGCGCGCGCCGGCATTGCCCAGAACGTGGTTGGTGGCAGGCTCAATGCCGACGGCATATTGCCCGGCCTGAAGGTTCTGCCATTCATACATGCAGGGGAACTGGTCCTTGCGGGTGGTGACCATGAAGCCAAGGCCCAGCCGGTCATTGACCAGCGCCACGGGCACCAGCCCCCCGGCATCCGCCGCCATTTCATGCTGCCAGACCTGTTCATGAAAGCCCATCTGCGGCGCGGGCAGGGTGCGGTAGCCCACGCCCTGCTTGCGATACTCGGCCTCATGCGCGGCCCAGACCACATCACGGACCGGCGCAAGATAGCGCGCACCCTCCTCAACCACCGGATGGCCGATGTTGATGTGGTAGCACAGCATATGCGGGGTCTCGTAAAAGCCCCGGTTCACCACCCGGTCGGAAAGGCGGATCGCATCAGTACCCACCTCGGCCTCGATCCGGCGGTGCAGTTCCAGATGCTCGCCAAAAACCGTGCCCTGCGTCACCACCCCTTCGGCCCACAGAAAACAGCGGTCGCCTTCCCACCGCTCGCCATAGCCGGTCAGGCGGGCGGGGATGGTGCCCGCGCGGCCATGCAGCGAGTGGCTGGCCTTGGCGCGGGGGCCATAAATATATTCCGGCGTCGGCGCGTCATGCATGAACAGGATATGATCCAGCCCGCAGGTGATCATCAGGCCCGAGAAACTGCGCATCCAGCCCAGACCACCCTCACCCTCATACTCATGCAGGGCGGGGTGGCGGAAGCCTGCGGGCGAGTGCCAGCCGATGGCACGGCCCCCATGCTCGCAATCGGCGATATCCATCGCGCGATCAACGAGAACGGTAAACCGCAGGCCGGTCCCGGTGCGGAACTCCAGCAGGCGGATACCCCGCTCAAGCCCGTCGCCAAGCGTCATCAGGCGCACGCCTGCCGCATGGCCCAGCGATCCGCTGACGGCCTCGGCCTCGGCGCGGGTTAGGTTTTTGCCGTATAGCTTGACCATTGCAATTCCGTTCGCCACCGGCGGTTCCGGGGCGCCTTTGTCGTTGTCTGATGCTGGAAGGCAGGCCGGGCAAACCGGCCTGCCTGCGGGCGTTCAGCAGCCGTTCGCGCGCAGCTTGCCGTCGATGAACTTCTTGGCGCGCGGCACATCATCCTCGCTCAGATGCTCGATGATCATCGCAATATTGGGGTGCTTCTTTGCCAGACGCTGGAAATAGAGGTCATAGTTCAGCTCCCCCAGCCCCGGCGCCGGAAGCTCGATCTCGCCCACACCGCGGAAGGTGTGGCTTTCGGCGGCGCTGTCATCACCGATGTCAGAATGCTTTTCAGACTTGTCCTCGCCCGAGCGTTTGACATCCTTGGCATGCGCAATGCAGATCTTGTCGCTGAGCGCGTCAAAAACATGGTTCAGCACCTTGTCCATCTGGTCGATGTTATGCGCCTCGAAGTAGTTCGTCGGGTCCATCAGCAGGCCAAGGCCCGGATGATCAACCTCGGCGAACATCCGCAACGTCTCCTCGACCGAGCCGACGACGTTGTTCACATAGGTTTCCAGCAGGAAGACCGCGCCATGGTCATAGGCGTATTGCGACAGCTCGCGGATCACGTTGCGGCAATCTTCCCATCCCTCTTCGGTCTTGTTCTTGGGGTGATGCACCCAGTCCGAGGTGGTATCAAACGTGCCGGTTTCCGAGATCACATAGGGCGTACCCAGATACTGCGCATGCGCGATCAGCTCTTTCAGCCGCGCAAGGCGTTCCTTGCGGGTGGCCGCGTCCGGGTGGACGATGTTGGTATAGCCCGAGATCGCGCAGATCGGCAGGTTATGGTCGCGGAACGTGTCGCGGATGGTGCGGCACTTTTCCGGCGTCATCTGGCCGTCGCTGACGTCGATATCCTTGAAATGCAGGTCAAGCTGGACGGTGGTGAACCCGTGGCCCTGAATGACCTCGCAAGTCTTTTTCAGCCCATACGGGAAATAGCCGCTGAATATGCCGGTATGCATCATGATCGTTTCTCCTCCTCAGTCGTTTGACAGGTCAAGCCGGATGGTCCGGCCCTCGTTGATGGATTGGTAAGCGGCCTCGACAAGCGCCATGGTGCGCACATTGTCGGCGACGTTCAGAACCGGATCGGTGCCGGTGTCGATGGCGTGCTGAAGCTGCTCCATCACGCCGATGAAAGCGTGCGGGAACCACATGGTTTCCCATTGGGGCGACACCCATTTGCCGCCCGTCACGCCCTTGGCGTTGAAGCTCAGCGTCGAAGCTGCGCCCGTGGGCCAGCCGATGGTGCCCTTGGCCACGCCGCGCGTGCCCTCGACGCGCCAGGTGATGTGCTGGTCATCCTCATAGCCCTCTTCGCGCGGGCCGGACCACACGTCTTCGGTGCTCAGCGCCAGCAGGCCGGAAGGGAAGCGCAGGGTGGTCACGACGATACCGTCGGAATGCGCAAAGGTCGTGCGCGGGTCGGTGCGGGTGATGCTGGTCACCTCATCAGGGTCGCCGAACAGAAAGCGCAGCGCATCAAGGTGATGGACTGACATGTTCGACAGCGTCAGGCGGTCATAGCCTTCCAGAAACCCCTGCCAGTGCGGGATGGCGTGCATGTCGATCTGCGCGAAGACCGGCTCACCCAGATCGCCGCTGTCTAGGATCTGTTTCAGAACCTGCATCGACTGGTCGTAGCGCATGTTCTGATTGACGCTCAGCGGCTTGCCCGCCGCTTTCGCCTCATCACGCAGCGCGCGGGCCTCGGCCAGCGACAGCGCCAGCGGCTTTTGTGCCAGCACCGCTTTCACATGCGGCGCGGCCAGTGCCTTGCGGATCAGGGCGGGCTGCTGGTCTGGCGGATAGGCGATATCGACGATCTCGACATTGGGGTCATTGATCAGCGCCTCGGGCGTGTCATGCACCGTGGCGATATTCCAGCGCTCAGCAACCTTCTGCGCATTGGCTTTGGTGCGCGAGGCAATCGCCACCACCGGGAACCCAGCCTCGGCATAGGCGGCCAGATGGCAATCGGCCATGATCATGCCCGCGCCGATCGCGCCGATCTTATATTTGCGGACCCTGACCTGCGGGTCCGGCCTGAATGCGGTGTCTTTCATGCGGTTATCCTCCCTCCCTCAATGCGCCGCGATGGCGCTGCCCTGCGCATCAAAGAAATGCGCGCGGCCCTGATCGACCGACAGGGCGACAGTCTCGCCCGGCGAATATTTCGGCTGGCCGCGCAGGGTGGCCCTCAGCAGGGTTCCGTGCAGCGCGATGCTCAGCGTGGTATAGCCGCCCATCGGCTCCACCTCGGTGACACGCGCGGCATTGCCGGGGGTCACGCGCAGGTTTTCCGGTCGCACCCCCAGGCTTTGCGCACCCACCGGCGCGGCCTGCACCTGCATCTCGCCCGCCAGCCCCATCGGCACCACATTCATCGCGGGCGCGCCCAGCATCCCGGCCACATAGGTGGAATTGGGGTGGCGATAGATCTCTTCCGGGGTGCCGGTCTGGCGCACGCGGCCATGTTCCAGCACAGCCATGCCATCTGCGACCGACATCGCCTCTTCCTGATCATGGGTGACATAGACCAGCGTCTTGCCCATCTCCTGCTGGATGCGCCGCAGTTCCACCCGGGTGGATTCGCGCAGGCGGGCGTCAAGGGCGCTGATCGGATCGTCCATCAGATAGGCGACCGGGTCGCGCACCAGCGCGCGCGCAATCGCCACGCGCTGCCGCTCGCCACCGGAAAGCTGCGACGGGGGTTTGTGCAGGATATGGCCGATGTGCAATTTCCCGGTGACATCAGCCACCCGCGCGGCGATCTCGGCAGCCGGGCGGCGGCGTTCGACCAGCGGGAAGCGGATGTTCTCCAGCGCGCTCATATGCGGGAAGAGCGCGAGGTTCTGGAACACCATCGCCACATTGCGCGCGGCGGGGCTGACATGGGTGACCGGGCGCCCGTCAATCAGGATCTCGCCCTCATCGGGTTGCTCCAGCCCAAGTATCAGCTTGAGGATGGTGGATTTGCCCGAAAGCGGCGGACCGAACAGGCAGAAGAACGCGTTGTCGCGGATATCAAGCGTCAGGTTGTCCACGGCAAGCACATCGCCAAATCGCTTGCTGACCCCGCGAAAGGAAATCGAAGCCATCAGAGCGCCCTTTCCGTTTGAGCATCGAAAAGCCGGATCTCAGTTTGCGGCACCGAAAAGCGGAATGTCTCTCCCTGCGCAGGAACGGGCGTCTCGCTGTCCAGAACCGCCTTGGCAAGGTGATCGCCTGCGGCCAGATGCAGGATGATCCGTGCACCGATGCGTTCGATCATGCTGACCTGCATCGCCAGCGGGCCAGCGGCATCAGGCTGCACCAGTTCCGGGCGGAAGCCGAACCAGACTTCACCACCCTGCGCCACCGTCACCGGGCCGGAATGTCCGGCGGCGCCCAGATCAATCACCGTGCCCGTATCAGCGCCCGTGACGCGCCCGCGCAGCAGGTTCATCCCCGGCGCACCGATGAAGCGGGCGACAAAAGTATCGACGGGGTTGTTATACACCTCAAGCGGGGTGCCGACCTGTAGCAGCTTGCCATGGTCCATCACCGCAATCCGGTCAGCCATGGTCATCGCCTCAAGCTGGTCATGGGTGACATACACCATGGTCTGCCGGAACTGGCGCTGAAGCGATTTCAGCTCACCCCGCATGGTGGCGCGAAAAGCGGCATCGACATTCGAGAGCGGCTCATCGAGCAGGAAAATCGCAGGCTCCACCACCGCCGAGCGCCCGATGGCCAGCCGCTGAAGGATGTTCACCGACAGCCCCGCCGCCCTGCGATCCAGCATTGGCGTCAGTTGCAGCAACTCGGCGATATCGCCCACCCGCCGCGCCTGCTCTGACCGGGACACGCCCTGCGCCTTCAGCCCATAGGCAAGGTTTTCGCGCACGCTCATATGGGTGAAGATCGCGTAATTCTGAAAGACGAAACCCACGCCGCGCCGCGCCATCGGCACCCCGTTCATGCGCCGCCCGTCAAAGCGGATCTCGCCCGAGGTCGGCTCCAGCATCCCGGCGATCATGTTCATCGTGGTGGATTTGCCGCAGCCCGAAGGCCCCAGCAGCGCCACGAACTCCCCGTCACCGATGGTCAGGTTCATATCAGCCAGCGCAGTGAAATCACCAAAGTCGCGCCCAAGGTTTTGCATCACGATCTCGGTCATTGCGCTTTCCTCAGTTTGGCGATGGCCAGCGCCGAGACGACCGAGAGAACGATCAGGATTGCCAGCGCGATCGCCGCGACATAGCCCCAGATCAGCTCCTGCTGCGTGACCTTGTAGATATAGATCGAGATGGTTTCGGTCGCCACGCCCGGGCCGCCGCCGGTCATGATGTAGAAGTTGTCAAAAACCTTGAAATTCTCGATCATGCGGATCGCAATGGCGATGATGATGATGGTCTTCATCCGGGGCAGCACGATGGTAAAGAATCGCCGCCACCATGACGCGCCCAGCAGCACCGCTGCCATCTGCTGATCCTGCGGGACCGAGACCATACCCGCCAGCAGGATCAGGAACATCAGCGGCGTCCATTGCCAGATGTCCGACACGATGGCGGCAAAAAGCGCAAGCTTGGGGTCTGACAGCCAGGCGATGGTGACGGGCTGGCCGGTGACCATCGACAGAAGGTCATTCACCGGCCCGCCGGACTGGAAGAGCATGAAAAACATGTAACCCGCCACCGCCGGCACCACCATCATCGGCACGAGAATGGTCGAATAGAGGGTGCGACGGCCCACGAAATCATCGACAAACAGGATCGCCAGACCAAGGCCCAGCAGAAACTGCACCGGCACGCAGATCGCCATCACGATAACCGTGCGCCACATCGCCGACCAGAAGCGCGGGTCGCTGGCAAGGTCGGAATAGTTCAGCAGGCCGATCCACAGCTCATGCGCGCGATACCACGGAATGCCATCGAGCGGCGACCAGTCGGTCAGCGAGATATAGATCTGCATCAGGATCGGAAAGAGCGCGATGAAGATCACAAGGCATTGCGCGGGCAGGGTCAGGAAAAGGCCAAGGCGGCGCTCTTCGTTGCTGCCCCGGGCGGGCGCTTCAGGCGTGCTGAGCGGTTGATGGGTGGTCATGTCGGTCATTCCTTCAACGCTCCGAACGTCAGGCCACGCACAAGCTGCTTCTGGATCGCAATCCCCATGATCACCGGCGGAAT
The DNA here is from genome assembly GCF_036802785.1 of Pararhodobacter sp. Taxonomy (GTDB): domain Bacteria; phylum Pseudomonadota; class Alphaproteobacteria; order Rhodobacterales; family Rhodobacteraceae; genus Pararhodobacter. The sequence goes on from NZ_DAIRVN010000001.1 coordinate 120,602, forward strand.
GGCGGCGATCAGGCCAAGGGCGGCTTTCGCGCCATAAAGCTGGCCGGTCATGGATGAGGTCAGCGAGGCCATGTAAACCGGGATCGTCACCCAGTCGCGCGTGGTCAGCAGAAGGGCGATCAGGTAATCCGACCAGTTCAGAATGAAGACGAACAGCGCAGACGACGCCAGCGCGGGCCGCATCATCGGCAGAGTGATCTTGATGAACACCCGCCAGCGCGAGCAGCCCTCGACCAGTGCTGCATCCTCAATCTCGCGCGGCATATCATCGAAGAAGGTTTTCATCAGCCAGAAGCTGAACGGCATGGTGACGATGCCATAGATCAGCGCCAGCCCGTACCATGTGTCGATCAGCCCCAGAAACGCCCACATGATCATGACCGGGATCATCACCGCCATGGGCGGGAAGATACGCAACTGGATCAGCGCCAGCGGCAGGTTGCCGCCATAGCCAAAGCGCGACAAGCCATAGGCCGCAGCGGTGCCCGCGGTAACCGCGATCATGGTGCCGAAACTTGCCGCCAGCAACGAGGCCAGAATGGGCCGCCCGGCTGAGCGTTCCAGCGCGACAATCAGGTCAGAGCCGCTGTCTCCAAAGATGAAGCGGAAGTTGTCGAGCGTGGGGTTCACGGGCCACCATGTCAGGTTGGCCCCCGTTGCCTGCCATTCGGCGACGGGTTTGAACGCCATCGAGATCATCCAGATGGTAGGGATGAGCGAGAGCGCCAGAAAGGCGAAGATCGCCGCGTAGCGGAAGATCCGGAAGGTCAGGGAGCGTTGCATGGTGCGGAACTTTGCTTTCAGTCACGCGCGGGGGCAGCCGGAACAGGCGCCCCCGCGCAATGGCAGTCGTGATCAGACAGGATCGACCAGCGTGGGCCAGGCGGCCTTGTTGGCCTGTATCGCCTCGATCAGCTTCTCCTCACCCACCCGGCGGGCGATGCGGGCCCACTGGCGCTCGGTGTTTTCCATGGCCTGTTCGGGTGTCATGGAGCGGGTCAGCGCGGCCATCAGGTTCTCATCCAGCGCGTTATGGAAGGCGGTGGCACCGGGGTAGTTGATGGTCGGCACCGTGCGGCGCACGCTCTCAAGCACCATGTCCATGTGGTAATCATGGTAGGTCTCGCGCACCAGCGGATCGGCGAAATTGGCCAGCTGGAACGGATCGAAATAGCCGCCCGGGTTGGCCGTCATCCATGAATAGATGCGGCTGGAGCCCAGCCATTGCAGCAGCAGATACGCGGCCTCGGGGTGCTGCGATTGTGACGAGACACAGGCCGTCAGGTTCAGCCACAGCACCGTGCGCTGCACCAGCCCGTCGGCATGTTCACGCCCCGGCGGCAGGTGAGAGCCGACCTTGCCACTGATCTGCGAACCTTCGTTGCCGGGATTGTCCAGAAATTTCGGCAGGTTCGAGAAAGCGCAGGTCATTGCCGCACCCCCGCTGCCGAAATTGCCGTACTGCTCGGGCCAGCCCCATGAAATGGCATCGGGCGAGTGGTGCGACAGGCTGTCGACATATTCCTGCGTCGCCTGCCAGCCCGCTTCCGAATTGATCAGGGCGGTGCCGTCATCGGCGAACAGGAACTGGTTGGGCGAGGCCATCGACACAAAGCGCTGATACCAGTTGGTATAGCCCCAGCCCTGATTGCGCAGGTCGGTTGATCCGAAAAGCCCCTGATCAGGCCGGTGGAAGAACGCCGCAACCTCGTCATGCTCTTTCCAGGTGCGCGGCGGGCGCAGCGCGTAGCCGTATTGGTCTGAGAACGCCGCCTGTTCATCGGGATCGTTGAACAGATCGGTGCGGTGGTTCCAGATCTGGAAATCGCCATCCAGCGACACCCCGTAAACCGATCCGCGATATTCGTTGAGCAGCGACACACCCTGCGCGCCGTTCACATAGCCGCGCTCGGCATCGTCCCATTCCGGGCGATGCTCGGCCACGAAATCATCGAGCGCCAGAATGCCGCCGGTCTCGGCCAGATCGCCCAGACGGTTCCATTCGACGGCGTAAATATCGAAGCCGCCGCCGTTGGTGGAGACATCGCGCATGACGCGGGTGAATTCCTGACCGTTCGGCACGCCGACGATATCCAGAATGATCCCGGTCTCCTGCTCCCACAGCTCCTTGACCGAGGGCGCGCCCTCAGGGAAGGGCCGGGTGATCTGGCCGATGGAACCATCACTGAGGCCCAGCACGATCCGCGCCGGTGCCTGCCCTGCGGCCTTGAGCGCCTTGGCAGCCTCAATCGCGCGGCCCTCGGGCGTGTCGGGGCCGTACTGATAGCGCTCGGCGCCGGGAAAGCCGGTCGGACCGCCCATCATGCCTTCGGCGAGATCCGCGGAAGCACGGGCGCGCCCGGCACGCAGAACCAGCGGCGCGGAGAGCGCAACAAGCGCGGTCGTCTGAGCGGCGGACGACAGGAATTTCCGCCGCGAAAAGCGTGGCTGTTTGTTCATGATTTCCCTCCCAGGTCGCCCCCCTCCTCAGGGTGCGATATCCAATGAGGGCAGCATCGCAGCAGCTACATCACAGGCAAGCATCAACTACACTCATTTTCAATCATTTTCCCTTATTTCCGTCGGCATCCCTCAGAATAGCCGCGCGATGATGCCCGGCTGATGCAACTTAGGCTTGCTTTTCGTCACTTTTTGATGCGAAATGATGTAGTTGAGCAAATGAAAGGTCATCATGCGCGCCACCGTCTCTCAGATCGCCCGCGAAGCGGGTGTTTCCCCGGCCACCGTGGACCGGGTGCTGAATGAGCGTGATGGCGTGCGCCCCCGCACAAGGCAGTTGGTGCTGCTTGTTGCGCGCAAGCTTGGCTATTTCGGCCCGCCGGATCAGGGCCCCTCGGTCAAACCTGTGCGCCTTGATTATGTGCTGCCCGCCGGAACCAATTCGTTCATGCGCGCGCTGAAGGGTTTCCTGCTGGAAGAAAGCCGCGCGCGTGACGGCGTTACCGCCAATATCCACGAGATCGAAGGCTTTGACCCTGACCGCCTGTCAAGCCGCCTGACCGAGCTGCGCGGGCGCACGGATGCGGTGGGCGTGGTTGCCCTTGATCATCCGCAGGTGCGCGAGGCGATCAACAATCTGGCCAAATCCGGGGTGCGGGTGGGCACGCTGGTGTCGGATATTCCCGCCGTGGACAAGGTTGGCTATGTCGGCGTCGATAACCGCGCGGCGGGGCGCCTTGCCGGGCTCCTGCTGGGCCGTTTTCTGCCGCCGGGCCAGCACAAGGTCGCCGTTTTCATCGGCTCACCCGCCTATCGCGGCCATGAAGAGCGCGAGATGGGCTTCCGCTCCATCCTGTCGGGTGAATTTCCGGATATGCAGATCGCCGGCACCGCCGAAATCAGCGATGACCGCGACCGCGCCTATCTGGAAACGCTGCGCTTTCTCAAACGCGGCGATGTTTCGGCGATCTACAATATCGGCTCGGGCAATCAGGGTATCGCGCGGGCGCTGCGCGAAGCGAATGCGGGGCGCGATATTCTGTTCATCGGGCATGATCTGACCGACGCCACCCGCCTCATGCTGCTGGACCGGACGATGGACGCGGTGATTGATCAGAACCCAAGGGTGGAGGCGCGGGAAATTGTGCGCCTGCTGGTGTCATCGGTGCGGGGCGCGACAGAGCCGGAATATCTGCCAAGGCTTCAGGTTGTGTTCCGCGAAAACATTCCGGTGCAATAAGGCAACCAGCCGGGGGCTGCAAAATCATTTGCCGAAAAACCGCTTTTGCCCCACCATGCGCGTCAGTTCGCAAAAGGGGTGCCGGAGAAGCATGAACCTGACCCACCGCGAGGCAGACCTGATCTTTTCGATCATGCGGGAACTGACTGGGGAGTTCTCGCATGCCGAGGTGCGCAAGCGGGTCGGGCGCTGGCTGCTGGACCTGCTGGATGCCGATTACTTCGCCTCCTACCTGTGGAATGAGGCAAGCGGCGCCTTCGTTTCCGGCGTCTACATCAACATGACCGAGGCCAATCTGGCGGGGTATGAGGCCTATTACCAGTACCGCGACCCGATAACCCCCACCTTGCAGCGCCGCCGCATGGCCACCCCGGTCAGCGAGATCATGGCGCATGAACGCCTCAGGCGGACAGAGTTTTTCAATGATTTCCTGTATCGGGACGGCTTGTTTTACGGGCTGAATTACTTTGCCTATGACCGGGGCGAGAATATCGGCGATATGCGGATCTGGCGCGCGCGTGGCAAAGAGGATTTCTCGCGCCGGGATGCCGCGCTGGTGGATGCGATCGGCCCCAGTTTTGTCAATGCGCTGGTGCGCGCCAATCGTCTGTCCGAGGCCACGCCGGTGCAGCGCTTCGTGCAGTTCAGCCGCGACTGGGGCCTGACCGCGCGTGAGGGCGAGGTGGCCGATATGCTGGTCACCGGCCTGAGCGACGAGGATATCTGCACGGTCCTGTGCATTTCCAAGCCCACGCTGCGCAGCCATATCGGCGCGGTTTTCCGCAAGGTGGGTGTGCAGCGGCGCGGCCAGCTGGGGCATGTTCTGACCACGCGAAACCATCATTTCTGATGATAGGCAGCCCACCCCGTTCGCGGCACCCTTTGCCGAAAACGGGAGAGACTGCAGATGCCGCAAACCGCAACCGAAATACTGGCCGCGCTTGACGCAGGGCGCCTGAGCGCCCGTGACCATGCCGAGGCCGTGATAGAACAGGCCACGCGCCACGCCGGGCTTGGTGCGGTTCTGGCGTTCGCTCCTGAGGCATTGCGCGCGGATGCCGATGCCTCGGACGCGCGGCGCAAAGCGGGCAGGGCAGGGCGGCTGGACGGGCTGGCGCTTGCCATCAAGGACAATATCGACACCGCCGTGCTGGCCACAACCGGCGGCACCGGCGCGCTGCACGGCCCCGCCCCGTCCGATGCGCCGCCGCTGGCGCGCCTTCTGGCCAAAGGCGCGCTGGCCGCGATGAAAACCAATCTGCACGAGCTGGCCTTTGGCGTCACCTCGAACAACGCCGTCACGGGCGCGGTTCACAACCCCTGGCGACACGGGCATATCGCGGGCGGCTCATCGGGCGGCACGGCGGCGGCGCTGGCAGCGGGGATCGTCGCCGCTGGGCTGGGCACCGATACCGGGGGCTCGGTGCGTATTCCGGCGGCACTGTGCGGCATCGCCGGTTTCCGGCCCGGCACCGGGCGCTACCCGTCCGGCGGTGTGGTGCCGCTTTCCGCCACGCGCGACACAATCGGCCCCATGGCGCGCTGCGTCGCCGATCTGGCGCTGCTCGATGGGGTTATGGCCGGAGACACCAGCACCCTTGCGCCCCGCGACCCGGGCAGCCTGCGGCTGGGCGTGCCCCGCCGCATACTGTGGGAGGGGCTGGAACCCGGCGTTGCCCGGCAGTGCGAAGCGGCGCTGGAAACCCTTGCCCGCGCCGGTGTTACCCTGATCGAGGCGGACCCCGCCGATCTGTGGGAGGATGAAGCCGCGGCCTCGTTCCCCATCGTGCTTTACGAGTGCATGCGCGAGCTGCCCGGATACTGCGCCACGCGCGGTATCACCTTTGAGGCGCTCATGGCCTCCGTCGGATCGGCGGATGTCCGGGGGATACTGGAAAGCCAACGCGGCAAGGGGGCGATGCCCGTCACCGCATGGCGCGCCGCGCTGGACCGCCACCGCCCCACGATGCAACGCAACTGGATTGCATGGTTCACCGACCACCGGCTGGACGGCGCGATCTTTCCCACCACCGCGCTGACCGCCCGGCCCCTCGGCGAGGATGACACAGTCGCGCTGAACGGCGAGCGGCATCCCACCTTCGGGGCCTATATCCGCAACACCAGTCACGGCTCGCTGATCGGCGCCCCGGGCGTCAGCCTGCCGGTAGGGCTGGCCGATGGCCTGCCCGTGGGGATCGAGATTGATGGCCTGCCCGGCAAGGACCGCGCGCTTCTGAACATCGCTGCCGGGGTGGAGGCGCTGCTGCCGCCCCTGCCGCCCTGTCCGGTCTGATGCGGGCCATCACAACACATAATCAAAACCAAAGAAAACAGGGAGACTGACACAATGACCTTCAGAAACATCCTCGTGGCAACTTCGGTCCTGGCCCTTGCCATGGGCCTTCCTGCCGTGGCCGAGGTACGTATCGGCGTGCTGATCCCGGATTCGGGGCCCGGCGGCCTTTTCGGCCCCTCCAGCCGCAACGCCGCCCAACTGGCCGCCGAAGACATCAACGCCGCTGGCGGCATCAACGGCGAACCCGTCGCGCTGGTCTTTGCCGATGTCGGCGCACCCCCCGCGCAGGCCGTCCAGTCGGCGGTGCGCCTGTGGCGTGGCGAGGGGGTGCAGGGCTTTGTCGGCATGCATGACAGCGCTGTGCGCGCCGCGCTGACCGGCCAGTTCCGCGGGCAGGTGCTCTATGTCTATTCCGGTGTCTATGAGGGCGGCGAATGTGCCCCCGGCACATGGCTGACCGCTGAAACGCCGGCGCAGCAGCTTGCCCCGGTCATCCCCTATCTGGCCGAGGCCGAGGGCGTCAGCCAGTGGTATCTGATCGGCAATGACTACAACTGGCCGCGCGACACCAACGACGCCGCCCGCGCCATCATCGCTGCCAGCGGCGGCACGATTGTCGGCGAGGAATATGTGCCGCTGGGCACCGCCGATTATGACGCCTCATTGCAGCGTATCCGTGCCTCAGGGGCGGATGCGGTGCTGGTGACGCTGGTGGGCGGCGATTCAGTCGGTTTCAACATCGGTTTCGGCGCCTTCGGGCTGGATGAACAAGCGATCCGGCTGGGCACCCTGATCGAGGAAAACACGCTGGCCGGGATCGGCGCGGCAGGCGCGAGCCGGCTGTTCGCCTCGATGGGCTATTTCGCCGCTATCGAGACCGAGGCCGCGACGGCCTTCGCTGCGCGCTATCATGACAGCTTCGGCGCGGATGCTGCCGCGCTGAACGGCATGGGCCAGTCGGTTTATGACGGGCTGATGCTTCTGGCGGCGCTTGGCAATGCGGCGGGCTCGATGGAGGTTACAGCGATCGCGGCCGTGGCCGACGGCACCGGCTTCAGCTCGCCGCGCGGCGAAGCGATGCTGGACGGAAACCATGTGGCCCAGACCATCTATCTGGCCGATGGCACCGGCGGCAGCTACAGCGTGATCGCCAGTTTCGACTCTGTGCCGCATGGCGTGATCTGCGAATGACCGAAGCGGCCCTGCTGATCGGACTGAATGCCCTGTGGCAGATCGCGGCCCTGGCGCTTCTGGCGCTGGGGCTGGCGATTGTGTTCGGCCTGCTGCGTATTCTGAACATGGCGCATGGCGAGTTCGTGATGCTGGGCGCCTATGCCCACCTGCTGACGGCGCAGATGGGCCTTCCGCCCGCGATGGCGCTGCCGGTCTGTATCGGCTTTGTCGGCATCACCGCCCTGATCGCCGAGCGGCTGGTGGTGCGCCATCTCTATGACCGGATGTTTGACAGCCTGCTGGCCACATGGGCGCTGTCGATCCTGATGCGCGAGGCGGTGGAGCTGGTCTGGGGCCGCGCCTTCCGCAATGTGCCGCTGCCGGTCGGAGGGGTCACGCCGGTTGGGCCGGTCGGCTATCCGACCTATCGCTTGCTGGTGATTGCGCTGATCGCGGTGTTCTTTCTGGCGCTCTGGCTCTGGTACCGGCGCAGCCTGACGGGGGTGCGGCTGCGGGCGATGGTGTCGAACCCGGCGCTTGCGCGGGCCAGCGGCATCAACACCGCGCGGCTTTCCGCCGCCGCTTTCGTGACCGGCTGCCTGCTGGCAGGGCTGGCCGGGCTGATACTGGCGCCGGTTCTGGCAATCGAGCCGAACATGGGGCTTGACGCGCTGATCCGCTCGTTCTTTGCGCTGGTGGTCGGTGGGCTGGGCACGCTGGAGGGGCTGGGCATCGGCGTGGCGGTGGTCGGCGGGTTGCAGGCCGGGCTGAGCGCAGCGGTCAGCCAGACCGCAGGATATCTGGGCGTGCTGATCCTTGCGATCCTGTTTCTGTGGAGGCGACCGGATGGTCTTTATCGTCGTCGTTAGCGCCGCGCTGGCGGGTGCCTTGCTGCTGGTGCCGGTGCTGGGGGGCGACTATCTGGCGTGGCAGATCGGGCTTTACCTGCTTTATGGCGTGGCGGCGCAGGGTGTGGGGCTGGCATGGGGGCGCGGGGGCTTTCTGCCGCTAGGCAACGCGGTGTTCTTTGGCGTTGCGGCCTACGGCGCGGCCATGGCGCTGAATGCCACGGGCGGCGCGCTACTGCCCAATCTGCTGGCAATGCTGGTTATCGCGGCGGTGCTGGCGGCGCTCGCATGGGGGCTGGCGGCGCTGGTCTTTCAGGGTCGCACCGATTCAGGCCCGTTCTTCTCGCTGATCACGCTGGCACTGGTCCTGATCGTGGCGCAGCTGGCCGAGACGACCCCGGCCATCACCGGCGGGTTCAACGGCTATGCCGGGTATCCGCCGCTGGCCGGAATGAACCCGTTTGGCAACCTCTATTACGCCATCGTCGCGCTGGTGGTCATCGTCACCGCCGCGCTGATGGCGCTGGAGCAGCTGCCCGCCGGGCTGGTTCTGCGCGCGCTGGTCGCGCAGGAGGGGCGGTTGCAGGCGCTGGGGTTCGCCACCCACCGCGTGAAGGCATGGGCCTTTGCCGGGGCGGGTTTCATCACGGCGCTGGCAGGCGCGCTCTATGCCAGCCATCAGGGCATCGTCACGCCGCAGGCCACGGGCTTCGTGCTGTCGGCCGAACTGGTGATCTGGGCGGCAGTGGGCGGCCGGCTTCACCCTTTGGGGCCGCTGGTGGGTGCCGTGGCCATCGGCTTGCTGAGCGCCGAGCTGCGCGACATCTTTCCATGGTGGGAAGTGGTGGTGGCGCTGGTCTTTCTGGTTGTGGTGCTGCTGGCGCCGGGCGGCGTGGCGGGTCTGCTGGCGCAGGCGGCGCGGCGGCTGGGCTGGCAGCAGCAGGTGCCACAGCCCGCAGCCAGCGCCGCGCGCCCCTCACGCGCAGAAGCCGCCAGCGGTGCCTTGCGGCTGGAGGGGGTGGGGCTGAGCGCGGGCACGGTGCGGATACTGGACAACCTCACCGTGAACTGCCCGCAATCGGGCATTCTTTGTCTGATCGGGCCGAACGGGGCGGGCAAGACAACCATGCTCAAGGCCATCACGGGTGCCATGCCGGTGCAGTCAGGGCAGGTCCTGCTGGGCGCGCGGGCCATCACCAACGCGCCCCCGTCGGCGGCGCTGGATGCAGGGATCGGGCGAAAGATGCAGATACCGACGGTGTTCAACGGCCTCAGCGTTGCCGCGAACCTTCAGCTTGCGGTGCTGGCCGGGCGCGCGCGGGCGCTGGATTTCCTGCGCCCCGCCCCGCTTGGCTGGCAGTCGCCCGTGCTGGCGAAGCTGCTTGCGCATCCGGGTGTTCCGCTGACGGGACTGGCCGCGCAGGATGCCGGGGCCCTGCCGCAGGGTCACCGGCAGATGCTGGAACTGGCGCTGACCATTGCCGCCGCACCCCGCATTCTGCTGCTGGACGAGCCCACCGCCGGCATGTCGCCCGAAGAAACCGCCGTGATGGTGGACCTTATCCGCCAGTATCAGGCAACGACGGAGGCGTTTGTACTGGTGATCGAACATGACATGGCGCTGGTGGCAGCCCTTCAGGCACGGGTGCTGGTGCTGCATCAGGGCCGGGCGCTGGCCGAGGGGTCGCTCGCCGAAATCCGCGCCGATCCGCGCGTAGTGCAGGTCTATGCGGGGGGGTACAAATGATCCTGCAGGCTGAGGGGCTTTCGGGCGGCTATGGCGATACGCTGGTGCATCGAGGCCTGTCTTTCGAGCTGGCACCGGGGCAGGTGCTGGGCATTATCGGGCGCAATGGCACCGGCAAGACCACGCTGGCCCGGCTGATCAGCGGTGAGCTGCGCGCGGCTGAGGGGCAGATCCGGTTCAACGGGCGCGACGTGACCCGCCTTCCCGCGTGGGAGCGGGCCAGGGCCGGAATTGCGATGATGCCGCAGACGGATATGGTGTTTGACGCCCTGACCGTGGCCGAAAATCTGGCGCTTCTGGGGCCAGTCACGCTGGAGCCGCTGGCCACACGCTTTCCCCGGATCACCGGGCGGCCGGGGCAACTGGCCGGGTCGATGTCTGGCGGAGAGCGGAAGATTCTGGGGTTCATCCGCGCCATGCTCAGCCCGGCGCGGATGGTTGTGCTGGACGAACCGTCGGAAGGGGTTCAGGCCGAAAACATCACCCATATGCAGACCACTATCGCCGAGGCACGGGCGCGCGGCATCGCCTGTATTCTGCTGGAGCAGAATATCACCATGATCGAGGCACTGGCGGATAGCGTGATCGGGCTGGACAGTGCGGGCATCGTCTATCGCGCGGCGCGGCCGCAGATCAGCCGCGCGGCGATGCTTGACGCGATCAGCCTTTAGCGGGAACGGCGCCCGCCCAACCCTGAGCGCTCAGCCAGTCTTCCTGTGCAGGGCTTTCGATGGCATCGGGGTTGGCGTGGCGGATGCGGGTGATCGCCTGATCAACCGGCATCCCGGTCATTGCCAGCACAAGCGCGCTCATCGTGCCACTGCGCCCGGCACCGGCCAGACAGCAGAACGCAAGCTGCCCGCCCGCCTGCACCGCCCCGGCATGATGGTGCAGCAAGGCAGACCAGCGGCGCATGAAGCGCATTCCGGGCGGATGGTAATCAAGGATCGGCGCCGAGCGCAGGGTGATACCGCGCTGTGCGGTGGCCTTCCGCAGCCCGGCCTTTGTGCCCGGCGGTAGTTCGCGCGCCTCGACTAGGGCGAACAGATCCCGGCAGCCGCTGTGCACCAGACGGTCCAGAATTTCACGCCGGTCCTCTGGGTCTATCCAGCCGTCGCCGATGTGAGAAGTGCGCAAGCCCGGCCAGCCCAGCAAATGGAGCTGTCCCGCACCACAGGGAACGATGACATGCGCGTCAAGCTTTCGCGACAGAAAGGGCATCACCTTCATTCCCGTGTCGCATTGCCCCGCCGGAGCAGGACCTGTATACATGGCTTTCGGCTGAAAGATGCCACTCCTCCCGGCCCGGCGCAAGGCAGCACCATGATCAGAAACGCAGAATACTCAGGCGGGGCGGAAACCTCAAACCTTGACGCGATCGTCAATACGCTGCGGCTGCGCATCTGCATGTCCGACCCTGATGTCGAACAACTGCTGTATGAAAACAAGCTGGCCGCAGAATTCGGGGTCAGCCGCACGCCGATCCGGTATGCGTTGCAGCGCCTGTCGTATGAGCATCTGGTACAGACCCGTTCAGGGGTGGGCTCGGTGGTGGCGCCGCTGGACCCGAAAGCCGAGCGACGTGATTTCGAGGTGCTGCGCGGCATTCTTGAACTGGCAGGCGCGACATCGACGCGCGCGCTGGTTCCGCAGCTTGAATTCACGCTGCGCGGACTGGCAATGTCGCTTGAGGCCATCGCCCCGGAAGCCTTCAGTTTTGAGCGGCATTTTGAGCTGCGCGCGGCACTGATCCCGATGATCAATGCGCTGATCGAAGACCCCATCCTTGCCGAGGCCCACAGCGCCGCGCATTGGCGCATTCTGCGGCGCTCGCAGGGGTTCGACGCGGCCGCGCTGACACGCCAGCATGCCATCTTGTCAGATGCGCTGGCAAAAGCCCTGAGCGCCGACAGCGGGGCCGGAAAGCTGACGTCTTTGGCGGCGACGGCGACGCATCCGGCGGCGTGAATCTGAACACATGATTGCGTAAGTTTTATGCACAGGGTGCCGAAAGTAAGGCATCTCTGACGGTGCGGGCGCGCCCGGCCACTGTCATCCAAACTTCACTTTACTGATTTCCGCCCGGCGACTATGCACCTGTATACAGGCATACAGTTCCTCAGTGGAGATTCAACCGATGAAGCGCAGAACCCTTATGGCCGGTGTGGCCATCCTTGCCATCACCGCAGCCCTGCCCGCCGCCGCCGACTGGCGCGCCCAGTATCCGGCACTGACTGTCGGCGTTCCCCCCATCGAAAACGCCGAAGAAGGCGCCCGCCGCTGGGGGCCCTTCGCCGAATACCTGTCCGAGCAGCTGGGCGTGCCGGTCACGCTGCGGATGGCCAATGCCTATAGCGGCATCATTCAGGCCATGGACGCAAACGAAGCGGACATGGCGATGTTCGGCGCTGCCGCCTATGCATCCGCCTGGGATGTGCTTGAGGGCGACCTGACGCCATTGGCGCATGCCGTGTCGAACACCGGCGACCGGGGCTATTACGCGGTGGTTGTCGTTGCCAGCGACAGCGAAGCGGAATCGCTGGAAGATCTGGCAGGCCAGACGCTGGCCTTTGCCGACCCCAATTCCGCATCAGGCTATCTGGTGCCGAACTTCTACCTTGGCCAGATGGGCCTTCTGGAAGGCCATTTCGCCTCCACCGGGTTTTCGGGCAGCCATGAAAACGGCATCCTTGCCGTGGTGCGCAATACCTATGATGCGGCGGCCACCTGGCACTATGCTGCCGACAACGGCGCCGTCCAGCGGATGGTTGATCGCGGCGAGATTGAAGCGAACGCGGTCAAGGTGATCTGGGAAAGCCCGCTGATCCCGTCAGACGCATGGTCGGTGCGCGCTTCGATGCCCGCTGACCTGCAAGAAGCGCTGCTGGAGGCGCTGACCGAGTTTCATGAGCGTGACCCTGAGCGGCTGGAAGTGGTGAGCGTCGGTTCCTGGACGCATCTGGTGCCGGTGGCACATGAAGCCTTCGAGGACAGCATCGCCATGCGCGAAGAGATGCTGAGACAGCGCAGCAACTGAGCGGCGCAGCAACAGAAAGCCCGGGCAAGGTGACTTGCCCGGGCTTTTCCATGTCTGCGGGGCAGGGGCGGGGGGCTGTCCCGCCAGATAGCAGGGGCTCAGCCCTCGGGTGCCGGGGGCACGTCGCGCGTGGCGCGGCCAAGCGCCTTTTGCCGAAGCCGGCGCGACAGCCAGTCAATCACCGCGACCGTGGGCAGGATCATCAGGATGATGAAAGCCACATCGCTCCAGGCATTCACGCGGATGCGGTCGGTCAGGTAGAAGCCGATCCCCCCGGCGCCGACCACGCCCAGAATGGTGGCCGAGCGGGTGTTGGCCTCGAAGAAATACAGGCTGTTGGACAGAAACACCGGAAACACCTGCGGCCAGATCGCCAGCCGCGCGACATCTGCCTGGCTGCCGCCCGCCGCGCGCACCCCGTCGCCCGCGCGGCGATCGGCGTTTTCGACCCCTTCGGCGTAAAGCTTGGCAAGAACGCCGATATCGTTGAGCGCGATCGCCAGAATGCCCGCAAACGGGCCCAGACCCACCACCGACACAAAGATCAGCGCCCAGATCAGCACATCAACCCCGCGCACCACATCCAGCACCCGGCGCAGGCCAAAATGGATCACCCCGTTGCGCACCACATTACGCGCGCCCAGAAAGCCCAGCGGCACCGAAATGACGCTGGCGGCGATGGTGCCCAGAAAGGCAATAGCGACCGTTTCACCCAGCGCATACAGATAGTCCAGAAAGAAGCCCTTGCTGGTGGGCGGCCACATCTGTCCCGCGATAATCCCCAGATCGCTCAGTCCTGTAAAAAACACACCCGGCGACAGCCCCAGCGCCTGCGCAGCCGCCAGAAAGGCAACCAGAAACCCGAAGATAAGTGCGCGCCGCCGCCACAGGACAAGCGGCGCAAGGGTGATGGTGCCGGGGTATTGGCGGGCCAGCGCTTCCATGCGGCGGGCATCTGGTGGCGTCATCGCTTGAACTCCCCGCCGATGATGCGGTGGCGCATCCATTCGCTGGCAATATCGACCAGCGCCACGGTGATGATCAGCAGGAGCAGGATTGCGCTGATATCGCGGTAAATGAACTGGTTGATGACGAACATCAGCTCCTGCCCGATGCCGCCCGCACCCACAAAGCCGATGACCGAGGCCGAGCGCACATTGATCTCGAAACGCAGCAGCGTATAGCTGATGAACCCGGGCAGAATGCGCGGCACGATACCGTAGCGGATGACCTGCCCGCGCGCCGCCCCTGCGGCCACGAGGCCCTCAAGCGCGCGCTCTGACACTGTCTCGTTGATCTCGGAAAAGAGCTTGCCCAGCACCCCCATCGTATGCAGCGCAATCGCCAGTACGCCGGCCATCGCCCCCAGCCCGAAGGCAAAGACGAACAGCAGCGCAAAAACCAGCTCGGGCACGGTGCGCAGCACTTCAAGGCTGCGCCGCGCAAGGTGATAGACAAAACGGTTGGGTGCCAGATTGTCGGAGGCCGCGAAACACAGCGCAAAGGCCCCGGCCACACCCAGGGTTGTTGCGACGAAGGCAATCAGAACCGTATCAAGCAGCAGCCTTACCCATGTGGGAAAGTTCCACATCCAGCGCGCCAGATCCCCGCTCAGCGAGGCGAGCGAAAGCTGCGGCATGGTCCGCATGATGTAGCGGCCAAAGCGCGGCATCCCCTCGATGAACTTGTGCCATGAGACCTCGCCGATATGCCCGGCGAGAACCAGAGCCGCGCAGAGCACGACCAGCAACAACAGCGTCTGACGGCGCCGCGATGCGCGCAGACCGGCGCGGCGGGCCTCGATAATGCGGATGGCATCCTGCGCGGTGTTCATGGCCTACTCGTCATAGATCGCATGGATCGCCGCATCGTCGAGCGCGTCCACCGGCCCGTCAAACACCACCCGGCCACGGCGCACCCCCACGATGCGCGTGCAGTAGCGCCGTGCCAGATCGATGTGATGAAGGTTGCAGATCACCGGCAGGCCGTCTTCGGCGTTGATGCGTTGCAGCGCATCCATCACCGCCGTCGTGCTGCGCGGGTCCAGCGAGGCCACGGGCTCATCGGCCAGCATCAGGCGCGGTTGCTGCACCAGCGCGCGCGCAATGGCGACACGCTGCTGCTGCCCGCCCGACAGCTCATCCGCGCGTTTGAGGGCGTATTCGGCCATATCCAGCCGGTGCAGCGCCTCGATCGCCAGCGCCCGGTCTTCGGGGCGGAACTGCAATGTCCAGGTGCGCCAGCGCGGCGTCAGGGCAAGGCGGCCGACCAGCACATTGTCCAGCACGCTCAGCTGATCAATCAGCGCGAATTGCTGGAAGATCATCGCCGCCTGCCTGCGCCAGTCGCGCAGCGCGCGACCGCGTTTGCGCGTGACATCTGCGCCGTCGAACATGATTTTTCCGGCGCTGGGTTCCACCAGCCGGTTGATCAGCCGCAGCAGCGTTGATTTCCCGGCCCCTGAGCGCCCGATGACCCCGACAAATTCATTGGGCGCCACGCTCAGCGACACCGAATCCAGCGCCACTGCCTCACCAAAACGCCGTGTCAGCCCCTCGATCTTCAGCATCCGCGCACAAGCTCCTGCAGGAATTCACGCTGCTCTTCGGTTTCCGGGCCTGATCCTGCCGCTGCAACCCGTGCCCGGGCGGTGTGTTCATCCATGCCAAGGGCGCAAAGCACGGCAATCGCCGTCATCCCCGTGCGCCCGATTCCGGCAGCGCAATGGATCAGCAGGCTCTCACCCGCCTTCAGTCGCTGCGACGCGGCGTTGATCGTCGCACGGTAAGCGGGTACATCGCGGGGCAGGCCCAGATCAGGAACCGGATGGCTGATCAGCGCGGGGCTTACCGGTGCATCGGCGCAGAAGCGGGCGTAGTCCGGCGCCATGCGCTCCAGCTCATTGCGCTCTACCAGACAGAGAATACTGGAAACGGAATGCGCCGTCATCTGCGCCAGATCGGCCGGAAAATCGCCGCTGCGGCCGGGCATGGCCGACAGAAGCAACCCTCCCGGCGCGAAATCGCCCAGATCGACCGGGCGCAGGGGCTGGCCCGGAGCATCGGCAGAGGGGGGCCCGCCTGCAACGGCGTTCGGGGCATTGCCTTGTGTCGACATCGGTGTTCCGCATGCTTGCCGGGGATGGATACCTGTATACAAGCATGCGGGAACGATCAGCGCAAGGGTCAGATGGCCTCCGGGGCACCCTGAAACGGCAGTTTTTCTGACCTATGGTTGCGACCCTTCTCAGACCTGACTGTGGCTGCGCGCATCTTGTGCGGTGGCAAGAACGCAGAGCAGTTCAAACATGATGGAAACGCCCACCCAGGCCGTGCCTCCTGACGGATCAAACGGCGGCGAAACCTCAACCAGATCGGCGCCGACAAGGTTCAGCCCCTCCAGCGCCCGGACCATCTGTTGCGCCTGATAGGTTGTGAAACCGCCAATTTCCGGTGTGCCGGTGCCTGGGGCGAAGGCCGGGTCGATCCCGTCGATATCAAAGCTGATATAGGTTTTCCCGTCGCCCACGATCTCGCGCGCTTCAGTCATGACCGACGCCACACCGCGCTCAAAGAACTCGTCGATTTCCACGATACGAACGCCTTGCTCCAGCGCCCAGTCGAAATCTGACACCTCGTATTTCACGCCGCGGATACCGATCTGGATGGTGCGCTTCGGGTCAAGGAAACCCTGCTCAATCGCGCGCCGGAAGGGTGTGCCATGGGTATATTTGCTGTCACCGAAATAGACATCGTTCATATCGGTATGCGCATCAAAATGGATCATTCCCACCGGGCCATCCCGCCCCAGCGCGCGCAGGATCGGAAATGAGATCAGGTGATCGCCCCCCGCCGTCAGCGGCACAATCCCCTTGTCTGACATCCGGTTGAAGAAGCCGGTGATCATGTCGAGGCTTTGCATGATGTCCATCGGATTGACCGGCGCATCGCCCAGATCGGCGCAATTCACCAGCTTAAAGGGGTTCACGCCGCTGCGCGGATGGGTGGTGCGGATCATGGTGGAAAGGTCGCGCAGCTGCCGGGGACCGTGGCGCGGGCCGGGGCGGTTGGAGGTGCCGCCATCAAAGGGAACCCCCACAATACCGATATCCGCCTTGGCTGCCTGCGCGCTTTCAAGGTCAAGATGCGGCAGTCGCATGAATGTCGGCATCCCGGCAAATCGCGGGGTCTGCATGCCCGGAATCGGTTGGAACGCGCTGTCTTTCGGCTGCATCAGCCCTCTCCCTCGTTGTTGGTTGTGCTTGTCGTGGCACATTTGCCGGGCCGGATAAATACAGATCTGCGGGCAGTTGCGCCCCGGCGCGCCAATGTTCGACAGGCGGGCTGAGTTGCTGCATGTTTATTGCGCAGACGGCTTTGGCGGCGGGACTGCGTCGATCACGGCACCTTGCGGGAACTACCGGCGGCACTGGCGGGTTGCGTCTGTGCAGCAACAGCATACGAGCACCCGCATCATGCCCTCCCGCACGCCCCCGCCCCCGCGCGACCTTCCCGCGAACGAAGCCCTTCGCAGGCCCGAACCCCGTGTGATCGACCAGCGCCAGCAGCAGATTGATCCGGCGGGGCACCATCGCACCGATGTCAACGCGAATGCCACCGGGACGATGAAGCAACCCGGCGCGGGCGATCAGGACCCCGCGCAGAACCAGCCCGGCCAGCCCGGCAAGAAACCTGCGGCGCGCGAACCCGGCCCTTCCCGCAAGGGTTGACCACGCGCCGGACGAACCCCTTAAAATCTTAAAATTCGGAGCCTGACATGCTGATACGCAGACTGATGATTGCAGCACTGATAGCCTATACCGTGCTTGAAGCGCTCGCCCAACGCAGCCGCCGGTTGGCGCAGGAACGAGCCTCAGGCACGCCGGAGCCCGATGTGCGGCAGGCAGGGCGGCGCGCGATGAAAGATCCGCCCCGCGACTGGGACATGACGGATGAGCGCGCGGACGAATCATTTCCCGCAAGCGATCCGCCCGGCACTTACTGACCGACGCTGAAATAGGAGCCGCTTGGCCCGTTCATCGGCTACAGGCGGCCACCGGCCGTGCCGGTTCAGAAAGTGGCGTTCACGGCGGCGCGCGTCTCGCGCGTTGAAAGCTGCCGATCCAGCCGCGTGAAGATTTCGCGGGCGGCCACCTGCTGACCGAGGTTGAGCAGGGCATAGCCCTTCAGCAATTGCAGATCGCGCCGCATGACGCCGGTGAGCTCAGCATGAGCATCGAAAAAGCTGATTGCGCGGGCATATTCACGGCGCTCATAGGCGCGGACACCTCGCTGATCAAGGATCTGGCTTTCGATCTCGACACGCTGTTCGCGCGTCATCGGCGCGCTGGCCGAAATGCGCGCAACCTCTTCGGTCATGTTCATCCGCAGCATGGACAGAAGCATGCCATATTGGGCATCCCGGCGCATGGTCTGGTCGGTGCCGCGCGCCGCCGCCTCACGGAAGGCGGCGATCGCCTCCATGGTCCGCTCCGCATTATAGGCGCACCACCCCCGCTGATAGATCACGGAAATCTGGGTTGAGCCCGTTGAAAGCGCCAGGCATTCCGCCCATGCCCCGCGATCTGCGGCGGCTTGCACGGCTGACAACCCGCGCGCCGACGGCGCGGCGGAGGTTGCGGGGGCAGGCGACGTGGGGGCAGCCGGGGCCGCCGAGGAAGCCGCAGGGCGTTGCGGCGGCGGCTGGCTGCCGGTCGTCTGCGCGGATGGCGCAGTGCCGCCCACTGCACCCAGTGCGATCACCTGCTCGCCATTGCCCCAGCGCGCAGGGACCTGCCGACCAGCGCGCAACCTGTCCTCAACCTGACGGATGCGCGCTTCCGATGCCGGGGCCTGCGTTTGCGCGATGTCCGAAAATTCGGTCAGTTGCTCAAGGCTTGCCACCGCATCGGCTTTTTCCAGCGTGGCAATCAGAAGCTCCGGCGCGCTGCAGCTTTGCAGCACCGCGCGATAGACATTCAGCGCGGCGTTGGTGTCACCCAGAAGCAGATGCATGTCGCCCAGGCTCCAGGCGTTGTTGATCCGCTCGCAGGACAGAATGGCAGGGCTGCGCCGGGCAACCGCGATGGCAACTTCAGCCTGACTGGCGTTGACGGCGGTTGTGAAAGACTGCTGCGCCTCGGAGATAGTGAGCAGTTCCATCATCTCCGTGGGCGGGGTCCAGCCAGCGGAAGCGCTGCTGGTCTGTTCGATCAGGGCGCGCGCGCCGCTGAAATCCCCGGCCTCGATCAAGCGGTAGATCTGGTCGATGTTCTGAGGCGCCTGCGTTTCGAACAGGACCGAGGTGTCGGCGGGCGGGCTCCATTCCGGGAACTGAAGCTGCAGGCGCCGCAACTCAGAGCGCACGGCCTGCTGGTTACCTTCCTGCAGATAGTAGCGCAGCGCCTGCAAATCATCCTGACCCGGGGTCTGCGCGGCGACGGGCAGGGCCACAGCCTGCGCACAGACCAGCGCGAGTGCCACAAGAATTGAGGTGCGGTTCATGGACAAAGGCATGACGGAAATAACCTTGATTGGACCACGGATGCGCGGCGTTGCACGGTGGCTGGAAAACGGATCATGGATAAGGCGATACCCGGAGCACCTGCGGTTTTGCTGTGCCCTGACATCGGCGCGCCGCCCCTCACATCGGTGCCGCCAGAGGCGACAGAATGCGCTGCGACGCCCCCTGCCGCGCCCCGCGCGCAGAAGGGAAAGCGACATGGCGGGCGTCAGCCGGGGCAAGCGCATCATCCGCGGAACCGGGCACGCAGTTGCGCATGACCATGTCCAGCGCGGTGACGCGCGCGGGCAGCGCCCGGTCCTCCACGGTCAGGCGGCGCATGGCCAGCACGCAGGTTGTTCCGGCGCCGCTTGTCCATTCTGCCCATGCCAGCGCCCCCGCCGAATCATCGCGCCCGCGCATCACGCTCAGATCGTCTTCGGTGAAGGGCAGCGGCAGCCCATCGATCCCTGAAAGCGCCTCTTCCAGCCGCATGCCCGGCGGATTGGGCGTGGAGACGGTATGCAGATAGATGAAATTGTCGCCCGCAAGGCTGGTGCGGTTGGGCAGCGCCAGTTTCTGCTCGGTCCGGCCACGAACCTGCCGCTCCATGACAAGGATCAGGCCAGGCGGGCTGATCCAGGCATGATCACTGCTTCGGGTTACCCAGTCAGTGGGGGCCGCGCCCGTCAGACCGGGGACGAAGAACACCCCGTCCGAACATGCACTCAGTGCGAGCATGCTGCCCGCCAGCATGAACCCTGCAAACAGTCGGCGGGATACTGGCAGATTTAACACATTCTCAGACACAAAGCACCTCGGTTGAAGGATCGAATCGGGCAAGCATAGGAGACGTTTGTGTTTTTTTCATTGCTTTTGTTGGAAAAGCGGGGGTGCACAGCCGTCAGTTGATTGCATAAACCGCATAGTCTGGCGTTCCGTTCCACACCAGATCCCATGACGCGCCCGGGCGCACATTCTGAATCGCATTGGGTTCAAAACACACCAGACAATTCCCGCCCTCACCCGGTGCCCTGACCGAGGGGTAGATTAGCCCCCGCGAGCCCTCACGCCTGAGCCGCTCAGCAAGGCTCTGACCCTCAGGATACCCCACCGCCGGATCAGGGTTGAGCGCCACATGCGCAGGCTCATCCGTGATATCGTCGAAGACACCGATGAAATCGGCAAGAAGTTCCACATAGCGCGCGCTGTCATTGAAGGTGCCGGTGAACCCAAGCTCCCGCGTTCGGTGCCAGGCCACTTCCGCGACCGAAACCATGGTGCTCCAGGCGCAATACCACGCGCCGCGCTCATCGGTGTTGAACCGGTTGCCGCCCGCCCGGGTATAGGTGAAAGCCGCGTTGACATGCGTGTCGCCATAAATCCGCAGATCGCGGTGGCGCCGGTGCCATGCCAGTTCACGCGGGTCCAGATGCGGACTGCGGCCCCGTTCGGCAAGCAGCCGGGCGCTGGTCATCCCTTCGATTTCGGCAAGGATGTCCAGTTCATCATCGCTGTCCACCAAACCGCGCAGCGAGGGTGGTTTATGGTAGGTGGCGGGCAACAGACGAACCAGACCGCGATCCGAAATCTCGGTCTGCTTCATGCTCCGCCCCGGAGCGCATCCAGATAGTTCCGGATCGCAAGGATCTGCGGCAGGCCGCCGTCAATTGCCGTGTCGATGGGCCGGGCACCACTGAAAAGCGGGCCGGTATTGGGCCGGGTGAACCATGTTCGGGAAAGCGGGTCAGAGAAATACAGATCCAGCGATTTGTAGATGCCGATCACCGCACTGAGGCGCAGCAGCTGGTCCTTGGTGAGTTCACCGGAGAAACCCGGCTTCTTCGCCCGCTTCCAGGTGCTTTCAGACATATCGGCCAGCGCGGCGGCCTCTTTCTGGGAAAGAGACCAGAGTTCCACCACACGCGCATAGGCTTTCAACGCGACGGCGTTGAAAGCAGCGGGCTCCCGGGTTTTAACAGCAATCTGCATCTTGTTCTCCTGCGACCGTTATATAGTCCATATGAACTGACAGTAAAGATCATATGAACCAATCGAGCATCAGGGGACACTTTATTTGCCCCGCACCCGTTTAAGGGACGCGGCGGGCGATCCGCGCTGAACGCCGACGTTGCAGCCTGCGTGAAAGCGCGGCGACAACGGCTTTGCCCTAGCCGACCCCGGCGATTCGCTCTGCCGGAATCACGCCAGATCCGGGCAGCGCCTGCGCGCGCCCGGCCCGGCAGCACCCGGCGTTTTCGCCTCCGACCAGACACGCAAGGGCGCCGCGCGCCTTCCTCAGGGGGGTTGCGGCAGCCTGACAGGCATGGCTCCGGCCTCTGTCACACAACTGTCATGCAAACTTGGCAGAAGCGTCACATAGCGCCGCTATTCAGCAGGTGCAGCCCGGTTCTGTCCGGGCGCTGCCAACAAATGGAGTTCCCATGAAACGCACTGCAGCTCTGCTGTCGTTTGCCACGCTCGCGCTGGCGACCACAGCCAATGCGCAGGCGGTTGACCCCGCTCTGCCTACCTATACCGCCGCCTCGGGCGTCTCGGGCAACCTGGTGTCGATCGGCTCGGACACGCTGAACAACCTGATGACCTACTGGTCGGAAGGCTTCCGCTCGTTCTACCCGAACGTTGCGATCCAGATCCAGGGTGCCGGTTCAGGCACCGCCCCCCCCGCCATGGTCGAAGGCACCGCCCAGTTCGGTCCGATGTCGCGCCCGATGCGCGGTTCGGAAATCGAGCAGTTCGAAGCCCGCTACGGCTACCCCCCGCTGCCGATCCGTGGCGCCATCGACGCGCTGGGTGTCTTCGTGCACCGCGACAACCCGCTTGAGTGCCTGAGCCTGCAGGAAGTTGACGCGATCTTCTCGTCGACCCGCGCTGGCGGCGCCGACGCAGCCATCACCACCTGGGGCCAGGTTGGCCTGACCGGCGAATGGGCTGACCGTCCGATCGCCATGTATGGCCGCAACTCGGCTTCGGGCACCTATGGCTACTTCAAGGACGTGGCGCTGTTCGGCGGCGACTACAGCCCCGAAGTGCGCGAGCAGCCCGGCTCCTCGACCGTGATTCAGGGCGTTGCCGCTGACGTTGGTGGCATCGGCTACTCGGGCGTGGGCTACGGCACTGCTGACGTGCGTGCTGTCTCCATCCGCGGTGAAGACGGTGAGTGCTATGAGCCCTCCGGCATCAACGCCGCCTCGGGCGACTATGCCATCGCACGCTTCCTCTACATCTACGTCAACTACAATCCGAACGAAGCGCTGGAGCCGGTTCGCGCCGAGTTCATCCGCTACGTCTACAGCCAGGAAGGCCAGTCAGACGTTGTGCGCGCGGGCTTCTTCCCGCTGGTTTCGGCAATCGCCGATCAGGATCTGGCCGCCTTCGGCCTGAACTGATCCAGACATCCTGCGGGGGCCGGATTGTTCCGGCCCCCGCAGACGTTGTTGCCGACTTTTTCGCCCCCAATCGTGCGAGAGCATCATGACCGATACCGCCCAAGTTCCCGCAGGTGACAGCAACGAGGCGCGCACCGAGCGCCGCCGCGTGCGCAGCATGGACACCCGACGCAGCGTTATCTGGGGCGAGAGGATTGCAAGCAGCGTGATCACCGTCGGCGGGCTGATGGTGATTGTCGCGGTTCTGGGGATCATGGTGTTCCTTGTCCGCGTGGTCATGCCGCTCATGTCTTCAGGGCAGCTGCTGGGTCAGGTGGCCTACACCGCACCCGTCAACGGGCAGGTGATGTGGGTCAATGGCGACGAATTTCAGACACTGGGCATAAGCGTTGACGATGGGGGCGAAGCCCTTGTCTTTCACATTCCGACCGGCGCCGAGATTTCCCGGACCAATCTGGAATTCAGTGCACCCGCCACGGCGGTATCCGGCACCATCGGTCGTGACCGCGTGGCAATCGGCTTTGAAGACGGCACTGTCCGCTTTGCAGAGCTTCGGGTTCTTTCGACCGCGACAACGACAGAGCGGCTGCCCGGCGGACTGCAACCCTTGAACGCGCGTGATCAGACCTCGGGCGGGCAGGTGTTTACCCGGGTTCAGACCGGCGATTTCCGCACGTTGACGCCCGAAATCCTGATCGGCGAAGAGCAGCAGATATCCGAACTTCCCATCGTGGCCCTCGATTACCGCACCGGCGGCACGGTCGAACGCCCGACCATCTCGTTCGCCACGATCGACGCCGACAATGTGGTCCGTGTCAGCCGCTCGCGCATCCAGCGCAACATGATGACCGGCGAAGAGACGGTCAGAACCAGCACGGTGGATCTGCCTTCCCTGCCGCTGGCAGACGGCGTTTCGGCCACGCAGGTGCTGCTGTCCGGCTCTGCCGACAGGGCCATTGTGGCCACCACCGATGGCCGCCTGCACCGCTATGACCTGCGCAATATCGACGCGCCGGTGCTGGCCGAATCCCTGCGCGCCACCGCCGATGGGGTTGCCGTGACCGCGCTGTCCTTCCTTGGCGGCGAGTTGTCGCTGGTTGTCGGCGGCGCCGACGGCTCGCTGAACGTGTGGTTCCGCATCCAGCGCATCGGCGCGCGCGGCACCGACGGGTTTGAGCTGGTTCAGGCGCGCACCCACACCGCGATGCCCGCAGCGGTCGTCGATCTGAGCGAGGCACAACGCGACAAGTCTTTCGCCGCAACCGATGCGGATGGCAATGTCTGGCTGGTTCATTCGACCTCGGATCAGGTGCTGTTCGAATTCGAGCGATCAGGCGATGCCACCGCACACGCACAGGCAATGATGTTTCCGCGCGGCGATGGTATTCTGCTGATGTCAGAGACCGGCGCGGTTGAAGCCTGGCAGTTCCGAGCCCATCATGCCGAAGTGACGCTGCGGGTGCTCTTTGGCCGCATCTGGTATGAAGGGTACGGCGAACCTGAATTCATCTGGCAGTCCACCGCCGGGACCGACCTTGCTGAACCCAAGTATTCGCTGATCCCGCTGATCTTCGGCACCACCAAGGCCGCGTTCTACGCCATGCTGTTCGCAGCCCCCATCGCGCTGATGGCGGCGATCTATACCTCGGAATTCGTGGATCGGCGGGTGCGGGCAACCGTCAAGCCAATGATGGAGATGATGGAAAGCCTGCCCACCGTGGTTCTGGGCTTTGTCGCCGCGCTGGTTCTGGCGCCGCTGGTCGAGGAATGGATCGGAGCGGTGCTGCTGGGCATGTTCGCGCTGCCGACCGGGCTGATGCTGGGGGCGTTCCTGTGGCAGATGCTGCCGGTTCGGTTGGCGCTGAAATATGACGGCTTTCCCAAGTTCATCCTCATGGCGGTGATGATCATTGTCGCTGCGGGCGCGGCCTATGTCCTTGGCCCGCTGTTTGAACGGGTGCTGTTCTACGGCGATTTCAAGCGCTGGACGACGGGGCAGACCGGCACGGGCACACCCTTCATGTTCCTGATCCTGCTTCCGGTTTGCTATCTGGTGGTGGGCTGGCTGTTCCGCCGCACGCTGGGCCACCACTGGCGCGCGCTGGTCGGCGACCGTGACCGCGCTGTGGCGGGGCGGCTGGATATCCTGCGCTGGCTGGCCATGCTGGTTGCGGCAATGCTGCTGTCCTATGCGATTGCAGCCCTGCTGACGCTGGTGGGCTATGACCCGCGCGGCGGCTTCGTGGACAGCTATCAGCAAAGGAACGCGCTGGTTGTGGGTTTCGTGATGGCTTTCGCGGTGATCCCCAACATCTACACGCTGGCCGAAGACGCGCTCAACGCGGTGCCCAGCCATCTGCGCGCCGCGTCACTGGCCTGCGGGGCCACGCCCTGGCAGACGGCAATGTGGGTGGTTCTGCCCACCGCAGCCTCGGGCGTGTTCTCGGCGGTGATGATGGGGCTGGGGCGCGCGGTCGGCGAAACGATGATCGTGGTGATGGCGGCGGGCAACACACCGATCATGGAGTGGAACATCTTTTCAGGCCTGCGCACGCTCAGCGCGAACATCGCCATCGAACTGCCAGAGGCGGTGAAAGACGGCACCAACTACCGCGTGTTGTTCCTTGCGGCGCTGACGCTCTTCATCATGACCTTTGTCATCAACACCTTTGCCGAACTGATCCGGCAGCGCTTCCGCAAGCGCGCCTTCCAGCTCTGAACCAGGGACCGGACATATGACCGCTTCGAACGAACACGACATTCCTGCCTCGGGCGCTGGCGGGGCGGCGGCTGTCGCAGCCAAAGACGCCGTGCGCGGCCGCCGGGTGCGCCGCTTCTCCGCCGATCTTTCGGCGGTGGGCGAACCCGCGCTCTGGGGGTTTGGCGGTGCGCTGGCGCTGGGGATCATCCTGATCGCGGGGTTTCTGTTCCTGATTGCCTGGAACGGTTTCGGCACCTTCTGGCCGAAGCCCATCGCACAGGTGGAGCTGCGCGACGGCTCTGTCATCGCCGGGGTGGCCACGCGCGGCGGGCCTTACCGGGTGGGTGAAGACATTCTGGTGCAGCTGGATGACCAGCAGCGCGAGGAAATCACCGCAAGTAACGGCATCGCTGGTCGGACGCTCTACAAAACCGCCAATTATGACGTTTATGGCGATGACTTCCGCTGGGTATCCGATTTCGAGGTGACGCAGGTCACCACGCCTGCGGATTACTATTACTTCGAGCGTCAGGTCTGGGGTGTTTTCATCGGCCGCATTGCCGGGCTGGTGGTGAACGGGCAGGAGCAGGCGCTGGATACTTCGGTGCTTGCGCGCGAACACGGTGTCGCCCGGCAGCGCTTCGCCCAGATCCGGCGGCTTGAGCAATCGGAAATCGGTGGCGTCAACTACCGGATCGAGCGTGAGCGGCTGGCGCAGCGTCGCGCCCTTCAGCGGTTCGGCGAGGGCAGCCAGCAGGCGCGCGATGCCGTGGCGGCAAGCCAGGTACGCATTGACGCGCTTCAGGCCGAATTCGCGGCGCTTCAGGCGCAGGTCAACGAAATCCGCACCGTCGACCGGCAGACCCGCATTCAGATGGAAGAGGTCGGCGGGCGCGTTGTCGAAGTGGAGCTCAGCCAGATCGTGCGGCTGTTCCCCGCCAACCAGCTGAGCTTTGCCGACAAGGTCGGCATCTACTTCAGCCGCTGGTGGGAATTCATCTCGACCGAGCCGCGTGAGGCAAACACCCAGGGCGGCGTTCTGCCCGCCATCTTCGGCACCGTCGCCATGACCCTGCTGATGGTAATCATCGTCGCGCCCTTCGGTGTGATCACGGCGCTTTACCTGCGCGAATACGCCAAACAGGGCCGCATCACCTCGCTCGTGCGGATCTCGGTGAACAACCTCGCCGGGGTGCCGTCCATCGTCTATGGTGTGTTCGGTCTGGGCTTCTTCGCCTATACAATGGGCGGAACAATCGACCAGCTCTTCTATTCCGAGAACCTGCCGAACCCCACCTTCGGCAAGGGCGGCATCCTCTGGGCCTCGCTGACGCTGGCGCTGCTGACCGTGCCGGTGGTGATTGTGGCCACCGAAGAGGCCCTGTCAGCCGTGCCCCGCTCGATGCGCGAAGGCTCGCTGGCCTGCGGGGCCTCCAAATGGCAGACCATCCGCTATGTGGTGCTGCCCAAGGCCATGCCGGGCATCATGACCGGGATGATCCTGGCCATGGCGCGCGGCGCGGGCGAGGTGGCGCCCTTGATGCTGGTGGGTGTGGTCAAGCTGGCCCCGGCGCTGCCGATCGACGGCTTCTACCCCTTCGTCCACCTTGACCGCAGCTTCATGCACCTCGGCTTCCACATCTTTGATGTCGGCTTCCAGTCGCGCAACTCCGAGGCTGGCAAGCCCATGGTTTTCGTGACCACGCTGCTGCTGCTGTTCCTGATCGTCGCCATGAATGCCGGTGCGATCATCGTCCGCAACCGCCTGAAGCGTCGCTACGCTGGCGGCCAATTCTGAGGACCAGACCCATGAATGCCATCACCGAAACGGCCTATGAGCCGACTGCCTATCACCACCTCGTCAGCGATGAAGGTGCGGCACTGGACATCCGCAACTTCAATCTGTGGTATGGCGAGAAGCAGGCGCTTTTTGACAATACCCTGCCCATTCAGAAAGGGATGGTCACCGCGCTGATCGGCCCGTCGGGCTGCGGCAAGTCAACGCTGCTGCGCTGTCTGAACCGCATGAACGATCTGGTGGATGATCTGCGCATCGACGGCCAGATCATGGCCGGGGATTTCGACATCTACGGCAAGGGCGTCGATGTGATCGCGCTGCGCAAGCGGATGGGCATGGTGTTCCAGAAGCCAAACCCCTTTGCGATGTCGATCTATGACAACATCATCTATCCGCTGCGGGTTGATGGGGTCAGCAAGAAATCCATCCTCGATGAAACGGTTGAGCGCAGCCTGCGTTCCGCCGCGCTCTGGGATGAGGTGAAGGACCGGCTGCAGGATTCCGCTCTGGGCCTTTCGGGTGGTCAGCAACAGCGCCTGTGCATCGCGCGCGGCATCGCCTCTGACCCCGAAGTGCTGCTGATGGATGAGCCCTGCTCGGCGCTGGACCCGATCGCGACTGCCAAGATCGAAGACCTGATCACCCAGCTTTCGGGCACCTACACAATTGTGATCGTGACCCATTCGATGAGCCAGGCGCAGCGGGTCTCGCATAACACCGCCTTCATGTATCTGGGGCGGCTGATCGAATACGGCGCGACCGAGACCCTGTTCATCAACCCGCAGCGCGAGCGTACCAGTGACTATGTCACCGGCCGCTTTGGCTGATCCGGTTTCTGCAGGACACCACCGCCGGATATGCCGCACAGTGCACCGGCACTGACAACGGATCAGACCCGGGCCCTCAGGGCCTGGGTTTTTTGCTCAGCCCACCGGGGTGCCTGTGACCATATTGCAGGCAGTGAACAAAGCACGAAATTCCTTGCCGGCATTCTGCAAGCCTGCACCCGGCGGGGCGCGCTTGCCACACTGGCACATTCCGCTACATCAGTGAGAGCGAAGCGCGGCAAGCCTATGGTAAAGGGTGTGTCAGATTGTGCGAATCGTGCCGCCTGCCGGGGGTTTGCCGCAGTCTGGCACCGTAGTGTTAAGGCGGCAATAATGCTGACTTATATTGAATGAACAAGGATTCCTGCCATGCCGTTGCTTAATCTTATCGTAACGCTGATCGTTGTCGGTGTCCTGCTCTGGCTTGTGAACAATTACATTCCGATGGACAGGAAGATCAAATCCATCCTGAATATCGTCGTCGTCATCGCTGTCATCCTCTGGATTCTGAACGGCACGGGCGTTTTGGGGGGGTTGAGCACGGTCCGGGTTGGTGGCTGAGACGCGCGCATCTGCCAGCGTGACAACCGCCCTGACCGGGCCTGTCACGCTGGCAAACCTGCCGCAGAACCGGGCGATCCTTGAAGGGTCGGCCCGGACTGAGGTGATTGACCTGTCCGGCATCACCGCGCTTGATACGGCGGGAGCATGGCTGATTGCCTCGTTTCTGGCGGGGAACAAGGCCCAGGGCCGCAGCGTCACAATCACCGGCGCGAATGCCGCACAGACCCAGCTTCTGGAAACCGTGACCGAGGCGATGTCACTGGCGCGCAAGGAAAAAAAGCGCGCTGTGCATCACCGCGCGGGCGATACGCTGTCACAGGTCGGCGAAGGGGTGACCGGGTTCGCCCTTGGTATCGCAGGCAGTCTGGGCTTTCTGGGCCTGGTTATGGCCCGGCTGGGCCGCACTGTCGTGCAGCCCTGGCGCCTGCGGCTGACCGCGCTTGTCCACCATATGCAACACGCGGGGCTGAATGCCGTGCCGATTGTCGCGCTGATGGGGTTTCTGATCGGCATCGTGCTGGCGTTTCAGGGCGCATCGCAGCTCAGGCAATTCGGTGCCGAGGTCTTTGTCGTTGACCTGATCGCCATCTCGATTCTGCGTGAACTGGGCATCCTGCTGACCGCAATCATTGTTGCCGGGCGCTCAGCCTCGGCCTTCACTGCGGCCATCGGTTCGATGAAGATGCGTGAAGAAATCGACGCGATGCGCGTTCTTGGTCTTGATCCGATTGAACTTCTCGTGCTCCCGCGCGTTCTTTCACTGGTGATCCTTTTGCCGGTGCTGGGCTTTGTCGCCAGTATGGCGGGTCTCGTCGGTGGCGGGCTGATGGCTTGGGTGGAGCTTGGCATTTCGCCCGGCATGTTCCGCACTCAGCTTCTGAGCAATACCGATGTGTCCCACCTGCTGGTCGGCCTGTCCAAAGCGCCGTTTTTTGCGCTGATCATCGGGGTTGTGGGGTGCCATCAGGGTATGCAGGTCAAGGGCAATACGGAATCTCTGGGCAGCCGGACATCGCGCTCGGTTGTGGTGGCCATTTTCCTGGTGATTGTGGTGGATGCACTGTTTTCGATCTTCTTCGCGCTATGGGGGGTGTAATGGGCAACGAACCGATCATCACCGTACGCAACCTTGTCAACCGCTTTGGCAAGACGGTCGTCCATGACGGGCTGGACCTTGATGTGATGCGCGGCGAAGTGCTGGGCATCGTCGGCGGGTCAGGCACCGGGAAATCCGTGCTTCTGCGCACCATCGTCGGCCTGCAAAAGCCCAACGCGGGGCAGATCACGGTTCTGGGCACCGATATTCTCGCAGCCAAGGGGGAAAGCCGGAATTCTGTGGAAAACCGCTGGGGCGTGATGTTTCAGGATGGTGCGCTGTTCTCATCGCTCACGGTGCGCGAGAATATCGAGGCGCCGATGCGCGAAAGGCTTGGGATGGACGCAAAGACCCGCGTGGCGCTGGCCAATCTGCGCATTGCGATGGTGGGGTTGCCGCAGACCGCAGGCGACCTTTTCCCGTCCGAGCTTTCCGGCGGGATGCGCAAACGCGCCGGGCTGGCCCGCGCCCTGTCGCTGGACCCTGAGATCGTGTTTCTGGATGAACCCACAGCAGGACTGGACCCTATCGGCGCCTCAGACTTCGACGCGCTGATCGTCGCGCTGCAAAAGGCGCTGGGGCTGACAGTCTTCATGGTGACCCATGACCTGGATACGCTTCATGCCACCTGTGACCGGATCGCGGTTCTGGCTGAAAAGAAGGTGCTGGTCACCGGAACCATGGCCGACATGCTTGAAGTTGACCATCCTTGGGTTCATGCCTATTTCCACGGGCCACGCGCGCATGCCGCCCTTCAGGCACAGGGAGCCAACTGATGGAAACGCGCGCAAGTTACATCCTTGTCGGGGTTTTCACCCTTCTCAGTATTCTGGCAGGCCTTGGCTTCACGCTCTGGCTTGCCAAGGTTCAGCTTGACCGGACCTATTCGCAGTATGACATCCTCTTTGAGTCCGTGGCGGGGCTGGGGCAGGCCAGCGCCGTGCGCTATAACGGCGTCGATGTGGGGCAGGTACTGACCATCGCGCTGGATGATGAGAACCCGTCGCTGGTGCGGGTGCGTATCGAGATTGATGCAACCACCCCCGTTCGCACCGACACCACCGCGACCCTTTCGTCGCAGGGGGTGACCGGCGTTTCCTTTGTTGCGCTGGAGGGGGGCAGCGCCGAGTCCGCGCGCCTTGTCGCCGATCCGTCGGAAGATGTGCCGGTGATTACCTCGCGGCCTTCGCTTGTTCAGGGGCTGATGACCGACGCGCCGGACCTGCTGGCCGAAGCCATCTCGCTCATGCGCGATATCCGGGATTTCACCACCCCCGCGAACAGTGCCGCGATTGCTTCTATCCTGTCGAATGTGGAAAGCGCCACCTCGCGGATTGACACGATGGCGCAGCGCATCGATTCCATCGTCATCACGGCTGAGGCGACACTGCAGCGCGCCGAGACAGCGATGGCAGAGGCGCAGACCACCTTCGCGGGCGTCAACAACATTATCGAGTCCGATATCCCCGGAATCATGGCGCGGCTTGGCACCGCGATCGACGATCTGGGGCGCACGGCCTCGGGCCTGGAAGATTTCTCGCGCACCGGGCTGCCACAGTTCAGCGCCCTCGCCAGCGAGGCACGGGCGCTGGTGGTGAATATCGGCACATTGGCCAACCGGATCGGCAGCGATCCCGGCCGCTTTCTTCTGGGCAACCAGACACCTGATTACAGGAGATAACGCATATGAAACAAATCCGCGCCGCGATGCTTCCGCTGATGCTGCTGCTTCTGTCTGGTTGCAGCGCATTGAGCGCCCTTTCAGAGGCCAGCGCCCAGCTCGATGCCTATACGCTGTCGCCGGTGACCAGCGCCACGGCCCCGGCATCGGGTAGCCGCCATCTGGTGGTCGAACTGCCGACCTCGGCGGGTGCACTGTCAACCGACCGCATTCTGATCAAGCCCATTCCGTTTCAGGCGCAATACCTGCCGGATGGCCGCTGGTCGGAACCGGCGCCCGCGCTGGTGCAGACATTGCTGGTTTCCTCGTTCCAGAATCTGGGCGGTTTCAGGCTGGTTGGCCGGACGGGTGCGGGCCTGATGCCTGACTTCACCCTGATGACCGAACTGCAGGACTTTCACGCTCAGCCCGTGGACCCCGCAAACCCCAGAGCCGCACCAATGACCGTGCGCGTCAGCCTGATGATGACCCTGATCCGCGAAAACGACCGCCATATTATTGCCTCGCGCCGGTTCACGGCCTCGGCAATTGCCGCCTCGGACGACACCTTCGCCCTTGTCGCCGGGTTCGACAGCGCGATGCAGATGGTCCTGCAAGAGGCCGTGGGCTGGACCCGGGCACAGGCGCGGTGACGCATCATTCCAAAGGCTGAGATCGTTGCCCGCTGACGCCTGGAGGCCACGCATCCCGATGCGTGGCCATTTTGCTGCGCCACACATCAATGCTGCCCGGGATGCCTGAAGAACAGGCAATCAGCGCCGCGTGATAAGTCCAGTCAGAAACAAGCTGTAATGCCAATTCAGAATGACGCTTGATTTGCCTGACAACGCTCCAAATACTGCCCGCTATCAGACTTCGTCAATCGGGGAAGGAAACGGGCAATGGAGAAAACGGTTGTTTTCCGGGCGCGCAAGATCATTACCATGGATCACAACCGACCGCATGCCACGCATGTCATGGTGCGCGGTGGCCGGATCTTGGCGGTGGGTGATGCGGATATTGCGACGCTTTGGGGCGGCGCGCCGGTCGATGATCGCTACGCCGACAAGGTGCTGATGCCCGGCCTTATCGAGGCGCATGCCCATGTCAGCGCGGGCGGAATTTTCCGGTTCTCGTACTGCGGCCATTACGCCCGGCTGGACCCCGATGGCCGCAACTGGCCCGGCGCAACCACCGCCGATGCGATTGTGGAACGCCTGCGCGAAGTTGCCGTGCGCACCGAGAAGGGCAAGCCGGTCGTGGGTTTCGGCTTTGACCCCACCCGCATCAGCGCAACCATCGACCGCGATGTGCTTGACCGCGTATCGCAAGAGCATCCGGTGCTGCTGATCCATTCCAGCATGCATGTGCTTGTCACCAATACCGCCGGGCTGAAGGTGGTGGGGATGGAGCAGGGCTCGAATGTGCCGGGCGTGGTGAGCGACAGGAACGGGCGCGCCACCGGCGAGCTTCAGGAATTCGCCGCCATGGGCCCCTTGATGGCGCATGCCAATGTCACCTTCCGCGCGCTGGGGGATGAGGCCGGATTGCGCGCCTATGCCGATCTGTCGCGCCGGGTGGGGGTAACGACCGTCACCGACATGTATGCCGAGCTGGAGGATGAAGAGGTCACGCGCCAGCTGCGTATCACCGGCGAAGACAGCTTTCCGATCCGCTATGTGCCCGCCATGAATGCCATGCGCAAAGATCCGGTGCTGGAGGCCGAGCGCGCACTGGACCTGCGAGCCATGTCCACCGACAAGCTGCATCTGGGCCGGGCAAAGCTGTTCACCGACGGCTCCATTCAGGGCTGGACGGCCAAACTGAACGCGCCAGGCTACTACACCGGCACCGATCACGGCATCTGGAACATGCCGGTCGATGATTTCAGGAACGCGGTCAAGGTTTTGCACCGTGCCGGGGTCAAGATGCACATCCACACCAACGGCGATGCGGCGTCAGAGCTGGCCTGCGATGCGGTGGCCGGGGCGCTGCTGGGCGCGGGCAACGCCGATCTGCGCCATACGCTGGAGCATGTGCAACTCGCCGATCGCGCCCAGTTCGAGCGGATGCGCAAACTGGGCCTGACTGTCAATCTGTTCGGCAACCATCTCTATTACTTCGGCGATGCGCATTGGGAAAAGACCGTGGGGCCTGACCGCGCCGCACGGATGAATGCCTGTCGCGATGCGGCGGCGGTCTGGGGCGGCAATTTCGCCATTCATTCGGATGCTCCGGTCACACCCATGTCGCCGCTGTTCACCGCCTGGTGCGCGGTCAACCGCAAGACCGAAAGCGGGCGCGTGCTGGGCGATACGCAGCAGCTCAGCGTTGAACAGGCCATGTACTGCATCACCATGGGCGCGGCGCATGTGCTGAAGCTTGACCATGAAATCGGCTCGATCAGTTGCGGCAAGCGGGCGGATTTCTGTGTGCTTGAGGATGACCCGCTTGCCGCTGCGCCGGGCGCACTGAAGGATCTGCGCATTGCCGGAACCGTGCTTGGCGGGGTCCATTTCCCGCTGGACGGATAGGCCGGTGAGCGCCGGTTCGATGGCCTCGCTCGATGCGTCTGCCATTGGCGATGAAATCGGGCGCTGGGTCTCGGTTGAAAGCCCTTCGGCTGATGCCGAGGCGGTCAACCGCATGGTCGATCTGGCCGAAGACCGGCTGCGCGCCATGGGAGCCAGTATCGAGCGCCAGGTGGGGCAGCAGGGCTGCGGTGACATCCTGACCGGCCGGATTGCCGGGCAGTCAGAGGGGCCGGGCATTCTGATGCTGGGCCATCTGGACACCGTGCATCCGCTGGGCACGCTGCAAGGTGCCCTTCCGCTGCGGCGGGACGGAGACCGGCTCTATGGCCCAGGCGCCTATGACATGAAGGGCGGCAATGTGCTGGGCTTTGCCGCGCTGGCGCATCTGCACGCGCAGGGGCGGCGGCCCCGCCTGCCGGTGACGGTGATGATGATCCCTGATGAAGAGCTGGGCAGCCCCACCTCGCGCCCCGCAATCGAAGCCGAGGCGGCGCGCGCCGCCTGCGCGCTGGTGCTGGAGCCCTCGGGCGGGGGCGGTGCGCTGACGGTCGCGCGCCACGGCATGGTGCGTTATCATCTGCGCGTTGAAGGGGTATCGGCGCATGCCGGTGCCGAGCATGAAAAGGGCGTGAGCGCGATCCGTGAGATGGCGCATCAGGTGCTGGCCATCGAGGCGCTGAGCGATAACGCGCGCGATTTTACCGTCAATGTCGGTCTGATCCGTGGCGGAATTTATGAAAACCGGGTGCCCGATCTGTGCGAAGCGACGGTCTATGCCCGCGTGCCCGGCCCCGCCGAGGCTGATGAATTGCGCGCCGCGCTGGACGCGCTGAAACCGCATCACCCCAAGGCCCGCATCACGCTTACTCCGGGCCTCTACCGCCCGCCCTATGAAAAGACCCCGCAGATTCAGGCGCTGTATGAGCTGGCCTGCGCCTGCGCCGATGAACTGGGCATCGCGCTGAATGGCGCGCGGGTGGC
Organism: Pararhodobacter sp.; assembly: GCF_036802785.1. Classification (GTDB taxonomy): domain Bacteria; phylum Pseudomonadota; class Alphaproteobacteria; order Rhodobacterales; family Rhodobacteraceae; genus Pararhodobacter. The sequence continues at coordinate 155,475 of NZ_DAIRVN010000001.1, forward strand.
CGGTGGCGGCTCGGACGGGAACTTTACCGCCGCTGCGGGCCTGCCCACGCTGGACGGGCTGGGCGTGATCGGCGGCGGGCCGCACACGCATGAAGAATACGCGCTGATCTCGTCACTGGCACCGCGCGCACGGCTGCTGGTGGCCCTGCTGGAAAGAATCGGCGCAAGCTGAACAAGAGATGCCCGGCAAACCGGGTGCAAGAAAACTGTACGACACAGAAACAGGGAGACGACCATGAAACTGACACGACGTATTCTGTTCGGTGCTGTGGCTTCGGTCATGGCGCTGGGGTTGGCGCCGGGCATGCCCTCCGCCGAGCCCCGCCAAGGGGGCGAACTGGTCATCATCTCGACCCAGGCGCCGCGCCACCTGAACCCGGCGGTACAATCGGGCATTGCGACCGGTCTGCCGGGTACGCAGATCTTTGCCTCGCTCCTGCGCTATGACGATGAATGGAACCCGCATCCCTATCTGGCCGAAAGCTGGGAATGGTCTGATGACGGGCTCAGCCTGACGGTCAATCTGGTTCAGAATGCCGTTTTCCATGACGGAGAGCCGATCACCTCGTCCGACGTGGCCTTCTCGATCATGACGATCAAGGCCAACCACCCGTTCCAGACCATGTTCGCCCCGGTCGAAGCGGTGGAAACCCCCGATGAACACACCGCCATCTTCCGCCTCAGCCAGCCGCATCCGGCATTGTTGCTGGCGCTGAGTTCGGCGCTGTCGCCGATCATCCCCGAGCATGTCTATGGCGACGGGCAGGATGTGGCCAACCACCCCGCCAATAACGAGCCCGTTGGCTCTGGTCCGTTCCGGCTGGTGGAGTTCCGGGCGGGTGAGCAGATCACGCTGGAGCGGTTCGATGATTTCTTCATCGAAGGGCGCCCCTATCTTGACCGCATTGTCATCCGCATTGTGCGCGACCCCTCCACACTGGTGCTGGCGATGGAAGCGGGCGAGGCCGACATGCTACCCTTCTTCACTGAAAGCCAGGGTATCCGCCGGCTGCAGGGCGTGTCAGGGCTGGAATACACCACCCGCGGCTATGAGGGGATCGGCGCGCTGAACTGGCTGGCCTTCAACACCCGCCGCGCGCCGCTTGACGATGTGCGCGTGCGTCAGGCGATCGCCTATGCCGTGGACCGTGATTTCATCATCAACGCCCTGCATCGCGGCACTTCTTCGCCGCAGCGAGGGCCGATCATCGAATCCTCGCCTTTCTTCAACCCCGATATCGAAGCCTATGATCTGGATGTCGACCGCGCCAATGCCCTGCTGGACGAGGCCGGGCATGCACCGGGCGCCAATGGCAACCGCTTCTCGCTGACCATCGACTACATTCCCGGCTCTGCCGAGCAGCAGCAGAACGTGGCCGAATACATCCGCTCGCAGCTTCGCCGCGTCGGGATTGATGTGGAAGTACGCGCCGCGCCTGACTTTCCCACCTGGGCCGGCCGGATTGCGGGCGGCGAATTCGACATGACCATGGATCTGGTATTCAACTGGGGCGATCCGGTGATCGGGGTGCACCGCACCTATCTGTCGTCGAACATCCGCCCGGTGATCTGGTCGAACACGCAGGGCTATGCCAACGAGCGTGTCGACGCGTTGCTGGCCGAAGCGGCGGTTGAAGCGGATACCGAGCGCCGCACGGCGCTTTATGCCGAGTTTCAGGAAATCATCGCCGAGGAAGTGCCGATCTACTTCCTCAACGTGCTGCCCTACCACACCTTCCATGATGACCGGCTGACCAATATCCCGGTCTCCATCTGGGGCACGATGCAGTCGATGGACGAGGTCTACTGGACCGAAGACCGCTAAGCTAAACGCAGCGCGCGCCGGGGCTGAACCCGGCGCGCACCACGCAAGCCAGCAGGGGCGATTCGACCATGGGCACGACCCGTTACATCTTCCGGCGACTGGGCTACGGGTTGATCCTCATGATCGGCGTCGTGGTGCTGAATTTCCTGCTGATCCATGCCGCACCGGGCGACCCGGCTGAGGTGATCGCGGGGGAAATGGGCGGCATCTCGGAAGAGATGATGGCCGATATCCGCGCCCGCTATGGGCTGGACAAGCCGCTGCCGGTGCAACTGGGCATCTATCTGGCCAATATCGCGCGGCTTGATCTGGGGATGTCCTATTACTTTGACCGCCCGGTGTCTGAGCTGATCGCGCAGCGGATCTGGCCGACCGTTCTTCTGGTGCTGACCGCACAGCTGATTGCCATCTTCGTTGGCGTGGTTATGGGCGTTCTGGCCTCGCGCAGGCCGCAGGGGCCGTTTTCAGGGTTTGTGTCGGTGTTTTCCACCGTCGGCTATGCCGCGCCGGTGTTCTGGACCGGACTGATGCTGATCATCCTCTTTTCGGTGATTGTGCCGGTTTTCCCGGTCGAAGGGATGAGCAGCGCGCGGTTCCGGGGTGGCGGTTTCGCCTATGCGCTCAATGTTGCGCATCATCTGGTGCTGCCTGCCACCACGCTGGCGATCATCTTTCTGGCGCAATATGCGCGCCTGTCGCGGGCCTCGATGATCGAGGTTCTGGGTGCGGACTATGTGCGCACCGCGCGCGCCAAGGGGCTGGGCGAAGGCCCGGTGATTTTCCGCCATGCGCTGCGCAACGCGGTGCTGCCGATCCTGACGGTGGCGGGCATCCAGTTCGGCAACCTGATTTCCGGCGCGCTTCTGGTGGAGACGGTTTTCAACTGGCCCGGCATGGGGCGGCTGGCGTTCGATTCCGTGCTCAGGCGCGATTATCCGACGTTGCTGGGGGTGCTGTTCTGCGCTTCAGGCGTGGTGGTGGTGGCCAATCTGCTGACCGATCTGAGCTATCGCCTTGCTGACCCCCGCATCCGCACCGGAGGACGCTGATATGGCGAAAACCCATACCACCCCCGAAGCCGTCAGCCCCCTGCGTGAGGCATGGGGCCAGTTCCTGAAAAACCGCCCGGCGGTGTTCGGGCTGGCGCTGTTGTCGCTGATTGTCGCGCTGGTGCTTTACGGCCATTTCCTGCATGACGCCGATCCCTATGATATCGTCTGGATGCCCCTGACCGCCCCGGGCGAAGAAAGCGGCATCTGGCTGGGCACCGACTTTCTGGGCCGCGACATGATGACCGGCCTGCTGAAGGGCGGCGGGCCGACGCTGGCGGTAGGGCTTTCGGCGGCGCTGATCACGGTGGTGATCGGCATCTTCACGGGCGCGCTGGCCGGGTATTTCGGCGGTTGGGTGGATGATCTGCTGATGCGGCTGACCGAGTTCTTTCAGGTGCTGCCCGCGCTTTTGTTCGCCATGGTGCTGGTGACGCTGTTCTCGCCCTCGCTCTGGACGGTGGCCTTTGCCATCGGCGTTGTCTCATGGCCGCAGACCGCGCGCCTGACCAGGGCCGAGTTTCTGCGCATCCGTGAGCTGGAATATGTCACCGCCGCGCGCTCGATCGGGGCGGGCAACGGACGGATCATTGCCCGCGTGATCCTGCCCAATGCGCTGCCGCCGCTGATCGTTTCGGCCACGCTGACCATCGGCGTGGCCATCCTTTTCGAGGCCGGTCTGTCATTCCTTGGCTTGGGTGACCCCAACACCATGTCCTGGGGGCTGATGATCGGGCAGAACCGCAATTACATCCTTGATGCCTGGTGGCCCGTCACCCTGCCGGGGCTGGCGATCTTTCTGACCGTCTTTGCCGTGTCACTGGTGGGTGACGGCCTCAACGATGCGTTCAACCCCAAGCTGAGGTCGCGCTGATGGCGGATACTGCCACGAACCAACCGCTGCTGAGTCTGCGTGACCTTCGGGTCGAATTTGACACCCGCCATGGCCGCGTCACCGCACTGGCCGGGATCAGCCTTGACGTGATGCCGGGTGAAACGCTGGGGATTGTCGGGGAATCCGGTTGCGGCAAGTCGATCACGGCGCTGGCCATGATGGGGCTGGTGCCCAATCCGCCGGGCCATGTGACGGGCGGCAGCATCCTGTTTCAGGGCGAAGACATCACCCGCGCCAGCGCCCGCCGGATGCGCAAGCTGCGCGGCGGGGATATCGCCATGATCTTTCAGGAGCCGATGACCAGCCTGAACCCGGTCTTTACCGTGGGCGACCAGATCGCCGAGGCGATTTTGCTGCATCAGGATGTCAGCCGCACGCAGGCCGAAAAGCAGGTGGTCGATCTGCTGGCGACCGTCGGCATTCCGGAACCGGCAAAACGGGCGAAATCCTTCCCGCATCAGCTTTCGGGCGGTATGCGCCAGCGGGTGATGATTGCGATGGCCATTTCCTGCCGCCCCAAGCTGCTGATCGCGGATGAGCCGACAACGGCGCTGGATGTGACCGTGCAGGCGCAGATCTTTGACCTGATGCGCGATATTCAACGCGAATTCGGGGTGGCCATCGTGCTGATCACCCATGACATGGGCGCGATCGCCGAAATGACCGACCGGGTGGCCGTGATGTACGCCGGGCGCATCATCGAGCAGGGCACATCTGATCAGATTCTGGATAATCCGATGCATCCCTATACCAGCGGGCTGATCAACTGTATTCCCGTTCTGGGGCGCGAGGCGGGCGGGGCAGAGCGGCTGCCACCGCTGGCTGAAATTCCGGGCATCGTGCCGCCGCTGCATCTGCTGGGCGAAGGTTGCGCCTTTGCCGAGCGGTGCCACAAGGCCGATGCCCACTGCCGCGCCCAACGCCCGGCACTGGAAGACAAGGGGCACCCGGTTGCCTGTCACCACGCAGGCAAGGAGCTTCCGGTATGAGCGCGCCGCTTCTCAGTGTCCGTGGCCTGACGGTCGATTTCCAGTTGGGCCGGAGCGGATTGTTCAGCCCGCCCTCAGTGCTGCGGGCGGTGCGCGGCGTCGATTTTGAGCTGTCGCCCGGGCGCACGCTGGGGCTGGTGGGTGAATCCGGCTCGGGCAAGACGACAACCGCGATGGCGGCGATCCGGCTGGCAGAGGCGTCTGGCGGGCAGGTATTTTTCGACGGCACCGACCTGATGACCCTGCCGCCCGCCCGGATGCGCAGCTATCGCCGCCATCTGCAGGTCATTTTCCAAGACCCCTATTCATCGCTCAACCCGCGCGAGCGCGTGGGTGCCATTGTGCGCGAACCGCTTGATCTGATGAATGTCGGTGACCCTGCCGGGCGCAATGACCGGGTGCGCGAGCTGTTCGCGCTTGTCGGGCTGCGGCCTGACCAGATGGCGCTTTTCCCGCATCAGTTCTCAGGCGGGCAGCGCCAGCGCATCTCCATCGCCCGCGCGCTGGCGACCAACCCGCGCCTGATTGTCTGTGATGAGCCGGTCTCGGCGCTGGATGTGGCGATCCAGGCGCAGATCCTGAACCTGCTGCGCCGCTTGCAGGATGAGTTCGGCCTTTCATACCTGTTCATCAGTCATGATCTGGGCGTGGTGCAGTTCATCTGCGACGATATCGCGGTAATGTATCTGGGCGAGATCGTCGAATATGCCGACCGGCCCACGCTGTTTTCCCGGCCCCGCCACCCCTATACGGCCGTCCTGCTGGAGGCTGCGCCATCGCTGGCGCGGCGCAAGTCGCGCGGCTATCAGCGGCAGGGCGCCGTCGCGGGTGACCCCCCTTCGCCACTGAACCTGCCCGCAGGCTGCGCCTTTGCCAGTCGCTGCCCAAAGGCGCAGGATCTGTGCCGCACTGAAAAGCCCCTGCTACAGGACACCGGCGCAGGAAAAGTTGCCTGTCACTTTCCTCTATAGGATACGCGAGCCGTTATAGGGTTCCCGGTACCCCCTTCACCCCGTGGCGGCGCGGCGAAAGGCGTCAATCGTGCGTCGCGTACCCTCTTCCAGCGAAAGGCTCTGCCAGTCACCCAGAAGCGCCTGAAGCGGGGCATTATCCATTTCTTCAGGCGCGGGCCGGAAGCTGGGCGCGGCGGTGATGCGCGCATCGGGGACAACCTTGCGGATCGCCGCGATCACCTCGTCGGTTGAGCGCGCATCAGTCGTCAGATCACTGACCACCGGCTGTTCGGGCTGCACGGCAAGGCACCGCATGAAAATATCGGTCACCTCGTCAATATGCTGAAAACACATGACGCTTGAGAAAGGGATCTCATAGGCCTCGCCCCGGGCGCCCGCGCGCATCGCTAGGGTGATCGCCGCCGTCTCGCCCGAATCCCGGCCCGGGCCGTAAACGACATTCGGCCGCAGCCCGACCGACACGATGCCGTAGTCAAGAAAATAGACCTTTGCGATATCCTCGCCGCAGCGCTTGTAAACGCCGTAAAGGTTGGTGGGGGATTGAAGGGTGCCGCGCGGCCTTGCTGCCAGCGAACTGGTGTAGACCAGCCGCGAGATACCCATTTGCCGCGCCAGCTCCATCACGTTGATCTGGCCGATCACATTGACCTCGGCCCCCAGAACCGGGTTCTTGCGGCATACCGGAATCACCAGCCCGGCCAGATGCGCGATGGCATCGACCGCATTGTCTTCGGCGATCCGCAGGAGGGCCGGCAGATCACGGATATCGGCTTGGGTATAGGTTACGCCTTCCAGCCTTTCGCCATGCTCAGGCAGGGTCAGGTCGGCAATAACGGGCCTGTGCCCCGCATCGCGTAGTCCCGCAGCCAGTGCCCGCCCCAGAAAGCCATTTCCCCCGGTGATCAGTGTTGTGATCGGCTGACTGCCCTCCGGCCTTTCAAGCGCTTGCATGACATCTCCCTCCCTGCATCCAACGGCTCTCATAATTCTGCTATACGGAACTATTTTGCGCAATGCACAATTAACCCACCGCGCCGGTTTGCACCGCGCGCGATGCCTCCCGCATCATCAGAAGTGGGCGTTAATGGGCAGGGTCGCTGGCGAAGGAGCTGCCGCTGAGCGTCGATATCTCGCGTGAGGCGTTCAGGAGCAGGGGAAGATGCTCTTTCAGCATGGTTTCCCGCGATACATTCGATGAATTGCAGCCAACGCTGATGGTGAAGATATCGCGGGTCAGCGGGTCCTGGATGGGAACGCCGATGGCGATATGGCGCGCATGCCATTCGCCGAAGGAAGACGCGTAGCCCTCGCGCGCCATTCGCTCAAGCGCGGCATCCAGCGCAGGGCGTTTCTCGCGCTCCCATGCGTCGCCGTGGAGCGTGGCGAGCATCTCATAGACCCCGGCGCGCTCACTGGCTGGCAGCGCAAAGAGATACGCCCGCCCCGGCGCCGATTCCGCCAGCGGTATGCGCGAACCGACATTGAGGTTCAGCACCACGGCGGTGGGTTTGCGGATCAGCTCGACAAACATCATGTCGCTGCCATCGCGCACGCTCAGCGCCGCAACACAATCACCCCGGCTCGCGATGGCTTCCAAATGGTTGCGCACCATTTCACCGAAACCCAGCCGCCCCAGCGCGGCATATCCCAGCGTCAGAACCTGATTGGAGACGGCATATTTGCCGTATTCCGGCAGGTAACGCAGGTAGCCAAGCTTGGTCAGCGTTCCCAGCAAGCGCGACACGGTGGTCTTGTGCAGCCCGGTCCTGTCCGCCAGCGCCTGCGTGCCCAGCACCCGGTCTTCCGCCCGGAACGCCCGCAAAATGGCCATGCCCCGCGCCAGCGAGCTGACGAAGGGCCGGTCATCATTGATCGCCGCCGCGCCGATATCATGGCGCGGGCGGCCCCGCCTGCGGGCGGGTTTTTCATCCGGTGTCTGGTCGTTGTCGCTGTTCACGTCACATTTGTTCCGCTCTGCCCATTGCTCTGAGTCGCATTTTTGCCCCTGTCAGTCCAGCGCCCCATAATCCGAGCAATCACGGTGGCTGGCGGCGGGGTCAACCTTGACATCAATCACCACCGGCCCGCCCATCTTGTGCGCCTCGCGCAGGGCATCGTCCATCTCGCCCTTGTCGGTGACGGTCAGCCCACGCGCGCCCATGCCCTGCGCAATCATCGCGTAATCATGATCGGCGAAATCGACGCCGATTGCCTGATTGCCCAGATTATCGCGCACCATGCCAAGGCCTGCATTATTCGCCACGATATACACCGCATCCAGCCCCCGCTCGGCGGCGGTGGCCACGGCATCCATGGTCATCATGAAACCGCCGTCACCGATCAGGCCCGTCACGCGCTTTTCGGGGCAGACGATCTTGGCGGCGGTGACAGCGGGCGGGCACCAGCCCATGCCGCCGATACCGCCGGGCGCCACCAGCTGATGCGGGTGGCGCAGGGGCAGGCGCGTGGTGGCCCAGATGCGGTTGGTCCCGGCGTCCAGCGTGAGCAGGTCATCGGCGGTCAGAAAGCCTGAGAGGCTGCGCATGATATCGGCATAATGCAGCGTGCCGGGGCGGGTGGCGTAGTCAGGCAGCACACCGTAATCATTGCCGTACCTGATCTGCGCGATCTTCTGTTTGCGCGCGGCGGACTGTGCCGGCTTGGCAGGGGTGGTGCGCAACAGATAGTCCAGCACATCGCCCGCATCCGCCGTGACCGCCTGATCAACAGGCAGCACCCAGCCCGCATGCAGCGGGTCGATATCGACCTGAATGATCGTCTGGTCACCCGGCCTGATCATCTGCGCGTCGCGGAAGCGGGTGTATTCAGGGCCAAGGCTGCAGCCCAGCACCAGAATGGTATCGGCGGCCTGCACCATCCGGTTCGCCGCCGCCGACCCCCAGGTGCCCATCATCCCCACCGCGATGTCGCAGCTTTCATCAATCACGCCCTTGCCGTGATAGCTGGAGGCCACGGCGATGCCGTCGCGCTGCGCGAGCTCCTGAAGCTTCTGGCCACTCCGGCTCATGTAAACACCGTTCCCGGCAATGATCACCGGGTTCACGGCTGCCTGCAACGCCTGCGCGATCTGGTCCAGCGCGGCGGTGTCCGGGCGCATGGGCGTGTGGCGCAAATAGCCTGCGGTGGGGTAGAGCGTGGCGCGGGGGTTGTCGGGCACCTCCTCCTTGATGATGTTGGTGCGCATCACCACGGCGGCAGGCCCCTGACGCGGGATGGCGGCGTGTTTGATGGCAAGCTGGGTGCCATAGATCGCCTCGGTGGGCGTGGTGGCCAGCGTGGCGTATTTGGTCATGGTTTTCAGCACGCCGAACGTGTCACCCGCGCCATAATCGCCGGTCATCGTCTGATAGACCCCATGCTGCGCGAAACCGTCATAGCAGGAGGTATCGGTCAGCACGACCATCGGTGAGGATGAGAAATACCCCTCCAGAATGCCGAATCCCGCCGTTGTCGCCGCCCATGGCCCCTGCACCATCAACAGCCCCGGCTGGCCGGTGATCTTGCCCGCCACCTGCGCCATGACCGAGGCCGATTGCTCGCTGCGCGCCAGCACCAGATCGAACTCATCCTTGCGGTCAAAGAAGGCCGGAAGTGACCATGTGATGCCCAGCCCGGGCAGGGTGAAGCCGCGCGTGATTCCGGCCTCGATAAAGGTGTTGATCACGCCCTCGTTGGTTTTCATGTCGTGCTCCGATAGGGGTATTGGTTGTTAAGGCTCAGGCCCGGCGGCGGCTGCGCAGCCAGCGCAGCAGGGGCCACAGAAGGACAAGCGCGGTGATGATGAACAGCACCAGCGCGATAGGCCGCTCAAGGAACGCCAGAAAGCTGCCCCGCGTCAGGATAAGCCCCTGACGCAGCGACAATTCCAGCATCGGGCCCAGAACAAGGCCGATGACGATTGGCGCTACCGGAAAGGCGAAATACCGCAGCAAAGCGCCCAGAACCCCGGCGCCAAAGGCGATCCAGACATCAAAGGTGCTGCCGCTGACGCCGTATGCGCCAAGGGTTGAGATGATCATGATCAGGCCGATCAGGATCGGCTCGGGCACGCGCAGGATACGGGTAAAGACCGAGGCCCCCAGCGCGCCGACCCCGAACATGACCACGTTCACCAGAATCAACGCCATGAACAGCGCATAGACGATATCCATATGGTTGACGAAAAGCTGCGGACCGGGCGCGATGCCCTGAATGACCAGCGCCCCCAGCATCACCGCCGTCACCGGATCACCGGGAATGCCCAGCGACAGCGTGGGCACCAGCGCGCTGCCGGTCACCGCGTTGTTGGCGCTTTCACAGGCGACAATGCCGTCGGGCTCACCCTTGCCGAAATTCTCCTGCCGTTTGGAAGTGCGCCGCGCCTCGGAATAGGCGATGAATGAGGCTGTGGCCGCCCCCGTCCCCGGCAGCGCCCCCACGAAAGAGCCGATCAGCGATCCGCGCACCAGCATGCCGATACGGCTGCGCCACGCGGACCATGGCGGCAGGCTGAAACCCACCTTCATCGTGGTGCGGTCCATCCCCGGTTCATCCAGCTTCAGGATGCGCAGGAACATCTCGGAAAACGCGAACAGGCCCACCACCACCGGGATCAGCCCGATACCGGCGGTCAGCATGAAACTGTCGAAGGTAAAGCGTAGCGTGCCGGTCACCGGGTCAGAGCCGATGGTGGCAATCAACACCCCCAGTGCGCCGCCCATCAGCCCCTTGGCCAAGGCACCCGCCGACACCCCCGCGATGCAGGTCAGCGCGAACAGCCCCAGCGCGAAATACTCAATGGGCGTGAACATCAGCGAGAACCGCGCCAGTGCCGGGCCGACGATGATCAGCACAGTGACCGAGAACAGCCCGCCAATCATCGACGACATGGTAATCCAGCCGATGGCAAGACTGGCCTCGCCGCGCATCGCCATTGGAAACCCCTCCAGCGCCGTAGCCGCCGATTGCGGGGTGCCGGGTGTGTTGAGGATCGTCGCGGTGATGGAGCCGCCATAGACCGATCCGCAGTAAACCCCCAGCATCAGCGCAATCGCGGGCACCTGTGGCAGGCCGAAGGTGAACGGCAGCACCATCGTCAGCCCGATGACCGAACCCAGCCCGGGCAGCACCCCCACCACCACACCAAAGGCGGTGCCCAGCACGATGCAAAGCAGGGTCAGCGGCGTTGCAACCTGCGTTGCCGCCTGAATCAGAAGGTCCATGCCAGAGATCCTTTGAAAAGCGCCATCATGACAACCAGCGGGCGGTTGGCAGGATGATCAGAAACGCGCGCTCAAACAGCAGCCAGACCACCACCGCATAGACCACCGCGATCAGGACCAGCAGCCACAGGTCCCGCCGCCCCAGCAGCAAGGGAATGGCAACCGCATAGACGATGCTGGCGGCCACGAAACCGATGCGTTCCAGCGCGGCGATATAGAGCGCGGTCAGGGCGATGACGGCCCCCAGCCTGAGCATCGGCGCCGCCTCTGGCAGGCGGCGGGCAGAGCGCAGCAGACCGAACACAAGAAACGGCAGCAGGACAGCCATGATCCCCAGCACCAGACGCGGAAAGAAATACGGGCCCCTGCCATGCGTGGCGCGGGCAAAGGCGCTGACCTCGGCAAAGCTTGCCCAGAAGAAACTGGCGACCAGCACCAGAAACCCGGCCAGCAACGCCGCCTCAAGCCAGAGCGCGCCCTTGCTGCCCCGCGCGACGGGGGGTGGATCGGGAATGTCCTGCATACCCTTCATCCTTCAAGATTTGGGGGTCTGGCCCGTGCCGCAGGCAGGGCCAGACCTTGCCGTCATTCCGAAATCAGGCCAGCGGCCTCAAGCAGGGTGCGGTTTGTGGCGTAGGTTTCACGCACAAAGGCCTCAAACTCGGCAGCGCCCATATAGGCGGGGGGCTGGCCAAGCGCCTCCATCCGGCCCTGAAACTCGTCAGACCGGATGCCCGCATCGCAGGCCGTTTCCAGCCGCTCAAGCGTTTCAGCCGGTGTATTGGCGGGGGTAACCAGCCCGCCCCAGATCGGGAAATCCAGATCATAGCCCTGCTCAGCCGCCGTCATAAGATCAGGCTGTTCATCCAGCCGCGTACGCTGCAGCAGCGCCAGCGATTTCAGTTGCTCGGCATTGGTCGAATAGAACGAGACATGCGGGATGAACAGATCGGCGCTGCCGTCCAGCAGCGCGCGCAGCGCCGGGCCGTCGCCGTTGACCGGCAGATAGGTCATCTCGATATCGGCGGCAGCGGCAAGGCCCAGACCTGCGACATGCGGGATAGAGCCGATGGCCTGAACCGCAAAATTCAGATCACCCGGATTGGCGCGCGCATACTCGACAAGGTCTTCAAGCGTCTCAAACGGCGAATCGGCGCGCACAGCGATTACGGTGGGCGCGGAATAGGCCAGACAGACATAGCTGAAACTGTCGATGTCATAGGGCAGACGGTTCATATGCGGCTGGGTCGTCAGCGGGCCAACCGGGGCCATGGCAACCGTGGTGCCATCAGGGCGCGCGCGCGCCGCCTCGGCCACGCCGATGGTGCCGCCCGCGCCCTCTGCGTTGCGGACGATCACATCGACACCAAGGCTTTCAGCCATGCCCTGCTGCATGGCACGGGTGGTGATATCGGTGCCGCCCCCCGCCGCGAAGGGCACAACAATGGTGACAGGCCGGGTCTGTGCCCCGGCGCCCTGCGTATTCACCGCCAGCGCTACGGCAACAAGTGCCACCCCGCGCAATGCGCCTTTTCTCATGATTCGCGTCATATTCGCCTCCCTACTGCAATGACAGCGCCACGGGCGTTCCTCCTCGCCCTCAGAGAATAATTGCACAGAGCAAAATTATATTCCATTATTAATTTTATCTTCGGTCGCATCAGGGAGGAATTCGGTGTGAGACGGATGGAGGGACGCAAGGCGCTGGTCAGCGCGGCGGCAGACGGGCTGGGTGCGGCTGTGGCGGCGCGGCTGGCAGAGGAGGGGGCGACGGTTACGGTGCTGGACCGCAGCCTCGATGCCATCGAGGCCGCGCGCCAGCGCCCTGAGATGGCGGGCATCCGGTTCGAGCAGGTCGATCTGACCGACACCGGCGAGACCCATGCCCTGATGACCCGCCTTGTTGCGCAAACCGGCGGGTTTGACATTCTGGTCAACAACGCGGGCGGGTCACTGCATACGCCCGCGAAATTTCTTGAGGAAACCGACGAAGACTGGGACCGGGTGCTGGCGCTGAACGTGATCAGCGCCGTGCGCCTCACCCGCGCTGTTCTTCCGGCCATGGTTGAACGCGGCTGGGGCCGGGTGATCAACATGGGCTCCAAGGCGGGGCGCTATGGCTCGCTTTTCACCGGGGCGAATTATGTGGCGTCGAAAGGGGCGATCCAGTCGATGACCCTGCAACTGGCGCAGGAGTTCGGGCCCCACGGCATCACCGTGAACGCCGTCTGCCCCGGCGCCATCCTCACGCCCCGGGTGGAAGGGCTTCTGGCCGAGCGCATGAGCGCCAGCGAAAGGGCGGCGGTCATTGCCGCGATTCCGGTGCGCAGAAACGGCAAGGTAGCTGATGTGGCAGCGGCGGTTGCCTATTTTGCCTCGGACGAGGCCGGGTTTGTGACCGGGCAGTTGCTGGATGTGAACGGCGGGCAGGGCATGGCATCGTGACAGCCGCGCTTGCCCGCCGCTGAGAATGCGTCGTCAGCCGGGTTGTTTGGTCGTACGCAGATAGGGCAACACACGCTCAAAACTGCCGAAACGCTGCGTGGCGTCTTCGTCTGACACGGCGGCGGTAACGATCACATCCTCGCCCTGCTTCCAGTTCGCGGGCGTTGCCACCTGATGCTTCGCGGTCAGCTGAATGGAATCCAGCGCGCGCAGAATCTCGTCGAAATTGCGCCCGGTGGTCATCGGATAGGTCAGGCTGAGCTTGATGCGCTTGTCCGGGCCGATGATGAACACCGTGCGCACCGTGGCGTTATCGGCGGGTGTGCGGCCCTCGGACGTGCCCTCGATGGAGGCGGGCAGCATGTCATAGAGCTTGGCCACCGTCAGATCAGTATCGCCGATCATCGGATAGCCGACACTCTGGCCGGTGGCGACCTGAATGTCAGTTTTCCATTTGTGATGGCTTTCCACCGGGTCAACCGAAATGCCGATGATCTTGGCGTTGCGCTTGGCAAAATCGGGGGCAAGCCCGGCCATCAGGCCCAGTTCGGTGGTGCAGACCGGCGTGAAGTCTTTCGGATGGCTGAACAGAACGGCATATCCGTCGCCGATCCAGTCATGAAAACGGATCGGGCCTTCGGTGGTGTCGGCCTCAAAATCGGGGGCGATGTCATTAATGCGCAGGGCCATAAATGCCTCCTGTCAGGTTTTGCGGGTTTCAAGGAACGCCTTCACCACAAGCGCGATGACAGCGATCAGCGTCAACGTGGACGCGGCAGCAAAAGCGCCCACGGCATTGAGATCATTAAACAGCAGCTCGACATGCAGGGGAAGGGTGTTGGTCTGACCGCGGATATTGCCGGACACGACCGAGACGCCGCCGAACTCACCCACAGCCCGCGCCGTGCACAGAACCGCACCATAGAGTAGCGCCCATTTGATGTTGGGCAATGTCACCCGGCGGAAAACCTGCCAGCCGCTGGCACCCAGCGTCACGGCGGCCTGTTCCTGCTCAGTCCCCTGCGCCTGCATCAACGGCAGCACCTCGCGCGCGACGAAGGGCGCGGTGACGAACATGGTCACCAGCACAATGCCGGGCAGTGCGAACAGCACCTGAAGGTCATGCGCCTGCAACCACGGCCCCAGCAGGCCCTGACGGCCATAGAGCAGCAGATAGCAGATCCCCGCGATGATCGGTGAGATGGAGAAGGGGATTTCGATGATCGTCACCAGTATGCCGCGCCCCGGAAAGCGGTGCTTGGCCACGGCCCATGCCGCCGATACGCCGAAAGCCACGTTCAGCGGCACCACGATCAGCGCGGTGAGCGTGGTCAGCCAGATGGCATGCAGGGTCTGAGGATGCATGATATTGGCGGCGTAAACGGCCCAGCCGCTGGAAAAGGCGCGCACAAAGATGAACACCAGCGGGGCCACAACCACAAACAGCGTCAGCGCCACGGCAAGCCCGATCAGCGCGCGCTCGGTGGTGCGGCTCTGACCCGGCAGATGGGTGAGGGTTGCGGTGCTCATCGGTTCGCCTCGCGGTAGCGCGACGCCCAGAACTGCAACAGGTTCGACACCAGCAGCAGAACCAGCGCAAAGGCCAGAAGCACCAGCGCAATGGCGGCGGCGCCGTTGTAATCATATTCCTCCAGCCGAATGAAGGCCAGAAGTGCGGCGATTTCGGTGCGGAACGGCAGGTTGCCGGCGATGAAGACAACCGCCCCGAACTCTCCCAGCGAGCGGGCGAAGGCGGTGGTGCAGCCTGCCAGCCAGGCAGGAAAGATGGCCGGGAAAACGACGCGGGTGAAGATGGTCCAGGGCCGCGCGCCCAGCGTGATCGCGGCCTGCTCCAGCGCCGGGTCCATGTCTTCCAGCACCGGCTGAACGGTGCGCACCACGAACGGGATCGAGGTAAAGGCCATGGCCAGCGCGATGCCCCAGATGGTGTAAACCACCTGAAAGCCCATCGCCTCCAATGCCGGGCCGAACCAGCCGTTGGCTGAGAAAAGCGCGGTCAGCGACAGGCCCGCCACCGCCGTGGGCAGGGCAAAGGGCACATCCATCAGCGCATCAAGAATGCGCTTGCCCGGAAACTCATACCGCACCAGAACCCATGCCATCAGCAAGCCGTAGACCGCGTTGAAGAGGGTGGCGATGAACGCCGCCGTCAGGGTGATCTGGAATGCCGCCACCGCGCGCGGGCTGGAGACGATCTGCCAGAACCGCGCGGGCCCCATCTCGGCCCCCTTCAGGATCAGGGCCAGAACCGGGATCAGCACGATCAGTGTCAGATACAGCAGTGTCGTGCCAAGGCTCAGCGTGAACCCCGGCAGGACGCGTTTGGCGCGGATCGGCGCGGTTTGTGCTGTGGCGGCAATCATGGCGTCACTGGTTCACAAACACATTGTCCAGCCGCGCGCCTTCAGCGAAATGATTCTCCTGAATGGCATCCCAGCCGCCAAAGACCTCATCCACCGTCACCAGCCGGACTTCGGGCAGGCTGTCGGCAAATTCGGCGGCGATATCGTCGTTTGCAACGCGGTAGTAGTTCTGGGCGACGATGCGCTGTGCCTCAGGGGTATAAAGCCATTCCAGATAGGCAGTGGCCAGCTCGGTATTGCCGTTGCGCTCGGTCACGCCAGAGACGACAGCCACCGGGAAGGCCGCGAACAGGCTGACAGAGGGCGTCACCCGCTCCAGCCCCTGATCGGCATAAGCCGCTGCGATCCCGCCGGTTTCGGCCTCAAACGTCACCAGCACATCGCCGATATTGCGCTCGGCAAAGGTCTGCGTGGCGCCGCGCCCGCCGGTGTCAAACACCGGGACATTATCGAAAATCGACTTCACAAAGGCCTCGGCGGCATCCTCGTCGCCGTTGTTCTGCTCCAGCCCATAGGCAAAGGCCGCCAGATAGGTGTAGCGCGCGTTGCCGCTGGTGCGCGGGTTGGGGAAGATCACCTGCACATCGTCGCGCGCCAGATCATCCCAGTCCTGAATGTTCTGCGGGTTGCCTTCGCGCACCAGAAAGGCGGGCAGCGAATACCAGGGCGAGGCGCCGTTGGGCAGGGCATCGCGCCAGTCCTCGGGCAGCAGACCGCCCTGCGCCAGAACGTCGATATCGGTTTCCTGATTGAAGGTCACCACATCGGCGGCCAGCCCCTCAAGGATCGCGCGTGCCTGACGGGATGAGCCGCCATGGCTCTGATCGACGGTGACAGTGCGGCCCGTGGTTTCCTGCCAATGGGCGGCAAACTCGGGGTTCAGCGCCTCGAACAGCTCGCGCGCAATGTCGTAGCTGGTGTTCAGAAGGCTGTCCTGTGCCACGGCGGGGGTGGCGGCGAGGGCGATTGCCACGGTTGCTGCGCGAAGGGTTGGGAAGGTCATCGGGTTTTCTCCCTTGAGGGTGTGAAAGGAATGGGCTGGCCTGCGGCAGCTGCCGCGCGCCGCTCGGCCGGAAAGAGGGTTCCGGCCTCGATTTTCAGGCGGACCGGGGCATCGGGCACCAGCGCTTCGGCCTGCACGGCGCGGCGCGGCACATCGGCCTCCGCCTCGCCCAGTTCGGAATGGCGCAGCAGAAGGCGCAGATGCGCACCGTTGGACGCGCGCGCGGCGATACGCCAGGGCGCGGCGCTGTCGGGCACCGGCAGGATATCCTCAGGCCGCGCGAAAAGCTGCGCCGTGCCATCCGCCAGCGCACGGCGTGGCAGGGCGGTCAGGTCCAGCCCCGGCCCTTCGGCGCGCCCGGCATGGATGGAGACCGGCAGTTCCACGGTTGCGCCCATGAAGCGGGCAACGAAGGGCGTGGCGGGGTGGTCATGGATGGCATCGGCGCTGCCAATCTGCTCGATCCGCCCGGCGCCCATTACCACCACACGGTCCGCCAGCTCAAATGCCTCTTCCTGATCATGCGTCACGAAGATGGTGGTGGAGCCCGTCGCCTCATGCACGCCGCGCAGCCAGCGGCGAAGATCGCGGCGGATCGCGGCATCGAGCGCGCCAAAGGGCTCATCCAGCAGCAGCACCTTCGGCTCGATCGCCAGTGCGCGCCCCAGCGCCACCCGCTGGCGTTGCCCGCCGGAAAGCTGGGAGGGGTAGCGGTCTGCCAGATCGGTGATCTGCAGGAAATGCACCATCTCATCGACCTTGGCGGCGATCACCGCCTTGCCGGGACGCTCGGCGCGCGGGCGCACGCTCAGGCCAAAGGCGATGTTGTCGCGGACTGTCATATGCGGGAAAAGCGCGTAATGCTGGAACACAAAGCCGATGCGCCGCGCCTGCGCGGCCAGTTGCAGCCAGTCCTGCCCCTCAACCGCAAGCCGCCCGGCATCGGGCCACTCCAGACCGGCCATGATTTTCAGAAGCGTTGTCTTGCCGGAACCTGACGGCCCCAGCAGCGCAACAAGCTCGCCTTTGTGCACGTCAAGCTCGATCCCGCGCAGAACATCCGTCTGCCCGAACCGTTTGGTCATTCCAGAAATCGTGATCGACATGCCTGATCTTCTCCGTCCAGAGTGCTGACCTAGAAAGGTGGCTTCGGCCCTGCAAGGGCGTCGGGGACAGGGTGGTCAAAGGGGCTGCGGTAGAAATTCCGCAGCAGGGGCGCAGGGGGCAACAGGCACTCACGGCATGTCCCGCCGCCGGATTGGTCGGTTCGGAAACCGGCGTTTTGCAAGGAAACTGTTCTTTTTCCCGGTCTCGCCCACCAGAAAGCGGCTTTACCGCGACGACTGGACCGCCGAAGGCTGAGAGATGAATGACCCCTTGGGGGCGAAGGCGATGAACAAAATGCCGGCACAGGCGATCAGCAGAATGGCCAGCGCAAGGGGTGAGTTGCGCCGCTCACTGGCGATGATCCGGGCCGCCTGCTTGCGCGGTGCGCCGGTGAAAAGAGGCTTCCCTGCACTGGTGTCAGGTCCGGTGCCACCCTGTGTCTTCTCGGTGCCGGGTATGAGCATGGAATGCGTCATGTCGGTTTCCTGTGGTATGTCGCCAAACTCTAGCATCTTTATCGTGTAAGTTTCAGGCGCTTTTTTGTGGATACTTTAGATCCCTGCTGGTTCGCTTTCAGGTCTGTGATGCCCCCCGGCTTCCTCTGTACAATCACGACAGAAGTTATCGTGAAAATCAACAAAATAATCACGGCAAATCCGGTCGTGAAAGCGCTGACCCGTTGCCTGCGCAAAAATCCGCGCGCCAGCGCCCGGTTTTTCAGCACGCCCGCCCTGCCCCCGCACCGGGTGCAGGCACCACCGCCGAATTCACCGCCCCGTCACCAAAACTTCACGGCACTGTCAAACACACCGGCGATAGAAGCCCTGCAGTAAAGACAGGTGCCCTATGCTGGACGTTCAGAACGTGACACGGGTTTTTGGCCAGAAGCGGGCCGTCGATGCGGTCAGCTTCACGCTGCATGAGCCGGGCTTCATCGGCATCATCGGCCGCTCCGGGGCGGGAAAATCGACCTTCCTGCGCATTCTGAACCGGCTGACCGACGCCACCGCAGGGCAGATCCTGTTTCAGGGCGATGATATCCTGTCCTTCCAGGGCCGTGCCGCGCGCAGCTGGCAAAGCCGCTGCGCGATGATCTTCCAGCAGTTCAACCTTGTTCCCCGGCTGGATGTTGTGTCGAATGTGCTGCATGGGCAGCTGAACCGGCAATCGACGCTGGCAACCATGTTCAACCTCTGGCCACGCGCCGATATCCTGCGCGCCATTGATATTCTTGAGCGTCTGGGCATCGCCGAGCAGGCCACCAAACGGGCCGAGGCGCTTTCGGGCGGGCAGCAGCAGCGCGTTGCCATTGCCCGCGCCCTGATGCAGGACCCGGCCATTATTCTGGCCGATGAACCCATCGCCAGCCTTGATCCGATGAATGCGCAGATCGTCATGGACACGCTCAAGCGCATCAATGTCGAAGACGGACGCATGGTCATCGCCAACCTGCACACGCTTGATACCGCGCGGCGCTACTGCGACCGGGTGATCGGCATGCGCGACGGCCGCATTGTCTTTGACGGCACGCCCGATGAACTGACGACTGATGCCGCGCGCGAGATTTACGGTGCGGATGACAGCTTCAACGAAGATGCCACCTCGACCGCGATCAAGCCTGCGCATGACAGCGCCGCCGCGGTCCGCATCGCAGCCCAGTAACCCTTTCCCCGCCCCGCCCTCCGGCGGGGCTTTTCTTCGCAACGGAGCACCCGAATGAAGAAACTTGCCGCTGCCCTTCTTCTGTCCACCGCGCTTGTCGGCGCCGCTTCGGCGCAGGAAATCACCGAGTTCCGCATCGGCCTTCTGGGCGGCGAGAACGCGCAGGACCGTCTGGCCTCGAACGAATGCTTCCGCGCCTATACCGAAGAGGCACTGGGGGTTCCCACACGCCTGTTCACGCCCGCCGACTATAACGGCGTCATTCAGGGCCTGATCGGCGGCACGCTGGATCTGGCATGGCTGGGCGCCTCGGCCTATGCCGCCGTCTGGCTGAATGACCCCGAAGCCGTTGACCCGGTTCTGGTAAAAACCAACCTCGACGGCAGCTACATGTATTATTCGATCGGTTTTGCCCGCACCGACAGCGGCATCACCTCGCTCGATGACATGGAAGGGCGCAGCTTCACCTTTGCTGACCCGAACTCCACCTCTGGCTACCTGATCCCGCTGATCGAGATTCCGCAGGCGGGCTATTCGATGACCGAAGGCGAATACTTCAGCCGCATCGGTTTCTCGGGCGGGCATGAGCAGTCGATCATCGCGGTGGTGAACGGCGATTCTGACGCCGGTGTCGTCTGGGCCGATGGTCAGGGCGAATGGGAAGACGGCTACAACTCGGGCGCGCTGCGTCGCGCGACCGACTCGGGCATCGTTGACATGAATGACATCGTGGAAATCTGGCGTTCGCGTCCGATCCCCGAAGGCCCAATTGTGCTGCGCAGCGCCCTGCCGCAGGATGTCAAGGATACCATGATCGAACTGATGGCCAACCTGCATGACACCGACGCTGACTGCGCCTATGGTGTTGCCGCTGGCGAAACCGCCGGTTTCACCCCTATCGGCCATGAGGCCTATGAAACCATCATCGAAGTGCGCCGTTCGCAAATGAACTGACGCTTGCGTGACAGGGCCGGGTGCCGCCACTGGCGTGCCCCGGCCCTTTTTTATGGGGTTTCCATGGCCACTGTCATTCCCGGCCCGCTGCGGCTGAGCGATATCCGCGAAGATTATCTGCTGCTGACCCGCCGCCGGCGGATGTATAGCGGCATCATCCTGCTCGTCTTTGCGGCGCTCTTCATCTCAGGATTCCGTGTCGCCGAAATGCGCAACGCGGGCAGCTTTGCTGAGGGTTTCTCGCGCGTTCTGGATTTCCCGCGCGAGCTGGTGGTGGAGGCGTGGAGCAAGGCGGGCAACCTTCCCGACCATGCCGCGCAGGCCTTTCCCGCGCTGATCGAAACCCTCAACATCGCCATGGTCTCTACGCTGCTGGGCTGCATTCTGGGCACGTTTCTGGCACTTGGCGGCACACGCGGGCTGGCCCGCTGGCCCCGGCTGGTTCCCGTTGCGCGCCGCGTGTCAGATCTGTGCCGCGCGGTGCCAGAGATTGTTATCGCGCTGGTGCTGATCTTCGTGATGGGCGGCGGGCCGGTGCCTGCCATGATCGCCATCGCCATTCATACCGCGGGGGCACAGGGCAAGCTTTTCTCCGAGGTGAACGAGAACGTGGACCTGAAGCCGCTGGAAGGCCTTGCCTCGGTCGGTGCCAACTGGTGGCAGCGCACATGGCTGGGCGTCTTTCCGCAGGTCATGCCGAATTACCTGAGCTATTCGCTGCTGCGCCTTGAAATCAACATCCGCGCCTCGGCGATTCTGGGTTTCGTGGGTGCGGGCGGCATCGGGTATGAGCTGCGCAACGCCATGACATTCGGGCAGGGCAAATTCGATCAGGCGGCGGCCATCTTCCTGCTGCTGTTTGCCACGATCGTGCTGGTCGATCAGATATCCAGCGTGCTGCGCAATGGCCTCACGCAGGGAAAGGGCGCCCGATGACCGCTGTCGATACCAGTTTCGCTGCGGGCGATATCCGCACGCAGGCGCAGCGCCTGATCAAGCGCAAACGCACCATCGCGCTGGCCGCACCGGCGCTTGTGGTGCTTTACCTGATCTATATCTTCTTCGCCTTTGATGTGCCGGGGCTGATGCAGCGCGCGCGGATGGACAATGCCGCAATCCTTCTGTCCGATGCCGTCAGCTATAAAACCCATGTCACCCGCGACAACCGCAACGGCGCGCTGTCCGTCTCGGTCGAGGGCAGCCGCCGCGCGGTGTTTCCCGCTGACCGGCAGCCGGACTGGGTGGCCCGTGATGGGGAGCGCACCACCATCACCCTGCCTGGGGGCCATGTCGTCACGTATGACGGCCCGCTTGTCAGCTATGACCTGCCGGGCTACGGGCTGATCCGCGTCACCGTTGCCGACCCGATTGTGCTGGAACTGCCGCAACCCGGCCCGGTGCCCGGTTTCATCAATGCCTCCGATGCCCGCGTGGTCATCACCACCGACGCCGGGCGGGTGACAGTGACCCGCTCGCGCACCGAAACCTTCCGCTATTTCTGGGGGTGGGAGCTGTTCTTCTTTGATCTGCAAAGCCCCTTCGCCGGTTTCAGCCCCGGGCAGGTGCTGGCGGCCGCTTTTTCGGCAGACCGGCTGGACCTCGCGCTGCCCAACTGGCACGCCATCGTGCGCGATGTGTGGAACAACGGCATCTGGCGGCATGGCGAGGTGTTCTGGGCCATCCTGGAAACCGCGCTCATGGCCTTTCTGGGCACCTTCGGCGCGGCGATGATCGCCCTGCCGCTGGCCTTCATGGCCGCGCAGAATTTCACCCCGTCGCAGACAGTGCGCTTTGGGGTGCGCCGGGTGTTTGACTTCGTGCGCGGGGTGGATGCGCTGATCTTCACCATCATCCTCAGCCGCGCCTTTGGGCCGGGGCCGATGACCGGGGCGCTGGCGATCCTGATCACTGATTCGGGCAGTTTCGGCAAACTGTTCTCGGAAGCGCTTGAGAATACCGACCAGAAGCAGATCGAAGGCGTGCAATCGACCGGCGCCAATGCGCTGCAACGCTACCGCTTTGGCGTGATCCCGCAGGTGATGCCGGTGCTGATCAGTCAGGTGCTGTATTTTCTTGAATCCAACACCCGTTCCGCCACCATCATCGGCGCGATTGTCGGCGGCGGGATCGGCCTGCTGCTGACACAGGCAATTCAGACCACCAACGACTGGGAAAAAGTCACCTATTACATGATCCTGATCGTGCTATTGGTCATCGCCATGGACAGCCTGTCAGGATGGCTGCGCCGACGGCTGATCAAGGGCGACGGCAGCGGCAGCTAAGGGCGGAAACCGGGCGCGGCATGACACATATTCTGATCACCGGCGGCAACCGGGGTCTGGGCCGGTCGATGGTTCAGGCCGCCCTTGGGCTCGGCTGGAAGGTCACCGCCACCACCCGCGGCGCGCCGGTTCCCGGGGGCGCGGAGGTGCGCGTGGTGGACATGACCGACCTTGCCGCCGTCGCGCGGCTGGGGGACGGGCTGGCCCCTGTCGATATCCTGATTAATAACGCCGGTATCATCGGCCCCGCGCGGCAATCGACGCTGGACATGGATTTCACCGGCTTCGCGCAGACACTGGCCGTCAACACGCTGGCGCCGCTTGCCGTGGCGCAGGCCGTGCTGCCCGCCCTTGCACCGGGCGCGCGGGTTCTGTCGGTCTCATCGCAGATGGCATGGATGGGCTATGCGAAATCAGACCGGATCGCCTATCGCGCCTCGAAAGCGGCGCTTAACAAGGTGATGCAGGGCCTTGCCACCGATCTGCTTGCCCGGGACATCGCCGTCGCGCTGGTCGATCCGGGCTGGGTGCGCACCGATATGGGCGGCGTTGAGGCCGATCTGGAGCCTGACGCGGTCGCGCAGGGCATTGTGCAGCTCGCCGCCCGCCTGACGCTGGCCGATACCGGCCGGTTCTTCCGCCATGATGGCACCAAACGTGAGTTCTGACATGCCCCGCCTTTCCCCTGACACCCCGCTGATCCACCCTGAATGCTCGGTTACGAACAGCACTTTCGGTGCCTATTGCGAGGTCGGTCGCGGCAGCCGGGTGCACAACAGCACCTTTGGCGACTACGCCTATTGCGACCGCTACGCCGATATCGCCAATTGCAACGTCGGCAAGTTCGCCAATATCGCCGCCTTTACCCGCATCGGCCCCACCGACCATCCGATGCACGCCGCCGCCCAGCATCATTTCCTCTATCGCTCCGCCAGTTACTGGGACGATGCCAGTGATGACGTGGAATTCTTCAAGGCCCGCGCGGCGCGGCGCTGCACGCTGGGGCATGATTGCTGGCTGGGCCACGGCGCGATCATCAAGCCTGAGGTCACGCTGGGGATCGGCGCGGTTGTGGCCTCAGGCGCGGTGGTGACGCGCGATATTCCTCCGTTCATGATTGTCGCCGGGGTGCCCGCAAAGCCCGTCCGAGCCCGCTTTTCAGACGCCGTGATTGAGCGGCTTCTTGTGCTGGCATGGTGGGACTGGCCCCATGACCGCCTGCGCGGGGCGCTTGAGGATTTTCGCAGCCTTCCCGCCGAAGCCTTCCTTGAAAAGCACGGGGGCTGAGAAAGACGCGGGCTCAATCCGGGGTCACGGTCAATGTTACCCGTTCGCCCGCGAAGTGGGTGATGCCATATTCCACCGGCACACCGGCACTGTCGCGGTTGAGCGAAACCGAGCGGATGACCGCGCCACCCGGGCGCATCTGCAGATGCCCGGCCAGAAGCGTATCGGCAGCCACCGCGTTCAGGCGGGTCCAGGCGCGGGTGTATTCGGGCACGCCGCAAGCCTCCAGCGCCTGCGAAACGCCCATCCCCTCGGTAAAGGCGGCTTGCAGGCCCGGCAGGCGCGCCAGCGGAAAGGCCGAGCGGAAATGGCTGATCGGCACCCCGTCCGAGCGGGTGATCCCCTCAATCCGCAACACCGGAGCCTCGGCGGGCAGGTCCAGTGCCTCGGCCTCAGGGGCTGAGGCCGGGAAGGTCTGCACCATCAGAATCGTGCGCCCGCCAACCCGCCCGCTGGCGGCGATGGCGGTGGTGAAACGGGTATGGCGGGTCAGCGGGTATTCCATCGGCGGCGCCAGCACAAAGACGCCCGCGCCCCGGCGGGCATGCACTTGCCCGGCCTCAGCCAGCGCGGCCAGCGCCCGGCGCACCGTATGGCGGTTGACCCCGAAGCGGCGCGCCAGCTCTGCCTCGGTCGGCAGGCGGGTGCCGGTGGGCAGGGTAGCGATCTCGTCGCGCAGGGTATCGGCAATCTGACGCCAGCGCGAAAATTCCGGTTCTGTCATGAAAATTTCACTCGCCCTGCCGACCACATCATGCTAACAGATGTCTAGTTGTATAGATATATAGACAAATCTGGAAGTTGTCCATGCCTGAATCCGCCACGCCGCAGGCTCTCGACCGCGCCGCCGCCATGGGCCTCATGGCCCGCGCCCCGGCCGATGCGCTGGAAACGCTGTTTCCTGACCTGCCGCCCCATGTACTGCTACGCGGGCCGGAGATTGGTACGGTCATGGTGCGCGGCCGGCAAGGCGGCACCGGCGCGCCCTTCAATCTGGGGGAAATGACCGTGTCCCGGTGCAGTGTCCGGCTGGAGAGCGGCGCGGTCGGCCATGCCCATGTGCAGGGCCGTGACCGCAACCACGCCCGCCGCGCCGCGGTGCTGGATGCGCTGTTGCAGACTGCTCAGGCCCCATCGCTGGCTGAGGCGGTGCTTGCCCCGCTGGCCCGCGCCGAGAACGCCCGGCGCGAAACCCGCGCAGCCAAGGCTGCGGCGACCAAGGTCGAGTTCTTCACCCTCGTGCGCGGAGAAGATCAATGACAAGCCCCCTGCCCGGCACCGTCTTTGAAGGCGGCTTCACCGACGCGCCGCTTGACGCAGCAACCGCCTTCCGTGCCGTTCTGGAAGCCCTGTCGCGCCCCGGCACCCTTGCCACACTCACCGGCGCCACCCCACCCGCGCCGCTGTCGCAGGCCGCCGGGGTGCTGGCGCTGACGCTGTTTGACGCGACCACCCCGGTGCATCTGGCG
Source organism: Pararhodobacter sp. (assembly GCF_036802785.1). Taxonomy (GTDB): domain Bacteria; phylum Pseudomonadota; class Alphaproteobacteria; order Rhodobacterales; family Rhodobacteraceae; genus Pararhodobacter. The sequence goes on from NZ_DAIRVN010000001.1 coordinate 181,022, forward strand.
GGCGGGCATGACACCCCTGCCCTGCGCGACTGGCTGGTGTTCCACACCGGCGCGCCGCTGGTCGGCGCCGAACAGGCCGCCTTTGCCGTCGGCAGCTGGGACGCCCTGCAACCCGTCACCCGTTTCGCGCCTGGCACGCCGGATTACCCTGACCGCGCGGCAACGCTGATCATCGAGATGCCCGAACTGGCCGCCCAGGGCGCGCTGCTGCGCGGCCCCGGCATCAAGGAGACCGCGCGCCTGTCCCTGCCCGATATCGCCGCGTTTCAGACCAACCACGCACGCTACCCGCTGGGTTTTGACACCTTCCTGACATGCGGCGACCGGGTGGCAGGGTTGCCACGCTCAACGCAAGTGGAGGCAGACTGATGTATGTTGCCGTCAAGGGTGGCGAGCAGGCCATCGACAATGCCCATGCCTTTCTCGCCGAAGAGCGGCGCGGCGACCCTTCGGTGGCTGAGCTGGGCATTGACCAGATCCGCGAGCAGCTTGCGCTGGCGGTCAACCGGGTGATGGCCGAAGGCTCGCTCTATGACCCTGATCTGGCCGCGCTGGCGATCAAACAGGCGCGCGGTGATCTGATCGAGGCGATTTTCCTGATCCGCGCCTATCGCACCACCCTGCCCCGCCTGGGCAATGCGCGCCCCATCGACACCGGCGCGATGACCGCAATCCGCCGGGTCTCAGCCACCTACAAGGACCTGCCCGGCGGTCAGGTGCTGGGGCCGACATTCGACTATACCCACCGCCTGATTGACTTCGCGCTGGTCGCCGGGGGTGAGGCGCCGCAGGCAACCATGGCCACGCCGGGCGGCGCGATGCCGCGTGTCAGCGGCCTGCTGGACAGCGAGGGCCTCGTCGAAGCCGAACCCGCCAGCGATACCGAGCCCCCCGATCTGACCCGCACACCGCTGGAGCTGCCCGCCAACCGCGCCTTGCGCCTTCAGGCACTTGCACGCGGTGATGAGGGGTTCATCCTGTCGCTCGCCTATTCCAGCCAGCGCGGCTTCGGGCGCACCCATCCTTTCGTGGGCGAATTGCGCATTGGCGAAGTGATGGTGGAGCTGGATATTCCCGAGCTGGGTTTCAGCGTCGCCATCGGCGCGGTGACGGTCACGGAATGCGAGACGGTCAACCAGTTCAACGGCTCCAAGACCCAGCCGCCGCAGTTCACACGCGGCTACGGGCTGGTCTTCGGCCAGTCCGAGCGCAAGGCAATCTCGATGTCGCTGGTGGACCGCGCGCTGCGCTGGGAAGAGCTGGGCGAGGAAAACAGCGGCGCGCCGGTGCAGGATGCCGAATTCGTGCTGATGCATGCGGACAACATTCAGGCGACCGGCTTTCTGGAGCACATCAAACTGCCCCATTACGTCGATTTCCAGTCAGAGCTGGAGCTGGTGCGCCGCATGCGCGCCGGGGCAACCGCTCAGCAGGAGGCAGCGCAATGAAGGCCGTGGTTTTCGATATCGGCAATGTTCTGGTCCGGTGGGAGCCGCACCGCGCCTTCACGCCCGATCTGGGCAGCCATGATGCCGCCGAGGCCTTCATGGCGCGCACCGGGTTCATGGCCCGCAACCTGCGCGCTGATGCGGGCGAAAGCTTTGCCGATCTGGCCACAGAGATCAGCGATCCTGACGACCGCGCGCTCTTTGCCCGCTATGTCGGGCGCTACCGCGACACCGTGCCCGAAGCGATCGAGGGAAGCTGGGCGCTGATGGAACGCCTGCGCGGGCGTGGCTTGCAGATCCATGCCATCACCAACTGGTCGGCCGAGACATGGCCGCATGGCGTGGCCGTGCATCCCCGGCTGGAAACGGCCTTCGGGGTGACCGTGATCTCAGGTCACGAGCGGGTGCTCAAGCCGGACCCGCGCATCTTCGCGCTTCTGTGCGAACGCACCGGCCTTGATGCCGCTGACTGCCTGTTCATCGACGACAGCCCTAAGAATATCGCGGGCGCGCGCGCTTTCGGCATGCAGGCGGAGCATTTCACCACAGCCGGGGCGCTGGAGGCGGCACTGGCCGCGAGGGGGCTTTTGTGAACGACTACAATTTCGCCTATCTGGACGAACAAACCAAACGCATGATCCGCCGCGCGATCCTCAAAGGGGTGGCGGTGCCCGGGTATCAGGTGCCGTTTGCCAGCCGCGAGATGCCGATGCCCTATGGCTGGGGCACCGGCGGCGTGCAGGTGACGGCGGCCTGCCTGATGCCCTCGGACCGGCTGAAGGTGATTGATCAGGGCGCAGATGATACCACGAATGCCGTGTCGATCCGGCGGTTCTTTCAGCGCACGGCGGATGTGGCGGTGACCAGCCACACGATTGAGGCTACGGTCATCCAGACCCGGCACCGCATCCCCGAAGCGCCGCTGCAGGAGGGGCAGATACTGGTCTATCAGGTGCCGATCCCCGAACCCCTGCGCTTTCTGGAGCCGCGCGAGACCGAAACCCGGCGCATGCACGCGCTGGAGGATTACGGGCTGATGCATGTGAAGCTTTATGAGGATATCGCACGAAACGGCACGATCGCCACCGCATATGCCTATCCGGTCATGGTTGCCGGGCGCTATGTGATGGACCCCTCGCCGATCCCCAAATTCGACAACCCCAAACTGTCAGACTGCCCGGCGCTGCAACTGTTCGGGGCGGGGCGTGAGCAGCGCATCTATGCGGTGCCGCCCTATACATCCGTGGTCAGCCTCGATTTTGAGGATTACCCGTTCGAGGCCTCGAAAGCGCCGCATGCCTGCGATCTGTGCGGGGATGACAGCAGCTATCTGGATGAGGTGATCACCGATGACCGGGGCGGGCGGATGTTTGTCTGTTCCGACACCGACCATTGCGACTGCCGTCAGGCGGCGGGCCATCGCGGGCGGCTTTCGGTGCCGGAGGTTTGCGCATGAACGGCTGGCTATGGGCGCTGAAAGGGCTTTCTTCCCCGCTTGAGGTAACGTGATGAGCATGCACCCCCCCCTCCTCTCGGTCCGTGGCATTACCCGGTCCTATGGCGCGCGGATCGGCTGCGCCGATGTCTCGTTCGATCTGTGGCCGGGCGAGGTGATGGGCATCGTGGGTGAGTCCGGCTCGGGAAAATCCACCCTTCTGGCCTGTCTCGCCGGGCATCTTGCGCCCGATTCCGGCTCGCTGGTGTTCGACACCCGCACCGATGGCCCCCGCGATGTTCTGGCCATGTCCGAGCCGGAGCGGCGGATGCTGGGGCGCACCGACTGGGCCTTTGTCCACCAGAACCCGCGCGACGGGCTGCGCATGGGCGTCAGCGCCGGGGGTAATGTGGGCGAGCGGCTGATGGCCGTGGGCGCGCGCCATTACGGCCAGATCCGCCAGCAGGCAACGGACTGGCTGGAACGCGTGGAAATCCATGCCGACCGTATCGACGACCGCCCGCGCCAGTTCTCGGGCGGCATGCAGCAGCGCCTGCAGATCGCCCGCAACCTTGTCACCGCGCCGCGCCTTGTGTTCATGGATGAACCCACCGGCGGCCTTGATGTCAGCGTTCAGGCGCGGCTTCTGGACCTGATGCGCGGGCTGGTGCGGCAGATGGGGCTGAGCGCGGTGATCGTCACGCATGATCTGGCGGTGGTCCGGCTGCTGGCCGACCGCATCATGGTGATGAAGGACGGGCGGGTGATTGAAGAGGGGCTGACCGATCAGGTGCTGGACGACCCGCAGCATGCCTACACACAGTTGCTGGTCAGTTCCGTGCTTCAGGTCTGAGGAGGGCGCCCCTGGGACACCGGGTTGCGTATTTTTGGCAAGATGAGGGGACCGGCGATGATCGTGGTCGAAAATGTATCAAAGAATTTCACCCTGCATAATCAGGGCGGGATTGTTCTGCCGGTGATGTCAGGGGCCTCACTTCGGGTTGCGCCCGGCGAATGTGTCGGGCTGGCGGGGGCTTCGGGGGCGGGGAAATCCACCCTGATGCGGATGATCTGGGGCAACTACCGCACCGACAGCGGCCGCATCCTGATCAATGGCACCGATATCGCCGCCGCCGAACCGCGCCAGATCATCGCGCTGCGCCGCACGACACTGGGCCATGTCAGCCAGTTTCTGCGCGTGGTTCCCAGGGTGCCCGCGCTGGATGTGGTGGCCGAACCGCTGCTGAGCCAGGGCTTCGCCCCGGAGGAGGCGCGTGCGCGGGCCGCCGCGATTCTGGCGCGGCTGAACATTCCGGAACGGCTGTGGTCGCTGTCGCCGACCACCTTCTCGGGCGGTGAGCAGCAGCGCGTCAACATCGCGCGCGGCTTTGTCCATCACTGGCCCGCGCTGCTGCTGGATGAACCCACCGCCAGCCTTGACGCGGGCAACCGTGAGGTTGTGCTGACGCTGATCGAGGAAGCCAAGGCGCGCGGCGCGGCGATTGTCGGGATATTCCACGACGAAGACGCGCGCGGCCGGATCTGTGACCGGCTGGTGGATGTGACGCGTTTCGCGGTGGCGGCGTGAGCGGGCGGGTCCTTGCCGTTGTCGGCCCCTCGGGGGCGGGCAAGGACACGCTGCTGGCAGGGGTCTGCGGGCCGGGCGGGCCGCACTGGGTGCGCCGGGTCATCACGCGCGCGGCCACCCCCGGCGGCGAGCCTTTTGAGGGGGTGGATGAGGCGACATTCCTTCGCCGCCAGGCCGCGGGCGAATTTGTGCTGCACTGGCGGGCGCATGGGCTGGCCTATGGCCTGCCGCATGCCGAATTCGCCCCGCTGGCCGAGGGGCGCGATGTGATCTTCAACGGCTCACGCGCGATTCTGCGGCAGGCCGCGCGGCAGTTTCCCGGCCTGCGCGTGATCCTTGTCACCGCCCCGCCCGAGGTGCTGGCCAACCGGCTGGCGGCGCGCGGGCGCGAAACGGCTGCCGGGATCGCCGAACGTCTGGCACGCGAAGCCCCCCTGCCCGAGGGATTGCCGGTGATCACGATCATCAATGACGCAACACCCGAGGCCGGGATCGCGCGCCTGCGCGCAGCCCTTCAGGCGAGTGAAACGCGGTGACGCAGATGAAAGACCCCTGCATCATCCTCACCGAACACGGCAACGGAGCTGAGCAGGTAGGGCTGCGGCACCACGCCCGCGAAATGCGCGCGCGCCAGCGGAAGCAGCACCTCGGCCTGCGCCGGGGCGAGGCGTTCCGACAGCGTCATATGGAAGTTGAAGGCGTCCAGCACATAGGGATAGCCCCAGGCATCCAGCAGCGCGCGCTTGTGCGTGTCAAGCGCGTCCGGGTTGCGGCGCGCGCGCTCCTGCGCCGTCAGGGGCGCGCGGAAGCGGTCCAGCCCGGTGACGATCTGAGCCGCGAAGCTGTTGAGCGCGCGGGTGTCGCCCTTTGGCACCAGCGCCAGAAACCCGCCGAAAAGCACCAGTTCAAGCCGTTCGATCAAAACCGGGCGCAGCGTGGCGACCAGATCCTGCACGCCTTGAACGAGCGATGCTTCGGTTTCACCCTCAGCCAGCCGGAACGGCGCCTTGAGGGTTGCATGAAACCCGTAGCGCCGGGCATTTGCCGTCAGGGCGGGCAGATCAGCATGGGGCTGGGCGGGACAGGCGCCTGTCGCCGCATCACGCCCCAGCCACTCTGCCGCCGCATCGGCAAAGGCACCGGGCAGCGGCGCATGATAGAGTGCAAATCGATTCATGAGTATTCTCTAACACTGATTCCGTCACTGTAATGTGACATTGCCATGATCATGAAAAGCCCGCGAACAGATCGAAGAAGACAGGAAACGCCATGACCGGATCGACCATTCTTGCCAATGCCACGCTGCTCCTGCCCGATGGCACGATCCGTGGATCGTTGCAGATCGAGGATGGGCGGATCACGCGGATCGATCCCGGCACCGGCATCCCCCCCGGCGCGGTGGATTGCGACGGCGATCTGGTCATGCCCGGCCTGATCGAGCTGCACACCGACAACCTTGAGCGCCACATCCAGCCGCGACCCAAGGTCAACTGGCCCCATGCCCCGGCCATCATCGCCCATGACGCCGAGCTGGCGAGCGTGGGCATCACCACCGTGTTCGACGCGCTGCGGGTGGGTTCGGTCATCTCGAACGGAGCATCCAATTATGGCGAATATGCCCGCCAGCTGGCCAATGAAATTCTGGATCTGCGCGCGCGCGGTGCGCTGCGGATCAGCCATTTCCTGCATCTGCGCGCCGAGGTCTGCTCAGAAACGCTGATTGATGAGCTCGACAAATTCGGCCCCGGCGACAATGCGGGGATCGTCAGCCTGATGGACCATACTCCGGGCCAGCGCCAGTTCACCGATATCAGCCAGCTGCGCAAATACGTGATCGGCAAGCACGGGCTGAACGAGGATGAGTTCATCAACCATATCACGCAGCTGCAGGAGCTGTCTGCCCGCCTTGGCAAGAAGCATGAGGCGGCGGTGGTCGAAGCGGCGGGCCGGTTTGGGGCGGTTCTGGCCAGCCATGACGATACGACCGAAGCACAGGTTGCGGTCAGCGCCGCGCATGGTGTCCATTTCGCCGAGTTCCCCACAACGCGCGAGGCGGCCGAGGCCAGTCTGACGCGCGGCATCAAGGTGATGATGGGTGCGCCGAACCTCATTCGCGGGGGTTCCCATTCCGGGAATGTTGCGGCGCGCGAACTGGCCGAGCTGGGGCTGCTGGATATTCTCTCGTCAGATTATGTGCCCTCGTCGCTGCTGACCGGGGCGATGATGCTGGGTGATCTGTGGGGCGATCTGCCGCGTGGTATCGCCACCGTGACATCGGCCCCCGCCGCCGCGGTCGGCTTCACCGACCGTGGCACGCTGGCGGAGGGGATGCGCGGCGATGTGCTGCGGGTGCATCGCGCGTCGGATATCGTCACCCTGCGCGGCACCTGGGTCTGCGGGCGGCGCGCGGCCTGAGGCGGCGCTTCAGCGCCCCTCGCCTTCCTCATCGGGCATGAGGCTGCGGCCCGGCGGTGCGGCGGCAATTACATCGCGCCGGGGCTCGGCGTCAGACAGAACCGGCAGGCGGCGGTGGGCGAGAAAGCTCAGGGCTGACAGCAGGCCAAGTGCCGGGATGAACAGCGCCATCGCCAGCAGTGCATCGCCCAGGAACGCAGCCGCCAGCCCGACAGCCAGCCCTGCCCCCATCTGCAGGAAGCCCTGCAACGCCGAGGCGCTGCCTGCGATCTTCGGAAACGGCACCAGCGCCGCCATCGACATGGCCGGCATCACAAAGGCAATCCCCGCCGCATAGACCGCCGTGGGCAGCATCACACCCAGATAATCAGGCGCAGCCCAGAGCAGCCGGAGCGCGCCCAGACTGCCCAGAACGATCATGACAACCCCAACGGCGGCCAGCCGGTTGGCGCTGACCCGGCTCATCAGCACGCGCATCGCCAGCGCACCGCCCATGAAACTGCCGGATTGCAGCAGCATCCCCAGACCGTATTCAACCGGGCTGAGCCCCACCCTTTCCATCAGGATGAAGGGCAGAATCGTCGCCTGCGCATAAAGCGCGCCGATCGCGCCGACCACAACGCCGCTGGCCAGCATGAAGTGCGGATTCATCGCCAGTGTGCAGTAGTTGCGCCACAGGACCAGCGGTGCCAGCAGCGAGGGGTTGCGCGCCACCGTCTCGCGCATCGTCAGCCAGACGATGACCAGCACCGCCAGCGCATAGATCACCATCAGCACAAAAATCCAGCGCCAGTTTCCGAACTCAAGCAGCAGGCCGCCCAGCGTGGGCGAGATGACGGGCGCCACGGCCAGAATGATGCCGACCATGTTCATGATCCGCGCCGCCTGCTGGCCGCGGAACAGATCGCGGATCAGCGCGCGTGAGGTGGTGATGCCAACCGCCGCACCGATCCCCTGCAACAGGCGTCCCACTAGCAGGGCCTCGATACTGCTTGCCAGCATCGAGGCCAGACTGCCCGCAAGGAACAGGAGCATGAAGCCCAGCACCACCGGCTTGCGCCCCAGCGCATCCGACAGCGGCCCGGCCACAAGCTGGGCAAGGGCGAAGCCGCCGAAGAACACCGCCAGCGTCATCTGCACCATGCCCTCGGTGGTGCCCATCTCAATGACGATGCTGGGCATCGACGGGGTGTAGAGCGCCATTGCCACCGGGCCCGTGGCAACCATAAGCGCACCCAGCAGGCCGACACGGCGCTCGCTCATAAGGGGGGACAGGGTGGTCATGGGCGCGCTCCGGCTTTTCCTTGCGCCTGCAGGTTCTTGCGGGCCTGCCGGGCCATGGCGAGGAAGGCTTCCCACGCCGGTTCATCAATATCGCCCCGCGCCACCGTGCGCATTTCGCGCCCGATAGCGCGGATGCGCGGCACCAGTGCCTCTGCCTGCGGGGTCAGCGCGACGATGCGCGCGCGCCCGTCTTCGGGGTCTGGGCAGCGCGCGACCAGCCCCGCCCCCTCCAGCCGGGCCAGAACGCCGGTCAGGGTCATCCTTGCCACCACCAGCCGCTCGGCCAGATGATGCTGGCGCAGCGGCCCGGCAAGGGCGAGGGTGATCAGGATGCGCCCCTCAACCGGGGTGATGCCCAGCCCCGAACCGGCGATGCGGCGCTCGAACTCGGTGCGCAGCAGGCGGGACAGGTCATGCATCAGAAAAGCCGGGGAATCGGCAGGGTCCGAAGGGATGTCAGCGGAAATCCGGGCGGGGGTGTTCGGCGGCGGGGTCATGCGAATCTTTGTATCATAGTCATACTATATTTTTGAGATAGGTGCGGCACCATCCCATGTCAACCCGCGCCGCCTGACCTCCTTCTTCCGTCAAACGAAATTAGGTTTCGCAATTGTTGACGCTTCCGCAGCGTTCGTCTAATCCCGCATGAGCGGCAACCGCGGGGAGGGGGCGGCATGTGGATAGACCGGATTGCATCGGGGCATGACCGGGAGCGCTGCGCCATCATCGACCATGACGGCGCGCGCCTCAGCTTCGGGGCACTGGAAGCGGCGGTCCAGCAGGCAACGGACATGCTGCACGGACACGGTGTCAGGCCGGGAGACCGGGTGCTGGTGGTGGCGGAGAACTGCGCCCTGTTCGTTACCCTTTTGCTGGCCACAACGCGGCTGCGCGCCTGGTGTGTCCCCTTGAATGCCCGGGTCAGCGCCGATGAACTGGCGCAGATCACCGCGCATGCCACCCCACGCGCCTGCGCTTTTACCACGCATGCCTCTGACGCGGCCAAAGCCCATGCCGATGCAATCGGCGCCACCTGTCGCGGGCAGATCGCAGGCTGGCCGCTGGTAATGACCACCTACCCCGGGGCAGTGGCCGAGCCGGAGGACCAGACACCGCAAACTCAGGTGGCGGTCATGCTCTATACCTCGGGCACCACCGGGCAGCCCAAGGGCGTGATGCTGACCCATGCCAACCTCGATTTCAACGCGATGATGGCGGCGCGGATGCGCGCCATGGTGCCGGAGGACGAGATACTGGTGGTGCTGCCGGGCACCCATGTGATGGCCCTGTCCACCGCCATTCTGGCAGCCCTGCGGGCGGGTGCCACCATGCGGCTTTTGCCGCGTTTCTCGCCGCAGGCGGTGCTGGATGCGCTTGCCGGAGGCGCCAGCATCATGCCCGCCGTGCCCGCCATGTATGACCAGCTTCTGCGCCACCTCGATACGACCGGCACGGCCCTGACCGCCCCCCGCCTGCGGCTGATCGGCACCGGCGGCGCACCGCTTGATCCGGGATGGAAAGCGCGGATCGAGGCGCGGTTCGGGCTGATCCTGAACAATGGCTACGGCTTGACCGAGGCCGGGCCGGGCATCTCCTCTACCTCGCTGGGCCCGGCGCGCAGCGACAGCTCGGTCGGCCATGTCTATCCTGACTGCACCATCCGCATCGACAATCCCGCGGCCGACGGGGTGGGCGAGTTGCTGGTGCGCGGGCCGAATGTGATGAAGGGCTATTATCGCAACCCTGAGGCCACCGCACAGGCCATCAGTGCCGAAGGCTTCCTGCGGACCGGCGATCTGGCGCGACAGGACGGGGACGGCGCACTGCATATCGTGGGCCGCAACAAGGAACTGATCATCCGTTCCGGCTTCAACATCTACCCGCCCGAGGTGGAGGCCGCACTTTCCGGCTGCCCGGGCGTGCTTCAGGTGGCGGTGACGGGGCGGCCGGTACCCGGCAACGAAGAGGTTATCGCTTTCGCCATCACCGATGGCAGCGTGACGCCCGAGGCGCTGCGCGACTGGGCGCGTGCGCGGCTGGCGGGTTACAAGGTTCCCCGGCATGTGCTGATCGTCGCAGACTTGCCGATGACCGCCGCCGGAAAGGTGCGCAAGCACGAACTGCTGGCCCGGCACGGCGATACGCTTCCTGCCGCGTGACCGGCCCACGGGTGCAAGGGGGGCCCTGCCCCCCTCTTGGCCTTGCGGCCAATTCACCCCCCGGCGTATTTTTGGCAAGATGAAGGGGCAGCCGTGGAGTCAGGCCCGGCCGTCAGTCGATATAGCGGAAGGTGCCCGAGGCGCGGGCCAGATCCAGCCCGGTATCATCCCGCACCACGCCTTCGGAAAAGAAAACCTTGCGCCCCCCGCCGACCCGCCGCCCCTCGGCGATCAGCATCGCGCCCCTGGGCACGGCAAGGTAGCTGACATTCAGGTTCAGCGTCACCGCCCGGCGCGAGGGTGCACCCTCTGCCACGAAGCAACCCGCCGACCCCAGCGCCGCATCGAGCAGCAGCGCATGCACCCCGCCATGCGGAATCCCCACCAGATTGAGCAGATCATCGCGCATTTCGAGCGCGAAACGTGCGTAACCCAGTGTCATTTCCAGTTTGCGGAAGCCGATCAGCTGCTGAAACGGATAATGCGGCAGCAGGCCTTGACCGGCCTCTGTGGGCATGGCGCGATCAGACATTGTCTTCGGGCCGCAAGGCAAGGCTTTGCGCCGCACGCAAAAGGCGGGGGGCATAGGTTTCCATCAACTGCTCCTGCGGATTGAGAAAGGCGAAACCGCCGACATTGACGGCATGAACACTGCCGCCCTGCACCGGCACCACGGGGGCGGCAATGCCATTGATTTCCTGCCGCCATTCGCCAAACGACGTGCAGTACCCATAGGCCGCGAAATCTGCTCTGGCGCGCTCCAGACCCAGCGCAAGCCGCGCGCGGGCAGCCGGATCGTCTGCAAGGCGGCAGGCTTCATCCAGCAGGCTGTCCTGTGCGGCAGCGGGCAGGCCCATCAGCAGCGCCCGCCCGATCGAGGAATGAAACAGCGGCACCTGCGCGCCCAGATGGAAGGTCATCGCCACTGACTGCGGAGCGCGATGCGTCACCAGATAGACCATCGACAGCCCGTACCGTTCCCCCAGCGCGGCGGCGACATTGGGGTTGTCACCCTCGCACAGCGCGGCCAGTTCGATCTGGGCACGCTCGCGCAGCGGCATGGCGGCCAGCGCGCCGTACCCCAGCGTCATCACCCCGCCGCCCAGCCGGTAGTCACCGCCCGGCGCGTCCTGCACCAGGTAGCCCAGCTTGCACAGCGTATAGGTCAGGCGGGTGACGGTGGGCTTGGGCAGGCCGGTGCGGGCGGCAAAGGTCTGGTTGGTGAGATAGACCTCGTTGCGGCGGAAACAGCGCAGCAGGCTGAGCCCGCGCGCCAATGCGGTGACGAACTTGGGGTCGCTTTCATCGCCGTCACCCTCGGGCAGCGCGGGGTCAGCCATGGAGACGCTCGGGCGGTGAGGGGCGGAAGGGCTGGAGGCAAGTCAGAGGGCAGCTCCTTGCTGTGGTTTCGGAACGACGTTTCGCTTGCCAGAATACCCAGCGCGCCACCCTACTGCAACCGCCCTTCGCCAGCAGAGCCGCGCGGGTGGATGGTGATGTTCTCGCGCCCCACCCAGCCGCCGCAATGATCGCAGGCGAACCGACCGCGCACCAGAGCGCCGCATTCATGCACCAGCATCTCGGGCGGGGGTTGGCCCGCGTTGCACCACCTGTCCCCCCATGCGCTGATACTGACCAGAAGCGGGTAGAACGGCTCGGCACGCGGCAGGGTGGAATAGACCAGTCGCCGCCCCTCCTGCCGTTCATGGACCAGCCCCAGCAGGCGCAGCTTCTCAAGCCGCCCGCGCACGACCGAGGCACCGAGCGCCAGATCCTGCGCCAGAGCCTGAATATGTGCCGGGCCCTGAAACAGCCGCCACAGAATTTCGTTGCACGGAATATCGCCCACCAGCGAGGCCGCCACCAGCCCTTCGCCATCGCCTGCCGCAGTAATTGCAGCATCATTGCGCCGTGACAGCCGCGCGCGAGGCTCCGGGTCGAACTGCGGCGGATCGGTGGGTACAACTGTCACGCTGGCGCTGTTGATGACGCCCTTGCAATGCGTGCAGCGAAAGGTGGCGGACAGCACCTTGCCGCAAGTGGTATGGACCATGTCGAAGGGCAGCACGTCTCCATCGCCCGGATTGGCCTGATGCCACAGCCAGACCGAATACATCGCCTCCTGCAGGTCAAAGGCCTTGGCGGTGGGCGCGTATTCAAGCGTGGCATGGCCGGGGCTGACGGGGCGGCGATACATCATCGCCTCGCGGCACAGATGCGTCAGTCGCAGCGACAGGGTCTGCCGTGGGATGTTCAGCGCCCGCTGAAAGGCGCTGAAACGGCGGGTGCCGTTGAACGCCTCTTTCAGGATCAGCATGGTCCATGGATCGCCCAGCACATTGAGCGCGCGCCTGAGCGCGGTGGCGGGGGCCTGACTGGGCGATAGGTCCTTAGGGGGCACGGCGCATTCCTTTGCCCTGGCACAATGCATGCGGTGCGGCAGAAATCAACCGCCGCACCTTGCTGTGCCGTGCCTTCCTGTCACGCAGGCCAGATCTGCTTGCCGTCAATCCAGGTGGTGTGAAACCCGATGCTGATGCGCCGCGGGATCTTTACCTTGGCGATGGGTTTGGTGATGTCTTCGGCGTCAAAGATCAGGCAGGCCGAGGACCAGTCATTGCTGTCCGTGACAAACATCACCGGATAGGCCTTGCCCTCGCCCGTGGCCGGGTCGGCGCTGGCCGAGGGCGCGACCGGCGCCTCCGAGCCATAGACCCCTTCGCCATAGTCGTAGCGCTGGGTGCTGCCGGTCTGCAGATCGTAGCGCAGCAGCCCGTTGAAGGTCTGACAGCGCCCCTCAAGCGAGCCTTCCTGCGCAACCGGGATGATCTGGTTGAACGAATAGCGCGATTTGCGGCCCATGTAATTGGTGTTGACGGTGGGAAACTCGGTGTTCGCATCATCCAGCATCCCCTCGCTGACAGCACCCGTGCGCGTGTTGAATGACCAGCGATACATGACATGGCTGCGGCGGCGGTAGGCCATCATCGAGGCCAGATGCTGATCGCGCGCATCCTTCACCGGCATCGGGTCTTCCTGACGGCAGCCCAGCATATGCACCCACTCGCCCTCTTCCCAGGCGTTCGAGATATGCAGGATATAGCAGGGTTCGCATTCAAACCATTGCACCTTGTCCGAGCGCCCGAAGCGATCAATCAGGCCAAAGCGCGCGGGCTGGTCGCGGTGAAAGTCCATCACCCGGCGGCCGTGTTTTTTCAGGATATCCACGTCATGATAGAACGGCAGGTCATGCAGGATGGCGTAATTCTCGGTCAGGCCCATGTCATGGGGTGAACGCGGGCCTTGCAGGTCAATCTCAATATCGAACTTCAGCGCACCATCGGCACCGGCCATGCCATAGCTCATATACGGCGGTTCGTCCTGATAGTTGAAGAAGAACAGATCGCCGGTCCAGGGGTCGGTCTTGGAATGGGCAGAAACTGAATGGTGCAGCTTGCCGCCCAGCGTTTCGCGGCCCGTGGTTTCCAGCGTCAGCGGGTCAACCTTGTAGGGGTCACCGGCCATGTACCACAGTGACAGAAGACTGCCGTTGTGAAAGATCACATCGGTGTTGGAGACATCCTTGATCGGCGAGCCGGGCAGGCGGAAATCATAGGGCCCGGCCAGCCCCGGCCAGATGGCCTTGCCGGCCTTGTCTTCGACAAGGAACGCCCCGTTGCGCAGCCATTTCTGCTTGAACCACGCCTTGCCGCCGCGAAAGTAGATCGCCCGCAGCATCGCATCGCCGTCATAGTAGTGATACTTGCTGTTCACCGGCTCGAACCGCTGCGACGGCCCGTTCATCACATAGGCGCCGCACAGATCGGCGGGGATTTCGCCCTCAACCTCCAGATCCTCGGCCTCATATTCCACATTCGTGGGGGCGAAGGCGCCGTGCAGATAGGGGTGGTCATAGCGCCAGATCCAGTCCGGAGCATCGGGCGGGGGTGTACCGTCGGGCGCGAACTGACGGACATTCGCGGCGGTAACGGCAAGCGGCGTGTCATGGGACATCGAATGGCCTCCGGCGGAATCAATATTTATCTAGACCATTTATCCGGGCTATGGGCGGCCTCTGTCAAGAAATTATTCGTATTGAGACCGAAATCCGCCGTCGATGCCTTTGGCCAGACGGAAAACCCCGCGAAATCAAGGAAATCCGGCGGCTCGTCATTCCGCCAGACAAAACTTGGTTTTGAAAAGCACAATTTCGCTTGATGGAGTAGAGATTTTGGTCTAGCAGTATTCTTAACGAGGGAGGAGCCATGCATACGATCGCCTGCATACCCGGCCTGCTGTGCACGGGCGCCATTTTTGATGGCCTTGCGGCCGCCCTGCCCGCCGACACCCCCCTTCAGATCAACGAGCTGTCTGATTCGGATGCGTTCAACACCCTCGCCGCCCGGATCGCCGAAGAAATCCCGCCCGCCTGCGTGCTGATCGGCATGTCGATGGGCAGCTATCTGGCGCTCATGGTGCAGCGCCTGCGGCCTGAGGCGGTGAAGGGGCTGGTTCTGATTGGCACCAATGCCCGCGCCGACACGCCCGAGGCTGCGGAAAACCGGAAGAAAACCGTCAACCGCGCCCGCAAACACGGCATGCAGGTGCTGGCCGAGGGGCTGAGCGATCTGATGCTGGGGACGGCGCAGCGTGACAACCCGGCCCTGCGCGGCAAGATCGCTGACATGGCCATCGCAACCGGGATCGAGGTTTTCGCCCGCCATCAGAGCGCGCTTGCCAGCCGCCCGGACCAAAGCGACGCGCTTGGCGCCATCCACTGCCCCGTGCTGGTCATCACCGGCAGCGAGGATGTCATAACCTCGCCTGCCGCAGGCGCGGAACTGGCGCGCATGGTGCCGCAGGGGGCGCAGGTTATCCTTGAGGGCGTTGGCCATCTGCCGCTTCTGGAGGCGCCGCAACAGGTGGCCGCGCTTGTCGCCCGCTTCCTCACCGATCTGCCCACAAGCGAAAGCCTGCCCGAATGACCACCGCTGCCCGTTTGACCACCACCGAACGCCTGCGCCAGTTGCGCCTGCCGGCCTTTGCCGCGCCGATGTTTCTGGTCTCGTCACCCGAACTGGTGATCGCAAGCTGCCGCGCCGGGATCGTCGGCAGTTTTCCCGCGCCGAACCTGCGCACCAGTGCCGAGCTGGGTGGCTGGATGCGTCAGATCAACGAGGCACTGGCCGCACCCGCAGACACGAACTGGCCCACCGCCCCTTGGGCGCTGAACCTTGTCACCCATTCCACCAGCCCGCGCCTGCCCGCCGATCTTGAGCAGGTCGCCGAACACCGCCCGCCCATCGTCATCACCGCGCTTGGCAGCCCGAAGCCCGTCATTCCCACGGTTCATGGCTATGGCGGGCTGGTCTTTGCCGATGTCATCTCGGAAGATCTGGCGCGCAAGGCGGTTGACGCAGGCGCGGACGGGTTGGTGCTGGTCTGCTCCGGCGCTGGGGGCCATACGGGGGAGCTGAGCCCGCTGGTGTTTGTTGAGCGGGTGCGGCGCTTCTTTGATGGCCACATTGCGCTGGCCGGGGCCATCAATACCGGCGAGGCCGTTCTGGCCGCGCAGGTTCTGGGGGCGGATTATGCCTATGTCGGCACCGCCTTCATTCCGGCTTTCGAGAGCCTTGCCAGCGATGAATACCGCCAGATGCTGATCGACTGCACCCCGCGCGACCTGATGGTGACGCGCGCCTTTACCGGGGCGCGGGCCAGCATGCTGGTGCCCTCGATGCTGCGCATGGGGCTTGACCCGGAGGCGATTGAATTCAAGGTTGCGAAGCTCAACTTCACCGGGCGGCAGAACGAAACCGTGAAGCCCTGGACAGGGGTATGGGGTGCCGGGCAGGGGCTGGGCCGCATCGAGCGGGTGGAGCCCGCCGCCGATATCATCGAGCGTCTGGCGCGCGAATATGAGGGCGCGCGCCGCCGCACAGCGGGGCTTTGCGCATGATCCCCTTTCCCTCCGATCAGGCCAGCCGGTTCCGCGAGGAAGGGTATTGGGGCGATCTGTCGCTGCCGCAGATGTTCGCGGATACCTGCGCCCGGGTGCCTGACCGGCTGGGCCTGATTGACGCGCCCAACCGGAGCGAGTTGTATGAGGGGCCGCCCCTTCGCCTGACCTATGCGCAGATGGCGCGGGAGGTGTCGCGCTATGCCGCCATCCTGCGGGCGCGGGGGCTGGGCAAGGGATCACTCATCGCCACGCAACTGCCCAATATCGCCGAGATGATCCTGATTTATCTGGCGATTGCCCGGATCGGTGCGGTGCTCAGCCCGGTTTCCATGGCCTACCGCGCAGCGGAGTTGCGCGGGCTGGCGCAGGTGGCTGATTTTGACGCCTATCTGTCGATCGGAACCCTGCGCGGCCAGCCCTTTTATGCCGAGCGCCTGGACGCCCTTCCCGCGCACTGCCTGCGGCTGGGGCTGGGCAGCGGCCTGCCCGAGGGCGTCATCCGTATTGATACGCTGACGCCCGCAGCCAGTGCTGCGCCGGTGGATGTGTCGGCAGACGCGCTCTTCGCGGTTTTCTGGACATCGGGCACCGAGGGCGTGCCAAAGGCTGTGCCCAAGACACATAACAACTTGATGGCCAGCTCGCTGGGGGCATGGCGCATCCTGGGCCTGCCGGACGGCGCGAATATCCTTGCGCCGTTCCCCTTTGTGAACGCGGCGGCCATCGGCGGGCTGATGATGTGCTGGATGCGCACGGCGGGCGCGCTGTTCCTGCATCACCCGTTCGATATCGGCACATTCCTGCGTCAGCTTATCGACGAGGATATCGCCTATACGATGGTGGCGCCCACCCTGCTGATCTATCTGCGCGACAAGGCAGGTGACCCGGAACTGCAACCCGCGCTGCACCGGCTGCGCGCCATCGGCACCGGCTCTGCCCCGCCGGACCCTGAGGTTTTCGCCTTCTTTCAGGACAGTTTCGGGGTTCCCGTGCTCAACTTCTTCGGCTCGAACGAGGGCGCGCAGCTCTGCTCAGGGCCAGAGCGCGTGCCCGATCCGCGCCGCCGTGCGCGGTTTTTCCCGCGTGACGGTGATGAGCACTGGGCCGGGGGCGCCGGCCTGCGCACCGCCAATGGCGGCACGTTCAAACTGGTTGATCCGGCCTCGGGCAAGGTGGTCAGCGAGGCGGGCGAAATGGGCGAAATGTATATCCGTGGCCCGGCGCTGCTGCCCGGCTATTACGCGCGCACGGGCTATGACCGCGCAAAGTTTGACAGCGACGGGTTCTTTGCCACAGCCGATCTGTTCCAGATTTCTGACTGTGGGGAGTTTATCCGCTTCCACGCCCGCGCGCGTGAACTGATCGTGCGCGGCGGCATGAAAATATCGCCGGTAGAGCTGGATGGCTTTCTGGCCCCCCTGCCCGGCGTGCGCGAGCTTGCAGTGGCCCCCTGCCCTGACCCGAAGATGGGCGAGAAGGTCTGCCTGTTTGCCGTGCTGGAACCGGGCGCGCGGCTGACTCTGACCGATGTTCAGGCTTTCTGCGATACGCATGGTCTGGCCAAGTTCAAATGGCCTGAACGGCTTATCCTGTGCGACGCTCTGCCCCGCACCCCGCTTGCCAAACTGGACCGCAAGGCGCTGGCCCGGCGGCTGGCCGATGAGACCGCCCCAACGCGCGCTGCCCTTGCACACGGAGCCGAACATGCCTGAACCTGTCTACATCCTTGGCGGCGCCCAGACCGATTTTGCCCGCAACTGGCACCGCGAAGAGCTGGGCATTGACGCCATGATGGCCGAAGCGCTGGAGGCGGGGCTTCAGGCCGCAAAGCTGGAGCACCGCGACATTCAGAGCGTCCATGTCGGCAATTTCACGGCAGAGCTGTTTTGCGGGCAGGGGCAACTGGGCGGCATCGTGGCCTCGTTGCACCCTGATCTCTCGGGCGTGCCCACGTCAAGGCATGAGGCCGCCTGTGCCTCTGGCTCCATGGCCGTGCTTGCGGCGAGCGCCGATATCGAAGCCGGGCGCTATGATCTGGTCTGTGCGCTGGGTGTGGAATACATGCGCAACGTGCCGGGCCAGCGCGCCGCCGAATATCTGGGCGCCGCCGCATGGGCGGGGCGCGAATGGCAGGATGCCACCTATCTGTGGCCCGCCGCGTTCAATGACCTGATCACCGCCTATTCCGAGAAATACGGGCAGGTCGATTATGCCCATCTGGGAGAGATCGCGCGCATCAACTATGAAAACGGTCGCCGCAACCCCTATGCCCAAAGCCGGAAATGGCAGTTCAACGAACGTTCGTTCACCGAGGATGACGAGGCGAACCCGGTGATCGAGGGCCGTGTGCGGCGCAATGATTGCGGGCAGGTCACCGACGGCGCGGCGGTGGTGTTTCTGGCCTCGCGCCGGTTCGCGGAGGCCTATGTGAAGGAACGCGGCCTGAAGCTGTCCGACCTTGCGCAGATCGAGGGCTGGGGCCACCGCACCGCGCCGATGATGCTGCGCGAAAAGCTGGAAGAGAGCCGCAACTCACGCTTCGTGCTGCCGCAGGTGCACCAGACGATCCGCGAGGCCTTTGCGCGCGCCGGTATCGACAGCCCTTTCCAGCTGGACGCCATTGAAACGCATGACTGTTTCGCCATGACCGAATACGCCGCGATCGACAGCTTCGGCCTGACGCACCCCGGAGAAAGCTGGAAAGCGGTTGAGGACGGCACCATTACAGCGGGCGGGCGGTTGCCGGTCAACCCTTCGGGCGGGCTGATCGGACTGGGGCATCCGGTGGGTGCGACCGGGGTGCGGATGATGCTGGACGGATACCGCCAGGTCACCGGCAAGGCCGAGGCCTGTCAGGTCGAAGGCGCGCGCCGCGTCGGGCTGCTCAACATCGGCGGCTCTACCACCACCATTGCCAGCTTCGTCGTGGGGCGGGCGGCATAACCCGCGCCCGGGGAGGGGCGCGGGATTGTGATCAGAGCTGTCAGGCACTTGAAAATCAGGGAGGAAACCATGCTGAAACACACCTTCACCGGCCTTGTTGCCGCTCTTGCCTTTGGAATATCTGCCGGGGCCGCGCAAGCGCGCGAACTGGCCTTTGCGGTGTTCATTCCCGCAGCGTCACCTACCGTTCAGGCGATTTATGAGCCCTGGGTGGAGTGGTTCAACGAGGAGGCCGCCGCAGACGGTGTCTCCATCCGCCTGTATGCGGGTGGCACCCTGGGCCGCAACCCGTTGGCACAGGCCGAGATGGTGCGCGACGGGGTGGCTGATATCACCCTGACCGTGCCCTCCTACACGCCGGGCGTTTACCCTGATTACGATATCTTTGAGCTGCCGGGCTTTGCCAATGACACGCGCGAAGGCTCGTTGGCCGCGCAGGAAATGCAGCGCGAGGGGCTGCTGCGCGGCTATGAGGACTTCCATGTCGTCGCCATGTATTCCTCTGGCAGCTACATGATCCATTCGCGCAACCCCGTCGCCTCGTTCGACGATATCGCGGGGCAGCGACTGCGCGTTGCGGGCCAGATCCAGACCGCCGTTGTCGAAGCGCTTGGCGGCGTGCCGCAAAACCTGGGCGCGGGTGAGATGGCCGAAAACATCGACCGCGGGCTGATCGACGGGGCGATGACCGATGCCTCTGTCGCACGCACCTTCCGGGTGACGGATGTCACGCAACATCACTATGACGCCAATCTGGGTGTGCTGGTCTTTGCCATCGTGATGAACCGCGCCACCTATGAGGGGCTGCCCGAGCGTGTCAAAGACCTGCTTGCACAAAGCGGTGATTTCATCGTGGCGCGCCAGATCGAAAGCTATGGGCCGGCGATTGAACGCAACCTTGCGGAATGGGAAGCAGACAGCGCGCGCACCCTCACCTACCCCAGTGACGATGACCGCGCCCGCATCGCGGCTGCCGTGCAGCCGGTGATCGACCAGGTCGCCGGTGCGGCCTCGCCCGGCCTGATTGAGGCGTATATGGCCAAGCTCGACGATATCCGCAGCCGCTGAGCCTGCGGGGGTCGGAGCCTTCCGGCCCCCCTGCCCCGCCACCCACAGCCCGGACTTCAAGGAGCGCAGCACAGTGGCACGCGTTGAACATTACATGCTTCTCGTTACCCGGGCAGCGGCCGTGCTGGGAGTTTTCTTCCTGCTGATGGTCGCCCTGCTGTCGGTCGCCGATATCATCGTGCGTGAAATTCAGGGCCGTCCGATCAGGGGCGCAAATGACATTGCGCGGCTTCTGACCATCATCGTCATTGCCGCCTGTTTCCCCGCCGGGCTGCTGGAGCGCCGACAGATCAAGGTCTCGCTGCTGGGCAGTCTTCTGCCGCCGCTGGCCAACCGCGCGCTTGAGGTGATGGGCGCGCTTCTGACCCTCCTGATGTTCGCCTTCATCGCGTATTACGTCACGCTCTATGCCCAGCGGGTCACCGCCAGCGCCGAATACACGATGGTGCTGAACGCCCCCATTGCGCCCTGGTGGTGGGCGGCCAGCGCCTGCTTCTGGGCCTGCATCCCGGCGCAGCTTTTCGTCATTGTCGCCGAAGCCCTTGGCCAGCCGCCCAGCCAGATCGAGGAATGATTCATGGAACCCTATGTCATCGGGCTGCTCGGCATGGTGCTGATGCTGGCCATGATTTTTCTGCATGTGCCCATCGGCGTGGCGATGGGGCTGGCGGGGGTGCTGACCTTTGGCCTGATCCGGGGCAGTTTCGGCCCGGCACTGACCCTCTTTGGCACCGAAACCGTGGGCAAGGTGGCCTCGATGGAGCTGGCGGTGGTGCCACTGTTCCTGTTGATGGGGGCGTTTGCCACGGTTGGCGGGTTATCCTCTGACCTCTATCGCATCGCCTATGCGCTGGTGGGGCATATGCGCGGCGGACTGGCGCTGGCTACAATCGGAGGTTGTGCTGGCTTTGGTGCGGTCTGCGGCTCCTCCATCGCGACGGCAACCACGATGACCCGCGTGGCCATGCCGGAGATGAACAAGCGCAACTATTCCGAGCGCCTGTCAACCGGCTCCATCGCCGCGGGCGGGACGCTGGGTATGCTGATCCCACCGTCAATCATTCTGGTGCTCTACGGCGTGCTGACCGAGCAATTCGTGAAAACCCTGTTCGTGGCGGCGCTGATCCCCGGGCTGATGGCGGTAGCGCTTTACGTCCTCACCATCTGGCTTCTGGTGCGCCGCAACCCCGAACTGGGGCCGCCGGGCGAAGAGCTGCCCTGGGCCGAAGTGGGCCGCGCGCTGGCCAATGGCTGGGCGGCGATCGTGCTGATGATCACGGTCACGGGCGGCATCTATGCCGGCATCTTCTCGGTCAATGAATCGGCGGCGGTGGGTGCGGTGATGGCCTTTGCGATCGCGCTCCTGCGCGGACGGCTGACGCTGAAAACCTTCTGGCTGGCGCTGCGCGATACGGCGGCCACCACCTCGATGATCTATCTGATGATTATCGGCGCCTCGATCTTCACCTATGCCGTGACGCTGTCAGGCCTGCCGGAGATCATCGTCAACGGCATCCGTGATACCGGCCTTCCGGGTATCTGGGTCGTGGTGCTTCTGATGCTGATGTACATCGTGCTGGGGTCGATCTTTGACACCATCTCGTCCATGGTCATCACCATTCCCTTCGTCTTCCCACTGATCGTCGGTTACGGGTTTGACCCCATCTGGTGGGGCATCCTGACCGTTATGGTGATCGAGATCGGTATGGTGACACCGCCCGTGGGGATGAATGTCTTCGTCATGAAGGCGATGCTGCCCAAGACAACCCTGCGGACGATCTATGCGGGCGTGATGCCGTTTCTGGCGGCTGATCTGGTGCGGCTGGCGCTGGTGATCGCCTTTCCCGCGCTGACGCTGGTGCTGGTGGATTTCTTCGCCCTGCCCCGCTGATACGCAGCCGCCCTCGCAGGCATTTCGTCAGCCCGGCGGCTGATCCGGATTGCCTGACGCCAGCGCCAGCGTCACGGCGGTGACGGCCACGATATCGGCCACGCTCGCCCCGCGGCTGAGATCGCTTATGGGCCGGGCGAATCCCTGCAGGATCGGCCCCAGCGCCTGCGCCCCGGCCAGTTCCTGCATCAGCTTGTAGGCGATATTGCCCGCGTCCAGTGACGGGAAGATCAGCACATTCGCATGCCCGCCCCTTTCACAGCCCTTGCGCGCGGCGATCAATGGGTTGAGCGCGGCATCACCCTGCACCGGACCCTGAACCGAAAGCCCCTCAGCGCGCAAAACCCCGGTCGCCGCGCGCACCAGATCAACCGAAGGCCCGGCGCCGGACGCGCCGGTGGAGAAGGACAGCAGCGCCAGCTCCGCGCGCCCGGTCAGGCTGAGCGCCGAACGGGCCGAGGCGCGCGCGATATCCGCCAGTTGCGCGGCATCCGGGGCAACGATCAGGCCACAATCGGCAAAGATCAGCTCACGGCCATCGGGCATGAGCATCACAAAAAAGCTTGAGGGGGTGGTGACACCGGGCGCCATGCCCACGGTCAGTTGCGCCGCCTCAATCACCCGCCGCGTGGGTGCCACGGCGCCTGCGACCATCACATCGGCCTCACCCGCCGCAACCATGGCAGCCGCGCGGATCAGGGGCTTTTCCAGCATCCTGAGCGCAAGCGCCGGTTTCAGCCCGGGGCGGGCGCGCAGCAGATGTCCGACATAGTTTTCGGCGGGACCGGCAGCACTGAGGGGAACGGGTTCGGCCAGCCCCTCACGGTGCAGGCGCGCTGCGGCTTCGGCTACGCGGGGATCATCCATCTCAGGCAGGACAACCCGCGCCCCGCGCCCGCGCGCCAGATCAAACGCACGCTCCAGAAGCGCCATGATGCCCCCATCCCTTTGGTTTCGCGCAATCTTGCCGATATGCCTGCAAGGGTCAATAGCGGCGGATCAGACCGCCCTGCCCCAGCCAATACGCGCCCACACTCGCTCATAAAGGAAGTAGGTTGCAAAGCCGGTTCCGGCATTGATCAGCGCGATGCCGCCGCCCGTAGCAAACGACCCGGTCAACGCCCATCCGACAGCGAGCATGACTGCCAGCCCCAGAAGCTGCCAGATCAGCGCTTTGGTCAGGGTGCGGCTGCGGGTTTCCATCTGTCCTCCGTCGGGTTGGGGACAAGGTGTAGCGCGCGCGCTGATTGTTGTGTATTCAGTGAGTGCGCAACTTTTCTGAACCAATGTTTTGTGAAAGCATCGTCTATGATAAAATACGACAAACGCGACCGCGCCAGCCTTTTCCGCAAGCGGCTGGCTCTGGCGATGGATGACGCCGGGGTGAACCAGTCTGTGCTCGCCCGTCAGGTGGGGGTGGATCGTTCAACCGTTTCGCAATTGCTGGCGCCGGGGCTTACCCGGCTGCCGAATGCGCAGGTGGTCGGGGAATGCGCGGTGGCGCTGGGGGTCAGCGCGGATTGGCTGCTGGGCCTCTCTGATCGCCCGGAACGCGCCGCCGATCTGCTGGCCGCGACCATGTCCATCACCGAGGCACCGCGCGCGCTGGTGGATGAACAGATCCTTGCCTGGCACCGGGAGGCGGCAGGTTACAAGATCAGGCATGTCCCGGCCACCCTGCCCGACATGTTCAAGATCCGCGCGATGCTGGAATGGGAATATGCTGACGCCCTGCAACGGACCACCGAACAGGCAATCGGCGCGTCCGAGGACTGGCTGCGCTGGATCAGGGAATCCGCCGGGGATTATGAGATGGCGATTGCCCGGCATGAGGTGGAAAGCTTTGCGCGGGGTGAGGGCTATTATAAGGGCTTACCTGTTGCAATACGGATGGCGCAGTTGGAGCATCTTGCCACGTTGAGCGAGCAGCTGTACCCGCGCCTGCGCATCTATCTGTTCGATGCCCGCCGGGTTTTCTCATCACCCGTGACCATCTTTGGCCCGCTGATTGCCACGCTTTATCTGGGTCGGCACTATCTGGCGTTCCGCGACCGGACACGGATTGCCGCCTTTACCGAGCATTTCGACTGGCTGGTGCGCGAGGCCGAGATCACCGCCCGCGCCCTGCCCGCTTTTCTGGACGGGCTGCGCGCGGAGATTGGCTGAGGCACTGCCCGCCTGAGAATTGTCCGCGGACAATTCTGCTGTTTCGTCTGTCCATGACTATGCCATAGCGGTACGACCGCCGCCTTCTCGCTGGATCGCAAGGCGCCGCACAAGGCGGAATGGGTCAAACCCTTCGCTGTTCCGCCCGCTGGTGAGAGAACGGAAATAGGCACCGGCGCGGCGGATGCGGTCATGAAACTGAACCATCGCCCAGATCGTCACAGCCGCCCGCATCGGGCCGATATTTGACTGGGCAGCGTGGTAATTCGCAGCATCAATGCCGATCATCGGTGCGAGTACCCGGGCATGGGCGATCACATCGTCAACCGATCTGACTTCTCTAAGCGAGAACTCGGCTGCCTCCGGGCAGGCGCTCACCAGTTGGGCGACCGTAAGTGCTTCTTCTTTCTTTTCAGTATTTTCTTTTATTGACCTCTGATGGTGCCGGACATTCTGGCCGTCGCTGGCGGACATTTCATTCGTTTGAGCCACTTGCGAAACGGTCTCGGCGGCTTGGGGCAGGGGGGGTGCGTCTGCGGGCGCTTCGGCCTGAACGGTATCGAGGCGGGCCAGCAAGGCTTCGCATTCCGTGAGAGAAAGCTTGCGCCGCAGTAATGTGGCGATCGCCAGCGCGCGGGGCGAGTCGGGATCAGCGGTCAGCATCTGATGGGCGGCGGCCCGCAGCTTGCAGCGCAGATAGGCGAGTTTCTCCTGCTCCTGGGCGGCGGCTGCTGCGAGCTGTGCCAGTTCCTGCAGCCGGGCAAAGAGCGGCGTGAGATCAAAGCCGAAGCGCAGGGCCTGCCCGTCCTGCGGGTTGCGCCGTGTGTAGCGCTTGCGGTTGGGGCTGTCGTGGCGCGCCAGCAACCCGCATTCAAGCAACTGAACCGCATGGCGCCGCAATGTCCGGTCCGAGATGCCGTTGCGGCGGAAAGCCAGCGTGGCGTTCGAGGCAAAGACGGTGTGGTGATTGCGTTTTGGCGCGAGGCACGACAGCATCGCCTCCAGCGTGGCGACGACCGGCGGCTTCAGGCCCAGCCTTGGCGCGGCCTTGCGCAGAAGGTCGATGACGATGTGACGTTCGGGCGGGGTGTTGTCCGCGGACAAAGAAACACCCTCCCGCTGCCCGAAGGGCGCGGAGGCTTGAATGAATGCCATGCTTTTCTCACGGCAACCTGATGGGGAAATGCCCCTTCACCACGCCTTTTCGAAAAAAAGACGCGTTTCACCGGCCAACCGAATCGGTTGGTGTTGACTGGAAGGGAGAAGCTGGTAAATCTGTAAGTGCTAAGAACAGACTGGGCTCTCCGGGGGTGACCTTGGGGGGCTCTTTCTTTTTCTGGCTGCTTTTCGTGCTCCTGTGTTCTGGGTTGGTTGTGGTCAGTCGGCCTTGTGCGCCGCGCGCCACGCATCATAGAGGCGCGACAGCTCTGCCCCGGCATTATCGCGCATCCAGCTGGCAAACTCCGGCGTGTCGGATTTCGACAGTTTCAGCGTCAGGGCGCGGGCGGTTTCACGGATCTCGGCCAGCGGTGTGCCGTCGGCATGCGTGACCGAGAGGGCAGGGGGGGCGGCCGGTGCTGCCTCGCGCAGACGGGCCGCCACCGCATCAGCAACACGCGCGAAACGGTCGTCCGAGGGCATGGAGGCGGCAAATTCCAGCGACGCGGCAAGCGCCGCAAGGTCGATGTCATGCGCGCGCGCGGTATCCGCAAGCTCCTCCCACCGGCGGCGCCCGATGCCATGGGCCGGGCCGATGCGCTGCACCACCGATGGCGGAATGGTCCGCGCAACCTTGTTCATGCGCGAGAGCATCGGCTTGTCAACGGCCAGCGCATCCATGATCACCGGCGGCTCATAACCCCCCTCAGTCAGTTCATGGGCAAAGAGCGCTTTCTCGATGAAGCTGGGATCAAGCCGCTGAGAGTTTTCCTGCCCCTGCGCCAGCACCGCTTCCTGATCAGAAAGCGCCCGCACCAGTGCCTTGGCGGGCTGGCCCAGAAGGCGCAAAGCATGAAGCCGCCTGCGCCCGTATACCACGCGGTAATGCCCCGGCCTCTCGGGCAGGGGTCGCACCATGATCGGCACCTGCTGGCCATGCGCGCGGATGCTTTCGGCCAGCGCGGCCACATCGGCATCTGAGATCGACAGCCGGTCTTTCGGCCCGCCATCATCGATCAGATCGGGCGCGATTTCCCGCACAGCATTGCTGGACAGATCCTTGAGCGTCGATTTCACACCACTCATCGCCCCGGTATTGGGAAAGCGCGGCTTCTCTGCCGGGGCAGCGCTGTCAGAGGGCGGGGGAGGGGGCTGGAAAAGATTTCGGCGTGCCATCAGTCAACCTCGCGGCCCCAGGCCTGTTGAATGGTCTTCTCGAACTCGTCCGCCACCCCGTTCACGCTTTCAAGAATGCGGTCGAGGGTTTTGCGCACAACCTGCGAAGGGTCGAGCTCATAGATGGTTTGCTGGGTCATCCCCGCGTCCGAGATGGCGGTGGACTTCAGCATCGGCGTGTTGAGCACCTGATCCAGCAGGATCGAGCGCAGGAACCCGGCCATCTGCGATTGGGGCACATCGGTCGGCTCATAGCGGGCGATCAGGAATTTCAGGAAATTCCAGTCGATAGGGCCGGTGACCTCTTCCAGTGTGCGGACAGTTTCTCCAGCCATTTCAAGGAATTGCGCCATTGACGCCACATCAAGCATGCTGGGCACCACGGTGATCAGCAGCCCCGATGAGGCCAGCAGCGCGGTCATGGTGGTAAAGCCAAGCTGCGGCGGGCAGTCGATGATCACCAGGTCATAATCGCCTTCGACCTCATCCAGCGCGATGGCGAGGCGCTGGGTGAAGGGCGGATCGATCTTGTGCTGAAGGGCATAGGCGGTCTCGGTCTCGTATTCCGAGAGCATGAGGCCGGCGGGTGCCAGATCCAGATTGTGGAAATAGGTCTTGCGCACCACGGCGCTCAGCGGCAGCGGGTCGTCATAGCGCAGGGCATCGTAGATGGTGCCGCTTTCCGCGAATTCGATCTCTGGCCGGTAGCCGAACATCGTGGTCAGGCTTGCCTGCGGGTCCATGTCGATCGCCAGAACGCGGTAGCCGCGCAGGGCATACCGCTGGGCCAGATGGATCGCCGTTGTGGTCTTGCTGGACCCGCCCTTGAAATTCACGATCGAGATGACCTGAAGCGCATCACCCTCGCGCCGGCCGGGGCGATAGGCCTCGCCGTTGCGCCCGGTGCGGGCCATGACCTGGCGGATCTGGTCGATCTCCTCGGCGGAATAGAGGCGGCGCCCGCGCGAGTCGGTCTCGACCTCGGGGAAGTCCCCTTCCTGATGCCGGGTGCGCAGGTTTGACATGCTGATGCCGGTCATCTCCGACACTTCGGAGGGCTGGAACTTGCGCAGCGTTTTCCGGCTATCCGGCTGGAAGCTGTTGCGCATATGATTGTTCAGCGCTTCGGACAGCCTTGCGGCATTCGCCGCAATGGATGCGGCAATCGAGCCTGAGACGGGTGTATCGCTTGTCGAATTCATGCTGCCCTCATGGCCTCTTGGTGGGCCATCTGTGTTTCGTCGCCAGAATGCGCGATTTTCGCGGTCTTGCGACAACAGAACAAATGACACGCAACTTCACGTCAGGCAATACTTTTTTGACACAATCAACTCTGGGGGCAGAAGCCAGGCGAGGAGCTTTCAGCCGCAACACATCATTAACAAGCTGAAAATTAAGCATTTATGTCAACCGGAGGGCCAAATGCCCGCCAGATGTAGTGCCCGTCTGCCTCAGGTCCGCTATCGCTGGGCAAAGCACAGGCTGGACGAATCGATGCTGCCATCGATTCTGCCGGTAAATCCCGTGGGATCAGAGCAATCCCAGTTTCTGCGCGCGCTCAAGCAGCATTTTCACCGAAGAAGGCTGCCAGGTGCTCCGCCCGCGCGGTGTGCGCTCGCGCATGGCTTCCAGCCGGTCGCAGATCGCCTGCAGCGTGATATCGGGATCGGCGCCCTTGATGGCGGCAACCAGCGCGGGAAGCCGGTCATCCGTGTCACTGCGCGGGGCGCGCGGCAGCACAGTGTCCGGCAGGAAGCCGTTGGCGACATAGGCTTTGACGGCGCGCAGCAGCCGGGATTGTGACCAGCGCCGGTCAGGGGGAAGCGGGGCATTGATCAGGCGCAGCACATCCTCCCACGGCATATCCGGCCGCAGACGGCGGACATGGGGCACCCATTCCGCCGCAGTGGCATTGAGGCGGTCCAGATAGCCGTCCTGCCGCGCCAGCCGCACCTTGCGCAACGCCGCCGGGTCACGCGCCCGCAACCCCGGATTGCCACCAATGCGGCCCTTGGTCCGTGCACTGACCAGCCCCGCTTTGGTGCGCTCGCGGATCAGGGCGCGTTCAAATTCCGCGGCAGCGCCCAGAACCTGCAAGGTGAACTTGCCCTGCGGGCTGGCGGTGTCGATCGGGTCTTGCAGCGAGCGGAAGAAGGCGCCTTTCGCCTCCAGCCGCTCTATCACTTCAAGCAGATGCGAGAGCGAGCGCGCCAGCCGGTCGATGCGCACCACCACCAGCGTATCGCCTTTGCGCACCCGCTCCAGCACCCGCGCCAGCACCGGCCGCGCGCGATTGCCGCCCGAGGCATGCTCTTCATGAATCTCCCCGCAACCCGCAGCCTGCAAGGCTTCGGACTGGGGCAGGGGGGTCTGATCGTCGGTAGAAACACGCGCGTAGCCGATGAGGGGCATGAAAAGGGCCGTTTTGCGATTTAGGGCGGAGTTAATAAACGACCGTTTGTAAACGGATGCAAGGGCAAGCGATAGCATTGCGTCGGTCGAATTCCCTTTGTTTCCGGCGCTGAGCGCGCTCAGCAAGTGAACGGCCGGGCGCGCGCAGCGTTTGAGTTAGGGGGTTAAGCAGTACGGAGCTATAACCTTCATGTAGTGAACATAATCGCTATATTATGATGATATGCCGAAATATAATCCATTATTTATAGGACGAATTCTGAATCGCGCCACCCTGTCGCTTTTGACCGGGAAGCCCGGATATCGCCGCTTCCCGCAGTGGCTGCGAAGATGACAGAGCAAGACTTTGGATCGCTGACAGGACCTGCCTGCGCGTTCTTTCTGGCGCTTCATACTCCGAGTGCAGCGCGTTCGGCGGGACTGAAGCCCCAGTCGGCCAGGGCGGAGGCTGCGCCTGCACCGGGAAGGGGGGGCGGCCCGGGCAGTTGTGGAGCGGCATCGCGGAAGCGGGGTGCGGGGTTCGGCTGCATCAGGCCGCCCGCCTCGGTGAACACGTCTCTGGCCAGGTTGTGCGGATGGCGCGGGGCTTCGTCGAGGTCCAGCACCGGGGCAAAGCACACATCGGTTCCCTCAAGCAGCGCGCACCATTCGGCGCGGCTGCGGGTGGCGATGATCGCTGCCAGTTCGGCGCGCAGGGTAGGCCATTCGGTGCGATCCTCGCGGCGGGTGCGCCAGTCTTCGGGCAGCCCGAGCAGGTCGCGCAGCAGGTCGAAGAACTGCGGCTCCAGCGGCGCAAGCGTGATCCATCCGCCATCGGCGCAGCGGTACACGCCATATTGCGGCGCGGCACCGTCAAGCCGGTTCGCCCCGCGCGCGTTTTCCCAGCGGCCGCGCGCGCGCTGACCATAAATGAAGCCCATCAGCGCGGCTGTCCCGTCGCAGATGGCCGCATCGACCACATCGCCGCGTCCGGTGACACGCGCGCGCAGAAGGCCGCAGGCAATGCCGAAGGCCAGCATCATGCCGCCGCCACCGAAATCCCCCAGAAGGTTGAGCGGCGGCACCGGGTCGCGCCCGGACTCGCCCATCGACCACAGCGCGCCAGAGAGGGCAATGTAGTTCAGGTCATGCCCGGCGGCCTGCGACAGCGGCCCCTGCTGGCCCCAGCCGGTCATGCGGCCATAGACCAGCGCGGGGTTGAGGGCATGGCAGGGTTCGGGCCCAAGGCCAAGCCGCTCCATCACGCCGGGACGGAACCCTTCGATCAGCGCATCGGCGCGGGCCACAAGCCGCAGCGCAACCGCGCGCCCCGCCTCCGTCTTCAGGTCCAGCACGACCGAGCGCCGCCCGCGCGAGACCACATCGGCGCCGGCGGTAGGGTCGGCGGGTCCGGGGCGGTCGATGCGCAGGATGTCGGCGCCCATGTCGGCCAGCATCATCCCCGCGAACGGGCCGGGCCCGATACCCGCAAACTCAACTATGCGTATTCCGTGAAGTGGCCCCATGTGTTTTCCCTTCCTGCCGGGCAATTTCGGATGAGACGGGCGGCGCGTGCCGTTCAGCCGGAAATCTCGGCCTGTCCGTTGTTCAGCACCACCAGATCACGCTCCAGAACCCGCGCGCGGAAGGAAACAACGGGGCCATCCCGCCACAGTTCGGTGCGGATTGTCTCGCCAGGGTAGACCGGACTTGAGAACCGAAGACGCAGCGACCCAAGCCGGCGCGGGTCATTGCCGCAGGCGGCGCGCAGGATCGCGTGACCCGCCACCCCAAGCGTGCAGAGCCCGTGCAGGATCGGTGCATGAAAGCCCGCGCTGGCGGCGACATCTGGGCTGGCATGCAGCGGGTTCGGATCGCCCGACAGGCGGTAGATCAGCGCGGCACTGGGCAGGGTCGGCAGGTCAACCACCTGATCGGCCTCGCGTATGGGCAGTGGATGGGGGGGCGGCGCCGCGTCCATTGTGCCACCACGGCCACCATCGCCTCGCGCAAAGCTGGTCGAGGTGAGGGTGGCTAGCTTTTCGCCCGTCGCCGCATCGGTGATGGTGCGCTCTGTGAAGATCAGCGCGCCCTTGCCCGCCCCCTTGTCCAGAACCCCCAGCACACGGGTGCGGCCAATGACCGTTGCGGCGGGCGGAAGCGGTTGGTGCAGCACCAGCCCCTGTTCGCCGTGCAGCACCTTCGCCCAGTCCACCCCGGTGCGCGGGTCGCGAAGCCAGAAACCGGGGCTTGCCAGCACCACGGCCATGGAGGGCACGGCCAGAAGGGCGGGCTCTTCGAAAACGAAGGGCAGGTCGGCGCGGTCCAGTGGATCAAGCCCGAAGCCCACGCCGAGCGCATAGAGGATTGAATCGCGGGTGGTGTAGCTTTGCGTCACATCCGCGAAATCCCAGTTCAGAACGGCCTCAAGATCAAGTGCCATCAGTACGGATCCCAGCAGAACACATCGGCAGAGCGTTCCAGCGGGGTGAGGGCCGGACCGAAGGCAGGCAGCGCATGATCGAGGATCGCTTCAGCTGTCCAGCCGTCACTCCGGCCAAGGCCGCGCGCCGGCCGGCTCTGGCTGAACAGGAACACCTCGTCACTGCGCACCGCAAAGACCTGACCCGTCACATGCTGCGCGCGGTCCGATGACAGCGCGGCCACAAGGGGCGCGACCTTGGCGGGGGTCATCCGCTTCATGCGCTCCACCCGGATCCGTTCGGCATCTGTCGTGGTGGGAATGGTGCCGATCAGCCGGCTCCAGGCGAAGGGGGCGATGGCGTTCGAAGTGACGTTGTAGCGTGCCATATCCAGCGCGATCGATCGTGACAGCCCCACAATCCCCAGCTTGGCGGCCGCATAATTGGCCTGTCCGAAGTTGCCAATCAGCCCCGAGGTCGAGGTCATGTGAATCATCCGGCCGGACTGCTGTTCGCGAAAATGGGTCGCAGCGGCGCGGGCCACGTTGAACGAGCCCTTCAGATGGACCGAAACCACCAGGTCCCAGTCTTCTTCGGTCATCTTGTGAAAGATCGAATCGCGCAGGATACCCGCGTTGTTCACCACGATGTCGATGCGGCCAAAGGTGTCCACCGCCTGATTGATCATGCCCTGCGCGGCCTTCATGTTGGCGACGCTGTCGGAATTTGCCGCTGCCTCGCCACCGGCCGCTCGGATTGCGGCGATCACCTCGTTGGCGGGTGCATCATCCTGCCCTTCGCCGCCGCCCGATCCGCCCAGATCGTTCACGACGACCTTTGCGCCCTGCTGCGCCAGCAGCAGCGCGATTTCGCGCCCCACCCCGCGCCCGGCGCCCGTGACCAGCGCGACCTTGCCGTCCAGAAGTTTGCTCTCGGCCATCTCTTGTCCCTCAGTTGTTTTTGACCCGGTTTCGTCTTGTCGGAAATTAATACACTTGCGGATGATCCACAAGTGTATTAATTTTTGAATCGAGCAGGCGCACCCGTCGCGCCGACATTTATGTGGAGAATGACCGGCCATGTTTCAGCGCACCTTGTTCGATTCAAGCCATGAAACATTCCGCCAGTCAGCGCGCCGCTTTGTCGAAGCCGAGATCGCCCCCTATCATGACCAGTGGGAACGCGATGGGCAGGTCAGCCGCGAAGCCTGGCAAAAAGCCGGAGAGGCCGGGTTTCTGTGTGCGGCGCTGCCCGAGGCCTATGGCGGTGCGGGGGCTGATTTCGTCTATTCCGCGATCATTCTGGAAGAGCTGTGCCGGGCGAATGCGATGGGGCCGGGCTTTACGCTGCATTCCGATATCGTCGCGCCCTATATCCTGCACTACGGCACAGAAGAGCAGAGGCGCCGCTGGCTGCCCGACATGGCCGCGGGCCGCAAGATCGGCGCCATCGCCATGACCGAACCTTCAGGCGGTTCGGATGTGCAGAGCATCAAGACCCATGCCGTGCGCGATGGCGACGAGTGGGTGCTTAGCGGTCAGAAGGTTTTCATCACCAACGGCCTTTTGTGCGATCTGGTGATTGTTGCCTGCAAGACCGATCCGTCACAGGCTGCCAGGGGGATGAGCCTGCTGGTTGTCGAGGCGGGGATGGAGGGCTTTCGCAAGGGCCGCAAGCTTGAAAAGATCGGCTGGAAAGCGCAGGACACGGCCGAGCTGTTCTTTGACGAGGTGCGGGTACCAGTCGCAAACATGATCGGCGCCGAGGGGCGCGGTTTCGTCCAGTTGATGGAGCAGTTGCCGCAGGAGCGGTTGATTCAGGCGATCCGTTGCTGCGCGACCATGGAGGCCGCGCTCGAATGGACGCTGGCCTATGTCACGGACCGCAAGGCATTCGGCCGCAACCTGTCCGATTTCCAGAACACCCGTTTCAAGCTGGCCGAAGCGCGTGCCGAGGTTCAGATGATGCGCGTCTTCACCGACCATTGCATCGACATGCATATGCGCCATGAACTGGATTCGACCGACGCTGCAATGGCCAAGATGCTGGCCTCCGAAATGCAGAGCAGGGTGCTGGACGCGCTGCTTCAGATGTTCGGCGGTTATGGCTACATGTGGGAATATCCGATCGCGCGTGCCTGGGCTGACAGCCGCATGGCGCGGATTGCCGGCGGCACCGGCGAAATCATGCGCGAGATCATCGGGCGTTCCATGACGGGCCGGAAATGAGCCGCGCGCAACTCGGGAAGGGGGGCGCATGACCCTTGCAACGCCCCGCGTCAGCACCGGCTTCAACCGGCATATGGGAATAGAGCTGACCGAATGGTCCGCCGAGGGCGCGGTGGGGCACATGCTGTTGCACCCCGAGATGCTCAACAGCAATGACATGGTGCATGGCGGCGTCTTCATGACACTGCTGGATTTTGGTTGCGGCATCGCCGGGTGCTATGTGCCACCCGGCACGCCGCCCAGGCGCTGTGTCACGCTCAGCCTGACCACGAACTTTCTGGCATCGGCACGTGAAGGGGAACTGACCGTCCGGGCAAGGCGCACGGGCGGCGGCAAGAGGGTGTTCTTTGCCGAAGCCGGAGTGAGCGACGCGGCGGGCCGGGTGCTTGCCACGGCGACAGGTGCCTTTCGCTATATCGCGTCCCAGGACCGGGGCGACACCAGTCAACCGCCCACTGACAGGGCGTCAACGGAGGACATGCAATGACGACGGGACTGATCGCGCATGGCGCCTGGCTGCCGCGCGCCCGCCTGCAGCGCGCCGAGATCGCCCATGCCCACGCCTGGGTTGCGCCGGGGCTGAAGGGGCTGGCAAAGGGTGAGCGGACCATGGCCAACTGGGACGAAGACGCGGTGACCATGGCCGTCGAGGCGGTGCGAGACGCGCTGGGGGGGCTTGACCCGGCAGGGCTTGGCGGAGTCTGGATGGCATCGACCAGCTTTCCGTTCCTTGACCGGCAGAATGTCGGGATCGTGGCCGATGCGCTGGCGCTGCCCCGGGAAATCATCACGCTTGATCTGGCATCTTCGCAGCGCTCGGGCACGGCGGCTTTGGCGGTGGCGCTGCGGTCGGCGGGCGGGTTTGACAAACCGCTGGTTGTCGTCGCTGCCGAGCGCAGCAGGGCCAAGGCCGCAAGCACCCAGGAAATGACCCGCGGTGACGGGGCGGCGGCGTTTGTCGTCGGGCAGGGCGAAGGGGTCGTTGCGCGCCTGCTTGGCCAGCGCAGTGACGCAGTGGATTTCGTCGATCACTTTCGCGGCGAGGGCGCTCAGTTCGATTATAGCTGGGAAGAGCGCTGGGTGCGCGACGAAGGCTATCTGAAGATCGTGCCTGAAACCCTGCGCGGACTGTTCGCGCAGACCGGCGCAGACCCCGCAAGCATCGGGCATTTCGTGTTTCCCGTGGCCGCGCGGCGGGTGGCCGGGCAGATCGCCAAAGCTGTGGGTATCCCTGAGGGGGCGGTGGTAGACAACCTTCAGGCCACGGTGGGTGAGACGGGCTGCGCGCACCCGCTTCTGATGCTCGCCGGGGTGCTGGAGCGCGCGCGGCCGGGTGAAAGGATTCTGGTCGCCGGTTTCGGGCAGGGATGCGATGCGCTTCTGTTCGAGGTGACAGAAGCGATCGACCGCCTGCCGCCCCGCGCCGGGCTTTCCGGCGCGCTGGCGGGGCGGCGCGAGGAACGGCGCTATGCGCGCTACCTTGCGTTCAATGACCTGCTCAAGATGGAATACGGCATCCGTTCCGAAGTGGACAAACAGACCGGGCTTTCGACACTCTATCGCAACAAGGCAATGTCGCAGGCGCTGATCGGCGGGCGGTGCATCGCCTGCGGCACGCCGCAGTTTCCGGCGAGCCGCATCTGCGTGAACCCCAATTGCGGCGCCGTCGACAGCCAGGAGCCGCACCGCTTTGCCGACACGCCCGCGACAATCAACTCGTTCACCGCCGACCGGCTGACCTATACCCCTGACCCGCCCCAGTATTTCGGCATGGTCCAGTTTGCGGGCGGCGGGCGGATGATGGCGGATTTCACCGATATCGACCCCGATGCCGACCTGCAGGTCGGCCAGCCGATGAAGATGGTGTTCCGCGTCAAGGACTATGACCCAAGGCGCGGCTTTCGCCGCTATTTCTGGAAGGCAACCCCGGTGCAAAGCGTTGCAGCGCAGGCGGAAGGAGACTGACATGGCTTCAGGCATCAAGGACAAGGTCGCCATCCTTGGCATGGGTTGTTCGCGCTTCGGCGAGCGCTGGAATGACAATGCCGAAGACCTGATGGTAGAGGCCTTTGTTGAGGCCATCGCCGATGCGGGGATCGACAAAAGCCGGATCGAGGCCGCCTGGCTGGGCACCGGCATCGAAGAGCAGCATGTGGGCAAGTCGGCGGTGCCGCTTTCAACCGGCCTGCGGCTGCCCAACATTCCGGTGACGCGGGTTGAAAACTATTGCGCGTCGGGCACCGAGGCGTTCCGCGGCGCGGTCTATGCGGTGGCCTCGGGGGCCTGCGATGTGGCGCTGGCACTGGGCGTCGAGAAGCTCAAGGATACTGGCTACGGCGGCTTGCCGCAGCGCAACCGGGGTTCAGTCAACGATCTGTTCTGGGCCAATGCCTCGGCGCCGGGGTCGTTTGCGCAACTTGCCACCGCCTATCGGGCCAAGCACGGGGTCTCGGCCATCGATCTCAAGCGGGCTATCGCGCATGTTTCGGTGAAAAGCCATGCCAACGGGGCGAAGAACCCCAAGGCCCATCTGCGCAACATCATCACCGAAGAGACGGTGATGAACGCCCCCATCATTGCCGAGCCGCTGGGGCTGTATGACTGCTGCGGCGTGTCAGACGGTGCGGCCTGCGCGATCGTCACCACGCCTGAGATTGCGAGGGCACTGGGCAAGGCTGACATCCTCTCGGTCAAGGCGTTGCAACTTGCGGTGTCCAATGGATTTGAAGCGCAATACAACGGATGGGACGGCAGCCATTTTGTCACCACCCGTGTAGCTGCACAGCGTGCTTACAAGGAGGCGGGTATTACCCGCCCGCGCGACCAGCTCAGTCTGATCGAGGTGCATGACTGTTTTTCGGTAACCGAACTTGTGACCATGGAAGATCTGTTCATCTCGGCCGAGGGACAGGCCGTGACGGATGTGATGGATGGCTTCTATGATGCCGATGGAACAATGCCCTGCCAGATCGACGGCGGCCTGAAGTGCTT
This sequence comes from Pararhodobacter sp., assembly GCF_036802785.1. GTDB lineage: Bacteria > Pseudomonadota > Alphaproteobacteria > Rhodobacterales > Rhodobacteraceae > Pararhodobacter. The sequence goes on from NZ_DAIRVN010000001.1 coordinate 217,748, forward strand.
CGGCCATCCGATCGGCGCCTCGGGGTTGCGGATGATCTATGAGATGTATCTGCAGCTTCTGGGCCGGGCGGGAGAGCGCCAGCGCGCTAAGGAACCCTCGCTGTGCCTGACCCACAATCTGGGCGGCTTTCCGCATCAGAATGTCTGCGCGCTGTCGATCATCGGCCGGCTTGGTGTTTGATATGGAAAGGAAAACTGACATGAGCGATCTGTTGATCGGGCGCGAGGGGGATGTGCTGACGCTCACCTTCAACCGTCCTGAGCGCCTCAACGCGCTGTCAAACCCGATGCGCGAGGGGCTGTTGCAGGCCCTGCGCGATGAGCTTGTCACCCCCTCGGCGCGGGCGGTGGTGCTGGTGGGGGCGGGGCGCGGCTTTTGTTCGGGGGCAGATCTGGACCCGACGACGATACTTGCCCGGCGCGGCAAGGTCGCGGGTCAGATGATGGCGGGCATCAATCCGATCATCCGGCTGCTGCGGGAAATACCGCTGCCGGTGGTCGCCGCAGTGAACGGTCCGGCGGCGGGCGTCGGCTTTTCACTGGCACTTGCCGCCGATCTGATTGTGGCCGGGCGCTGTGCCCGTTTTTCGCTCACCTTCTCGCGGATTGGTGCTTCGCCCGACGGGGGCGCGCTCTATGCGCTCTCGCGTCGGATTGGTGAGGCGCGCACGATGCAGCTGGCGCTGTCCGCCACCTCATTGACCGGCGATGAAGCCCATGCACTGGGCCTTGTAAGCGAACTTGCCGATGAGGGCGCGGCGCTGTCTGCCGCGATGGCGCTGGCCCACAAGCTGGCCGCCGGGCCCACCGTTTCGTTTTCGATGATCAAGCGGCAGATCCTTGCTGCCGCGGGCTCATCACTGGATGATGCCTTGCGGCTGGAGACCATGTGCCAGGACACGGCCTTCAACTCGGCCGATTTCGAAGAGGGGGTGCGCGCCTTCAATGAAAAGCGCAAGCCCGTTTTCCGAGGGAAATGATGATGGTGCACAGCGTGGTCTCGGGCGCGCGGCAGGTTCCCGGCGCGGCGGTCCTGGATGACGCGCGCAGGCTAGCCACGCGGTTGCGGGCGGCGGATGTGGGGCAGGGCGACCGCGTCGTGCTTCTGATGCGCAATGACATCACCTTTGTGACCGGCACGCTTGCGGCCACGGCCCTTGGCGCGGTGGCGGTGCCAGTCAACTGGCATTTCACTGCGCGCGAGGTCGCCTATGTGATCGACGATTGCGATGCGAAGGCGCTGATTATTCATGCCGACCTTCTGCACCGCCTTGGCCCGCAGTTTCCCCCGGGCCTGCTGGACCGGCGCCTTGTGATCGCTGTCGATGTGCCCGAGGACATTGCCGCCGCCTGCCACATCCCCCCTGAGGACTGCCGCCCGCCCGCCGGTTCAGAGACGCTGTCTGAGGTCATTGCCTCCTGTTCCCCCTGGGACGGCGAAACGCCCCCGCCCTCAATGGCGATGCTCTATACGTCGGGGACGACTGGCAACCCCAAGGGCGTGCTGCGCCTTGGCCCTTCAACCCCGAACCGGCAGGGCTACAACGGCATTTTCGATGCCGGAGCGCGCGTGCTGTTGCCAACGCCGCTCTATCATTCGGCCCCCAACCGTTTTGCGGTGATGACCTTTCACGAGAAGGGTACGCTGGTGCTGATGCCGCGCTTTGATCCTGAAGAAACGCTGCGGCTGATCGAGCGCCACCACATCACCACCATGTTCATAGTGCCGACGATGTTTGTGCGCCTTCTCAAGCTGCCGGAGGCGGTGAGGGTGCGTCATGATCTGTCGTCGCTGCGTCATGTCGTTTGTGCCGGGGCACCCTGTCCGCCCGAGGTCAAGCGCGCGATTCTCGACTGGTGGGGCCCGTGCATCTACGAGTTCTACGGCAGCACCGAGACCGGCGCGATGACCTGGGCCACGCCTGCGGATGCCCGCGAGCGGCCCGGCACCGTAGGCCGCGCCTTGCCCTCGGCGCGACTGATGATCCTTGATGACGCCGGAAACCCCTGCCCGCCGGGCGTTCCGGGCGAGATTTACGGGCATCTTTCGACGATGGCCGAGTTTACCTACCATAAATGCCCCGAAGGCCGCGCGGCGATCGAACGCAACGGGCTCATCACTTCGGGTGACGTGGGTTACCTTGATGCGGACGGCTACCTGTTTCTGTCGGATCGCAAGCGCGACATGATTATCGTCGGGGGCGTCAATATTTACCCCGCGCAGATCGAGGCAGTGATCCTTGAGTGCCCCGACGTGCTTGACGTAGCGGTATTCGGCGTCCCTGACGAGGATCTGGGCGAGATCGTCTGCGCGGTCATCGCACCCGAACCGGGGCGGGCGCTGACCGAGGCGGCACTTCGCGATTTCCTTGCCGGAAAGCTGGCAAAATACATGCAGCCGCGCCGGATCGTCCTCGACCCGGATATGCCGCGCGATGCCTCGGGCAAGGTCTACAAGCGCAAACTGCGCGAGAAATACTGGACGGGCGCGGGCCGCAGCATCTGACCGGCGGCAAGTGCGGGGCGCGGCAATCCCGCGCCCGCCCTGGCCTCAGCTTGCACGCCCGAGCATTGTAAAGCGGTCAAGGTGGTGATCTGCATCGCCGAACCGTGCATCGGCCGCGAGAAGCCGGCGTGCAAGCACCCCCAGCCCGTATTCCTGCGTCAACCCGATGCCGCCATGCATCTGAATCGCCTCTTCGGCCACCAGTCGGGCGGTTTCGCCCACTGTGACCTTGGCGGCACTCACATGGCGCTCGCGCAGCATCGGTTGTGCATCAAGGTGATCCGCCAGATTGGCCACCGCCGAGCGCGCGCCCTCGGCGTCGATCACCAGGTCCGCCAGACGGTGCGCCAGCGCCTGAAAGGTGCCGATCGGTTGGCCGAATTGCCGGCGGGTGCGCAGATGTTCCGTTGTCATGTCCAGCACGCGGGTGATGGTGCCGACCGCATCGGCACAGACGGCCAGCACTGCCGCGGCAAGGGGCCTGTCCAGAAGGTCATGCCCGCCCAGCCGCTGCCCCGGCACCTCGTCAAGCGCGATGTCGGCGCCGCGCCCGCCATCCATAAGGCTGTAGCCCCGGCGCGACAGCCCCGGCGCATCTCCCGCCACAAGATAGAGCCCCGCCACCCCGTCATCATCGGCGGCAGTCACGATCAGCCAGTCGGCATCTTCACCGCCAACCACAGGCGATTTTTCCCCACGCAGCAGCCAGCCGTCGCCCTGCTTGCAGGCGCGGGTGTTGGTGATGGGGTCATAGCGCGCGCCCGGTTCGATATCGGCAAGCGCCGCGTGGGCGCGGCCCGCCACCAGCGCGGCGACGAGCGCTTCGTGACCTCCGGCAGCCACGAGCACGCCCGCACCCAGAAGAACCGAGTCAATCATCGGCACCACCGCCCCGGCCCGCCCGATTTCCTCGGCAACAAGGGCGATATCGGCGCCGGTGCCCCCCATGCCGCC
>NZ_DAIRVN010000002.1:0-212736 GCF_036802785.1 Pararhodobacter sp.
CCCCGGTGGGCGCCGCCACAGGGCCGATTGCCGCCTTCGGCCTTATTTGCCCAGCTCCGACCGGATTCGCTGCACCCAGTCCGCGATCCCGCGCTGTTCGGCGTATGCTTGCGCCATGGCGGCATAGGTCGCGGCCAGTTCTTCGCGGTCCAGTTCAACGAAGGTGAAGCCGTGGTTCTCAATCAGGTATTGCCGCGCGTTGGCTTCGGCAGCTTCTCCGGTCTGCGGACGGAACCATGTTCCGGCCTCGCGGGCCGCCTCTATGAAAATCTCCTGGTGATCCTCCGGCAGTGACTGGAAGAAGCGGTCACTGATTTCCCATAGCGCGGACTGATAGAGATGTTCGGTAATGACACCAACATTCTCGATCTCGTAAAAGCGCATGGCGATGACGCCGGGCGTTTCCTGCTCATGGCCGGAGACAACGCCGGTGCGCACCCCGGTGTAGATTTCGTCAAAGCCCATCGGTGTGGGGTTCATTCCCAGCGCACGCAGCACGCTGATATAGAGAGGTGAGTCCGGCGAGCGAAGGCGCACACCCTCCAGATCGGCCATCGATTCTACCTGCACGTTATTGAGGAAGACATTGCGATAAGCCTGATCGATGAACCACAGGTTGCGCACGCCGGTGGTCGCGCGGAACTCCTCTGCCAGCGCTTCACCAATCTCGCCGTTGAGGATCTGGTGCACCTCGTCGAAGTCGCTCAGCAGGCCCGGCAGGCCGATCACCTCCATCGCTGGCAGCCAGTTGCCGCGGATGGCCGAATAGCCGAGCATCATCTGCAGGGTTCCGGCCTGAAGCTGCTCAAACATCGCGGTCTCGTTGCCGAGAGTGCTGTTGTAGAACATGCGGAAATCGTAGGCATTGTCGGTGCGCTCGTTCACGATTTCAAAGAACTTCTCCATGAAAGGGTTCATGTAGAAAGTCTCGGACTGGATGCTGCCGACCCGCACGACGGTCTGCGCGGCAACGGCGGTGGCGGTCGATCCGACCAGCGCGAGCGACAGCGCCACGCTTCTAAGAAATTTCATGACATTCTCCTCCCTTGTGTTGCACCGTCCTGAAGAGACGGCAGTTTGGGATGCCGCGGTTGGCAAACCAGGTAGTGTCTCAGGGCAGCGCACTCCTCAATGCGCCGTCCCGAAGAGGGTTTGCGCCTCTCGCAGGGCGGCCTCCAGCCGGTCCTGTGTGATCCTTGAGGCAAAGTTGTGGATGTAGGGTGCGCGCTCCATCGTTACCTGAGCAATCTGAGGGATTACCGGCGCGGGATCGCCCGGATAGCCCATATCGGTCAGCGACAGCGGCAGGCCCATCGCCCGATAGAGCGGCACCAATCGGTCAAGATACTTGGAATTACCGCCTTCGAGCAGCAAATGCACAATCAGGCCAAAGGCGACTTGTTCACCATGGAGGGCGCCGGACAGCTCCTGCACCGTCGCAAGACCACGCGTGAGCGAATGTGGCACAGAGAGCCCACCGCTTTCAAATGCCAGGCCGGACATCAGAATGGTGGCCTCGATCGTTCTCTCGAAGCTCTCATCGGCGCGCTGCGCGCGCACCGCAGCGAGTGCGGCCTCACCATGCGAGAGAATTGTCGCAAAACACTGCTCGGCAAGATGCAGCGCCAGCATTGGCGGGCGGAAGCCGTGGAAATTCAACCTGCCTGCATCAAAGCACTGAGCGGCCTCGAATTTCTTTGATAGCGCGTCGCCAATTCCAGCGGCAAAGAACCGGACCGGCGCCTGCACCAACACCTCGGTGTCGACCAGCACGACGGCGGGATTGGTCGTCATCTTGCGCACTTCGCTGGGGGCGTGATCGGCCGTGTAAATCACGCAAAGCCGGCTGGTGGGGGCATCGGTCGAGGCAATGGTGGGCACCACGATCAATGGCCTTCCGGTGGTGATCTGCACCCCCTTGGCCGCATCAATTGCCTTGCCCCCACCGATGCCGAGAATGACGTCGGCGGCGTCCTGGGCGTACTGTGCGACCAGCCGTTCGATTTCGGCTGCGGTGCATTCGCCGCCGAAGACCGCCATCGTCACGGAACAACCTGCACTGGCCAGTTGCGCCTCAACACTGGCACCAATGCGCTCGGCTGCTACCGGATCGATCACCACAAAGGCACGCCGTCCGAGGGGCGACATGACCTCAGCGAGCCGGTTCAAGGCGCCCGGTCCCTGCAGATACAGCCCCGGAAATCCGAATGCGCGCTGCATCAGTTACCCTCCGCGAGCTGACCAAGCCGGTGGCTGATCGGTTGCATGGCGCGTGCCGCGTCGCGATAGACAGCGTGCATCTCGGCATAGAATGCGCTGCGCGCGCGGTCGGGTTCATGTCGATATTCAATATGCACCGTGCGCCCCACTGCCTCGGTGGCATCGGCAAACACCCCCGCGCCGATGCCTGCCACCAGCGCCGCGCCGAAAGACGCATCGGCCACCCGTGGCACACAGATCGGCATGGCCAGCACGTCAGCCACGATCTGACGCCACAGAAGGCTTCTGGAGCCACCGCCGATGATCGTCGCCTCGCGCATGGTGAGCCCCTTGTCCTGCAATTGCCCAAGCACGTCGCGTAGCGAAAAGGCGACCCCCTCGTAGAGCGCGCGAACGAAATGACGCCGGTCATGGCCGAAGGTGATGCCGATAAAATCAGCCCGCAATCTGGGATCCCAGTGCGGTGATCGTTCGCCCTGCAGATAGGGGTGGAAAATCAGCCCGCTCGCCCCTGCCGGCACCTCGTCCGCCATCGCATCCATGACGGCGAACTGCTCAGACGCAGTGCCCGCGGCATCGGCGTAAAATGTCTCGGCCAGCCAGCGATGCGCAGAGGCACATGAATTGGTGGCCCCCATTGTGTACCACAGCTTGGGCACGGCGAAGGGGTAGTTAATGAGTGTAGCATCGATCAAGGGTGCCGTGCCGACGACGCTGACGGTCGCAGCTGTCGCCAGTTTGACGGTGCCATCGCCTGCATGGATTGCCCCTGCACCAAAGGTTTCGACCGAGGTGTCCGAACTGCCGCAGATCACTGGCGTGCCCTCGGCAAGTCCGGTGGCCTCGGCCGCATCGCGGCGCACGCGCCCGACGACGTCAGTCGGAAGCACCACCGGTGGCAGCAGCGCCATGTCGAGCCCGATCATTTCACAAAGCCGCGGAGACCAGGCACCCGCGCGACCGTCAAACAGCAGTGTACCCACCGCCTCGGTATGATCGGTCTCCCAGCTGCCGGTCAGGCGACCGCGCAGCCAGTCTTTGGCAACATACAGGCGGGCCGCTTTTTCCATTACCTCAGGTTCATGGCGCATCAGCCAGAGTAACTGGGATTGCGTCCAGGTCGGCTGTGGATGGTTCAGTCCGAGGCGCAAGATCTCCTCGCCGTGCCGGGACGCAAGTTCGGCGGCCTCGGCACCACTGCGCACGTCGCTCCACAGAATTGCCGGACGGAGCACCACGCCGGAACGATCGGTCAGCACCGGAGTGTGAGCACCGGCGCTGAAGGCGATACCGGCAATCTGGTCACTCCGGATACCGGCCTCACGCAGCGCGGCCGGGGCGGTTCTGCAAAGTGCGGCCCACCAGTCCTCGGGGTCTTGCTCGCTCCAGCCCGGCTTCGGCGCGTGCGTCCGCACCGGCCAGGCTGCCGTCCCACGGACATTGCCATCCGAGTCGATGATCGTAGTCTTCTGGCTGCCGGCGCCTACGTCAACGCCCATCAGGAAGCTTTCACTCATGATACCCTCTGCCCGCTGTTTCTGGCACTGCCATGCAGGATGCACTTCCGCCCCGGATTGTTGCGCCAAGACCGGCCGCGACTCGGCCCGCGATCACCGCTCCGATCCCTCCCCGCAGTGCGCTCAGCTCCAGTAGAAATCACGCCGCCCTCCGTCGATGCAAATGCATTCGCCATTGATAAAGGCCGCCTGCGCAGAACAAAGGAAGGTCACTGCGGCGGCGACCTCTTCAGGCGCGCACAGGCGCCCGATCGGATTCTGGGCGCACAAGAGCGCGCGTGTCGCCGCGTCGAACCCGGCGATCAGTTCGGTGGCAACATAGCCTGGCGCCACCGCGTTGACGGTGATCCCGTCGCGGCCGACTTCCTTGGCGAGGGTCTGTGTCATGCCGACGATCCCGGCCTTGGCGGCGGCGTAATGCGCCACGCCGACGCGGCCGCCGCCAGTGAAGTTCATGGAAGACATGCTGACAATGCGGCCAAATCCGTTGACGCGCATCGGCGCGATGACGCCCCGCGACCACAGGAAGGCGCTGCGCATATGAACATGGATCATCCGGTCCCACGCTTCAGCCGGCATTTCGGCGACGGGATACGCGGGTTTCACGCCGATGCCGGCGTTGTTGATAAGGATATCGATCCGGCCTTCGGTTTCGAGGACGCTCGCAATGGTGTCAGCCACTGTCTGCTCATCAGTGGCATCGCCGGGCAGGGCGATGGCGTGGACCCCAGCGTTGCGCAACGTTGCGGCCGCAGTGTTGCAGGCAGGGCCGTCGATGTCGGTGATCGCCACGCGCGCCCCCTCTGCACCGAGGGCGCGCGCGTGGGCAAGGCCGATGCCACGGGCCCCGCCAGTGATAATCGCGATGCGTCCCGTCAACCCGAGGTCCATTCGTCCGCTCCGTCACTAAAGTAGGTTGAGCTTTCCCGGGCAGAGCGTGTTCTGCGGATCGATGCCGCGCTTGATCGCCTGCAGAAGCCGCATGCCTTCCGGACCGAACTGGTCCGCCATGAAGGGGGCAAGCCGCATACCCACGCCATGGTGATCGTTGATCAACCCACCGGCCTTCAGTGCCGCCACCGATGCGGCACGTACGATGCTATCGTGCAGGGCCACGGCGGTTTCCAGGTCCGCTGGTCCGTTGGGGATGGTAATGCGGGGATAGATCATCGCGCCCCATTCGAACCAGTGTGACAAATGGGTCTTCAAGCCAAGCGACCACTCCGGACCCACCGCACCGCGTATCGCGTCAGTCACCCCGGTATAAAGTTGCTCGATATGTGCATAGTCAGCGACTGCATCCATCGTGCACCAGATCTGTGGGAGCGACGGTGCAAAGGGCGGGTGCGACAGTGCATAGCGGTTCGCCCACCAGGCTTCGCCGATAGCCGACCCCAGCGGGCGCCCTCCATGTGCCGCACAAACCTCGGCACAGAGGGCGGCTTCCAGATCGACAAGAGCGGCGTGGTCTCCGTCAGTCATGATGATCATCACCGGACCGGTCAGTTCGTTCTCGACCATCCGGGCCAGGCTGTGGTGTGTGGCGTCCTGATCATAGAGGCGCATAACCGGGGGTCTCAGACCGCTGACCATGATTTCGCGGCCAGCGGCGATGCCCTCTGACAGGGTTTCAAACGCGAATGCTGCAAAGGAGCGCTTGGCAGGCTGACGCCGGATCTTTACGCGGACCGCTGTGATGACACCCAGCGTGCCCTCGCTGCCGACGAAGAGCTGCGTCAGCTCGGGGCCGACACCATGCTTTGGCACCGCCGGAAGGCTGACGACGTCGCCGTCGGGCATCACCACCTCCAGCGACAGCACATGATCCTGGATGTTGCCGTATTTCGACGACAAAACGCCCGAGCCACGCGCCGCCACCGCACCTCCGACGCTCGCCCATTCCGCCGAAGCGGGGTCGTGAGTGAATGTCCAGCCGCGCTCCGTCAGCCAGCTTTCAAAGGTTCTGATGATCAGTCCTGCCTCGACTGTGCAGGTCTGCGAAAGCGGATCAAGATGGCGGATCCGGTCCATCCGCCGCAAATCGATCTGCAGGCCCCCGCAATTGGCGTTCGCGGCGCCCTGCACGCCCGACGCGCCGGCGATCGGCGTTACCGGCACCCCGGCCCGATGCGCCAGACGCATCACAGCGGCCACCTGCTCGGTCGAGGTTGGTGCGACAACGATATCGGGCCGGTTGAGCGGTCGGTCATGTGCTGCGAAAGCGATTGTCAGCCAGCTTTGGTCGCCGGGATAGCGCTGGCGTGCCGCAGCGCCGACCACGATCTGATCGGGCTTGAGGATGGCACCGAGATCCGCCACGAGCCGGTCGAGGCGATCGCTCGGAATCCCGGCATCAACAACGGGATAATTTGCGAAAAGCGCTTCCATGCTTTGCGTCGCCTCCATGTTGCCTTTGAAACGTCTTGCCCGGCGTCATTCGCCTGAAGCTTTCCACCGACATGTGAACAATCGATTGTTCAAGCCTATCCGACGCTAAATCGTCGTGTCAATACCCTGTTTTGCACGAAGTCAACTGAACCGCTTGAGCTTATGTAGCGCCGTAAGAAATTCATTTTTCAGGACTGCCTGCCGCTTGCTTCGCGGCGGGCAGGCAGTCCGGCGTCGCTACGTCAGAGCGTCACTCTAACGGGCAGAGCCTTTGATTTCCTGGCGGTGGATGCGTGGGGAATTCGGTCAGGCGTTCCCGAATCTGCCCCTGGGTGCTGCGGTCGAAGCGCGCAGCACCAGACCACGAGGGGGAAGCGGTGCAACCCGGGCGGGCGTATTTCCGGCAATGATCTCCAGCAGAATCTCCACGCCGATACGGCCCATGTCGTTGGTCGGCGTGGCCACCGTGGTCAGCGGCGGCTGCATGACATCGGCTACCGGTGTATCGTGGATGGCGACCAATGACATCTGCCCCGGCACCGAGATGCCGCGGCGATGAAGTTCACTCAGCGCGCCAGTGGCACTTACAAGGCTTGCCGCGAAGATTGCCGTGGGCTGAGAATTACCAGACCAGGACTGTTGCAGCAGCCGGTCCAATGCCATGATTCCGCCCGCGGCAGTGTAGCCGGCCGGCACCACCAGATCAGGATCAAAAGCTATCCCATGTGCCGCCAGCGCCTCGCGGTAGCCAAGAATCCGTTCGCCAGCATTGAACCCTGTCGGCCGACCGGCAAGATGCGCGATACGGCGATGCCCCAGCGATATCAGATGCTCGACCGCGATGTGCGCCGCTGTGCGGGTGTCCAGCGCCACCGAAAAGGCTGCGCCGGGCAAAGAGCGGTTCAGCACGACGCAGGGCACACCGGCCGCCTCGACCTCTTCAAGAACCCGCTCATTGGCATCGAGGCTGGCGACCAGAAGCCCTTCCAGCCGATGCGCGCGCGCCAGTTGCTTCAGCCCCCCGGGCGCCTCGCATTCCTCCGGCCGGTAAGAGATCAGCAGCGAAAACCCTGCCATGCGCGCGGCTTCCTCAGCACCACGGATCGCCTCGGAAAAGACGGGGTTGTCGATCTGAGGGATCGCGATGGCAAGGCTGTGGGTGCGCGCGGTGCGCAGCGCACGCGCGAGCGGATCTGGCGCATAGTCCAGTTCCTGCGCTGCCTGCAGGATGCGCGCGCGCATTTCGGGCCTGATACGCTGGCTTTGCTCGCCACGCAGCGCGCGCGAGACTGTCGAGACATCGACGCCTGCACGTCTGGCAACGTCGGCCAAGGTGATCTTGGTCATGATAGGAGCCAATCGTGCGTATGCTGTTTCAGGTGCCGCAGGATTCTCGCTTAAAATCGCGTAGAAATCAACATCGCGGCTTACACGCATCCCTACCTCAATGTGAGGCGGTGACCCAGCGGACCTGACGCCTGAACTCAAGTAACTTCACCTCCTGACCTGCGGTCATTAAGAAGCGGATCGGGCGGCGGTCGCGGTCTTTGGAACCGGCGCCTCGGAGGCCAGGATTTCATCCTCCGCGCGAAGACACCCTTGTCCCCCCATCGCTTCCGACGAGTGAAGAGCGTCTTCGGAGGGTCATGTTCCTTGAGATATCACACCTCCGCAAACCATTGCGGTTGATGTCAGACTATTAGAGATGCTCTGCGCGGTGCGGGCCGCGACGGCGACAACCCATAGGAAGAATGGGCCTACGCACTCGAGGATGTACGCGACCGAGCGGGGTTCGGGACGCTTGCACAGAACTGGAGGACCTGAGCGCACAGGTTCTTGATGAATGGCGGGCAATTCCTGCTCAACTGTCGGTCCGGGCCGAGCAAAGACCGAGGGACCGGAGCGGACAAATTCACTCCTTCCTCCTATCCACCCTTTTTCCGCCCCTATATGGACATGATTGATAAACAAAAGCTTGGCATATGATGAGCGATGCTTCCGTTGGTGCGCGCTTGGGTTTTAACGATGTCAGGGTGTATCAGTTTTGGTTATTTTGTTTCTATTGGCACTTCTTCTTGCATGGCCAACATTTGGCCTGTCCCTTGTCGCCTACATCATATTCGTGATGTTCCAGAGCCATCTGGCCGCCAGAAGCCGCATTCATTACGCCAACCAGCAATCCGCTTCCCGCGCCATCGCGGCCGGAGAAGAGCGCATGCCGTCATGGGCAAGGGACAGGAATGAAAGGGAAATATTTGTTAAAACCATTCATTATGGAGCAATGCGCAGCGGCGTTCCAAAAGAGTTCCTTGGGACATTTCTGACAGATGAAGACGCCTTTGGTGTGCTTGTACATTTTGCCGGTGCGATGGAACACCGGGGCGCGACGTTCATTGAGCAACAAGTTGCGGTGACCGAGAAGCTTGTAGAAATCTGGAAAAGTATTCAGGGTCAGGAAAGACCGATTGCCAAAAAGCACGCCCATTCGGATCCCGATGATGATATTCCTTGGTGAGTTCCGATCGTATTCTCCGGTTCTGCCGCTCTCGCAATAATGAGTTGCGGCCAAGGGGGTCAGGGTTTTTGAATATCGTGCAGCGCAGACCTTTGCCCTCGTGCAGCTGACAGGCTCCCTGCGCAATCGCCTCGCCTGAACAGAGCGTCAAGACCAACGCATCAGCGCCGTCGTGACATCGCCGGTCAGATGGTTTCGCTTTTCAGTGCATGTTCGACACCGCCCAGCAGATGCGCTTTCAGGATCCTGTTGGCCGAGTCGTGGTCGCGCTCCAGAGCGGCGTCGAGCAGTGCGCGATGCTCGGCGGCGGCAATGCGGCCCCTGAAGGAAAGCGCGATCATCTGGTATCGCAGATATTTGTCGAAGACCCCCCCATGCAGATGCATCAGGACATCCGAGCCGCAGGCGGAAATCAGCGCCTGATGGAAACCCCAGTCCCGGCGCTTCCACAGATCAATCTGCGAATGGTCGCCCCGGTCCATCTGCTCTTCCATCGCGGCCAGCTTGTGGTGGGCCGCGATCACGCGGGCCTCCCACTCGACATCGCCATTGCGGAAGGAATCGGCCAGCGCGCGTTCTTCCAGCAATAGGCGCAATTCGGCCAGCTCGCGCAGATTGTCGGGCGAGACCGGCGCCACCTCAAAGCCGCGCTGACCCTCTGCGATCACCAGACCCTCGGTCGCCAGCCGGTTCAGCACTTCGCGCAGAATACTGACGGAAGCGCCGTAATCGGTGCGCAGCCGTTCAAGTTTCAGCTTGCGGCCGGGTGCAAGCCTGCCGCTCAGGATATCGCCGCGCACTTGCTGCCAGGTTGTGGCCGAAACAGAGTCGCGTGCAGGGGAAAAGCTGGCCGCTGCATCGCCCCGGGCAAGCATCCCCCCGGCGGCTGTATGTTCAACGCAGGCCGCGATATGGCCCGAGAGAACCCGCGCCGCGCGCCCGGCGTCCCGCTCCACCGCGCAATCGCGCAGGAGCTGGTGTTCACAGGCGGCTTCCGCCCCGCGAAAGATCACCGCAATGATCTGGTAGCGCAGATAGCGGTCGAATACGCTGGCATGTGCCTTCAGCAGCTCGTCCGAGCCGCAGGCGGCGATCAGACGGTGATGGAACTCCTTGTCATAGTGCTTCCACAGCTCGGACTGGCTGTGCTCGCCCTGCAGCATCCGCGCTTCGATTCGCCCCAGCTTGTGATACGCGCCGACAACCTGGCCTTCCCACTCCAGATCACCTTTGTCGAAGGCTTGCTGAAGCGCATGCACCTCCAGCAGTTCACGCAGCGAGGCCAGATCACCAAATTCTTCCTGCGTGACAGGCGCGACCGCAAAGCCGCGCTGTCCCTCGGCCACCACCAGCCGCTCGCCCGTCAGCCGGTTCAGCACTTCGCGCAGTGTGCTGACGGATGCGCCATAGCTTTCTCGCAGGCGTTCAAGGCGCAGGCGTGCCGTCGGTTCAAGCTTTCCAAGAATGATATCCCGCCGCACTGCGCGATAGCAGGCTTCACTGGCGGTATCGATCATTGCGTCAACGACGGGTGCTTGCTCCATGGTTCTCTCTTGATAGTCAGTTCGACGGTTATCGGCAACGCGCCACTTATATATGAGATAACAAAAAGCATCATCTGAAATGTAAAAAATATGCTGAAAACGATAAACGGTGATGTAAGGTCAGCCGTGCAGTGCGCGGGGGGATGGAGCTTGCCGCGCCCGGGGACACGTTCAGGGAGGATAAGATGAGAAACGGAATTACGCGCCGCGGTCTTTTCGCGGCTGGTGCGGTTGCGCTCGCCATGGCGACGACGCCGTTGAGCGGCGCACTGGCGCAAGATACCACGAACCTGCGCTTTTCGGCGGTCTTCTCGGATCAGGATATCCGGGCGCGCATGATGGAGCGCCTTGCAGAGGCGGTCGCCGAGGATTTCACGCTGGAAGTGCATCACGGCGGCACCCTTTTCGGGCAGGGAACTGAGCTAGTCGCGCTCCAGCGCGGCAATCTGGAAATGGGTAATATCGCGCCGCAGGATATCTCAAACCAGATCCCGGCGTGGTCGATCCTTACCTCGGCCTACATCTTCCGCGATGCTGATCATCTTGCGGCCTTCTTTGCATCCGACGCGGGTGCCGAGATGAAGGCCCTGGCTGAAGAGCAGTTGGGCATTCACATTCTTGGCCCCACCTTCTTTGGCACCCGCTATGTCGGCCTGCGCCCTGACCGGCGCATCGATACCCCCGCCGACATGGCCGGCATCCGGCTGCGTATGCCGCCGGGCGAGTCATGGCAGTTTCTGGGTGAGGCGCTTGGCGCGAACCCGACAGCGATGGCCTATGCCGAAGTTTACACCGGCCTTCAGACCGGCGCGATCGATGGTCAGGACAACCCGCTGCCGAACGTGCAGAACATGAAATTCTATGAGGTGATGAGCCAGATCGTGCTGACCTCGCATCTGGTGGCGTTCGATCTGCTGACAATCTCGTCCAGCGCATGGAACGAAATGTCGCCCGAGCAGCAGGCAGAGTTTCAGGCAGCGGCGGATGACGCCATGGCCTGGAGCGCCGCTGAACATCAGAGCAGCGAAGCCGCGCTGGTTGAGTATTTCACCGGGCAGGGTGTCGAAATCTACACCCCGGATCTGGACGCCTTCCGCGCCTATGCGCAGGAGCGGTATCTGGCGTCGCCCCTGTCGGCGGATTGGCCTGAAGGCATGCTTGAGCGTATCAACGCCCTCTGACATGCCGGGCGCGGCGGCTATCGGGGTAGCCGCCGCGCTGTTTTCAACATTTTCCATTCGCAACAACGGGGAACGGGTCCGGTGCAGGCATTGCGCAAACTTGCCTTCTGGCTGAGCCGGGGCGCGGAGGCGTTGGCGGCACTGATGCTGGCGGTCATGTTCGGCGCCTTCCTCGTCACCATCCTGTTTCGCTATGTGCTCAACTGGCCTTCCGGCAGCGCCTCTGAGCTGAGCTCGGTCATGTGGGTCTGGCTGGTGCTGTTCGGCGCGGGTTTCGTGCTGCGCGAACGGGAAGAAATCCGCTTTGACATCGTCTATGGCTCGGTGCCGCCCTGGCTGCGCCGGATTTTTCTGGTGATCACGGCGGTGGGTATTGTGGGCTTGTTCCTGCTCTCGCTGCCTGCGGTCTGGGATTACGTCACCTTCATGAAGGTGCAGCGCACCGCCTATCTGCGCATCCGCTACGACTGGCTCTTCTCGGTTTATGTGCTTTTCGCGGTGGCGGTCATCTGTCGGTACCTCTGGCTCGCCGGACGCGCGATTGCGGGGCATGACCCGATGTCCCCGGAACCGGAAGAGCCGCAAACGCGCGCCAAAGGAGACTAGGATGGACCCTTTCACCGCCGCCCTTCTGGTGATCTGCGGCCTTGCCGTGCTGGGCTTGCCGATAGGGCTGTCGATGATCTCCGGCTCGGTGCTGTATCTCTACATGCGCGGGCAGGATATGGGGCTGGTGGCCGAACGCCTTCTGAACAGCATGTTCACGGGCTATGTCATCCTCGCCGTGCCGCTGTTCATTCTGGCGGCGGAACTGATGAACACGGGTTCCATGACCGACCGGCTTTTGCGGTTCTGCAATGCCTTTGTCGGGCGCTTCCGGGGCGGGCTGGCGCAGGTCAATGTGGTGCAATCGCTGATCTTTTCGGGCATGTCAGGCTCGGCCTTTGCCGATGCGGCGGGCACCGGAAGGATCATCGCCAACATGATGACCCGCGATGGCCGCTACACCAAAAGCTTCGCCGCCGCGCTGACCGCCAGTGCCGCCGTGATCGGGCCGATCATCCCGCCCTCAATCCCGATGGTGCTGTATGCGTTGGTCTCGAATGCATCTATCGGTTACCTGTTTCTGGCCGGTATCCTGCCCGGTGTCCTGATGGCGCTGGTGATGATGGTGCTTGTCGCCGTCCAGTCACGCCGCCTGAAATTCCCGGTCGAGCCGCCGGTCCCGGTGCGCGAGTTGCCGGGCATCACCTTCCGTGCCTTTCCCGCGCTGATGATGCCGGTGGTTCTGCTGGGCGGCATCTATTCCGGCGCGATGACTCCGACTGAGGCCGCCGCCGTCGCCGCCGCCTATGCGCTGCTGGTGTCGTCACTGCTTTACCGCTCCATTTCGGTGGGGCAGCTTTACCGTGCGCTTGTCTCGGGTGCGCGTTCGTCCACCTCCATCGGCATGCTGATCGCCGGTGCGCTGGTTTTCAACTATGTCGTCACCGCCGAGAACATACCCCAGACCCTGCGCATCTATCTGGCGGGCTGGGACCTGACGCCGCTTCAGTTCCTGATCCTCGTCAATATCGTGCTGCTGTTGGTCGGCGCGATGCTGGAGGGCACCGCGATCCTGCTGATCATCGTGCCTGTGTTCATCCCCACAGCCGTCGCGCTGGGGATCGACCCGGTGCATTTCGGCGTGGTGGCGGTGGTCAATATCATGATCGGGCTGGTGACGCCGCCCTATGGCCTGCTGATCTTCATCATGCAGTCGATCACCGGCGCCAAGCTGCGCCATATCATCCGCGATCTAGTGCCGTTCATCGGCGTGCTTCTGCTGGCACTGGCGGCGATCACTGCGTTCCCCGATTTTGTGCTCTGGCTGCCCCGGCAGTTTGGTTATCAGGGCTGACTTAAAGAAAGGTTTTCCACATGTCCGGCGCCATCCACGTTCTGAACGGTCCCAACCTCAACCGCCTCGGCACCCGCGAGCCAGAGATCTATGGCGCGACTACCTTGGCCGAGGTCGAAGCGATGGCGCGC
Source organism: Pararhodobacter sp. (assembly GCF_036802785.1). Classification (GTDB taxonomy): domain Bacteria; phylum Pseudomonadota; class Alphaproteobacteria; order Rhodobacterales; family Rhodobacteraceae; genus Pararhodobacter. Next base: position 13,397 of record NZ_DAIRVN010000002.1, read on the forward strand.
GCCGCCGCCGGGTCGCGTGCGCTGGTGTTTCACCAGTCGAACGCTGAATACCAGCTGATCGACTGGATCCATCAGGCGATTGACGAAAGCGCTTGCGCCATCATCATCAACCCCGCCGGGCTGACCTTCACCTCGGTGCCGATCATGGACGCGCTCAAGATGTTCCCCGGCCCGGTGATCGAGCTGCACATCACCAACATTCACCGGCGTGAGGCGGTCTATCACCACTCGTTGGTGTCCAAGGTCGCCACGGCGGTGATCGCAGGGCTGGGGCCGCAGGGCTACCGCACCGCGGTCGAGGCGGCCTGCCGTATGGTGGGCTGAGAGATGACGCTGAAACTGGGGCTGATCGGTGACAATATCGGCGCCTCACGCGCGCCCCGGTTTCATGTGCTCGCGGGCCGTCAGAACGGACAGGAGGTGACCTATGACCGCCTTGTGCCGCAGGAGATGGGGCGCGATTTTGATACGCTGTTCGATCATGTGAAGGCGGCGGGCTATCGCGGGATCAACATCACCTATCCTTACAAGGAACGCGCCGCCGCCCGGGTGCGTATAGATGACCCCGGGGTGCGCGCGCTGGGGGCGGTGAATACCGTGCTGTTCGACGGTGACATGCCGCGCGGCTTCAACACCGATCATTCCGGCTTCATTGCGGCCTGGCGCAAGGCGCGAGGCGATGCGGTGCCCGGCGTGGTTCTGGTGATCGGCGCAGGCGGCGTCGGCCGCGCGATCGGCTTCGCCCTCGCCTCGCTCGACGCTGAAGAGATACGGCTTGCCGATACTGACCTGCACCGCGCCGACGCGCTGGCCACCGCCCTGCGCGCAAGCTTTTCAGGCCTGAGGTTGCGCACCGGAACCGATGTCGCGGAATTGGCCGCTGGTGCCACGGGCCTCGTGAACGCCACGCCGGTCGGCATGGTCGGCCATGACGGCACACCGCTGCCGCCCGCCATGATGCGCGGGGCGCAATGGGCGTTCGATGCGGTCTATACGCCCGTAGAGACCCGCTTTCTGCGCAACGCCCAAGCCGCCGGGCTGCAAACCATCTCGGGGTTCGAGCTGTTCATCGGGCAGGCCGTCGATGCCTGGCAGCTCTTCTCCGGCCTGCCGCTGGATGAGGCGCGCCTGCGTGCCGACCTTGCCGCCGAGGAAGTGACATGAAAACCTCGATCGCCACAGTCTCGGTCGCCGGAACGCTACAGGAAAAGCTGGAAGCCATCGCTGCGGCGGGTTTCGACGGCGTCGAGATATTCGAGCAGGATTTCATCGCCTCCGACATCGCCCCGGCAGATCTGGGGCGCATGGTGCGCGACCACGGGCTGGAAATAACCCTGTTCCAGCCCTTCCGCGATTTTGAAGGGCTGCCCGCGCCGTTGCGCGACCGCGCCTTCGCCCGCGCAAGGCGCAAGTTCGATCTGATGTGCGAGATTGGCGCGGATCTGGTGCTGGTCTGTTCCTCGGTGCATCCGGAATCCATGGGCGGCATTGACCGGCTGGCCGATGACTTCGCCGAGCTTGGCACGATTGCCGCCGCGCAGGGCCTGCGCGTGGGGTTCGAGGCGCTCGCCTGGGGCCGCCACATCAATGACCACCGCGATGCATGGGAGGTGGTGCGCCGCGCGGATCACCCCGCTGTCGGGCTGATCCTTGACAGCTTCCATACCCTTGGGCGCGGAATTGCCCCTGATACGATCCGCGCCATCCCCGGCGACCGCATCTTCTTTGTCCAGCTGGCCGATGCGCCGAAAATCGAGATGGACCTGCTCTACTGGTCCCGCCACTTCCGCAACATGCCCGGCGAGGGTGATCTGGACGTGACGGGCTTCATGCGGGCGGTTGCGGCGACGGGATACAAGGGGCCGCTCAGTCTGGAAGTGTTCAACGATGAATTCCGCGCGGGCCTGCCGCGGCTGGTAGCACTTGATGGCCACCGTTCGCTTGTCGCGCTGATGGACCGGGTGCGGCGCGCGGAACCCGCGCTGAGCGTCGATCTGCCCGCTTTTCCGCCGCCTGAGCCGGTCAAACGGGTGGCCTTTGTCGAATTCGCCACCTCCGCTGATGAGGCGCCCCAGCTTGCCACCTTGCTGGAAACGCTGGGCTTTGCCGAGGCAGGAAACCACCGCTCAAAGCCGGTGCGGCGGTTCCGGCAGGGGGATATCAACATTCTGATGAACACCGCCACCGACGGCTTTGCCCATACGGCCTATGTCAATCATGGCACCTGCGTCAGTGAAATCGCCCTTGCCGTGCCCGATGCCAAAGCGGTTTTCGCCCGTGGTGTGGCGCTGCGGGCTGACCCTTTCGGTGACGGGCCGGGGCCGGGTGAATTGTCCATCCCCGGGCTGCGCGGTGTCGGGGGAAGCCTGCTGCGCCTTGTCGATACCGGCGACAGCGCCGCCAGCCTGTGGAAGGTTGATTTTCTGACCGCCGGTCTCGTCGAGACAGAAGGCGAGGGGCCGATGGGTGCGGGTCTGACCGCCATCGACCATATCGCCCAGACCATGCCCTACGATGAGATGCTGAGCTGGACGCTTTTCTACAGCACGCTGTTTGAGGCCGAAAAGATGCCGATGCTTGATGTGGCAGACCCTGACGGGCTGGTGCGCAGTCAGGCCGTGCGTGCCGGGGCGCTGCGGGTCACGCTGAACGGTGCGCAGGGGCCGCGCACACTGGCCGGGCGCTTTCTGACCGACAGTTTCGGCGCCGCCACCCAGCATATCGCATTCGCCACCGATGACATTCTCGCCACCGCCGACCGGCTGGCCGAACTTGGCTTTGCAGCGCTGCCGATCGGCGCGAACTACTATGATGACCTTGCCGCCCGTTTTGGCCTGCCGCCCGAACGCATCGCAGCCCTGAAGGCCCGCAACATCCTCTATGACCGTGACGAGGCCGTGCCGGGCAGCGCGTTTTTCCAGCTCTACGGCCGCCCCTTCGCCGATGGCATGTTCTTCGAGATCGTCGAGCGGCGTGGCGGCTATGACGGATACGGCGCCGCGAATGCGCCGTTCCGGCTGGCCGCGCAACGCCGTCTCGCCCGGCCTTCCGGGTTTCCGCGCGTGTGACCAGAACGCCGGTTACTTCGGTGATTGCTGCCCGTTCCGGAACCTGCGGGCATCACATCGGCATAAAGCGTCTTCGACAACAGCGAAGCGGTCAATGCCGGTTGCGCGCAGTGCCGTCGGGGCTGCGTTATTGCTTCAGCAGGGCTTCACCAAGCGTGCGGTCAACGCACAGATGCGAGACATAGCCGCCGCGGATGGCGGCGCGCACCGCGTCGCGCCGGTCTGCGCCGCCGACCACCAGCAACCGGCGCGACGCGCGGCGGATGTTTTCCAGCTCGGTCGTGATCAGCCGCTCATCGGGGGCCATCCGCAGCACATGCCCTTCAGCGTCGATATAGCGGCAACACAGGATGCCGACGGCACCCGCCTTGCGCGCTGCGTCCAGCTCCGCCGGTGTAACCATATGCGCGCGGGCCAGATGGGTTTCGTCTGCCGTATTTCCGACCGAGGCCACGGCCATGTCCAGCTGCGCCAAGGCGTCCAGTTGTGCCCGGATCGTCGGTTCGGCGCGGAACAGCTTTGCGACCTGCGCGGTCGAGGCAATGGCGGGGGCGTGCAGGGTAAAACAGGTCGCGCCCAGCATGTTCGCAATTTCGATCGTACAGCCCTCCGATGTCGGCACACTTTCCGACATCATCGAGCCGATCATCTGAAAAACCTCTACGCCGGATGTTGCCACGCGCGGCACATGCTCGGACACGGCGCGGATGGTCTCCCCCCAGGCCACACCCAGACGATCATTCGGGCGGACCAGATCGGTCAGCGCCATGGCGCCGACGCGGCCCAGATGGCGCAGCATCTCCACCCGCGCGACGGTGCTGCCAGAGGCCGCGTTCTGCGCGACATAGACATCTTCCAGCCCATAGGCATCGCGGATTTCCATGCCAAGCGACGAGGCAGCCAGACTGCGGCCGTCAACGCGGATATCGACGATTCCGGCGTCGCGGGCTTCGCGCAGCATGTTGACGATGGTGGCACGGCTGACCTGCAGGCGCTTGGCGATGTCGCTTTGCGTCAGCCCTTCCCCGAAATACATAAGCGCCACATTCGCCAGAAGCGCGTGCTTGTCGGTTCTGGAGCTGAGCGGTTCATCCTGCATTCTATGAACTTACGGGCTTGGAACCGGACTGGCCATAGTTTTGGCGAAACCATGCATAGCAGCGGTCTATCTCTTGCTGTGACAGCTCTTCGACCGGGCCGCGCAGCATGGCCAGATGCGTGGTTTTCGCGGCCTCTTCCAGATACATGGCGATGGCGGTTGCCTCGGCTGCCGACTTGCCCATGGTGAAGACACCATGCGCGCGCACCAATGCGGCATAGCCCCCTGCCGCCGCCTCAAGGATAGCGGCGCCGGTATCAACCTCGCCGGGTGTGGCATAGCGCGAACAGGGCACGTCGCGGCCGATCATATGGGTGATCGGTGTCAGCACCGCAGGGATGCGTTCGCCCCGGGCGGCGAAGCTGGTGGCATAGGGTGAATGGGTATGCGCGATACCGGCGATATCGGGGCGGTGGCGGTAAAGATACAGATGAATGCCCGTATCGACCGAGGGTCGCAGGGTGCCCTCGACAACATTGCCGTCCAGATCGACGACAACCATCGTGTCAGGTGTGAGTTTGGCGAATTTCACTCCCGACGGCTTGATCACGACCAGCCCGGATTCCGGATCACGCCCGGAGACATTTCCCCCGGACCCCACCACAAGGCCCGCGCGGGGCAGTTCGTGGTTCTGGTCGCAGACCTCCTGTTTCAGCGCTTCAAGCATTACGCGACCTCCGGCAGGCCGTGGGGATAGACCACGATCTTGAGCGATTTCTCGGCTTCGACAAGCAGGCGGAAGGCTTCGGCTGACTGGTCAATGTCAAAGCGGTGCGAAATGGCCTGACCGGCGCTGATGCGTCCGGCCTCCAGCAGGCGGATGTAGCTGTAGGTGTCGGTATGGTCAGATGAATACCGTGAAGTGACGGTGATCTGGTCAAAATAGGCCTTGTGGCCGTCCTGCACCCAGTCTGTCCCCGGGGCAAGGGGCGCGCCCAGATGCAGGCAGCCGCCGACGCCGACGCATTGCAGCGCCGATTGCCACGCGGTCGCAAAGGGCGCGGTTACGATGACGGTATCGGCAAGGCGGCCGTTGTTCACCGCGCGCAGCGCCTCGGCGGCGTCGATGTCTTTGGGGTTGATGGTATGCGTTGCGCCGAAGCGCCGCGCCTGTTCCAGCCGCCAGTCCGAGAAATCCAGCGCAATCACCTTGCCCGCGCCGAACAGGGGGGCCATGTGAACAAAGCCCTGACCCATGAACCCCGCGCCCAGCACCGCGACCGTATCGCCGGGCTGGATGTGGCAGGTTTTCAGCCCGGACAAGACACAGGACCATGGCTCGATCGTTACTGCGGCGTCGGTGCTGATACTGTCGGGCAGTCTGTGCGCATCCATCGCCAGATGTTGCGCGGTGACGCGGTAATAGTCACAGACCCCGCCGGGATCCAGCTTCATCTGGCTGTAGAACGGGTCACGGGTGAAATGGCCGCGCCGCGACAGATGGCTGTCGATCCGCCCGACATGATGGTTGACGAAAACCCGGTCTCCGACCCTGAAATCGGTGACGCCCGCGCCCAGTTCGACCACCTCGCCAATCGGTTCGTGGCCCAGCACCTTTGGCTGTGCTTTCTTGTACCACGCCATCGCCTCGCCGCCGCACAGCCCGCAGGCGAGGGTTTTCAACAACATCTCCCCCGGGCCGATTTCGGGGACCGGCCGCTCTTCAATCCGGATATCGTCAATCGCGTGGTAAACAGCGGCTTTCATCATGTTGCTCATGGGTAATCCTCTGATTCAGCAATGCTGCGGGCGACGGCCCGGGCCGCGTGTGACAGGTGTTTGTAGCGGCGGAAAACCGGCCCATACTGCGCGGCATGCTCAGGGGAAGGGGCGAAGTGGATCAGGTCTTCGGCGCGCGCGGCCAGAGTTATGGCATCGCCTTCGCCCGCGGCGGCGGCACCAAGACATGCAGCGCCCCAAAGCCCATGGTCGGATGACTTTGCCACCGCAATCGGTGTGTCCACGACATCTGCGATGATCTGCGCCCAGACCGGATTGCGCGACCCGCCCCCCGCCAGCTTGACCGGGCCGCCGATGCCCTGCCGCTCATTCGTGCGCCCTTCGGCATCAAGGCAGTGGCGCAGGCTGAGCGCGGTGCCTTCCATGACGGCGCGGCCCATGTCAGCCTTTGTGCTGCGCGCGGTCAGCCCGTAAAAGCCTGCGGTCAGCTCCGGGGCAACGAAGGGTGCGCGCTCGCCGTTCAGATAGGGCAGGAAGGTCACGCCGTTTGCGCCCGGCGGAACGTCATGCACCAGCGCATTCAGCTTGTCGGCAACCTCGGCGGTATTGGCGCCACCAAGGCTGAGCGGGTGCAGTCCCGCGAACCAGTCAAACGCGCCGGTGCCCGTGGTCGGTGCAAAAATGCGGATGATCGCGCCCGAGGTCGGATGCAGCGCCGATGCGCCGACCGGCCGGTTGGTGGGTGTGACGTGATCGGTGAGAATGTTCACCACAGCGGTGGTGCCCATGATCAGCATGCTTTCGCCGGGGTCACGCAACCCCATGCCGACGATCATGGCGGCAAGGTCCAGCGTTCCCACGCAAACCGGCAGGCCCGCAGGCAGGCCGGTGATTCGCGCCACCTCGGGCATCAGGGTGCCCAGCAACGAATCGGCACGGCGCGGCGCTGACAGGAGGGGGCGCAGGCCTTCGCAGCCCAGTGCGGTCAGCGCGGCGTCGTCATAGGCGCGTGATGCGAAGTTGAGAAACGGAATCGAGGCATTGCTGAAATCGGTCGCAATCTGGCCGGTCAGCCGGTAACCCACCCAGTCGGCACAGGTCAGGGCGTGAGCCGCGCGGGCGGCGCGCTCAGGCTCATGGCGCTCGATCCAGCGCCAGATCGGCCCCGAGGTTCCGGGCCAGAGGGCGGTGTGGCAGGCCAGCGCCACGCTGTCGGATGCGCCACTGTCGTTCAGCGCGCTGACATCGCGGGCGGCGCGCGTATCGTTCCACAGAACAGCGTTGCCCAGAGGCGCACCGGCGCTGTCGGTCAGCCAGAGCCCGTCACCCTGACCACAAAGGCCCAGCGATGTGATGGTTGCATCTCCCAGTGCGTCCGTCAGGCTGCGCAGCGTGTCGGTCACGCCTTGCCACACCGCCTGCATGTCCTGTTCGCTTTTGCCGCCCGACTGTGTGATCGTGCGCGAAACCCGCTCGGCACGCGCCAGCAAACGGCCCTCCGGGTCGTAGGCGGCGGCCTTGATGGCGGTGGTTCCGATGTCGAGGCCCAGTCTGACGGCTGCCATTTTCTTTCCTCCTGAAAATACAAGTGCCAATAAATTTGACAAAAGTAAATAGCTGTGCTTCCACTGGAGCGGAGCAACGATGCAGCGTTCAGGGAGGGACAAATGCGTTACGGAAACATGTTTACCGGGGTTGTCGTGTCAGCCATGCTGGCTGGCGGCGCGATGGCCGATGAGCAGCTCAGTCTGGAAGGCCTCACCATTGGCGTTGCGGTGGTGGGAACGCAACACTTCTGGGACCGTGAAGCATTCACGGGGGCGGTTGAAACCATCGAATCGCTTGGCGGAACCGTCCGGGCGGTCGATGGCGGGCGGGACAATCAGGTCCATGCCGATAATCACGACATTCTGCGCACCGCAGGGGTGGATGCGGTCATCTCCATTCTGGGTGACGGTTCGGTGGAGCCGAAGCTTGCGGCCCTGCGCAGCGCCGGTATCCCGGTGTTCACCGTCGATCACCCCAGCCCGCATTCGATCAACAACACCACGTCAGACAATTACTACATGGGCACAACCATCGGCCGCTACATGGCCGATGCACTGGGCGGCGAGGGCAGGGTGGCTGTCTTCAATGCGTTCGAGAATGCCTTGCGCATCTGCGCGATCCGCACCCAGCTCTGGAGATATGTGTTGCAGGATTATCCGGGCATCGAGATCATCGAGCCGGAACTGGCGGAAGAATTTGCCAATGCCCCCGAAGATGCCCGCCGTCAGACGCTGGATCTGCTGAGCCAGTATCCCGTGGGCGAGCTGGACGCCATCCATGTCGGTTGCTGGGACCAGCCCGCCATTGGCATCGTTCAGGCGCTGGAAGAAACCGGGCGTGACGCCGATGTGATTGTCACCGCATTGGATGGCGGCCCCGACACCATGGAAATCATGGCTGAAGAGGGCAGCCCCTTCGTGGCCAATGTCGCCCAGCAACCGCGCCTGATCGGTTCGATCTCGGCGCAGAATGTCGCGCGCCATTTCGCCGGTGAGGCGTTGCAGACGCAAACCTATGTCGATGTCATTCCGGTTGCCGGGCGCGAAGGTGCTATCGCGGCCTATGAGGCGCTGGGTTACGGCACGCTGAACTGAGCGGTTCGCCGCCTTGGCGCCCGCACGGTTTCCGGCCGGTTCTGTATGCCGGCCGGAAACCCGGGTGTTCAGCCGTATGACTGATGCATTCCTTTGACATGGCGCATGTTGCCCGTGAAACCCGGCACCAGCCTTTGCAACCTGCCCTGACGGACCCGGATTGATATGACAGACCCAGTGCTTGACCTGAGCCGGATTGTTAAGGACTTTCCCGGCGTGCGTGCCCTGAACCACGCCAGCCTGCGCCTGAACGCGGGTGAGATACATGGGCTGGTGGGTGAGAACGGAGCAGGAAAATCCACGATCATCAAGGTTCTGGCAGGTGTTTATACGCCAGAGGAAGGCAGCCTGCACATTGGCGGGCGCCCGGTTGATCAGATAAGCCCGGCCAGCGTCCATGCGGCAGGGGTGCGGTTCATCCATCAGGAGCTGCATCTGGTTTCGCAATTCACCGTCGCGGAATCGGTTTTCATGGGGCAGGAACTGCAGGGGCGCTTCGGGCTGCGGACCCGTCTGATGCGCGAACGCGCCGAAGCATTCCTGCGGGACGTGCTGGGTGTCGCCATTCCGGGCAACAAACTGGTGCGCGATCTGGGAACGGCAGAGCGCAAGCTGGTGCAGATTGCGCGCGCCCTGATCGACGAACAGGCCCGGATTGTGGTTTTCGACGAGCCTACCGCGCCGCTGGCCAGCGAAGAGGTGCGCACGCTGATGGGCGCCATTGCACGGCTGAAGGCGCGGGGCATCACAATCCTCTATGTGTCGCATTACCTCAATGAAATCACCGACATCTGCGACCGGGTGACGGTTTTCCGCAACGGGAGCGATGTTGCCGTTTTTGACGATGTGCATGAAGGGCTTGGCCCGGCGATGATATCGGCCATGGTCGGGCGCAGCCTGAATGACATCTACCCCACCCGGGCCCGCAGGCGGGGTGCGGAGGTGCTGTCGCTTGAAGCGTTCAGCGGCAAGGGTTTTGACGCGGTGGACCTGAGGGTGCACAGGGGTGAGATACTGGGCGTTGCCGGGCTGATCGGTTCTGGCCGCGAAGAGCTGGTTGACACCCTTTACGGATTGCTGCGCGCAAGCGGTGGCCGGGTCCGGCTGCACGGGCGCAGCGTGACCCTGCGCAGCCCCGCCGACGCCATTTCGCAAGGTCTGGCGCTGGTGCCGCGCGACCGTCGGCATGACGGGCTGGTGCTGCCCATGACCTTGGGCGAGAACATAACCCTGGCCACGCTGGAGGCCGATGCGCGCATGGGCCTTGAAAACCGCGCCCGCGCCAATGCCCGCAGTGCCCAGAAAATCCGTGAGCTGGATATCCGCCCGGCGAACCCGCAAGCGATTGTGCGTTTTCTCAGCGGCGGGAACCAGCAAAAGGTGGTGCTGGCCCGATGGCTGGCGCGGCAGGCCGATGTGTTCATCCTTGATGAGCCGACAGTCGGGGTGGATATCGGCGCGCGCTCGGAAATTTACGGCGTGGTGGACCGGCTGGCGCAGGCGGGGGCGGGGGTGATTGTCTCCTCGTCTGATCCGGGTGAGCTGATCGGGCTGTGCGACAGCATTGTGGTGATGATGCGCGGCAAGGTTGTGGCACGGATCGACCCGGCGCAGAGCACGATAGATCAGCTGATCGCCCTGACCACAGGGGCGGTGACAACTGACCCGGAACATGAGGCCGCGATATGAGCATTGCAGCACCCCTGCCCGCCGGTCTGGCTGGCCGTGCCATCGGTGCGGCACCTGTCCTGATCTTTGCGGCGATGCTGATCTATATCGGCACCCAGTCTCCGAATTTCATCAGCCTGATCACGCTGAAGCTGGTGCTGGAGCAATCCTTGCCGGTGGTTCTGATCTGTATGGGCATGGCCGTGGTGGTGATGGCAGGCGGGGATGACGTGGTATCGGGGGGCATTGACCTGTCCGTCCCGGCCACGACCGTGTTGTGTGCCGGGATCATCGCGCATTGGCTGTCAGGGGGCGGTGGCCTTGGTGCGGCGGCCGTGCTGGGCCTTGGGGCGGCGCTTGTCGTGGGGGTGCTGAATGCGGGGCTGGTGACGCGGATCGGTGTCACCCCGCTGTTGACCACGCTTGCGATGTTCACCGCCGTGGTCGGGGTGAACAACATGGTCACCGGGCGGCGGCGGATCAATGTCGATGAGCCGCTCATCATCTGGCTGCGCGACGGCGATATTCTGGGCTTTGCGCCGGGGGTCTGGATTGTGGCGCTGGTGGTGCTGATCCTCTATCACCTGTTGCACCGCACCCGTTTCGGCCTGCATCTGCAAGCCGGAGGTGGAAACCGCGAGGCCGCCGAGATTTCGGGGATGAATGTCAGGCGCGGCTTTGCGCTGGCCTTTGTGCTGGCGGCATTGACCGGCTTTCTTGCCAGCTTCTTCGTTCTCGCACGCGGATCAGGCTCGTCGCCTGGGGTCGAGGACAACCTGATGCTGGAAATGGTGCTTGCAACCTATATGGGCGCCGCCTTTTCGCCGCGCCGGGTGGTTACGCTGTGGGGGGCGGTGCTGGGCGCGCTGCTGGTCGGCGCAATCACCATCGGTTTCAAATCCATGGGGGTGAATGTGTTCTGGCTGGGTTTCATCAAAGGCTCGCTGATCCTGACGGTCGTGGCCTTTGCCGCGCTGGCAAACAGGGGGCGGACATGACAGAGGCAACCGCACAGACGCGCACGCACTGGCTGAAAGGCCTGATCATCCGCTTCGGGTTTCTGTTCCTGTTTGCGGGTTTCGTGATCTTTTTCACATCATGGAACCCGGTTTTCCTTCAGGGGCAGAACATGCTCAACATTGTCGAAGGCTCGGCGGTGTTGCTGATCCTTGCACTGGGCATGACCCTGATTGTTGCAACCGGGGGGATTGATCTGTCGGTGGGCATCGCCATGGATTTCGGCGCCGCCTTCGCCATCGTTGCGATGAAAGAGTATGACGCGGGATGGCTGACCGCCGCCTGTGTGGGCGTGGGTGGCGGTGCGCTGGTGGGCATTCTGAATTCGGTGCTGATTGTCGGCCTGCGGGTCAGCCCGTTCATGGCAACGATCGGCACTTTTTTTATCGGCTCGTCGGTGCAGCGTATTTTCACCAACGGCGGCGGCCCGATTTCGCATCGCAGCATGCCTGAGGGCTTTCGCAACATCGCCATGGGCGATCTGGGTGGGGTGCCGAATGAGGTCATCATCGCGGGCGCGCTTGCGATTATCTACTACGTTATTCTGGAGCGCTCGATCTGGGGGCGGCGCATTCATGCGATGGGAATGCAGCGCTCTGCCGCGGTGGTTGCGGGCATCCGGGTCAACCGGCTGCTGATCCTGTCCTATATCGGCGTGGCGGCCACCTGTGCGGTCGCCGGGCTGATTGCGGCAGCCTCGATCCGGATGTTCACGCCATTGTCGGGGTTTTCCTACCTGCTGGACGCGATCGCGGCGGTGTTCATCGGTGCGGCGCTGCACCCGCGTGGCCGCCCGAACGTGCCCGGCACCATTGCGGGCGTGTTGTTTCTGGGCGTGGTGACGAACGGCCTGAACCTGATGGGGCTGAACTTCAACACCAAGGATGCGCTGTCAGGGATCATTCTGGTCTCGGCGCTGGCTCTTGCGGTTGCACAGCGCAAAATGCGCTAGCGCCTGTAGTGCGCAAAGGCCGTCCTGCCCCCCGGCAACACTGCCGGGGCAGTGCCGCGACGGTGCTGTCAGGAAAACGGGCGGTGCTACTCTTCCTGCCGCAGCACTGGCGGGCGGTCCACGCCCAGCGGCGGCAGGGGGCCTGACCAGGGTTCAATGAACACCAGCGTGGTATGCGCCGCGTTGCCCTGACTGAGCTGCGAACAGCCCTTGTCGCGGGTCAGCACATTGGGGTTGCCCGCACGGTCAAGCCCCGGCACCTGCGGGTCAGGGTCAAACCACGCCCCGGTGGGCAGCGAGACACAATCGGCGCGGATGGCAGGGGTCAGCCTTGCCCCGGCCAGGGTTGCGCCACGCGCGTTCCACAGGCGCACGATCATGCCGTCGGTGATGTTTCGCGCGGCAGCGGTTTCGGGGTGCAGATAGCATGCTTCGCGGCCCTCGATCTTGTCGGCCTGTGCCTCGGCACCGCGATCATTCTGCGAATGCAGGCGGGTGTCCGGCTGGCCGGAGATCAGGTGCAGCGCCTCGGGAACCGCATCAAGCAACGATTCGAACGGGCGCATCCAGCCGGGATGGGCGGGACAATCAGGTAGCCCCGCCGCTGCGATGGCCGGGCTATACAAGGTAATCCGCCCGCTTTCGGTGGCGAGCGGCTGGTTTTGCGGGTCGCGTGTGAAACCCTCCAGCAGGATGCGCCTTTGCGCGCTGTCGGGCATGTCAAACCGGCCCATAGCGCGGAAGCGGTCAAAACCGGGCAGCTCGATACCCTGCGCTTCGGCCGCGCGCATCGTGCCGTCCCACAGCCAGCGCAGCCATTCATCCGGCGATCTGCCCTCGGTGAAGGCGTCTTCAAAGCCCAGCTCAGCGCTGATCCGGCGCAGGATGTCGTGATCATCCAGCGCGGCGCCCATCGGCGCATAGCGCTGCGACATGTAGATCAGCGAGGGGTCGCGGCGGGAAAGCATCAGGTCGTTGCGTTCCAGCGGCGTGGTGGCGGGCAACACGATGTCGGCGCGCCGCGCGGTCGCTGTCCAGCTATGGTCCTGCACGATCACGGTTTCCGGGTTGCGCCACGCCCGTTCAAGGCGGAACAGATCCTGATGGTGGTGAAACGGGTTGCCGCCCGCCCACCACACCAGCCGGATGTCAGGATAGACCCGTTTTTGCAGGTTGTAAGCGTATGGCGCACCGGGGCTTTCCAGCATGTCGGTGATCCGCGCCACGGGTATGTAGTCTTTCACCGGGTTGCGGCCCTGCGGCAGCGAGGGCCAGTCATACAGTTTCGCAGGCCGCCCCACCGCCGTGGTGGAGCCGTAGCCAAAGCTGAAACCCGTTCCCGGCTGCCCGATCTGACCCAGCATTGCCGCCAGCGCCAGCCCGGCCCACAGCGGCTGTTCGCCATGATCGGCGCGCTGCATGCCCCAGTTCAGCGCGATCATGGTGCGCCCGGCGGCCATGTCCCGCGCCAGTTGGTGAACCCGCGTGGCGGGGATGTCGCACAGGGGCGCTGCCCATTCTGCCGATTTGGGCATGCCGTCGGTCTCGCCGGTCAGGTAGCTGCGAAACTGCGGCCAGCCGCTTGTGCAGCGCGACAGAAAGTCATCGTCGTGCAGACCCGCCGACCAGAGGCTGTGGGCCAGTGCCAGCAACAGGGCGGTGTCGGTGCCGGGGCGGATGGCCCACCACTCCGCCCCGGGGTAATCGCTTTGCTGCGGCGAGACATTGACCACCCGCGCCTGCAGTTGTTTCAGCCAGGGGACCACCTCATGCGTGGTGGTTCCGGCAGAGTTTATCTGCGCCGTCCGCCCGGAGATTCCGCCGAAAGCCACCAGCAAGGTGCAGTGACGGGCAACGAGTGGCCAGCTTGTCATACCATCCTGAACGGCGCGGTTGCTCAGGCCCAGAACATGGGGAAACAACACTTCGGCCGCCGCATGCGAATAGGTGTCACGCGCCCAGGTGAACCCGCCGGCAAGGTTCAGAAAGCGGCGCAACTGGCTTTGCGCGTGGTGAAACCGCCCGGCACTGGCCCAGCCGTAAGACCCTGCGAAAATGGCGCTGTTGCCATGCTCGCTGCTGACGCGGCTCAGTTCCTGCGCGCTGAGCGCGGCGGCACGTTCCCATGATACCTCAAGATATTCATCGCGCCCGCGATCCGCGCCGCGATCGCCCGCCAGCCAGCCCTTGCGCACGGCAGGCCGCAGAATGCGGCTGGCCGGATCGCGTGCCGCGCTGACCCAGCCACGCCCGATGCGCGAAGGCGCCGGGTCATCCGTGACAGGGGAAAGGGTGTCATCGTCGAATGTATATGCACCCCAATGGGCAGCCGTGTAGCGCATGTGCCAGAGCCTTGAGTTCGCCGCCGTAAGCTGGCCGCCGTGATTCACTGCCGCGGATTCAGCGCGACCTTGATCTGGACTTCACCTGTTTCGGGCTTGCGCGTCAATGCCTCTGCAAAAGCCTCCAGCGGAAGGACATGGGTCACGCAGGCATCGCCGTCAATCAGGCCGCGCGCCATAAGGTCCAGTGCGGTTGCATAGGTGAAGGGCGCAAGATGCCCGCCGAGAATGTTCAGCTCCTTGAACTCGCCAAAGATGTTGAGGTCAACGGCGACGGGCTGTTTATAGACCCCGAAAACCACCAGCGTGCCGCGCTTTCGCAGCAGCGTCAGACCCCGGGTAAAGGCGGCGGTCTGGCCAGAGGCTTCCAGATAGATATCCGCCCCGCGCCCATGGGTCAGATCGCGCACCGCCGCATCCAGTTGCGGATCATCCGGCGCAAAGGCCATGTCCGCACCCAGCCGCAAGCCAAGGTCGCGCTTGGCCGCGCCGGGATTGACAAGGATCAGCTTGCGCGGGGTTTTCAGCCGTGCCGCCTGAACCATGCCCATACCGATCGGCCCGGCCCCTGAGACGATGACAACATCATCGAACTGGATATTGGCGCGCTGCACCCCGTGGATCGCATTCGCCAGCGGCTCCGTGTAGCAGGCGGCCCGGTCGCTCAGGCTGTCGGGCACCTTATGGATGACGGCATTGGCCGGGTAGAGCATATATTCCGCCCAGCCCCCGTCCATCGTTGCGCCCAGCACATCCATCGTATCGGTCAGATGATAGAGGCCGCGCTGGCGATAGAAATCATTGCCATGGGTGATGTTCAGCTCCGCGATGGCGCGGTCGCCTTCGGCCAGCCCATGGCGTTCTGCAGCGCCTTGCCCCAGCGCGACGACGGTGCCGGTGAATTCATGGCCGGGGGTGAAAGGAAAGTTCAGTGCCCACGGGCCGGTTCCGTCATGCATGGCACGGTCAGCGGCGCAGATGCCTGTCAGATCTACCCGTACCAGAACCTCGCCCGGCCCCGGTTCAGGGACGGGCTGGTCTGTGACCAGTCGGTGCTGCCCGCCAAAGCCAAAGCATCTGACCGCGCGCATGAGTGTCATAGCACCTCCTCCGGGCGGTCTGGCCATATACCGGTGACAGAGCCGCTTGAAACTTGATCCTCGTTGCTTTACAAAAGACATAAAGTTATACAAATGTCAATCAAAGGGCACGCGATGCGCAACAGGAATGACACTGCGGAAGTAGCGCTCGGCATCCGGCGCAGAGTGTTCGAGCATACGATCCGCAACAATGGCGGCTATCTGAGTCAGGCATGTTCGTCAGCCGAGCAACTGGCATGGCTTTACAACGAAGCGCTGAATCTGGGTGCGCCGACATTGCCGATGATCCCCAAGCCGTTCGCGGGCGTTCCTTCGGCGACCAACCCCGATTATCACACCGGCGCAGGGTATAACGGCCCGGCCGAGCCGCAGTATGACCGCCTGTTCATCGCGCCCGCGCATTACGCGCTGGTGGCCTATGCGGCCCTGATCGAGGTGGGGCGCATGGCGCCCGAGGGGCTGGAGATGTTCAACAAGGATGGCTCATCGGTTGAGATGATCGGGGCTGAGCATTCGCCGGGCATGGAAGTGCATAACGGGACACTGGGAATCGGCCTTTCCACGGCTGCCGGTCTGGCCTGGGGCCGGAAAAAGCGCGGTGACACCGGGCGGACATGGGTGTTCATGTCCGACGGGGAGGTGCAGGAAGGCCAGACTTGGGAGGCGGTGCAGGCCGCCCGGTTCCACGGGATTGATCAGCTTTATGCGATCATGGATGTCAACGACCAGCAGTGCGACGGCGCCATGTCTTCGGTGATGGAGGTCGGCGATATCCGCCGCAAATTCATCGAATTCGGGGCCGCCTGTGTTGATATCGACGGCCATGACCTTTCGGCGATGCGCGATGCCCTGTCCGAACCCCACGAGGGGCGGCCCTTGGTGATTCTGGCCCATACATCGCCCTTCCATGCCATGCCGATCCTTGAGGAGCGCTTTCCGCGGCTGCACTATCTGCGTTTCAAGTCGGAAGATGAGCGCGCCCGCTTCAATGTGTCGATTGCCGAGGATCTTGGTGTCGCGCCTGTTGATTACACTCATTGATTCCACCCATCGACGGAGGCCGGAATGGTCGAAATGGTTAACCGCCCTTATGCCAGCGCCTTCGAGGCCTATGCAGCGGGCAATCCTGATATTCTGTGCCTGAGCGCCGATCTTACCTCGTCCTGCGAGGTGGATGGCTTCCGCGACCGTCACCCTGACCAGTTTCTGTCGCTGGGCATGGCCGAACAGAACATGATGAGCTTTGCAGGCGGGCTGGCGCTGGCCGGGTTTCGCCCGTTCATTCACACCTTTGGCGTGTTCATGTATCGCAGGCCCTATGATCAGCTCATGGCATCGGTCGCCTATCCCCGGCGCAAGGTGCGGCTGATGGGGTTTCTTCCGGGCGTGACCACGCCGGGCGGCATGACCCATCAGTCCATCGAGGATATTTCGGTCATGCGGTCAATTCCGAACATGACGATTCTGGAAACCGGCGACGCCACGGAAGTTGAATCAATCTGTGCGGCGGCTGACAGCATTGACGGCCCGGTCTGGTGCCGGGTTTTGCGGGGGGCGGTGCCCCGGCTGTTCGACACGCCGATAAAGGTAGGCGAGATGCGGGAGCTGAGCACGGGGGATGACATCCTGATCGTGACCTCCGGCATCTGCACCGAGGAAGCCATGCGCGCCCGTGCCGCATTCGCCCGGGCTGGTCTGTCGATCCGGCATCTTCATCTGCACACGATCAAGCCCTTTGATGCCCGTGCCTTGCTGGACCATATCGGTAGCGTGAAACATGGCGTGATCACGCTGGAAAACCACGTCACCGAAGGGGGTGTCGGAAGCCTTGTCGCAGAAACCATGGCGGATGCGGGGGTGGGCAAGCGCCTGATCCGGCTGGGCCTGAAGGATACCTATGCGCACGGCGGATCGCGGGCTTATCTGATGCGGTATTATGGGCTGGATGCGCTGGCATTGGTGCGCGGCATCGAGGATCTGATGGGGCAGGATTTCGGCATATCAGAAGACGACCTTTCCGCCGCGCGTGTCGAAGATGTGCATTCGCTGGTCAAGGCCGAAGCGCTGTAGGCAGGGTATCGGGGCGGCAGAGGTCGCGCAAAGAAAGACGGCTGAACGGCGCTGAAGGCGCGGTCCGGAAGGCAGTCCCATGCCAGATGACGAAAGGGCTGGGGCGGTCATGGGCCGGGCCTGACGGGTGAAAAAGGCGAGGCCAATCCACTGCCGGGTCGGTCTTGCGCCCCCGCCTGTATGCGGTGCCGGGATCTTCGGCGGGCAGGGCAACCGGGAAGCCACCGGAAGCAAAAGCCCCGGGGGCTGAGGCACGCCTCTGCTGACTTGCTCTCCATCTCGATCTGTCAACGCCCGTTGGCCTGTTCTTCGCCACGGTGTGGAACGGATCGCCAATGGTCCAGGAGACATTGGCTGACGACAAGCCCCCCGTTCGTTCCCCGACACCCGAAGGCTCGGCGTGCACAGGTGATGCGTCCAACCGCCTGGCGTGTCCACGTTGCGCGTTGATCACCGCGCATAGATTCTCCTTGGGCATTCGCCCCTGACCTGCAACTATGCTCCGGATAGCGGGCTATCGCGGAGGAGGAGACATGCACGACATGGACTTGCCGCTTTTGGCGGACCCGGACACCTCGGAAGGGTCGTCCACCGACTGGGACGAGGTGAATGAATTCTGTCGCCGGGTCTATATGCCCTACCGGGTCAGCACCTCGGGCCGGCTGATACGCCCGCAGGCCACGCTGCAAGGGGCCGAAGTGGCACGAATCAAGGTGACGCGCTTTGCCTACGGCGTTCCGGTGCATCTGGATCAGTTCGACCCGGAAGCGGGCAACATCCTGGTGCTGACGACCCTGAGCGGCGCGGTGCGCCACAAGGAAACCAACACGACAGCGGCGCATACCAGCGCGGGCAGCAGTTTCGTGGTCGATTGCAGCCGCACCGATTACTGGCTGGATGCTGACCGCGACCATCTGCAACTGAACCTGACGATCCCGCATCAGGTCATGGCTGAAACCGCGCACCGCTGGTTCGGCTTCGTGCCCGATGACCGGCTCTGGACCCGGCGCACGGGTTTTGGCGGGCCGGGCTCGCGCTGGCACATGTTGCTGAGCTATCTGACGCAGACCATCCGCTCAGGCGGGTCGCTTGGCGCCGGTGCGCCGCTGGCCCGGCATCTGGAAGAGATGCTTTGCATTGATCTCCTGCACCACTGGGCCGAGCGGGCGGGCGTATCGCTGGAAACCGGCGCGCGCGCGGCTGCGCCGCGTTATGTGCGTGAGGCCGAGATGCTTATGGAAAGCTTGGCGCAGGAAGCGCCGACCATCGGCGAGGTTGCGCGGCAGGTGGGTGTTTCGGCGCGCACGCTTTCGGAAGGGTTCCTGCGTTTCCGCGGCATCAACCCGCGCGATTTTCTGCGCGACCGGCGGCTTGAGGGGTTGCGCGCTGCCCTGCTTGCAGCCGGGCCACATGAGACTGTCACGTCGGTCGCCGGAATGTGGGGATATGTGAACTTCGGCGCCATGGCGGGGCGGTATCGGGCGCGGTTTGGTGAGCTGCCCTCGGCCACGCTCAAAAGGGCGCCCGGGCGCCGCTAACGGCCAAGCGCGCTGCCGATACGGGACAGGCACTGCCGAAACCGGATAGCGCCTGCATCTGCCAGGCCGCACTCTGACACTCCACCGTCTGCTTAGGGAGGAGAAGATGGCCAATCTGTCAACCGCACTGGATGCGGTACTCAAGCGTGTGACCGAAGGACAGGACCGGGTGCCGGGCGTTGTTGCCATGGTCACGGACCGTGAAAACACCCTTTGGCAGGGCGCTGCCGGTGATCGCCGTCTGGGTGACGGGGCGATGAGCCTCGACACCGTATTCGCGATCTTTTCGACCACAAAGGCTATCGCGGGCACCGCCGCGCTGCAATGCGTCGAGGAAGGGTTGCTGGATCTGGACGCGCCCGCAAAAGACTATGCCCCGGCGATCGGCAATCTGCAGGTGCTTGAGGGGTTCGACAGCGCCGGGCAACCAAAGCTGCGCGCGCCGAAATCCGAGATCACCACGCGGCAGCTGATGCTGCATACGGCGGGCTTCGGCTATGACTTCTTCAACGAATCCTACAAGCGGATGGCGGAAGAGCATGGCCAGCCCAGCGTGGTGACGTGCTCGCGCGCCAGCCTCGAGACGCCGCTGTTGCGCGATCCGGGCGAAGTCTGGGAATATGGCACCAATATCGACTGGGTGGGACAGGTGGTTGAGGGCATTCGCGGCAAGCGGCTGGGCGAGGTCTGCCGTGAGCGGATCTTTGATCCGCTCGGCATGCACGATATCGGCTTCACCCGCACCGCCTCGATGAAGGCACGCACGGCCACCATTCATGCGCGCGGCGCCGATGGCAGTCTGGCTCCGATGGACGGTTTCGCCCTGCCGGACGCGCCTGAGGTCGATTGCGGCGGGCATGGGCTGTACTCGACCGTCGGTGAATACATGAAGTTCATCCGCATGTGGCTGAATGACGGCGCCGGGCCGGGCGCGCGGATACTCAAGGCCGATACCGTGGCCTGGGCTGTAAAGAACGGGCTGGAGAGCCGTCACAAGGTTTCGATGCTGCCCGGGGTGATCCCGTCGCTGTCGAACGATGCCGAGTTCTTCCCGGGGGTGAAAAAGGGTTGGTCCTATACCTTCATGACCAACGAGGAAGAGGCCCCCACAGGGCGCCCGGCGGGGGCCATCGGCTGGGCGGGGCTTGCGAACCTGTTCTACTGGATCGACCGGAAAAATGGCATCGGTGGTTTCTGGGGCACGCAGATCCTGCCTTTCGGCGATGCCCCTTCATTCATCGGCTATCTTGAACTGGAAGCGGCGGTCTACGCCTCGATCCGGGCGGCCAAGGCTGCCTGACAACAGCCTGATCCTGATTTCACTGCCGGAACCGAGGCGTGCAAATCCGCCCTGGTTCCGGCAACACAGGGGGATGGAATGCAAGAAACCGTCACGCCTGACCGACTGCCGGAATGGGTGCCCGGCAAGGTGCTTCTTTCCAGCGACGGGCTGAACTGGCGCAACGTCAGCCTGCGCACTTATCACTATCAGGGGCAGGACGTGATCGTGCCCGCGCTGAGCGATTCCATGCTGGTCTCCTATCGCGGCGGCGTTACCCGCATGCGGCGGCGCTTTGAGGGGGCATGGAAGAAAGAAACGCTTGGCCCCGGTGCCACCTCGCTGCTGACCCGCGCGCAGCAGGCGCACTGGACCTGGGATGCGCCGCTGGTGGTGACCCATCTTTACCTCGCGCCCTCTCTGCTGACCGGCATCGCCGGCGAGGCGATGGATTGTCACGTCGCTTCGGTGGAGCTGGCCGATGTGCTGCGCGCCGACGACCCACTGCTGACAAGCATGGTTCAGGCAATTGCGTCTGAGGCCAGCCAGACCGCCATGGGCGGCGCGCTTTATGTGGAATCACTGTCGCGGGCGCTGGGTGTGCATCTTCTGCGCCGCTACGCCACGATCAGGCTGCCCGCGCCGCGCGCCGGTCAGCGCCTTAGCCCCGGCGAGATGCGGCGGATCGGCGACTATATTGAAGAGCAACTGGCCGAGCCCCTGACGCTGGAGGGGATGGCGGCGCGGATCGGCATGACCACCGATCTGTTCACCCGCCGGTTCCGCGCCAGCTTCGGCATGCCGCCCTACCGCTACGTGACCGCGCGGCGGGTGGCACGGGCGCGGCAACTGCTGATGCAGGGGCAGTTTGCGGTCAAGGAAGTGGCCGCCCTGTGCGGCTTTGCCGATCAGGCCCATCTGACGCGGATCTATTCGCGTGAAACCGGGGTGACACCGGCGGCCTTTCGCAAGTCAGGCTGAGCCGGGCACCGGACCTGCCGCCCCAACCAGGGGCGGCAGGTTGCGCATATCAGGCCATCGACAAGCCGGGATAGCCGCTGGCCGCCATCTCGTCACATTTCGCACGGTAGGTGCCGACGCCGCCGGTATAGGAGAGCACCCGGCGCGGCTTGCCTTCGATGTTCGCGCCGACATACCAGGAATTGGTGCGCGAGATCAGGTTGGCCGCTGCCGTCTCGTCATGGTGGCGGACCCATTCCTCTTCAAACGCGGCTGTGGGTTCAACCACCTGCTTGCCGTTCGCACCCATCCAGCTGATCAGACCGGCAATCCATTCCGTCTGCTGCTGAAGGCAGGTCGGCATGTTGCACAGCGCAGCCGAAGGCGCCAGCGGCGCGGCGGTGATCAGCAGGTTGGGATAGCCGTGCACCAGCATGCCCATTGTGGTGCGGATATCGCGGCGCCACTCGTCACGCAGCAAACGCCCGTCGCGGCCATGAATGTCGATCCGCGTCAGTGCCCCCGATCCGGCATCAAAGCCGGTGGCCAGAATGATCACATCCAGCTCATGCACCGTCCCGTCGGTCAACCTGATCCCTTCGGGCACCACCTCGGCAATCGGGTTTTCTTTGACACTGACCGCCGTGACATTCGGGCGGTGATACACCTCAAGATAGCGCGTCTCCAACGGAACACGATGGGTGCCGAACCCGTAGTCATCCGGGCCGGGAACCAGCGTGTCGATCAGTACCGGATCTTTCAGCCGCTCGCGCATCTTGCCACGCACGAACTCGGAAACCTCGGCGCTGACCGATTCGTCAAAGAACATCTCGGCATATGAGGCCAGCCAGAGCTTCAGCGAGCCGTCGGCATAGATATCTTCCAGCACCGCCAGCCGTTCTTCAGGCGACGCCTCGGCCCAGGAGTGTTTGAAGTCATACTCAAAGCCGGTGAAGGTGTTCGGCAGGTTCTGCCTCAGTTCCTCGAAGCGGGCCTTGTAGGCGACGGCCTCGGCAGGGCCGTATTTCGGGTTCTTCATCGGCAACGCATATTGCGGTGTGCGGATGAACACTTTGAGGGTGCCCACCTGATCGGCGATCGTCTGAACCACCTGAATGCCCGTCGCGCCATTGCCGACCACGCCCACCCGCTTGCCCGCCAGTTCAACCGGCTCCTGCGGCCAGCGCGCGGTGTGAAAAATCGGACCCTTGAAGGTTTCCTGCCCCGGAAAGCGGTTTTCCAGTGGCGCGGACAGCATGCCGCAGCAGCCGATCAGAAAGCGGGTCTCAAAAATGTCGCCCTGATCGGTCTTCACCGCCCAACGGCTGCGCGCCTCGTCCCAGCGCGCCTCGGTAATCGTTGTCGAGAAAACGATGTCGTCGCGCAGTTCCAGCCGGTCCGCGATGTAATGCATCCAGCGCTCGATTTCCGGCTGGGCGGGGAAGCGTTCGCTCCATGTCCAGTCCTTGTAGAGCGTTTCATCGAAAAGATACTGATAGATATAGCTTTCCGAGTCGAATCTGGCGCCGGGATAGCGGTTCCAGTGCCAGGTTCCGCCCACATCGGCGGCATTGTCCACGGCAAGCACCTTCAGCCCCTGCGTCCGTAGCTGGTGCAGCTGATAAAGCCCGGCAACCCCCGCCCCGATGATCAGCGCATCCAGCACGACAGGCGATTTTGCCACGGGCCGTGACCGGCCCACGTAAACAGCAACATTCATTGATTTTCCTCCCGTTTGACCGCAAAGACCTCCCTCTTCGCAGCTGAAAGCTTTCGCTTCTCAGAACAGGAATGCTATCGAATGGCCGTGTGGGGGTCTTGAAGGATCCCGGAGCGATTCTTGAATGATCCGGGCTGGTCGCGGGCCCGGTCGCCTCAAGGGGCGGCCAGGGCCAGCGGAAAAGCCTGAATCAGGCGCGGTCAGTGCCGTCCGGCACCCGGGCGCAGACAAATTTACAGTCAGTAGACCAACGCATAGGCGCGGTGGGTTTCCTCGTCCGAACTGTCTGCAAGAAAGCCCATCTCGCCCTGCTTGTGCAGGCGATACACCTCAACAAAATCTGCGCCGAACCAGTCACGGATATGCGTGCTGGCCCCGAATTTCTCCAGCGCTTCGGGCAGGCTGGTGGGCAGCCGGTGCAGCCCGCGCGCGGCCAGTGCGTCAGGCGAAAGGCTGGCAAGGTCTTCCTCGGTGGCGTCGGGCGCGGTCAGCCTTTCTTCGATGCCCTGACAACCCGCATGGACCAATGCCGCCAGTTGCAGATAGGGGCTGGCGCAGGCGTCGGCGGCGCGGAATTCGAGGTTGAACTGGCGGGCGGTGTCGATGTCGGACATGGAGGAGACCGGGCAGATCCGCAGCGTCGCCTCACGGTCCTGCACGCCCAGATTGTTGAACGCCGCACTCCAGCGATGCGGGGTCAGCCGACCGTAGGAGACCACGCTGGGGGCCAGGATCGCCATGATCTCATCGACATGGCGCAGCACCCCGGCGGCAAAGGCCGAAGCCTGCGCGCTCATACTGTGTTTGCCCTTGGGGTCATAGGTGGCGGGGGTGCCGTTTTCATCCAGAAAGCTGAAATGGATATGCAGCCCGTTGCCGATGCCCGCCGGGTCTTGCAGCGGGGTGAAGGTGGCGGCATGGCCGCAGCTTTCGGCCACCGCATAGACCAGCTGGCGCAGGATTACTGAGTGATCCGCCGCCGTGACGCCCTGCGCGGGGTCCATCGTCACCTCGAACTGATCGGTGCCGTATTCCTTCATGATGGTATCGGGTTCCAGCCCGGCCGCACGCATCGCCCCCATCAGCCGCTCGGCAAACACCCGGTTGGGGCGGAAGGCCTGCAGGGCATAGGCGGTGCCCCGGCCCGTACCGGCGCCGCGGAACTGGAATTCATGCTCAAAACTGGCGACCAGCGACAGCCCGGCGACGCGCTTGAGCCGCGCCAGAGCCGCTTTCAGGATCGAGCGCGGGCAAAGCGCCCAGGGCTTGCCGTCGGTGGTGTAGAGATCGCCCAGAACGAAATCTTCGGACAGGCCCATTTCGGGCGCGCGCAGGGTAACGCGGGTGGCGGCATCCGGGATCAGAACCCGGTCGCCCAGTGCGCCAAAGGGGCTGGGGGCGATGGCGTCAAAACAGGTGATCTGCGTGTTGGTGGGTGCCCAGCCGATGCCGCGTTTGAGGCGCTTTTCCATATCCACCGCCGGGAACCCCTTGCCCCGGACCTTGCCGGCGAAATCACAGGTGCAGGCGTAAACGACGTCTTCGCTTTTCAACATTTGGGGCGGTCCTTTTCGGAAGCTAGGGAGTTTTCGGCGGGGTGTCGGACAGCATGCGCAGCCTGTCCCATGCCTCAAGGCGTTTGCTGGTGGCGGCCCAATCGGCCTCGGACACGCGCACGATCAGCGCCTCAATGAGTGTGACAAGGCTGACATGCGTGTCCCATGCGGTGCCAAGGTCGATCGGCAGCGGGAAAGCGTGGCTGGCATGCGCGGCGATCGGCGAGAGCCAGGTATCGGAGACCAGCACGATGACCGACTGACGCTCGCGCGCGATCTGCGCGGCCAGATGGGCCAGCCTTGGATCATAGCGGCGCACATCGAACAGCACCACGACATCCTGTTTGCGCATCCGCAGCAGGTATTCGGGCCATGCCTCGGGGTCATCGGGCAGGTGCTGCACCTTGTCGCGGATCTGGCGCAGATGCACGGAAAGCAGGCGCGCCAGCGTGTCCGTCACCCGCCCGCCGCGCAGGAATATCTGGCGCGAGGGGTCAGCCAGCAGGTCAGACACCATCTCAAGCTGCGCATCGGGCACGGCTTCGACCAGCGTTGCTAGGGTGCGCGACATCCGGTGCGCGTAATCAAGGAAAAAAGGCGCACCTTCGGGCGGCGGCACCTCGGTCAGCTTCAACTCACGCGGGGATAATTCGCGTTCCTGCAACTCGCTGATCAGACGGCGCTGAAAATCCTGATATCCTGCATAACCCAGTTTGATGACGAAACGTGTCGTCGAAGCCGGGCTGACGCGGGCGTTTGCAGCGAGTTCCTGAATTGGCAGAAGGCCAGCATAGGGATAGTTGGCCAACAGAACATTTGCGATCTTGCGTTCACTCGTTGTGAGTTGCGCAATTTGCTGGTTGAGCGTTTCCTTAACCGTCGACACTGGCATGTCCTCCCTGGCGGTGCTTGCCAAGCGCTGTGGGGCACACAATCCGTCACCGTCAAGAGAACAAGATCATCAGCGTTTGAAAAAATCAATACAAAAACTAAAAATGACTTGACTATGGTAATATTTTTTCTTCATCTGTGCGGCGAGAGATGCCGATACTTCAGTGGTCGGCAACCTTGAGATATTTCCGGCGCTGCATGGGCGCCCCTTTCAGAGGTCCTTGATGCATGAAGTTGATGCACAGGCCGGCACCATCGTGCTGCTGTCCCCGGCAGACCCACCGCCCTGTGAGATTGTGAACCCGAACGGGCAGGGCAGGGTGGTGCTGATCTGTGAACATGGGGGGCGGCGCGTGCCGCAGGCGCTGGGTGATCTGGGCCTGCCGCCAGAAGTATTCGAGCGGCATATCGCGTGGGATATTGGTGCGGCAGGGGTCGCGCGGGCCATGGCCGGAATGCTGGATGCGCCCCTTCTCCTGCAGCGCTACAGCCGCCTTGTGATTGATTGCAATCGCTCCCTCCAGTCGCCGGACCTTGTTCCTGAGGTGTCAGACGGCACACTGGTTCCGGGAAATTGCGGTCTGACCCCGGCGCAGAGGCAGGCGCGCCACGATGCTATTCTGGTGCCCTATCATGACGCCGTCACCGAGGTGCTGGACAGTCGCACGGACCCACAGCGCACGATCATTCTGATGATCCACAGCTTCACGCCGCGTCTGCAGTCGCAAGGCGTGGAGCGCCCGATGCATCTGGGCTTTCTGTTTAACCGTGACCCAAGACTGGGGCGGGCAATGGTCACCGCGGTGCGCGCAGGCAACCCCGATCTGATCGTGGCCGAGAACGCACCATACCATTGCAGCGACCTGACCGATTACGCTGTTCCCGTCCATGCCGAGCCGCGCGGGCTGCTGCATGCGCTGGTTGAAATCCGCAACGATCTGATCGCCACGCCTGACGCGCAGGCGGCATGGGCGGCAATTCTGACCCGCGCGCTTGAGCAGGCACTGAACACCCTGGAGGAAGCTGAACAATGACCGTCCCCAAAGATCCCTTTGCCATTGCTACCGCCGGTCTTACGCGCGAGGTGCCGCTTGTGCCCGCGCTGTCGGCGCTTTTGTTCATCGACGTGCAGAACTTCTCCGTGCGCCGCGAGGGTGGAGAGTTCAAAGGCCAGACGCCGGAGGAGATCGAATCGAAATACGGGCCCTTCTTTGCCCATCTGGAAGCCTCGGTCATCCCCGCCATGCAGCGCCTGCAAGCGGCCTTCCGGCGCGCACAGATTGAGGTGATGTATACCAATATCGAAAGCCTCACGCGCGACGGCCGCGACCGCAGCCTTGATTACAAGGTGACAGGATTTCATGTGCCCAAGGGCTCGTGGGACGACAAGGTGATCGACGAATTGTCCCCCGGCGACGACGAGATTGTGCTGCCGAAAGGCTCCTCCTCGGTTTTTGTCTCCACGCATATTGATTACATACTGCGCAATCTGGGCGTGAAGCAGCTGGTGCTTGCCGGGCTTCTGACCGATCAATGCGTGGAATCAGCGGTGCGGGATGCCTGCGATCTTGGATATCTGGTCACTCTGGTCACCGATGCCTGCGCCACGATGACGCCTGAGCGGCACGAAAATTCTTTGCGCACCATCAAGGGATACTGTCGCCAGATCACAACCGACGCGCTGATCCGCGAAATCGGTCAGGGCTGAGCAGGGCAAGGAAAGCGCAAACTCTGCGATGACGCCTTCCGCAACGGCGGATTTGTCGGACCCCATGCACTGCCGGTGACGTGTGGAATCCCGGGTATCAACGCAATGGGCGGCGATTGCCCCGGAAAGACCGGGATATTCCTGCGCGAAACACGCCGATCATGGGCGCAAGGCAGTCGCCCAGAGTTTCATCGCTTCCTGTCAGAAGTTCGACATCAGGCATGGGGGAGCACGCCAAGGAATGGTAAAAAATTACCAGAAATTGATAAATCAATTGACTATTAAAACAAAACGTCAAAACTGGCCGAAGAGGAAATGCAACAAGACCCCTGATTCCTGACGAAGCCAGCAAGACGCGAGGATGGTGGTCGCGGCCCCGGCGCACCTGCCGGATTCGCAATGCCCGGCCTGAGCCAGGATCGTTTGCAATCGCTCATGACAGGGGGGCGGGCTGTGGACTGCGCCGGGAAATCCACAATCACGATCATCAGTGAGCGTCGGAACGCCAACAAAGAGATTGAAGGAGAACAGAGGATGAAGGACGCAATCGAGGCCGTTTGGGCCGCAATCGATGCTGACCCGGATTATGTGACCGAGATGACGCGGGATCTGGTGCGCATTCCGTCAGTCAATCCGAAGTTCGAAACGGGCGACGGGATCAACCGCGAGGCTGATGTCCAGAATTACCTTGAAGCCCGGCTTCGGGAAGAAGGGCTGCAGACCTCTCAGCATGAGGCATTGCCCGGGCGGCCCAATCTGATCGCCGACCAGCCCGGCAGCGAAGACCGAAGCCTGATCCTGTGCGGCCACATTGACACCGTGCCGGTTGGCAACCTTGGTAACTGGCATCGTGATCCGTTCGGTGGCGAGGTGAGCGACGGGCGCCTGCACGGGCGCGGTGCCGTGGACATGAAATCAGGCGTCGCGGCATGCGTCGCAGTTGCGCACTTTTTGCGAAAGGCGGGTGTAAAGCTGGACGGGCGCTTGTCGATCCATGCCGTCGTAGACGAAGAGGCCGGTGGTTTTGGCGCCATGGAGGCGGTTCGCCGCGGGTTTCTTGCCCGAGGGGCGATCATTACCGAACCGACCTGGAACAAAGTGATTCCGGCTGAAGGCGGTCTGGAATGGGTGCGGGTCACGATCACCGGTCGGTCCGGCCATGCGGGTTTTCGCTACAACGACATCTTTCCGCAACCCGATGTCACGGGGCGTCTGCAACCCGCCATCAACGCGATCGAGCTTGCCAATCGCTTCCTCAATCTTCTGCGCGATTTTGAACAGTCGCGCTGCCGGAACAACGCGCATCCACTCTGCCCGCCGGGCCTTGCCACGATCAATCCTGGTGTGATTCACGGCGGGGTCGGGCTGGGGGAAGACGGGCTGCCGTTGATCCGCACAAACCCGGCGATGACCCCCGACAAGGTGGTGATCGACCTTGATTACAAATTCCTGCCACATGAAAAAAGTGCCGATGTGCGCGCCGAGTTCGAGGCGTTTGTAAAAGCCTTTGCTGAAACTGACCCGTGGTTGCGCAGCCATCCGCCAGAGGTGAAGTGGGAACTTGGCGGGCTTCATTTCCCGCCGATGGACACTTCAGTGGATCATCCGCTGGTGCAAGCCCTGGTCCAGGGCCACGCCGTTCTCGCGTCTGAGCCGCCAGTGGTTACCGGCTTCGACGCCGTGACGGATGCGGCCCACTACGCCGGAGCCGGGGTGGACGCCGTGATCTATGGCCCTTCGGGGGACGGGTTCCATGGCGACAACGAGTATGTCGATCTCGCCTCTCTCCACCGCACGGTCAAAGTGGTTGCGGCGGCGGCAATAACACACTGCGGGTTGAAGTGACCCGCGCGCGAACACCAAGCAACGAAACCAACAGATGAGGAAGAAATCATGACGACGCGCAGAACTTTACTTGCCGCTACCATGGCGCTTATGGGCGCGACATCGCTTCCCGCTCTCGCAAGCGCAGATGTTGTCAAGATCGGCGTTCTTGCGCCGCTGTCGGGCGCAGCCGCAGCCGACGGGCAGGAGTATGTCAATGGTGTGCAGCTTGCCGTCGATGAGCTGAATGCTCAGGGTGGTGTCGCCGGACACACCTTCGAGGTGGTGGTTGGTGACGTCGGCGATGCCAGTGCAGATGCCGTTGCTACCGCCACGCGCCGACTGCTTTCTGATCGCGACATGGGCGCCATCCTGACCGGCTACGCCTCCAACTCGAACTTCGAGATCGAGATGATGGCCGAGCAGGAAATGGTCTATCTGCTTTCGGCAAACTCCGCACAGACCGAGGCGATCATTGCTGAAGACCCGGAGTTTTTCAGAACAGTGTGGTCATTCACCCCTTCCTACGATGCGTATGAAACCGGCGTGCTCCCGGTGATTGAGCGGCTGGAGTCAGAGGGGAACCTGACGCTGCCGAACCGCAAGATCGCGATTGTCTCTTCCGACAATCCCTACTCCAGGACCATTGCTGAAGGATTGACAGCGAGCTTCGAAGCGGGCGGATGGGAAATCACCCAGAACCAACTCCTTCCTTTCGGAGAGATCAATGACTGGCGCGGCTTCCTGGCACAGGTTCGCCAGGATCCGCCCGCGCTTCTGGTCAACACCGACTACCTGCCCGGCAATGCCGCGACCTTCATGTCGCAGTTCATGGAGAACCCGACGAACAGCCTTGTATTCATCCAATATGCGCCGTCCGTTCCTGAGTTCCTGGAACTGACGCGCGGGGTCAGTAATGGTGTCGTCTACAACCTCCTCGGCGGCACGCTGAACACCCCGACAAATCCTCGTGCACAAGAAGTGGTCGACAGGTATCTCGAAGCCTATGGGAACGAACCCGGCGTGTACGGCATCGCCCTCTATGAACAAATGATGTTCTATGCGGATGCACTGGAAGCTGTGGGCGACCCTGCCGACCGGCTGGCAATAGGCGAATGGATCGGCTCTGCCAACAAACAGACTGCCATGGGCCGGATTCACTTTGATCAGGAAACGCATCTGGCGGTTCAGGGCGATGACGGTATCCCGCTCCAGTTCTTCCAGATCGTTGAGGGCGAACGCATCCTTTTCAGCCCGGATGAGTATGCGACCGGCAGCTTCATGACGCCGCCGTGGATGGAGTGACGCCTCATGCCCTCTGACCTTCGTGTCGGGGGGCAAACCAAGGAATTCATGATGGGTAAAGCACTTCTCGACATCCGTAGCGTATCCAAGAACTTTGGCGGCCTGCGCGCCGTGGACAATGTAAGCTTCAGCGTTGCAGAAGGTGAGCTGCTTGGTATCGCCGGACCGAACGGTTCGGGGAAGAGCACGTTGTTCAATTGCATTACCGGCATTCCATTCGGGCCCAGCTCTGGCGAAATCCGGTTTCGGAACGAGCGTATCGACCGTTGGGCGCCGCAACGCATTGCGCGCGCGGGTCTTACACGAACCTTCCAGATTGACGCCGAATTTCCCGATCTGTCAGCGCGAGACACTGTCCGGCTTGGGGCGCATTACGCAGGGAAGCTCTCGGGCAAGGAGGCTGTCCTGCAGACCGACGCCACCTTGGAGAGGGTCCATCTTGACCTTAAGCGCGCAGATATGCCGACATCCGAATTGTCCGTCTATGAGAAAAAGCAACTCATGATCGCCTCGGCCTTGGTGGCCCAGCCTGCCGTGTTGATGCTTGACGAACCTGCGTCTGGCCTGACCAGACCCGAAATAACGGCGCTTGATGACCTGCTGCGCGAGCTGAACACCGCCGGCGTCACCGTTTTGTTGATCGAACATGTGCTAAGCCTGCTGCTTTCCGTTTCACAGCGCCTCATCGTTCTGAATCAGGGAAGCTTGCTGGCTGAGGGAGACCCGCAGTCGGTGATCCGCGAACCGGCGGTAATCGAAGCATATCTGGGAGGCCGCAAATGAGCGAACGACTTCTGGACATAGATGCGTTGCGGGCAGGCTACGGAACTCATCCTGTTTTGCATGACGCTTCGCTTCATGTGGCACGCGGGGAGGCGGTAGGCCTGTTTGGTCCCAATGGGCATGGAAAAACCACACTCCTGAGGACGATTTCAGGATTGCTCAAGCCGGTTTCCGGAAAGATCCGCTTCGATGGGCACGACATAACGGATGCCGCACCGTCGACGATCGTTGGCCTGGGCCTTGTGCACGCACAACAGGGGAACAAGCTCTTTGGCGACATGGCGGTCGCGGAAACGCTGGAGCTTTCGGCGTTCACAACACGCGCCAGGCCGAAGCGCAGAGAAACGCTCAAACGGGTCTTTGCGCTTTTCCCGAGGCTGGCCGAACGTAAACGCCAGCTGGCCCGAACGCTTTCGGGCGGGGAGCGACAAATGCTTTCCATTGGCTGTGCACTGATGTGTCAGCCCCGTCTTCTGATGCTGGACGAACCCACGCTCGGGCTTTCTCCGAAGCTCAAAGAGGAGCTTGCCGTTGCAATCGGGGAAATAGCGCAAACCGGCATACCATTGGTTGTGGTGGAGCAGGATGTCGAGTTTCTGCTTTCACTCACGCAGCGGCTCTACCTGATCGAGCATGGTGAGGTGGCGCGCGAAATCGACCGGGCGCATGCGCCCGATCACCAGGAAATCATGGACATGTATTTCGGGACGGCAAAAACATGATGGAAACACTCATTGCGACGCTGGTCTCCGGCCTTTTGCTCGGCGCGCTTTACGCCCTTATGGCGAGTGGCCTCAGTCTTGTATGGACCACGTTGGGCGTGTTCAACTTCGCGCACGGGGCGCTGATGACTTTGGGCGCGTTCGTGGGATGGACCGTCTCGGAGCAGCTCGGATATGGTCTCGGCGCCGGAATGCTCGCTGGCGTGGCCGCGGCTGCTGTCGCCGGCGTGCTGATTGAGCGTTTCCTTGTCAGGCCGTTCTATGGCAACCGAAACATGCTGCTGATCACGGTGATGACAACGCTCGCGGCGATGATCATCATTCAGTCAGGATCCCGGTATATATGGGGCTCGCGGCTGAAGCAGTTGCCACCGCTGGTCCAGGGTGATGCCTCAATATTCGGGGCATCGGTGTCAGCCCATGAAGCGCTGATCATCGTTCTGGCTCCGGTGATCCTGCTGGCGATCTGGCTGTTTGCCACACATACCCGGGTTGGCCGGTCGATGCGCGCAGTCGGGCAAAACCCGGATGCGGCATCGCTGATCGGCATCAACGTATCAACCGCGTTCGCGCTGGCCTTCGGGTTGTCGGCTGCATTGGCGGGGCTTACCGGGGTGCTGTTGGGAAGCATTCGCTTCATCACGCCCACACTTGGCGTGGAGCCCCTTCTCAAGGCGATGATTGTGGTGATTTTTGGTGGTCTGGGTAGCCTTGGCGCGACAGCGGGCGCAGCCCTTGTCATCGGCCTGGTCGAAGCCTTCCTCATTCTCGTGCTTGGCCTCTACTGGACACCTTCTGTGTTGTTTGTGCTTCTTATCCTCGTTCTGGTCCTGAGACCCAACGGGCTTTTCGGGAGGGCCGCGGCATGAGCCGCCGGAATACCCTGCTGTTGGGCATCGGTGCGATGATGTTGTTGCTGCTTCCGCTCTTCGTAACCGATTCCTACATCCGCCATCTGTTCATCATCGCGTTTATCTTCGCGATAATCGCGTCGAACTGGGACCTGAGCCTTGGATACGCCGGGCTTTTCAACTTCGGGCACCTCGCGTTCTTCGGGGTTGGCGCCTACACGGCAGCGATTGTTTCCCGCGTTCTGGAGTGGTCACCCTGGCTTGGTATCCTGCTCGCCGGTGCCACGGCGGCGGTGGCCGCTGCCGTTATCGCCGCGCCTGTCGCGCGCTTGCGCGGGATCTATGTGGTGCTCGTCACCTTTGCTTTCGGGCAGCTTTGCCTGCAACTCGTATTGAGTCAGAGCCAGATCACCGGCGGTGCCGAGGGGATGGTGCGGATTCCGGCGCTGACTTTGGGCGATTACAGATTCAACCGTGATTTCAACCTCGCATATTACTATACCGGGCTCGGACTGCTGGCGATTTCGACCTTGTTCCTGCTGGCGGTGACGCACTCGACTTTCGGAAAGTCTTTGCGAGCAGTGCGCGATAACCCTGACTATGCTGCTGCGCGGGGCATTTCTGTCGCGCGCCAGCGCGTGCTTGCGCTGACGATGTCAGCCGTCTTCACGGGCATGGCCGGTGGTTTCTACGCTGTCTATCTTCGCGTGGCCTCACCGGATGTTTTCGGATTTGCAACGCTTTCCCTGGCGCTTTCAATGCTTTTGATCGGCGGTGTCGGTTCGGTGATTGGCCCCATACTTGCCGCGCTCGCCCTCACATTCGTCAATGAATCGCTCGCCGGCATCCGAGGGCTGGAGGATTTGCGGTTCGTTCTGGTGGCTGTCGCGATGATCATCGTCTTGCGGATCGCACCGGGAGGGTCGATGGAAATGCTCTCCCGCCTGATGCCGAACAACGGTGCCGTTCGGAAAGCCCGGACGCCGAAAGATGATGTTCCACGATGAACAGGCGTTGACCGGAGCAACCGGCACATTCCGTTTCACTGTGCGGCTTCTTTCAGCGGCAGCCTGGTATGTGAGCGATTACGCTGGCTGGCCGGGTGCGTTCGCGGAGGGGCGCCGCACAAAGAAGGCGGCGAAGATCATGAAAAGCGAAACCGATGCGCCGCAGATGAACGCGATGCGCAGACCGGCCGCTGTGGCTGCCAGCACATCGGCCCCCCCGGCGAGCGTCGAGGCGGTGCGCAGGGACATGATGGAGACAAAGAGCGCGATACCCGCCGCCCCTGCGATCTGCTGCGCGGTGCCGATAACCGCGCTGCCGTGGGCATAAAGCTCCCGGGGGAGCGATCCGAGGCTGGACGCGAAGAGCGGCGTGAACAGCAGCGCCAGACCGATGCTGAGCGTCATATGCGCAAGCAGCACCGGCCACAGCGGGCTGACCTGTCCAAGCATCGCCATCTGCCACAGTGCCGCGCTTACCAGCGCCGCGCCCGGTATCACCAGCTTGCGCGCGCCGAACCGGTCAAACAGCCGCCCCACCACCGGCGCCAGCAAGCCCATCATCAACCCGCCAGGCAACAGCAACAACCCGGCCTGCAGCGGCGCCATGCCCAGCACGTTCTGCATATAAAGGGGCAGCAGGATGATGATGCCGAACAGCGACATCATTGCGAAGGCCATCATGATGACCGCAACGGTAAACACACGGACACGGAAGGTGCGCAGATCAAGCAGGGCGCGGTCTTTGGGGCCAAGGCTGAGCTGGCGCCAGACGAAGACACCCAGAGCCGTGCCGCCGATCAGCAGCGTTGCCCAGAGCGGAACCGGGCCGCCCTCGCCATGGCCTTCGCCGATGCTGGACAAGCCATAAACCACGCCGCCAAAGCCGATGGCAGACA
Source organism: Pararhodobacter sp. (assembly GCF_036802785.1). Taxonomy (GTDB): domain Bacteria; phylum Pseudomonadota; class Alphaproteobacteria; order Rhodobacterales; family Rhodobacteraceae; genus Pararhodobacter. The sequence goes on from NZ_DAIRVN010000002.1 coordinate 48,075, forward strand.
GCACAACCGAAGGCAGATCCAGCGGCACTTTGCGGGGTGTGGTCACGTTGACCAGCCGCGCGTATCCCAGCGCCAGCGCGCCAAGCCCGATCGGCAGCACCAGCCCGAAGATCCAGCGCCAGTCGAGAACGCTCAGGATGATCCCCGAGAGCGTCGGCCCGATGGCGGGCGCGACGGAAATGACGATCGAGATGTTGCCCATCGTCTTGCCGCGTTTTTCGGGCGGCACCAGCGTGACAATCGTTGTCATCAGCAGGGGCATCATGATCGCGGTGCCGATGGCCTGAACGATTCGCCCGCCGATGAGCACCGGCAGACCGGGTGCGGTGGCGCAGATCAATGTGCCCAGGCTGAAGAAAGACATGGCCGCCAGAAAGACGGTGCGGGTGTGAAACCGCTGCAGCAGGAAGCCGGTGACCGGAATGACCACCGCCATGGTGAGCAGAAACGCGGTGGTGAGCCACTGCGCGGCACTGGCGGTCGCGTTCAGATCAACCATCAGGCGCGGCAGGGCCACGCTCATGACGGTTTCGTTGAGGATGACGGTGAAGGCCGAAACCAGAAGCAGGCCGATCACCAGCCGGTCACGGCGGGCCTCGGATTCTGCGATTGCGGGCGCAGCGGTTTGCAGCGTCGGAGCATCAATGGGGACAGGCGCGGACGTCAAGGGCTGTCCTCCGATGGCTTTGCTGGGAATGAGCAGCGGAGGTGGCGTGTGGCGCGGCTGAAGTCAAGGTACAACGGACAGAAGGTGCGCGGGCGGGCAGCAGCTATGATGAAAGTGCAGGGCGGGAAGGGCTCTGCTTGACAGCGGCTCGGCGGCTCCCGGCTATTGGCCCCCGCGCCCTAGATGATCGCCACCGGCCGCAACGGCGACGCTGTGGCGCTACACGCCCTCAGGGGCAGAGCGGCGAAAAAGAAGGTGGCGGCACCTGTCATCGCCAGCGCGTCCAGCGCCAGATTTTCCATGATCGGAATCCGGTGCTCCAGCAGCAACAGCCGGTGCACGGGTGCGGCATCGGTGACGGGGCCTTTTTCGAACACGGCGGTATCGCTGCCGACCAGCGCCACCCCCCGGTCTGCAAGCCACATCCCGCCCTCAGCCCCCGGGCCCGGCGTTTCCGGTGCGTTGTATTCGGGCGCCCCCCAGTGCCGCGACCAGCCGGTTCGGATCAGCGCGACATCACCGGCCACCAGTGTCACGCCCGCCGCCTGTTCGGCGCGCTCGAAATCGCCCGGCATCAGCACCCGGTCGCCGGGCAGACAAGCGACCCCATCCAGCCGTGCCATATCGAACAAAACCCCCCGGCGCAGCACCGGCGCCAGCGATGCGGCGTCGAGCGGGCTGGCACCGCGCTCGATCCGGTCGTTATCGGCAACCGTTCCGTCTGCCAGCATCCCTTCCTGAGAGACGTGGCACAGCGCATCGACATGGGTTCCGGTATGCCCGCCAAATGACCAATGACAACTGGCCGAGCTGGCGCCATCGGCGCGCACCCGGTCGCCGTGCCGACGATGCAGCGAAATGCTGAAATCCGGGTGCGTGGGGTAGTGCGGCATCCCGGCATGGAAAATCTGGCCCAGTTCGATCAAGCGCCCTTCGCGCACCGCATCGACGCCGCTGCGCCAGGCGCTCAGGTCCAGGGTTGCAGGGTCTGCCATATCGCCTCGCATGTCTTTGTGTCGGAAAGCCAATGCCTACCAGTAAGTATGATGAAATGCAATCCAGAGTGCCCGTATGAGTGAAATTTGCGACATAAACGTGCCTGATGCCCGTTTCTCTGTAGGCTTGTGTTGATTGAACCTACTTTCAGGTATAAATAGACCGCCAACACAGGAGAAAATCATGCCCGAATCCGAGGCCGAAAAGGTCCGCCGCCTGACGATGATTGTCGTCGATGAGCTTTTGGCCACGCGCCCGGGCGAAAAGGTTCTGGTCGTCACCGACCGGGCCGGAATGTCGGAGAACGGCGATATCGTTCGTCAGATCGTTGACCGGAGCCGCGATATTGGTGCCGAAACCTTGCTGGTCGAGATGAACGACAACCCCGGCAAGGGCGGCGAATACCTGCCCGAAGCCGTGCAACGCATGATGCCGGGGCAGGATATCCTGATCAGCCTGACGCGCACCACCTCGGCCCCTCTGCCGCATCACAAGGTGCCCATCGGCCTGATCCGAAGCCAGCAGGCGCGCGGGGTTTTCATGGTCAAGCGCAGCCGCGCCGACCTGCTGGATATCTGCGTGCTGGAGGCCGACTACCCCGCCATGTCACGGGTCGCGGATTACTGGCAGACCGCATTCGAGGCGGGCAATGCCGTCCGGCTGACCACGCAGCTGGGTACCGACCTGACCGCCAGTATAAAGGGCCAGCCGTCTCATCGGTCAAACTTCGCGCACACGCCGGGGCGCATGTCACCGATCAATTGGGGCGAGGTCTATCAGGGCCCGGTGGTGGGCACGACCAACGGGCGCGCGGTCATCGACGGCCCGGTGCTGGGGTTCGGCTGGCCAAAGGAGCCTCTGGTGCTGGAGATCAGCGACGGGCTGGTCACCGGGATCAGCGGCGATGCGGACGTGTCTGCCGCGCTGTGGAAACTGATCTGTGAGACCGAGAACGGTGCGAATATTGCGGAAATCGCCCTGGGGATCAACGCAAAGGCCAACGCGCCCGGCTGCAACACGTTCAAGAAGGGGCTGGGCCGCGCGCATATCGCGGTCGGAAACGGGCTGGTTTACAATCAGACGGTGGATTCCGACATTCATGTCGATCTGATCATGTTGAACCCGACGGTCGAGATTGATGGTCAGGTCATCGTGCGCGACGGCATGTCAACGCAGGACGCTGGCAGCGGCTGAGCGTTCAGGCCCGGTCCGGCGGGGTCGCGTGGTGGATGAGACCGCGCGCCTCAAGCGTAGCGATCTCGGCGGCAGAAAACCCGGCCTCGGCCATCAGTTCGCGGGTATGCTCGCCGACCAGAGGTGCAGGGCCGGGCAGCGCCGTTGGTGTGCGGTCAAAGCGCGGCGCGGGTGCAGGCTGTGCCCGCCCGCCCGGCGCCACGAACATCTGCCGGGCAATCGCATGCGGCTCGCTCGTGGCGGCGTTGAAATCCAGTACCGGGGTCAGGCAGGCATCGGTTCCGGCGCAGAGCGCGCACCACTCATCCCGTGTGCGGGTCAGAAAGATCGCCGCCAGGCGGTTGCACAGTTCAGGCCATTGCGCCCGGTCCTTGCGGCTGTTGCGCAGCAGCGGGTCGTCGATCCCGGCAAGGTCCAGAAACAGCGTCCAGAACTGATCCTCGATCGCCCCCAGCGCGACAAAGCCGCCATCGGCACAGCGATAAGTCCGGTAAAAGGGCGCGCCACCGTCAAACAGATTGGCCTCGCGCCTGGCCTCCCACAGCCCCTTGTTGTGATAGGCCCAGATCATGGCAGACAGCAGCGCCCCACCCTCGGCCATGGCGGCATCGACAACCTGCCCCCGGCCCGAGGTGGCGCGCTCTACCAGCGCGGCCAGAACCCCGGCGATCAGCAACATGCCGCCGCCGCCGAAATCTCCGATCAGGTTCAGCGGCGGCACCGGGCGCTCTGCAGGGCCGATGGCAGACAGGATGCCGCTGCTGGCGATATAGTTCAGGTCATGCCCGGCCTCTTGCGCGCGCGGGCCGGTCTGGCCCCAGCCGGTGATGCGGCCATAGACCAGCCGCGGGTTGCGCGCGTGGCAGACCGCCGGCCCCAGCCCCAAACGCTCCATCACCCCGGGGCGAAACCCTTCAAGCAGCACATCCGCGCCGTCCACAAGGCGCAGCGCGACTTCGGCGGCGCCTTCCTGCTTCAGGTTCAGCGCCAGTGACCGGCGGCCCCGGTTCAGCACGTCGTCGCGTGTCTGGTTCCAGCGCTGGCCGGGCCGGTCGATGCGGAAAACCGTTGCGCCCATATCCGCAAGCCACATCGCGGCAAAGGGGCCGGGGCCGACCCCTACGAATTCGACGACCCTGAGGTCTGAGAGTGGTCCGATTCCCTGCATTTTCAGCACCTGAATATACCCGTAGGTATGCATTAGAGCGTTCTGAACCGCAACTGACAAGCGGAATTTGCCATAATTCAGGAATTTTGCGCAAGCTGCCCCTTAGTGTCTTGACCAGAAATATACTCGCTGGTAGTTTCATCGCAACGATACAGAAACACCGACAACGGGGCGGGGCGCATGCTCGATTATCAAGCCGTGATGAACTGGTCCTTCGATGATGTGCGCCAGGACTACAGCGCCCGCGATACCATCCTCTATGCGCTGGGTCTGGGGTATGGCCACGATCCGATGAATGCAGACGCGCTGCGCTTCCTGCTTGAAGACCGGCTGCTGGCCGTACCGACGTTTTCAGTGGTTCTGGGTGGGCCGGGGCCATGGATGGCCGATCCGCGCACCGGCATTGATTGGATCCGCAGCCTGCATGGTGAGCAGGGGTTGCGGATATACAAGCCCTTGCCGGTGGCTGGCACGGTGATCGGGCGCAACCGGGTGACCAATGTTATCGACAAGGGGCCGGGAAAAGGCGCGCTTCTGATGATGGAGCGCGACATCATCGATGCCGACACCGGCGCGCTGCTGGCCACGCGGACCTCGACATCGTTTCTGCGCGGGGATGGTGGCTGCGGCGCGCCCGCGCAAACCCAGCCCACCCCCCATGCCCTGCCGGACCGCGCGCCTGATCTGACCCATTCCATGCCCACCCGCCCGGAAGCGGCGCTGATCTACCGCCTGTCCGGCGACTGGAACCCTATCCATGCCGATCCGGCAAAGGCCGCCAAGGCCGGGTTTGACCGGCCGATCCTGCACGGGCTCTGCACATTCGGCATGATCGGTCGGGCACTGATCGCCACCGCCTGCCAGCACGACCCCGCGCGCCTGCGCGAGATGGGCGGGCGGTTCAGCGCACCGTGCTTTCCGGGTGAGACCATCGCGCTGGACCTGTGGGATGAGGGGGGCGGCGCCTTCGGCTTTCAGGCGCGGGCGGTTGAGCGCGATCTGGTGATTTTCCGCAACGGACTGGCGCGGGTGGATTGAGATGAGCGAGCCATACCTTGGCGCTCTGCCGCGCCCCACCCCTGAGACGCTGCCATTCTGGGAAGGCGCGCGCCAGTACCGGCTGATGCTGCCATGGTGCACCGCCTGCGATCGGCCGCATTTCTATCCGCGTGCCTTCTGCCCCTTCTGCCTGTCCGATGCACTGGAATGGCGGCAGGCCAGCGGGCGCGGGCGGCTGCACACCTATGCGATCAATCACCGACCGGCAAAGGGGTTCACCGCCCCCTATGTCATCGCCGTTATCGAACTGGACGAGGGGCCGCGGATGCTGTCGAACCTGATAACCCCCGGTGAACCCCGGCCAGAGGATCTGCGCATCGACATGCCCGTGGAGGTGATGTTCGACAATGTGACCGAAACCGTCACCCTGCCAAAATTCAGGCCGCTGGCATGACCGGGAAACTCAGCCGCACAGCCGCCATTGTGGGCGCAGCCGAGACTGACCGGATCGGCAAGCTGCCGGGCATGTCGCGGCTGGCGCTGCATGCGCAGGCCGCGCGCAATGCGCTGGCCGATGCCGGGCTGACTCTGGCCGATGTGGACGGATTGTTCTGCACCCCCGCCGGGCCGAACGAGCTGTCGGAATATCTGGGGATCGTGCCGCGCTATGTGGACGGGACCGGGGTGGGCGGTTGTTCCTACATGATTTTCGTGCGCCATGCGGTTGCGGCTATCGCGGCGGGCTATTGCGATGTGGCCTTGATCGTGCATGGCGAAAGCGGGCGAAGCTGGGTTGATATGGAAAGCGCCGCTGGCCCCCCCTCGGGGCCGAACGGGCAGTTCGAGGCGCCTTTCGGCACTGCGGGTGCGCCCACAACCTATTCGCTGCCGGTGCTGCGCCATTTCCATGAGTTCGGTACAACCAAGCGGCAGATGAGCCATGTTCCCGCCGCGACGCGGGAATGGGCGCTGCTGAACCCGCGCGCGATCATGCACGCCGCCGGGCCCATCACACCCGCCGATGTCGAGGCCTCGCCCATGGTCTGTTATCCGTTCAACCGGCTTGATTGCTGTCTGGTGGCCGATGGCGGCGGCGCGCTGGTTGTCACTTCGATGGCGCGGGCGCGCGATCTGCGCAAGAAGCCGGTTCCGATTCTGGGCACGGGCGAGGCCACGGCGCACCGGATGGTCGCCATGATGCGTGATTTCACCACGTCAGATTCGGCCGTGCTGGCCGGGCAGCAAGCCTTTGCCGAGGCCGGGCTGTCGCCCGCCGATATCGACCACCTGATGCTCTATGACGCCTTCAGCTTTACCCCGATGCTGTTTCTGGAGGATCTGGGTTTTGTGCCGCGCGGTGAAAGCGGGCCCTGGCTGTCTGAGACCCGCGCCGGCGCGGATGGTCGCGTGATCTACAAAACCGGCCCCGGGGGTGATCTGCCGATGAACACCAATGGCGGCGGGCTGAGCTACTGCCACTCCGGCCGCTACGGGATGTTCGCCCTTATCGAATCTGTGCTGCAATTGCGTGGCGAGGCCGGGGCGCGGCAGGTCGCGGGGCTGCAAACCAGTCTTGTCCATGGACCAGGGCGGCAGTTCGCCGCCGCAGGAACGGTGATTTTGTCCAATGTCTGAAATACCTTATCCGCAGTTGCGCATGCTCATTGACGGTGAATGGACGCAGGGAACCGGTTCTGAGACGCTGGCGGTGGAGAACCCCGCCACCGGCAACGAGCTGGCGCGGCTGCCTGTGGCGACCAAAGCTGACATTGACCGCGCCATTGCTGCCGCCAGCCGCGCCTTTGCGTCGTGGCGCCTCACCGCGCCCCGCAAACGCGCCGCGATCCTGCACCGCGCGGCGGCGCTGGTGCGTGCGCGCTCAGACACCCTGTCACGCCTGATGGCGCTGGAACTGGGCAAACCCGTCGCGCAAGGCCCGGCTGAGGTGGCGCGCGCGGCGGAGCTGTTTGAGTGGCATGCCGAACAGGCGCTGCGGGTGGTGGGCGAGGTTATTGCCAGCCCGTCTGGCCTGTCGCAGACCGCGCTGCGCTTTCCCGTCGGCCCGGTCGCCGCCTTTACGCCGTGGAATGGCCCCGGTGCCTCACCCGCGCGCAAGATGAGTGCGGCGCTGGCGTCCGGTTGCACCATCGTGCTGAAACCGGCTGAAGAGACCCCGGCAACCGCCATCGCGCTTGCCGAATGCTTGTGCGAGGCCGGTGTGCCCGCTGGGGTGCTCAACCTTGTGTTCGGCCATCCGGCGCAGATATCGGAGCAACTGATATCGGACCCGGCAATCCGCATGCTGACCTTTACCGGCTCGGTCCCGGTGGGGCGGCATCTGGGGCAGCTGGCGGGCCGGTATCTGAAGCCCGCCATACTGGAGCTGGGCGGGCATTCGCCGGTGATCATCGCCGCCGGGGCTGACCCGGAGGCTGCGGCGGCGCTGGCGGTGATTGCCAAGTTCCGCAATTCCGGACAGATCTGTATTTCGCCCACGCGCTTTTTTGTCCACGCATCGCATGGCGAGCGGTTCACCGAGGCGCTGGTCAGCGGGGCCGAGGCCCTGCGCCTGGGCGATCCGCTGGACCCGTCGGTCGATATGGGCCCGATGATCCATGCCCGCAGGCTGGAAGCCGTGGATGCGCTGGTGCGGGATGCCGTGGCGCGGGGCGCGCGGCTGTGCACCGGGGGGCAGCGGCTGAACCGTCCGGGGCATTTCTACGCGCCGACTGTGCTGAGCGATGTCCCCGACGATGCCGCGATCCTGCACGAGGAGCCTTTCGGCCCGGTGGCCATCATCCGCCCCTATGACGATCTGTCCGACGCGATCACCCGCGCCAACGCCACCGATTTCGGGCTGGCCGCCTATGCCTTTACCCCTTCGTCCCTTGACGCCGCAGAAATCACCGCCGGGGTTGAGACGGGCATCCTGTCGATCAACCATTTCGGTGGCGCTTCGCCCGAAATCCCGTTTGGCGGAGTGAAGGACAGCGGCTTTGGCCGTGAGGGCGGTGCGCAATGCTTTGACGGCTATTTGACGACAAAATCTGTCTCGCATCTGACGCGGCGGGCCTGACCACATGAAGGAGACCCCTATGCTATTTGAGAACAGGGCAGCAATTGTTACCGGCGGGGCGCGGGGCATCGGCCGGGCCATTGCCGAAGATCTGGCGCGACAGGGCGCGCGGGTGGTCATCATGGACCCCGGTACCTCAAAAGACGGCGCCCGCACCGAGGGGGCCTCACCCGCCGAAGAGGCCGCAGAGGCGATCCGCGCGGCGGGCGGCACCGCAATCATTGCGAGTGAGAGCGTCTCGGACCATGACGCCTGCGGGCGAACAGTAGCGCTGTGCATGGAAAACTTCGGCTCGGTCGATATTCTGGTCAACAACGCCGGGGTGCTGCGCCCGAAAATGATCTGGAACATGCCAGTCGAAAGCTGGGACGTGGTCGTCAACACCCATCTGCGCGGCCAGTATTCGATGATCCACCACGCCGCGCCGCATATGCGCGCGCAGCGTTGGGGACGGATCATCAACATGGGGTCCGAGGCATGGCGCGGCACGGTGGGCGGGGCGAATTATGGCGCGGCCAAGGGTGGGGTTTTTTCGCTGACCCGGGCCATGGCGCGCGAGCTGGGCAAATATGGGGTCACTGCCAACACGGTCTGCCCTGCCGCCGCCACCCGGCTGACCCTGGACGCGGCGGTGAAAGAGGGGTTCCGCAAACGGCTGGAGGCCGGGCTGGTCACGCAGGAACGCTATGACGCGGTGGTCAATATGGGCGGGCCGGAACATATCGTGCCGCTGATCGCCTGGCTGTGCTCGGACGCGGCGGCGGATGTGAACGGTCAGGCCTTCCGCGCCGAGGCCGGGCGCGTGGGCATCTATAATGACCCCGAGATCAGGGCCAGTCTGGTCAAGGCGGGCAAGGACGTGTTCACCTTTGACGAACTCTCGGCGCTGCTGCCGTCGGCGCTGCTGCAGGGCTATGTAAACCCGGCCCCGGCCGAGACTGACTAAACAGGGGATTGAGCAGATGATGGAAAACCGCGCGATCTATGGTCCTGAATACGAGGAACTGCGCCGCAATGTCCGGCGCTTCTTCGCCACCGAACTGCTGCCCAATATCGACCAGTGGGAGGAGGACGGAATCATCCCGAAATCGCTGTGGCTGAAGGCCGGTGAAATGGGGCTGCTGTGCCCCACGGTCGCGCCGGAATATGGCGGGGCGGGGGGTGACTTTCTGCATCTGTCGATCATCGACGAGGAGCTGGGCTATACCGGGCAGGGCAGTTTCACCATCCAGACCCATACCGATATCGTCGCCGCCTATGTCGAGGCGCTTGGCAGCGAAGAGCAGAAACGCCGCTGGCTGCCGCGTATGGTCACCGGTGCGCTGATCGGCGCGGTGGCGATGACCGAGCCGCAGGCGGGCAGCGATCTGAAGGCGATCACCACCACCGCGCGCCGCGAAGGCGATCATTTTATCATCAACGGCGCCAAGACCTTCATCACCAACGGCATCAACGCAGACCTTATCATCGTGGTGTGCAAGACAGCGCCGGAACTGGGCCGCAACGGTGTCAGCCTGATTGTGGTCGAAGCCCCGGTCGAGGGTTTTGCGCGCGGCAAGCGGTTGAAAAAGATGGGGATGAAGGCCTCGGACACGGCAGAGCTGTTCTTTGACAACGTGCGCGTGCCGGTGGCCAACCTGCTTGGGGCCGAGAATGCCGGTTTCAGACAGGTGATGCACGAGATCCCCAAAGAGCGGCTTTCGATCGCCACCATCGCCATGGCGGCCTCGCAGCGCGCTTTTGATATGACGGTGGCCTATGTCAAGGAGCGTGTGGTTTTTGGCCAGCCGCTGATCGAATTCCAGAACACGCAGTTCAAGCTGGCAGAGCTGAAAACCCAGCTCGTTGTCGGCTGGGCGCATCTGGACCATTGCATTGCAAAGCATCTCAAAGGGGAACTGACCTCGGACGAGGCGGCGATTGCGAAGCTGTTCAACTCCGAGCTGCAGTGCCGGATGGTCGATGAATGCCTGCAACTGCACGGCGGCTGGGGCTATATGGCCGAAACCCCCATCGCGCGGATGTATACCGATGCGCGCGTGCGCCGGATCGCGGGCGGGTCGTCCGAGATCATGAAGGTTCTTATCGCGCGGACCCTGTGATGAGCGGGCAGGCAAGCCAGGGGAATAGCAGCGCACCGCTTGCCGGTCTGCGGGTGCTGGACCTGTCCACGGTGGTGGCCGGGCCCTTCGGCAGCGACATTCTGGCCGCGCTGGGGGCCGAGGTTATCCGCATCACGCCCGCGCCTGAAACCCCGCGCGCCCCGGGCGACACGGTCAGTGAAGCCGACGGGTTCCTCTATGCGCTGGCGCGCAACAAAGAGGCCGTGGCGCTGGATCTGAAATCAGCCACGGGCCGGGCAGAGTTCCTGAAGCTGGTTGCCGTGTCGGACGTGGTTTATGACAATTTCCGCCCCGGCGTGACCGCCCGGCTGGGCATTGATCACACGACCCTGAGCGCGCTCAACCCCGGTTTGATCTGCTGCTCGATCAGCGGCTATGGCGCCTCTGGCCCCTGGGCCGGAGTGGGCGCCTATGATGTGACGGTGCAGGCCCTGAGCGGCGCCATGAGCATCACCGGATCGAACGACAGCGCCTGCATGCCGTGCCGCTGGGGCGTGCCCATCGGCGATATCACCGGGGGTTTTTACGCTGTTGTGGGCATCCTTGCAGCGCTGAACGAGCGCGCGCGCACCGGGCGGGGGCAGGCGCTGGATATTGCGCTTCTGGACGGGCAACTGGCGCTGAACACCTACCGGGTGCCGCAGGCCTTTGGCGCCGGGGTGACCTTCGGCGCGCCACAGCCGCGCCGGGGCGGGGCGGGGACTGTGCCCTATGGCCCGTTCCTGTGCGCGGATGAAAGCTGGCTGGTCATTGGCGTTGCGACGAATTTCTGGCGACGGTTCTGCGTGGCGCTGGAACTGCCCGCGCTGGCCGATGATCCGCGTTTTGCCACGCTGGCCCTGCGGCAGGCGCATCAATCCGATCTGGAAGCGCTGCTTGAGCCGTATTTCCTGACCCGCAGCGCTGGGGACTGGCAGGCCCGGCTGATTGCCGCCGGGGTGCCGGTGGGCCGGGTGAACACCATACGCGAGGCTTTCGCCCAGCCGCAGGCGCAGGCGCGCGGCATGGCCGTGCCGCTGGCGGGCGCGGCGGGTGTTACCGTCGCAGGCTCGCCGCTGCGCTTCGTCGATGAGGCGCCTGTCACCTTCACCGCGCCCCGCAGCGCCGGGGCCACCTTGCCAGAGCTGAAGCCCCGCGCCAGCCCGCCCCCGCCCGTCAGCACTGCCAGTCCGGCGGCCTTGGCGCTGGCCGCGCAGCAAGGCCCCCTCAACGGGATCACGGTGCTGGAGCTTTGCGGTGATGAGCCAAGCGGCACCTTCGGCACCCAGATTCTCGCCGATCTGGGCGCAACGGTCATCAAGATCGAACGCCCGCCCACTGACCCCGCCACCTGCGACCCTGCCGATCTGCCCGTCACCCCGGCGCTGGCCTATTACTACGGGCTGAACCGCAACAAACGCTCGCTCTGCCTGGACCTGAAGACCGGCGCCGGGCGGGATACGCTGCTGCAACTGATCGCGCGGGCGGATGCGATCTATGACAACCACAAGCCCGGCGTGATGGCCCGGCTGGGGCTGGACACCGCCACACTGCGAAGGGCCAATCCGGGGCTGGTCTCGGTCTCGGTGTCCGGGTTCGGGCACAGCGGTCCTTGGTCGCACCTGCCCGCCTATGACGCCACCATTCAGGCGCTGGGGGGCGGGATGAGCATCACCGGCACCGGCGCGCCCGGCACGATGCCGGTGCGGTGGGGCAATCCCATCGGCGGGATCGGCGGGGCGTTTTATGCGGTGATCGGCCTGCTGGCGGGCCTGCACCGGCGCCGGGCCACCGGGCAACCGGCGGCGCTGGATATCGCGCTTCTGGATGTGCAGCTGGCGATGCATTCCTACCGCGTTGCGCCTGCGCTGGCCGGGCATGACTACCCGGCCACGCAGCGCCGTGGCGGCAGCGGTGCGCTGCCTTACGGCCCGTTTCGCTGCGCTGACGGGCGCTGGTTTGCGCTGGGGATCACCGGCCAGTTCTGGGCGCGCGCCGCAGCACTGCTGGGCCACCCTGAATGGGCCACCGACCCGCGCTTTACCACCGAGGCCGACCGGCAGGCAAACGAGGATGCGCTGAACACGCTGGTTGAGGCCGCGATGCGTCACCGCACCGCCGATGAATGGCAGGCGCTGTTTGTAGAGGCCGGGTTGCCCGGTGCCACCGTTCGCACCATCCCCGAGGCGTTTGATCACCCCCATGTGCCCACGCGCGACATGCTTGTCAGCTTTGATCACCCGCTCGGCGGGCGGATGCGGGTGGCCGGATCGCCGCTGAAACTGTCTGCGCATCCGTTTTCAGGCTTTCGCCATGCCCCCGCTCTGGGCGAAGATAGCCGCGCGATCCTGACCACATTCGCCGGTCTGTCGGAGGCGCAAGTGCAGGCGCTGCGCGATAGCGGGGCTGCGTGGTGGGCCGATACAGGGCAGTGTTTCAACCGGCCCGCCGTGGTGTGAACCTTTGGAAAATGGAATGACGATGCGCCTTCATGACTGGTTCGAATATCACGCCCGCTGCCGCCCCGATGTGCCCTTTCTGGAGATGGATGGCGCGGCTCTCAGCTATGCGCAGGCCGACCGCCGCGCCAACTGCTGGGCGCAAGCGATGATTGCGGCGGGGCTGCGGGTGGGGGACCGCATCGCCTATCTGTCAACCAATGACATCGATATGGGCGTGATGCTGATGGCCTGCGCCAAGGCCGGGGTTGCGCCGGTCATGCTGAACTACCGCCTTGCCGCGCGCGAAATGCAGTGGATATTGCAGGATGCCCTGCCACGGCTGATCTTCGCGCGCGGGGCGGGATATCTGGCGATGATCGACTCCATTCTGCCCAGTCTGACCGGCGTCGAAGGGTTGATCAGCGTGGGCGCTGATACTGCCAAGCGCTGGCAGGGTCTCGAAAGCTTTCTGGCCGATGCGCCCGAGGCCGCGCCCGGCCTGCCAATCGCGGCTGATGACATGCTGTATCTGCTCTACACCAGCGGCACCACCGGCCTGCCCAAAGGCATCATGATCAGCCATCTCAATGTGATCGCGCATGTCGAACAATCCATGTGCGCCTCAATTGCCGGGCGGGCACCGGGGGCGCGGGCACTGGTCACCACGCCGCTCTATCACGCGGCTGGCGTGCTGCGGATCATGACCGCAGCCATCAACGGCGGCACGGTCGTTCTGATGGAGCATTTTGAGCCGCAGGCCTTCCTGAACAATCTGGCGACGCTGCGGATCAACACGGTCAATATGGTGCCCGCGATCATTCAGCAGTTGCTGGAGATGCCGGAGATCAGGAACCTGCATTTCCCTGATCTTCAGGTCATCTATTACGGGGCGGCACCGATCGGCGAGTCCGTCCTGCGCCGGGCGCTGGAAACCTTTCAATGCCCGCTCATTCAGGGCTACGGGCTGAGCGAATCTACCGGCGGCATCGCCTATCTCAATGAGGTTGATCACCTCAAAGCCCTTGCCGGGAGGCCCGAATTGCTGAAATCCACGGGCCGTGCGGTGGTGCTGGCTGAACTGCGCGTCATTGATGATCAGGGCCAGCCGGTGCCTCCCGGAACTGTGGGTGAATTGTGCATCCGGGGGCCGAATGTGATGAAAGGCTACTGGCGCAACCCCGAGAAAACCGCCGAAACCATCCGTGACGGCTGGCTGCATTCGGGCGATGCCGCCTATCTGGACGCTGAGGGCTATGTGTTCCTTCAGGACCGGATCAAGGACATGATCGTGTCCGGCGGAACCAATCTCTACCCCAGCGAAATCGAAAGTGCGTTGCTGGAACATCCGGAGTTGCTGGATGTCGCCGTGATCGGCATCCCGCATGAGAAGTGGGGCGAGGCGGCGCTGGCGGTCTGTGTCACCCGCAGCGGGCAGCCGCTGGAGGCCGACACCCTGATCGCGTTTTGCCGCAACCGGCTGGGCGGCTACAAGATTCCGCGCCAATACCGCTTTGTTACTGAGCTGCCGCGCAATGCCAGCGGCAAGATCCTCAAGCGCGTGCTGCGCGAACCTTACTGGAAAGGTCATGCGCGTTCGATCGCGTAGCCCCCTGACAGAGAAAGAGACCCCATGACCACCACAACCACACCCGCCCGCCTGAACGTGCACGGCCAGCCGCGCATCCTGTCACGGTTCGACGCCCGCTCAACCGCCGCCGAGGTGGTGGAGGGGATGGACCTCAGCGGCCAGCGCGCGCTGGTGACCGGCGGCGGGGGCGGCATCGGGGCCGAGATTGTGCGCGCGCTCGCGGGCGCCGGGGCCGAGGTGCTGATCGCCGATGTGGCACTTGACGCCGCGCAGGCCACTGCGGATGCCATCAATAGCGCCCTGCCGCAGCCCCGCGTCACTGCGCGCGCCCTCGATCTGGGCTCATTGGCGACGACGCGCGCGTTTGCCGACGCCCTGGTGGATGAGGGGCAATCCTGGCCCGGCGGGCTGGATATTCTGGTGAACAATGCCGGTGTCATGGCGCCGCCCCTGTCGCGTACCACCGACGGGCATGAGCTGCAGTTCGGCGTCAATTTCCTTGGCCATTTCGTGCTGACCCGTGGCTTGCTGCCGCTGCTGCGTGCGGGGGGTGGGGCGCGGGTGGTCAGTGTTTCGTCCATCGGGCACCGGCGTGCGGGCATTCAGTGGGATGATCCCGACTATAACACCCGCCCCTATGACCGCTGGGAAGCATATGGTCAGTCAAAGACTGCCTGCGCGTTGCTGGCCGTAGCGCTGAATGCGCGCCATTCCGGGGCGGGGGTTTTCGCCAATGCGATGAACCCAGGCGGGTCAATGACCGGGTTGCAACGGTTCATGACCGAGGCAGAACTGCGCGACATGGGCTGGATCGACGCTGATGGAAACCTGCCCGCGCATTGGCGCTCACCCGGACAATGCGCGGCAACCTCGGTCTGGCTGGCGACCGCGCCCGGGCTGGCGGGTATCGGCGGGCGCTATTTCGAGGATTGTGCCGAGGCCGCGCCGCGCGATCCCGCCTTTCCCATGAAAGGGCTGATGCCCCATGCGGTGGACCCGGTCGATGCCGCGCGCTTGTGGGAACTGGCAGAAATGATGGTGGGGTGACCTGACCCACCACCTCCGGCGCAGCGGATACTACCCTGGGGTAGATTTGCGCCTGCCCTGATCTTGCGCCCGGAAATCGGTCTCAATCGCGCCCGCTATCTTGTGCTGCGGGCAAAACGCCGCGCGCAAAGAAATCGAGGAACTGATCGGCAATCGTTTCGGGTTTTTGCGGGCCGCTCTGGCGGTACCAATAGGTGACCCAGTTGAACGCGCCGAACATGGCGAAGGAAAGCTTCTTGGGGTCCACGCTGCGGATGGAACCGTCAGCGATGCCCTGTGCGATAATCATCTCAACCTCGCGGTTCAGCCGGCGGCGCCCGGTCCATAGCTTGTCGCGGCTTTCCTTTTGCATCAGGCCCGGCGAGGTGGACCGGATCAGACAGACCCCGAAATCGCTGCACATCACCTTCACATAGCCTCTGAAAAGCATTTCCAGCCGCTCCCAGCCCGTCATATCGGCGGCGCGCAGATCGTCCAGCATCACATGCAGCTGTTCTGTTGCGATGCGAGAACACTGGTAGAGAATGTCTTCCTTATCCTTGAGGTAGTAATACAGGAACGGCTTGGTCACATTCAGCGCTGTGGCCACATCCGACATCGAGGTCTGATGATAGCCCCGCTCATTGAAAATCTTTGCCGCAGCTTCGAGGATCGCCATCCGCTTTGCCTCGCGGGGGGTTTGTGCGTCGTCTGATTTCGAGATTGCCATGTGCACCGCCTTCTGCTTCAACAAACAGCCTACTAGTTGGTAGCGATTTGTTCCAGCCGATTTGTGGCGTTGCGGCGCACTTTGCCCGTGCTTCCGATTCGTTTCAGCCGGAAGAAACGACCCAACCTTCGGGCGGGCGCGGCCAAAACCTACCAATAGGTACGGTTCGGAGTGGCAGAACTGCTGCGCTTGCCGCTCAATGCGCCATTTAATATCTGAATCCGATCAAAAAGGGGCATTCAGCCCCCGGCGATCCGGGTTGATTTATACTCAGAAGTAGGCATTATCAGAGTCGTCAGTCTATCCCATGCGGAGGTGGCAGAACTGACCAACAGGAGGAGAGAAAATGCAGACCAGACGAATGATGGTAAAGAGCATTTGGGCTGCTGCCCTGACAGCGGTTCTGGCATCAGGCGCAGCGGCGCAATCATTTCCCGACGGCCCGGTGACGATGATCGTTCCCTATGCGCCCGGCGGGCCGACCGATCTGATGGCCCGGTTCGTCGCGCAGCGTTTGTCCGAAAACTGGGGGCATCCTGTGCTGGTCGAGAACCGACCAGGGGCTTCGGGAACGCTGGGCTCGGATCATGTCGCGCGCTCCGATCCGGATGGCTACACACTGGTTGTCGCCAATAACGCGGCGCAGGGTGCCTATGAACTGCTCAACCCCTCCACCACCCCGTATCAGACCCTTGAGGCCTTTGCCCCGGTCGCCATGGTGTCGCTGGCACCGCTGGTCATGATCGTGCCCAGCAGCGCTTCTGCCACCACGCTGGCGGAATTCGTCGAATGGGCCGCTGCGCGCCCGGGCGAAGTCAACTACGCCTCGGCCGCCGTCGGCAGCGCGACGCATCTCGCATCGATCATGCTGAGCGAGATGGCGGGACTGGACATGGAGATGATCGTCTTTCAAGGGGCGGCACCTGCGCTGCAGGCAGTCGTCGCCGGGGAAACCGACATGTATGCCGGCGGCTTTTCCACGGTTGCCGGGCAGGTCGAGGCCAACACCGTCCGGGCACTGGGTGTGATGGCCCCGCAACGGCTGGGCGCGGCACCGGATTTGCCGACCTTCGCCGAGCAGGGCTATGACATCGACTATGGATCGTGGTTCGGGCTGATGGCGCCCGCCGCAACCCCGGGCGATATCCTGGACCAGATCAATGCCGATGTTGCCACTGTTCTGTCCGATGACACGGCCCGCGAAGCCCTGGCCAACTACGGGATGGAACTGATGCTGACCGACCGCGCCACGTTCGGAGAGATGATTCAGGCCCGTATCGACCTTGATCGCCGCCTGATTGCCGAAGCGGGTATGGAAACGAACTGATCCGAAGCAACGACGCCGCAAGCCTGCTGGTCCGCCCCACCGCTGCAACCCGCCGGCGGTGTGGCGCCACCCCATAAAGGCCCGGGTCTGAAGCCGGGGTAATTGCGGCACGACAAGAGAGGGAGCGAATGGAAACCGGAGCGGCAGGCGAACGAATTGTTGGTGGTGCACTGGCCATAGCCGGACTGCTCTTTGCCTGGTACGCGGCGGAGCATTACACGCTGGGCACCCTGCGCCGCATGGGGCCTGGAATGTTTCCGATGGGGCTGGGGCTGGTTCTTGCCGGGTTGGGTGTTGCGATCATGATCGCGGCACCGGAACGCAACCTGCTCCGGCCTGACTTCAGCCCCGGAATCGCGTTAAAGGTCATCAGCGCAATCATCGCCTTCGGCTTGATCGTAAGCGCATTCGGGTTGGTCCCGGCCATCATGGCAACGGTGGTTATCGCCTCGCTGGCGGAACCACCGTTTCGCCCGCTCAGTGTCTTGTTGCTTGGCATATTCCTGTGCGTGCTCTCCTGGCTCATTTTCAAGCTCGGACTGGGGCTGCCGATTTACATGATGAACTGGCCGTTCTGATGGATCTGCTGCCGAACATCGCCCTTGGGCTGTCGAACGCCCTGTCCACCACAAACCTGCTATATTGTTTCATTGGGGTGTCGCTGGGCACGCTGCTGGGTGTGATACCGGGGATCGGTGTGCTGGCAGCGATGTCGATGCTGTTTCCCGTCACCTTCTACCTGCCCCCGGATGCGGCGCTGATCATGCTGGCGGGAATCTGGTATGGAACCACCTATGGCGGCTCCACCGCCTCCATCCTGTTGAATGTCCCGGGCACACCGGCGAATGCTGTTACCTGCCTTGACGGCTACCCCATGGCGCGCAACGGCCGCGCCGGGACTGCGCTGTTCATGACCACGGTTGCATCCTTCTTCGGGGCGTCTGTGGGCATCGTGCTGCTGATGCTGTTCTCGCCGGTCATCGCGCAGTTCGCGCTGCGCTTTGCCGATGCCGAGTTCTTTGCGCTGATGCTGCTGGGGCTCGTCGCGGCATCGACCATGTCGTCGGGATCGGTGCTGAAGGGGCTGGCGATGATGATCGTGGGGATCATGCTGGGCATCGTGGGTGCCGATATCGGCACCGGGGTTCACCGCTTTACCTTCGGGCAGCTCGATCTGGTGGATGGAATCAGCATCGTGGCGCTGGCAATGGGCATTTTCGGCGTCAGCGAGGTGATCGCCAGTGTCGGAAAGATAACGCCGGGAAGTATCCCGCCCGAGAGTGTACGCCTGAAAGCCATGGCCCCGACGAAAGATGAATTGCGACGGTCATGGTTTCCCATGGTGCGGGGTTCGGCGATCGGCTCGTTCTTCGGTGCGCTGCCGGGGGCTGGCCCCGGCATTGCGGCCTTCATCGCCTATGCCACGGAAAAACGGGTATCAAAGACGCCCGAGCGCTTCGGCAAGGGCGCGATCGAGGGCATCATGGCGCCCGAAGCCGCCAACAACGCCGCCGACCAGACCGCGTTCATTCCCACGCTTACACTGGGCATTCCCGGCAGCGTGACGATGGCGCTGATTCTGGGTGTGCTGATGATCCACGGTATCCAGCCCGGGCCAAACCTGATTACCAACCAGCCCGCGCTTTTCTGGGGGCTGATCATGAGCTTCTGGATTGGCAATATCATGCTGCTGTTCCTGAACATCCCGTTTGTCGGGCTGTGGGTGCGGCTGCTGACAATTCCGTATCATCTGCTGTTCCCGGCGGTTCTGGTGTTCATCTGCATCGGCACCTACACGCTGTCGTATAACAGGTTCGATATCTGGCTGGTGGCGGCGTTTGGTCTGGCGGGGTATGTGATGCGGCTGGCCTGGCTGCCCGCGGCGCCGCTGCTGCTGGGGTTCGTGCTGGGGCCGCTGATGGAAGATCATTTCCGGCGCGCTATTCAACTTGCGCGCGGCGACATCACCACGTTTTTCACCCGTCCGGTCAGTGGGGTGATCATGGCAATCGTTCTGGCGCTGCTGATCTGGTCGTTCTGGTCGGCGCTTCGAAGACCGATCAGGAGTTACAGGTCCACCAGAGCCGGACGCCCCCCTTCTTAGTGTCAGCCCGCAGTGACATCCACGCTCGTGCGGCCCAGACCCTCTGGGCCTGCTTGCGTTTACTATGACTGTGCAACCGTTGCCGACGTGCTGCCAAGGGCCTCTGGCGCCGATCTGCGGCTTCGAAGGGTCAACACAGACGGCTTCGTGACGCCACGTCTGAAGCCGCACAAACTGATTGACTCAAGACCGGAACGCGGCAACCTTTGTCCGACAAACGGAATTGTGAACAACTGATGTTTGTGAACAAGGGTGCGCGCTACCGGCCATGACGCAGATACCGACCCCCACCACAGCGGATGACCGCTTCACGCCCCTCAAGGTGTTGTCGGCCTATGAAATGGTCGCCGCCACCATCGAGCGTGAAATTCTTGCGGGGACGCTCTGCCCAGGTGACGGGCTGGGCACAGAGCTGGATCTGTCGCGCCAGTTCGCCGTCAACCGCTCGACCGTGCGCGAAGGCATCCGCATGCTGGAACAGTCCGGGCTGGTGGAGCGGCGCGCGGGGCGCCGCATGTTTGTGACCCGACCGCAGCCGCGCAGCCTGTCGAACCGGATGGCGCGGGCGATGGTGATGCATGACGTCACCTTTACCGAAGTGTTCGGCGCGGCACTGGTGCTGGAGGTCGGGGGCGCTGAACAGGCGGCGAAATGTGCCACACCGGCCGATCTTGCAGCGCTTGAGGCCAATCAGGCGCTGGCCATTGCCGCGCGCGATGATCCTGAGAGGCTGGCGGCACTGGATGCCGCCTTTCATCAGCTTATCGCGCAGGCCACGCAGAACCGCGTGCTGGAACTGGCACGGGAATCGCCGTCGCTTCTGTTCATGCCGACCACGGCGATCATCTGCGCTCAGGTGCCGGAAGCGCCGGGCCGCCTGCTGGAGGCGCATGAAGCCCTGATAGACTGCCTGCGCCGGAGGGACAGCGAGGAGGCTGGCCGCTGGATGCGCCGTCATGTCAGCGACTGGATGAAAGGGTTCCGCCGCACCGGACGCGACCCCGACGCGCCGGTGGAGCGCGCGCTGGCGGTCGCTGCGACAACCGATACATGAGGATGTGAACGACCGGCCCATGGCCGCAGGAGGGGAGGGGGAGGAGACATGGCTGCAAAGGCGCAAGGGGCCCTGAGAGCCGGGGTGCGGGCATGACGGCGGGTGCCATGCCAGCGGCGGCTTCGCTGCGTGTCGAAGGGGTTTCGCTTTCCTTTGGCGGGCTGAAGGCGTTGCGCGATGTCAGCTTTGACGTGGCGCCCGGCACGATCACGGCGCTGATCGGGCCGAATGGCGCGGGCAAGACCTCGATGTTCAACTGCATTTCCGGCTTTTACAAACCCGGCGCCGGGCGCATCGTGATGGACGGGCAGGATGTCAGCCGGATGCATCCGCCCCAGCGCGCAAAACTGGGTTTCGCGCGGACCTTCCAGAATATCGCGCTGTTTCGCGGCATGACGGTGCTCGACAACATCAAGCTGGGCCGCCACGCGCATCTGAAAACCAACATCTTTCAGGCGCTTGCCTATTTCGGCGCCGCCGCGCGCGAGGAAGAGGAACTGCGCGCCGAGATCGAGCGCGATGTGATCGACTTTCTGGAAATCAACCACATCCGCAACGCGCCGGTTGGCGCGCTTTCCTACGGGTTGCAAAAGCGGGTGGAGCTGGCGCGCGCGCTGGCCATGCGTCCGCGCATCCTGCTGCTGGATGAGCCGGTCGCGGGCATGAACCGCGAAGAGACCGAGGATATGGCGCGCTTCATCCTCGATGTGAAGGAAGAATGGGGTATCTCCATTCTGATGGTCGAGCATGACATGGGCATGGTGATGGATATTTCCGACCATGTGGTGGTGCTGAACTTCGGGCAGGTCATCGCGCGCGGTCTGCCGCATGAGGTGCAGGGCAACCCTGAGGTGGTCGCCGCCTATCTGGGCAGTGGCGACCCGGCGGCGCTGATGAAACGTCTGGCCGAGGAGGCGGGCGCATGAGTGGCGAGATGCTGTTCTTCTTTGAGATCACGCTGGCCGGGCTGGGGTCAGGCGCGCTTTTGTCGCTGACGGCGCTGGCCTTCGTGCTGATCTACAAGGCCACCAAGATCATCAATCTGGCGGTCAGCGAGTTGCTGATGATGGGGGCCTATTTCTTTCTGGCGCTGGCGGCGGGCTGGGGCCTGTCGCCCTGGCTGGCGATTCCGCTGGCCATTGCCGGGGGCGGGGCGATCGGCGCGGTGGTCGAGCGCGGCATCATCCGCCGCATGCTGGGCGAAAGCCCGATTTCGGTCTTCATGGTCACTGTCGGGCTGGGCTCGGTTCTGGTGGGGCTGGTCGAGCTGATCTGGGGTGCAAACCCGCGCACCATTCCTGATTTCATTGGCCGCAGCCCGGTGTTCATCGGTGAGGCCTATGTCAACCGCAAGATTTTCGTGGCTTTCCTGGTCTCAGCTGTGGTGATCGGGCTGTTTCTGCTGCTGTTCCGCTTCTGGCGCGGCGGGGTGGCGCTGCGCGCCACCGCCACCGATCAGGCGGCGGCCTATAGTTGCGGGATCAATGTGCCCGGCGTCTTCTCGATGGCGTGGATCATCGGTTGCGCCACGGCGGCGGGGGCAGGCGTGATGCTGGGCGCTATTGGCGGGCTGTCGCCGACGATGGGCGCATTTGGCCTGTCGGCGCTGGTCGTGGTGATTGTCGGCGGGCTGGACAGCCCCTTTGGCGCGCTGGTCGGCGGGTTGTTCATCGGCCTCGTCGAGGCCTATGCGGGCACCTATCTGGGCGGCGAGTTCAAGCTGGTGGCCACCTTCTCCATTCTGGTTCTGATGCTGGTCGTGCGGCCCTACGGGCTGTTCGGCACGCGCGAAATTGAACGGCTCTGACCATGCAGATCGCAACCGCCAAAGAAACCTACCGCGCCGATCAGGCCCTGCTGACCACCCGCCCGCAATGGGTCTGGATGGTTCTGTTCATGGCCTTTCTGGTGGCCTATCCGTTCATGGCCAATGCCTACTGGGCCTATCTGGCCTGCCTTGTGATGATCAACGTGGCCTCGGCCACCGGGCTGAACATACTGACCGGCTATACCGGGCTGGTCAGCCTTGGGCACGGCGCGTTCATGGCGCTGGGGGCCTATACGGTCGCCATACTGGAGCAACGCCTCGGCACGCCGTTTCTGCTGAATATCTTCATGGGTGGCGCGGTGGCCGCAGCGGTCGGTGTGGTGGTGGGCATTCCCAGCCTGCGGGTGAAGGGGCTGTATCTGGCCATCGCCACCATCGGCGCGTCGATCATCCTGCAGTTCGTGTTCCTCAACTGGTCATCGGTCACCGGCGGCTCCCGCGGGATCAATGTGGCTCCTGCCACGGTCTTCGGCCTTGGTTTGACGCGCCCGGCGCAGCTTTACTGGGTGTTCATGCCGCTCACCGTGCTGATGGTGCTGGGCGCGGCAAACCTGTTCCGCACCCGCATCGGGCGCGCCTTCATCGCCATCCGTGACCGCGATATCTCGGCCGAGGTGCTGGGCATCGACCTGTTGCGCTACAAGCTGCTCAGCTTTGCGATCTCCAGCTTTTATGCCGGGGTCGCGGGCGGAATGTGGGCCTATATGTTCCGCTCGGTCGGGCCGGAAAGCTTTACGCTGCTGACCTCGATCTTCTTTCTGGCGGCGGTGATCGTGGGCGGCATGGGGTCTATCCTCGGGGCCATTCTGGGCGCCGTATTCATGACCATGATGCCCGAAATGCTGCGCTTTGGCGTCGATATCGTCTCGCCCTATGTGGCCAACGCCGCAACCCTGCTGGCACCCGTGCGCACCATCGTGTTCGGGATGCTGATCATTCTGTTTCTGGTGCTTGAGCCGCAGGGCATGGCCGAGATCATCCGCCGTATCCGCCGCAGCTGGCACCTGTGGCCATTCCGAAAATAGACGACCCAACCGAGGAGGAGGAAAACCATGTTTGCACTGACCAGACGAACGCTACTGGCCGCCGTGGCGGGCACCGCGCTGATTGCCGGGGCACCCGCCGCCAAGGCCCAGGACATCGTGATCGGCGGCTCCATCCCGCTGACCGGCGTCTTTGCCTTTGCGGGCATCGCCATCGAGGCGGGGATGCAGGACTATATCGCCTATGTGAACGAGCAGGGCGGGATTCAGGGCCGGCAGGTGCGGCTGGAATATGAGGATACCGGCTATCAGGTCGATCAGTCGGTCGCCGCCTTCAACCGGCTGACCAGCCAGCACGATATCAACCTTTATTACGGCGATTCCACCGGCTTCGCGCGGACCATCAACCCTGAGCTGAACCGCATGGGGCAGATGATCATGGCCGGTGCCTCGTTCGCATCCGAAATCAACGACCCCGAGGCCTTTCCCTACCAGTTCATGGCCGGGCCCGATTACACCGAGATGACCAACATCCTGCTGGAATACATCGCGCAGGAAACGCCGGGCGCCAGCATCATGCTGGTCAATTCCGACACCGAATTCGGCCGCGACCCCATCGACGGCACCCGCGCGCGCGCCGAGGAACTGGGCCTGACGGTGGCCGACGTGATCATCACCCCGCCGGGCGCGGTGGATGTCTCTACCGAGATCCTGAAACTGCGCCGCGCGCGCCCCGATTACGCAATCTTCCACGGCTATATTCTGGCGCCGCTGCCGGAATTCATGAGCCAGGCGCGGGAGCTGGGCCTTGAAACCCGGTTCATGGGCACCTTCTGGTCGATGGACAGCTCCATCTGGGCCAGCGTGGGCGAGGCCGCCGACGGCTTCATGGGCGTCATGCCCTACCGCTACTATTATGACGACGAGGGCGGGCCGATGCTGGACTATATCCGCTCGGTGCGCCCGGAGTACCAGTCCACCGGCTATATCCAGGGGTTCCTGACCGCCATGCTGCTGCTGGAAGCCACTGACCGCACGCTGGAAGCGGGGCAGGAACTGACCGCCGAAAACCTGAAAGCCGCGCTCAACTCGATCGAGGATTTCGACACCGGCGGGCTGATCGGCACGCCGATCTCGATCCCCGGCAATTCGATCCCGATTGGCCGTGTCTATCAGTATGACGCGGAGGCGCAGCGGATGGAGCCGGTTTCAGACTGGATCAACGTGCAGGAGTGACCGGCCATGGCCGCGGATGCCATACTTGAAGTGAACAACATCGAGGTGGTCTATTCCAAGACCATTCAGGTGCTCCGCGGCCTGTCGCTCAGGGTTGAGCGCGGCAAGGTGGTCACGCTTCTGGGCTCCAACGGGGCCGGGAAATCGACCATGCTGAAGGCGATTTCCAACCTTCTGGCGCTGGAGAATGGTGCGGTCACGGCGGGGCAGATCCTGTTCGAGGGCGCGCCGGTCTCCGGCACCACGCCGCACGGGCTGGTGCGGCAGGGCCTGTTCCATGTGATGGAGGGGCGGCGGATCTTTGACGATCTGACGGTTGAGGAAAACCTGACCGCCGCCACCTTTGCCCTGTCGGGGCGCGGCGTGAAGCCCACCAGTTTCGATCTGGTCTATGAATATTTCCCCCGCCTGCATGAGCGCCGCTCAGGCCGGGCGGGGTATCTGTCCGGCGGTGAGCAGCAGATGCTGGCGATTGGCCGCGCGTTGATTGCCCAGCCCAAGCTGATCTTGCTGGATGAGCCTTCGCTGGGCCTGTCGCCCATTCTGGTCGAAGAGATTTTCCGCATCATCGCCCGGATCAACCGTGAAACCGGCGCGTCGATGCTGCTGGTCGAACAGAACGCTGCCGTGGCATTCGCCGTGGCGCATTACGGCTACATCATGGAGACCGGCAAGATTGTGCTGGACGGCCCCAGCGAAAAGCTGGTGAACGACCCCGATGTGCGCGAGTTCTATCTGGGCGTCTCGGGCGGAGAGGATGCGAAAAGCTACCGCGATGTGAAACACTACAAGCGCCGCAAGCGCTGGCTGTCGTGAGGGTGACCATGGCTGCAACCGAGCTTCCTGAGCTGACCCTGCCACAGATGCTGCACGCCAATGCCCGCAGCATCGGCAGCCGCACCGCCATAAGGCAAAAAGATTTCGGCATCTGGAACCCCATGAGCTGGGCGCAATATTACGCGCGTGCGGCGCATGTCGGCCACGGGCTGCGCGCGGCGGGGCTGGAGCCGGGCGGGCATGTGGCGGTATTGTCGGAGAACCGCACCGAATGGGTGCTGGTTCAGCTTGGCGCGGGGTTGGTGGGGGCGGTGACCATCGGCATCTATCCCACAAGCCCGGCCAACGAAGTTGCCTATGTGCTGGAACATTCCGAGGCCGAGATCGTGATCTGCGAAGATCAGGAACAGGTCGACAAGGTGCTGGAGGTGCGTGGCAGCCTGCCAAAGCTGCGACAGGTCGTGGTGATGGAACCCAAGGGCATGCGCGGCTACGCTGTCGATGCCGTGACCCCCTTCGCCACGCTGGAGGAACAGGGCCGCACCCACAGCAAAGCCAATCCCGGCCTGATCGACGCGGTTCTGGCCGGCCAGACGCTGGGGGACCGGGCGCTGATGATCTACACCTCGGGTTCCACCGGCAAGCCCAAGGGCGCGATCCTGAGCTATCGCAACCTGCGCGCGCAGGCGATTGCGGTGATCGACCGGCTGGGGCTGACGGCGGATACCTCGCATCTGTCCTACCTGCCGCTCTGCCATGTGGCCGAGCAGTTCTGCACCACGATGGTGCCGGTTTATTTGGGCAGCCAGATCAACTTTGGCGAATCCATCCGCACCGTGCAGGAAGACCTGCGCGAAGTCGCGCCGCGCATGTTTCTGGGTGTGCCGCGGATCTGGGAAAGGCTGCATTCCTCCATCTATATCCGCATGCTGGAATCCGGCGGGCTGCGCAAACGGCTGTTCGACTGGGCGATTGCGCGTTGTGAACCCCTCGCTGAAAAAACCTGGAGCCGCCTGAGCGCGGGTGAAAAGCTGACCTATGCGCTGGCCTATCTCACCGTCTTCCGCCCGTTGCAGAACTACATCGGCCTGACACATTGCCGCATCGCCATGACGGGTGCCGCGCCGATCTCGCCGCGCGTGGTCCGGTTTTTCCGCACCATCGGCGTGCCGCTGGTAGAGGTGTATGGCGCCACGGAAACCAGCGGCATGGTGCTGGGCCAGACCCGCGATCACCTGATCGAGGGCAGTGTCGGCACACCGGTGTGCAACGCGGAGGCCAGACTGGGCGAGAGTGGCGAGCTTCTGATCCGCTCCGATCTGGTGTTCGAGGGCTATTACCGCAACCCCGAGGCCACCGCCGCCACCATCCGCGATGGCTGGCTGCATACCGGCGATGTGGCCGAGATGGATGCGCAGGGCCAGTTCCGCATCATCGACCGCCTCAAGGACATCATGATCACCGCAGGCGGCAAGAACCTCAGCCCCTCCGAGATTGAAAATACCGTCAAGGGCAGCCCCTATATCAAGGAATGCATCACCATCGGCGAGGCGCGTAAATATGTCTCGGCGCTGATCCAGATTGATTATGAAACCGTTGGCAAATGGGCCGAGGAACAGAACATCCCCTACACCAACTTCCGCAATCTGGCCGAAAACCCCGCCGTGCGCGCCCTGATCGACGGTGAGATCGCGCAGGCCAATGCCGGGCTTGCGCAGGTTAGCCACATCCGCCGCTTTCACCTCCTGACCAAGGAGCTGGACCACGACGACGATGAGGTGACTGCCACCATGAAAGTCCGGCGCGCCAATGTGCAGGCCAAATATGCGAGTGAGATTGAAAGCCTCTACGCTACCAAAGCGGTATAGCTACCCCGAGCAGGCTGAGAATACGTACCCGGGCCTGATCAACTGGCCATGGAGAAGGTCAGATCGGGCCGCTGGTCGGGGTGAGTGAGCGAAGCCACGGGAGAAAATGCCCGGCCTCCATCGGCCGCGCGAAATGGTAGCCCTGCGCCTCATCACAGCCCATGCTGCGGAGCAGGGTCACCGCCGCTTCAGACTCCACACCCTCCGCCACCACGCGGTAGCCCAGGTCATGTGACAGAGTGATAATGGAACGGACCAGCGCCTGATCCCGCGCGTTCCTGTCGATTTCGCTTATGAAGCTTCGGTCAATTTTCACCACATGAGCAGGGAGTTTCTGGAGGTAGGCAAGGCTGCTGTAGCCGGTTCCGAAATCATCGATGGCCACCCGGACACCGAGATCCGACAATTTCTGCAACTGTGCCAGCGCCTGATCCGCATCATGCATCACGGCGCTTTCAGTGATTTCCAGCTCCAGCCGGTCAAACGATATGTCGTGTTCCCTGACGGTGGCCGCAAGCGATTCCACGAAATCGGTCTCGCTCAGGTTTGCCGCTGAGATGTTCACCGATATGGTCAGCGACAGCCCGGCGTTCTGCCAGTCGTGCATCTGTCGCATCGCAATGTCCAGCACATGCGCCGTCATGGCCGATGCCCGCGGAGATCGCTCTGTCATCGGGATGAAATCGTCCGGCGGAACGTTGCCATGCACCGGATGGTTCCACCGCAGCAATGCTTCGGCCCCCAGGCACTCGCCGGATATGAGGTCGATGCGGGGCTGATAGACCAGTCGCAACTGATCATCCGATTCCAGCGCTGCGGTTACATCCTCCAACAGGTGATAGCGCCGCTGGTAATCGCGGTCGGCCTCATCGGAATACACGCTGATGCGGTCCGGTGCTGCCCGCGCATCCTGAGCGGCGCTGTGCAGGGCGCGCAACAGGTCACGAGGGGTTCTTTTGTGTGGCTCAAAGCTTACTATCCCGATAGCGCCGTTGGCAGGTAACCCTTTACCCGCAAGGGTATTTCTGCCGTGTGCATTGACAGCGTTGACATAGCTGTCCGCTGTTGCCCCGGCTGGTGCAAGCCAGACAAACTGCGCGGTACCGACATGGTAGATGGCCCTTTCCGGACCAATCCCCCGGCGTATTTCAAGGACGGCTTTGCGAACCATTTCGTCAGCGCGGCCGGGTCCCATGACGCGCACATAATCGCTGATCTGTACGGCGCTGAAGGGGTCCAGCAGAACCGCAATACGCTCTGCCGCCTCAGGGGCGTTCGCAAGATCAGCCATGTCCTCAAGAAACTGGTTTCGGTTGGGCAAGCCGCTGACCGGGTCAACGCGGCCAAAGGCATGGTGCAGTTCGATCTGCGCCATCACCATCGCGGCCAGATCTTTCAGCGCTGCTACCTCCGCCTCAGTGATCTCCCGCGGTTCTGTGCCCAGAACGCACAAGGAGCCAAGGCCGAAGCCTTCCCGTGTCACAAGCGGCGCACCGGCATAAAAGCGCGTGCCATTCTGGCCGAGCAGGCTGTCGGCATAGTATGCGTCTTTGGCAAAGTCGCGGATGACCAGAAATTCCCTGCTATCCGCCACCTCTCCGCAAGGTGCCTTGTCGCGGGGGATCGAGTTGTGCTCGATGCCCACGCGGGACTTGAACCACTGGCGGTCACTGTCGGTCAGAGAGATTGCGGCAACGGGGAGGTCGAAAATCTGGCTCGCCATCCGCGTGATGCGATCAAAGCTTTCGCTGGATAAAGTGTCGAGCAGCTTGAGTTGATGAAGGGCATCCAGTCGCAATGCTTCGTCGATCTGGGCCATCGGTTCCCTGCTTCCTGATTTGGTCGTGCCAACCGCTTGGTTCATGCGGTTTTCCGGGAGGACCGACCCTTGTCTTGCAGGCCCGGCAAGACGGGTCAAATGACATTATGCTGAGGTCGGATCTGGCGGAAACCTGCAGGCCGCACGACCGTTCAGGCCGAACAAAGTGCATTCCGTCAAGACCCTGGACCGCGTGGCCGCATCGTTAGGAGAAGCCGTGGACCGGCTGTTCGAAGATGCACCATGGAACCAGAAGGTGGCGCAATCTGGGCATAAGGCACCGAAGACGAAAGCATCATTGTCTTTTCGTTCGGAGGCAAAACCTCGCCCAAGATCATCGAGCCGGGCGCCGGGGTGATCACGACCGCTTACGGCCCAACAGGCCTGACCCCGCGCGGGATGCGCAACAGGCACTTGTGGCTCAATGCGTGCCCCTCATGCGGCCGTGGCGATTGATCAGGAACAGGTGTCGCGATTCCGGGCCGGAGGGCTCCAGCCCGGTGCATCGAGGTCAGGCTGCTTGTCAGATCAGAGCCATCTTTTTTCGATACGGTCATAGGCGCCTTCGCGCAAATTGGCCGCCCCTTCTATGAGCCGTGGTTTGGCGATCTTGTGCGAGGCGGTTCTTGGAAAGGCGTCTATGAATGCGACGAAACGAGGCAGTTTGAACGCCGCCAGATGCGTTGCGCAGTGCGTCAGAAAGACCGCCATGTCGAAAGTGTCGGCGCTCACCCCATCGCGCAGTTTCAGGTAGATCTTGACCTCTTCCTTGCGCAGCGGGTCCGGCACGGGCACTGCGGCAGACTCCTCGACATCGGGATGGGCATTCGCCACCGCTTCCACCTCACGCGCAGAGATGTTCTCGCCCGACCGGCGGATCATGTCCTTGATGCGGCCGACAATGCGCAAGTAACCCTCAGCGTCCTGGGTGAACAGATCGCCGGTGCGGAACCAGTCGCCATCAAAGGCGGCGGCGTTGGCGGAAGGGTTCTTGTAATAGCCCCACAGGATGGAGCGCCCGCGCACCTGCAATTCGCCGGGTAGGCCCGGCGCGCAGGGCTGACCATCGGCATCGACAATCCGCACTTCGCGGAACGGGGCGGGCAGACCGCAGGAGCGGCTTTGCAGCTTGTGGGTGGCGGCATGGGGCATCATCATCCCGGCACCGATTTCGGTCATGCCGAAACTGTCGCGGGCGATCAGGCCAAAGCGCTCTTCGGCCTCGGCAATAGCTTCGGGGCTCCAGCCGAAAGCGTTGATGTAGCGCAATTCGATGGCGCTGTCGGCGTCACTCCGCGGCAGGGACTTGAGCACCGCTTCGGGGAAATAGGTGTAATGGACACGATAGTCGCGCACCCAGTCAAAAAACCGGCTGAGGCTGAGGCGCTCGGCGATATAGGCCACGGCGCCCAGTTTCATCGACATCAGAAGCTGCCATTGCGGGTCCATGTAGAAGAACGGTGCCCAGAGAAGCGTGCGCCCGACGCCCTGTTCAGCCGCACCAAGGGCGGCGGAATGGGAAAGAAGCACCCAGTAATCCTGCGGCAACATGCAGCCCTTGGGAAAGCCGGTGGTGCCTGAGGTGTATTGCAGGCTGGCCAGATCGGTGGCGGCAACCGGCCAGGGGGCGGTGAACGTTGCATCGGCCATGAGGCTGGCCAGCGCCACCTGACCGGGCTGCGGTGTGCCATGGACAAAGATGCGCGCGTCTTCCAGCACCGCAGGGCGTTTCTGCATGGCGCTCAGCGTGGGCAGGAAGGCGGCATCCAGCACCAGCGCCTGCGCATCGGACTGGTTGAGCAGATAATCCAGCTCAGCCCCGGTATAACCCACGTTCACCGGCACCATCACGCAGCCCAGCTTGGCGATGGCGAACCATGTGAACAGGAATTCGGGCACATTGGGCAGCATCACTGCGACATGGGCACCTTTGCGCAGCCCGTGCGCCATAAGGCCGGCGGCGACGGCATCAGAGCGGCGGTCAAGCTCGGCAAAGGAAACCTCGATACCCTTCTCGAACCAGATTGCGGCGGTCTGATCGCCCAGGGTGCGCGCCCGCTCGCGCACGAAATCACCGATGGAGGAGGGTAGCGGGGCATCGGCCAGTTGCGCGGCAAAACGCGTCATTTCCAGCGCGCCGGGGTCCATGTTCATTGCTTGCCCTCCCGTGCGGCCAGCGGCGGGGTGTCACGGTCCTGCGTGGCGCGCACCAGATGATAAAGATTGCTGGTATAGGCCAGTGCATCGGCGCGCGTCATGTCCTGCGCGCGGTAATAGCCGTCCATCTCGGCGCGCACGGCGACCGGCGGGTGGCTGGCGATACGTCCGGCGAGCGCACGGGCGCGTGGCATCAGGGCATCGGGCTGCACCACCTCGTTGATCAGAAAGCCGCGCGCGGCGGTTTCAGCGTCGATCATCTCGCCGGTAAGGGCCATCTGCATTGCCAGAACATGCGGGATCTGCCGCCCCAGCCGGGTGGCGGCGCTGGCCCCGGGCATGCCATAGGCGATCTCGGGCAGGCCGAAACGGGCGTTGGGCGTGGCGATGCGCAGATCGGTGAGCAGCAGCAGATAGATCATGCCTTGCCCCAGACAAACGCCGTTCACCGCCGCGATCATCGGCTTGAGGCGGGGCAGGGACAGCACCTCACCCTCCCAGCCGGGGTATTCAAAACTGTCACCTTCGCGCCGCGGCGTCAGGTAGCGCTCGGCAACCTCGGCAAAGCTGCGTTCCGGGCGCGCGGTTTTCACATCATCACCGGCGCAGAAGGCACGGTTGCCTGCAGCCGTCCAGATTCCGCAATGCACGGCCGGGTCGGTGTTGAAATCGCGCAGAATCTCCAGCAGATCCTTGTGCAACTCGGGCGTAAGCACGTTTACCGGCGGGTTATCGAGGGTGATTGTGGCGATGCCGTCAGCTTTTTCGTAATGAAATTTCATACTTACCTCAGTTTTTTCTCAGTGCGCATGCGCAGCAGTTCGGCGATTGCCATGGCGATGGTGGTGATGGTGACGAAGAAGGCAGAGATGGCGGCGATTGTCGGATTGATCTCGAACCGCAGGTCATTCCAGATGCGTACAGGCAGTGTTTCGGACCCGCCCATCAGGAAAAGCGCGACCACCAGCTCATCAAACGAGATGAAGAAGGCGAAGATGCCGGCGGCCACCACGGCGGGCAGGATCGGCGGCAGGGTGGCGGCCATGAAGGCGCGCACCGGCCCCGCGCCGCAGACCCGCGCGGCGCGCTCAAGGTTGGGGTCCACCTGACGATAGGCGGCACCGACGATCATCACCACAAACGGCAGTGCAAGGGCGGCGTGCGCCAGCGTGAGGGTGACGACGCTGTCGGTCGTGCCGAATGTCAGCGCGAGGATGAAAACCCCGAGCGCGATAATGACATTGGGCACAATGGCAGGCGCGATGAACAGGCCGGTCAGCCCCGCCCGCCAGCGCGGCCCCATCCGCCCCAGCCCGACTACACCCAGAAGCCCCGCGAGCGTGGCAAGCAGGCTGGCGAACAGCGCGATCCTGAGCGAGCGGAAGGTGGCCGCCATCCAGACCGGATCGGTGAAATAGGCGCGGTACCACGTCAGCCCCCAGCTTTGCGGCGGAAAGCCCAGAAAGCGGTCGGCACTGAACGACATCGGCACAACCACGAGGATGGGAAAGAACAGCAAAAGCACGCCCAGTGCGAACAGGAGTGTGGAGAACCGCATCATACCCCTCCTTCGCGCGGAGAGTGGATGAACCGGGCAGCCAGCAGGCGCATGAATGCCAGCAGCGCGATGGTCGCACCCAGCAGGACAATCGCCATCGCGGCGGCAAAGCCCCAGTTGGTCTGGGCCACCTGCGTGACGATCATGTTGCCCAGAAGCGCATCCTGCCGTCCGCCCAGAAGGGCCGGGACAATGAAAAAGCCCAGCGACAGGATGAAGATCACCGACCAGCCCGTGAGCGCGCCTTCAAGGCTGAGCGGCAGAAACACATGACGGAAGGCGCGGACGGGCCCTGCGCCGCAAACCCGCGCGGCGCGGATCAGGCCGAGGTCGATCTCGGTCATGGCCGAATAGCAGGTTACCACCATGATCGGCAGCAATATCTGCACCATCGCCACATAGACGGCGCCCGAGGTATAGAGCATCTGCAACGGCGCTTCGATCAGCCCCAGCGCCATGAACGCACTGTTGATCACCCCCTCGCGCCCCAGAACCACCATCCATGCATAGG
This sequence comes from Pararhodobacter sp., assembly GCF_036802785.1. GTDB lineage: Bacteria > Pseudomonadota > Alphaproteobacteria > Rhodobacterales > Rhodobacteraceae > Pararhodobacter. The sequence goes on from NZ_DAIRVN010000002.1 coordinate 81,284, forward strand.
TGCGCACCAGTATCGACATCCACATCGGCACCAGCACCAGAAACAGCAGCAAGGGCCGCCAGCGCGCCGGGCGGGTGACGATGTAGAGCGCCATCGGATAGCCGATCAGCAGGCAGCCGGTGGCGACGATACCAGCCACCATCAGCGTGTTGCGGAACACGGCCTGGAACACCGGGCGGCCGAAAAAGCGCTCGAAATGCACCAGCGTCCAGTTCGGATCGAACAGCGCCTCGCGCAGCACAAGCGCGACCGGCACCGCGAACATCACCAGTGCCAGCACCAGCGCGGGCAGCACGGTCCATTTCTGGCTGAGGGTCATGGCGTGGTCCGATCAGGAGAGAGGTTGCGCTGGGGGGTGCGCCGGGGGGCTGGCCCCCGGCGCGGGCGGCAGCGGGCGGGTTATTCCAGCAGCCATTCGTCCCAACGGTCGCGCAACTCGTCCATATGCTCGGCCCAGAAAAGCGCGTCGGTGACGAACTGCACCTCCATATTCGCCGGGTAGGTGGGCAGGTTGGCGCCGACCTCTTCCGGCAGGTAATCATAAAGCTGCGGCAGCATCGCCGGATAGGCGACCATTTCGGCGAATTGCGCGGCGCGTTCGGCATCGGTCAGCATCATGCGCAGGTATTCATGCGCGGCATCCGCCATCTGTGTGCCCCGGATGATCGCCATATACGACGGCTTCAGCGCGCCGCCCTGCCAGACCATATCAACCGGCACCCCTTCGGCCTGCAACTGGGTGATGCGGCCATTCCACGCCGAGGTATAGGCCACCTCGCCATCGGCCAGCATCTGCACCGGCTGCGCGCCCGCTGTCCACCAGGCGGTGACATGCGGCTTGATCTCATCAAGCTTGGCAAAAGCGCGATCAACGCCTTCATCGGTGGCGAGTTGCTCATACAACTGATCAAGCGGCACGCCATCGGCCAGAAGCGCGAATTCCAGATTGTCCATGACCGAGTTCTGCAGCGCGCGCTGACCGGGGAACGCCTCCACATCCCAGAAATCAGCCCAGGAGGTCATGCTTACCCCCTCCGGCAGCCGGTCGGTGCGCACGGCCAGAACTGTGGAATAGGTCGCCACCACGGCAGCATCCTCCAGCCGGGCGGCATCGGGCAGCAGGGTGTCCGGGTCGGCGCGCGCCCAGTCGATGGGTTCAAGCCAGCCGTTGGTGGTGGCGATGGCGTAATCTACCGGCGTCAGTTCGGCGACATCCCAGACGGTGTTACCCGCCCGCATCATGGCTTGCAGCGCCGAGGCCCGGTCGCTGGTGGCCAGCGCGTTGACCGGAATGCCGGTGGCCGCGGTGAAGGGCTGGTCATAGAGCATGTCCATCACCTGCGCGAGCCCGCCGCCCGAACCTGCCACTGTCAGCGTATCGGCCGTGACCGCCTGTGCGGCAAAGCCTGCCAGCGGCAGGGCCAGCGCGGCGGCGATGATCTGTCTTCTGTTTCTTGTGGTCATTTCTTCCTCCCTTGAAGAATGGTCAGTCGTTCAGCGTCACGATATCTGCCGGGGCGCAGCCCATCACGGTCTCCTGTCCCGGGGCGGGGCAGGGGGTGTCACCGGCGCGGGGCACGGCAAAGCGCAGCACCTGCCCGTCCGGCAGCCGCAACCGCCCCTCGATACTGGCGCCGAGAAAGGTCAGATCCTCGATCGTACCGGAAAGCCGGATATCGCCGGGCTGCGGAGACAGGTGCAGCCGCTCGGGCCGGATCGAGGCCCATGGTGCCGCGCCGGGCGCGCGCCAGCCATGACCGCTGATCTGTTCCAGCGTGGCGCGGGGGATGATATTGGTGCGGCCGATGAAATCAGCGACAAAGCGGGTGGCGGGGCGGTCATAGATGGCCTGCGGCCGGTCGATCTGGCACAGGCGGCCCTCATTGAGCAGCGCCACGCGGTCCGACAGCGACAGCGCCTCGGACTGGTCATGCGTGACAAAGATCACTGTGGTGCCCAGCGTGGCATGGATGCGTCGGATCTCATCGCGCATTTCCTCGCGCAGTTTCAGATCAAGCGCGGACAGGCATTCATCCATCAGCAGCACCGGCGGTGCGGCGACAATCGCGCGGGCAAGGGCCACACGCTGACGCTGGCCACCCGACAGCGCGGCAGGCTTGCGATCGGCCATGCCTGACAGATGCACGGTTTCCAGCGCCGCGCCGACCCTGCTGCGCATATCACTGCGCGTGGCCCTGCGCATCCGCAACGGGAAGGCCACGTTGTCAAACACGCTCATATGGGGAAAGAGCGCGAAATTCTGAAACACCATGCCGACATTGCGCCGTTCGGGCGGCAGCGCACCAACGGGGCGGTTGTCGATGAACACCTCGCCCTCGCTGGCCTGCGTGAAACCGGCGAGGATGTTCAGCGCCGTTGTCTTGCCCGATCCGCTGGGACCAAGCAGTGTCAGAAACTCGCCCGCCTTCACCTCCAGTGTCAGGCCTGCCAGCGCGATGGCCCCGCCGTAGCGCTTGGAGACATCCCTGAACGACAGCGGAGCGTTGTGTTGTGGCATCACTTCCCCGGTTTATGACACTTTGTCTATTTATGACGTTGATGTCATTTTTATTCTGTGTCAACCATTTTTCATGACCCACAGTGATCCTGCCAGCCGGCCCCGCCCAGAGCCCTACTTGCCGCCGCCGGGCGCGCTCGATATGGTGGCGCTGCTGAATGCGCGGTTGTTGCGGGTGCGGGGCAGGCCGAAACGGGCACGTACCCGCGCGCGCATCCTTGCCGCCACCGCCGAGGAAATCGGCGTTTCGGGGTATCCAGCGCTGACGGTTGAGCGGATCTGCGCGCGTGCCGGAATGGCGCGGGGCACCTTCTATCTGTACTTCTCGCACCGTTCAGACGCCGCGATGGCCGTTTACCGGCTGTTCTGGGCAACGATGCGCCGGTGGCGCCCCCGGCATCTGGCGGTCAACCTGTCGGAACGCGTACGTATGACCAACGCGTTCTATGTGGCGACCTATGCGCGCAACCAGCACCTGCTGGGCGGGCAGATTGCGCTGGCCAGCGAGCGGCCTGATTTCGCGCTGGTCCGCGACACGGTCAACCACCGCTGGGCACAGGTTATCGCGCGGATCCTGCCCGCGTCGCTGGGCGATGATGCCCGCGTCCTGCGCGCGCGGGCGCTGGCCGGGATGGTGGATGAGCTGCTGCGCGACATCTACAGCCAGCCGTCGCCGACACTTGCGCACTGGCGCGACCAGCCGCTGGAGCTGGCGCATCACATCTCGGAAATCTGGCTGGCGGTGATCCGGCGCGACGCCTGAGCGTTGGCAGCATCGGCGCCGTTGACAAGTGAGGCGCCTGATGCGGGGTTGAAAAGGGGCGGTCGTGTGAACGACCGCCCCTTTTCCTTGCTCAACGGTCGGTGACGCGCGTGTAGGTTCCCAGTGCCCGCGAGTGATACGGACGCAGGAGATCGGCGAATTCGACCTGCGAGTTGTAAACCCGCGCAAAGAATTCGTTGCTGTCCAGATAGTTCTGGATCACCCCGTTCTGGGCCTCGATGAAGGCGGAAAAGTAATCCTCGGGGGTATCGAGAACATTGATCCCCTCCTCCTGATACTGGGCAATCGCGAGCGCGTTTTCATGCATGTTGACTGCCATGGTCAGCGTCACATTCTGCATCACCGCCGCCTCGACGATGGCTTGCAGATCCTCGGGCAGGCTGTCCCACCAGGTTTTGCTGATGATCAGTTCCGCGACCGAGGTGTGCTGATGCAGGCCCTGCAGGTAATAGTAGTTCCAGACCCGGTGCAGGCCCAGATTGCGGTCATCTGCCGGGCCGATCCATTCGGCCGCGTCAAGCGTTCCGCGCTGTGCGGCAGGGACCAGTTCGCTGCCGGGAAGAGCGATGGCGGGCACGCCCATGGCGTTATAGGTCTCACCCGAAATCCCCGGTGGCACACGGAAGCGCAGCGCGCGCAATTCGTCCATGTCGCCAAACTCGCGCGAGAACCAGCCCAGCGGCTCAGGCCCCATGGGCTGCATCAGAAACGCCTCGACATCCAGACCCATGACATCCTGCATCAGTTCGCGATACAGCTCACGCCCTCCGCCAGAGTAGTACCAGGACATCAGAACAGTCTGATCCATGCCGACACTGGCCGGGACATTCGAGAACAGCACATAGGCCGGGTGCAGCCCCGACCAGTAGTGCGGCCAGGCGTATCCCGCCGTGATCACGCCGCCATCGACGGCTTCCAGCAGTTCGAACGCACCGATTTCGGCACCATCGGGCAGAACATGGGTCTGGATGCGCCCGCCGGACATCCGCTGAAGGCTTTCGGCGAAGTCTTCGGTCAGCCGGAAATACAGGCTGGAATTGGGCACGGCGGTGTGAATGTCCATCCGCCAGGTTTCCTGCGTATGGCCCGGCGCGGGTGCGCCCAGCGTCAGAACAGAGGCAAGCGCCACCGCGCCGGCCCCCTTGATCAGTGAATGCGTCATCTTCTTCCTCCTCCTGTTGTGTCACGTGACCCCGGCCGCCGCGCTAGTTGAGCACGCCCGGCAGCCAGAGGATGATCTGTGGAAAGGCGATCAAGAGGCCGACCACGAAAAGCTGCAACACCACGAACTGCATCATGCCCAGGTAGATGTCGCCCATGCTCCAGCTTGGCACGACGCCTTTCAGGAAAAACGCCGACAGACCCATGGGCGGTGTCAGCCATGAAGTTTGCAGCGTGACGGCCACCAGAATGGCGAACCACAAGGGGTCAAAGCCAAGCTGCACCATGGAGGGCAGAAAGATCGGCACCACGACAAGGACAATGGGTATCCACTCCAGTGGGGCGCCCAGCACAAAGACGATGCCGAGCATGATCACCAGCATCACCAGCGGCGAGAAAGGCAGGCTCGTCAGGAAGTCTGTCAGCAACGCCGCGCTGCCCAGCCGTGAGAACACCGCGCCGAAGAAATTGGCCGATGCCAGCAGGAACATGATCATCGCGGTCAGCAGGATGGTGTTGTAAACGCAGTATTTGAACGCCTCCCAGGTCATCTTGCGATAGAGCAGCGCCAGCACCAGCGCCGCGAGCGCGCCGCAGGCCGCGGCATCGGTGGGTGTGGCCAGACCTGAGACGATGGCACCCAGCGTGGCGCCGATGATCCCCACCACCGGGACGATGCCCAGCATCAGTTCCTTCAGCTTTTCCATCAGCGTGGTCTCGCCCAGTTCCGCGAACGAGACCGGCGGGCCAAGCTCGGGGCGCAGGTAGCTGCGGATCAGGGTGTAGAGGATGTAAACCGTCGACAGCAGCAGCCCCGGAATGATTGCCGCGGTGAACAGGTCAGACACCGGCACACCGATCACCGGCCCCAGCACGATCAGCAGGATCGAGGGCGGGATAAGCACCCCCAGCGTGCCCCCCGCGCCGATCGCCCCGGCTGACATGCGCGTGTCATAGCCGCTGGCCGTCATGATCGGCGCGGCCATCACCCCCAGCACGGTAACGGAAGCCCCGACAATGCCGGTCGCCGCCGCAAACACCGTCGCCACGATCAGCACCACCAGATAGAGCGAGCCGCGCACCCGGCCCAGAAGCAGGCGCAGCGCCATGAACATCCGCTCCATCAGGCCCGAGCGTTCAAGCAGGAAGCCCATGAACAGAAACAGCGGAATTGCCGCCATGGTGGTGTTGCGCATCAGCGCGAAGAACTGGAACTGCAGCAGGTTCACCACCCGCTCGCCCATCCCGAAATAGCCGAACACCAGACCAATGAAGATGAAGGTAAAAGCCATCGGATAGCCCGCGAGAATACCTACAAAAAGCAGGCCGAGAGAGATAAGGCCAAGGATCGGTTCGCTCATGATACAGAGGGCTCCTGCCAGTAGCGGCGGTTGGTGGCTATGGCAAAGCCGCTTTTGAGCAGCTCGGAAAAGCCCTGGATCAGCAAGAGCGCGCCGGTGACCGGCATCACGGTTTTCAGCGGATAGATGATCGGCATCATCGGGCTGGAGGGCAAGCGCTCCCCACGCTGCCAGGACACCGCCGCATAATCCCAGGTGACCATGGTGAACATGTAGATCGCGGGGAAAAACAGGCAGATGATGAACAGCGCGTCGATAACGCCTTGCGTGCGCGGCGAGAGGACATTGAACAGGAAATCCGCCCGGACATGCGCGTCGCGGCCAAGCGTATAGGCGGCGCCCAGCATGAACATGGCTGCGTAGAGCATGTAGGTGGCGTCATAAGCCCAGATTGTGGGCCGGTTGAACGCAAAGCGCGCAACCACCTCATAGACCAGCGCAAACATCATCGGCACGATCAGCCAGGCGGCAGCCTTGCCCACGATGATGCCCGGCAGATCCAGAAGCGCGGTAACGCGGCGCAGGCGATGCTCGGCGGGCGAGGGGCTTCTTACCATGAGAGGAAGCCCGCCATCAGCGCAACGCCCCGGCCCGGGCATGTCGCTGCGGGCGACCAGACACCGGGTGCCGATTCGAAATCAGTACTCATTCCGTTCCTCCCAGACAGAAAATGAGACTTGCAATATCAATATTGCTTGATTTACGCTTTCATGCAACAGAAATAATCCAGACCAATACATGCCGGGGAGCGATGGACAGCCTTGAATTCGACTTCATTGTGATCGGTGCCGGATCAGCCGGATGTGTCGTAGCAAACCGGCTGAGCGCCGACCCCGGCACCCGCGTTCTGCTGCTGGAGGCCGGGGGGCGGGATACCAGCCCCTGGATTCACATCCCCGTCGGGTACTTCAAGACCATGCACAACCCTGCCGTGGACTGGTGCCTGCGCACCGAGGCTGACCCGGGCCTGAACGGGCGCAGGCTGGAATGGCCGCGCGGCAAGGTGCTGGGCGGTTCATCCTCGCTCAACGGGCTGATCTATGTACGCGGTCAGCCCGCCGATTATGATCGCTGGGCGCAGATGGGCAACACCGGCTGGGGCTGGGATGACGTGCTGCCCTATTTCCGCAAATCCGAGGATCAGGAGAATGGCGAAAGCCCGCTGCATGGGGCAGGCGGGCCGCTGGCGGTGTCGAACATGCGCCTGCGTCGGCCGGTCTGCGATGCCTGGGTGGCGGCGGCGCAGGCGGCGGGCTATCCGTTCAACCCCGATTTCAACGGCCCTGACCAGCACGGCGTCGGCTATGCCCAGCTGACGGCGCGCAAGGGGCGGCGCTGTTCGGCGGCGGTGGCGTTTCTGCGGCCCGTTCGCAACCGTCCGAACCTGCGCATTCTGACCCGGGCGCAGACCACGAAGCTGGAGATCGTGGGCGGGCAGGTGACCGGGGTGCATTTTGTCGATGCGGGCGGCAAGCCGCATCTGGCCCGCGCGCGCGCTGAGGTGGTGCTGTGCGCAGGCTCCATCGGCTCACCCCATCTGCTGATGCTGTCGGGCATCGGAGACCCTGACATGCTGGCGGCACAGGGGATCGACGCGCGGGTGGCCGCCCCCGATGTGGGGCGCAACTTGCAGGACCATTTGCAGGCGCGGCTGGTTTTCAAATGCAATGAGCCCACGCTGAATGATGAGGTGCGCAGCCTGTTCGACAAGGCCCGGATCGCGGCGGAATACGCGCTGTTCCGCACTGGCCCCATGGCCATGGCCGCCAGTCTGGCGCTGGCTTTCCTGCGCACAAGGCCTGAGGCGGCAACCCCTGACATCCAGTTCCACATTCAGCCCTGGTCCGCCGACAGCCCGGGCGCGGGGGTGCACCCGTTTTCGGCCTTTACGGCGTCGGTGTGCCAGCTCAGGCCTGAGAGCCGGGGGTGGCTGAACCTGACCTCGGCTGACTACCGGGTGCCGCCGGCAATCCATCCGAATTATCTGGCGACCGAGGGGGATTGCGCGACCATTCTGGCCGGGGTGCGGGTGGCACGGGCGATCAGCGCGCAGGAGCCGCTGAAATCCCTCATCAGCGCGGCGCACAGCCCGGCGGATGATGTGCTGGATGACGCGGCCCTGCTGGACTGGGTGCGCAACACCGCAACCACCATCTACCACCCCTCCGGCACCTGCCGCATGGGCACTGACCCGCGTGCCGTGCTGGACCCGCAACTGCGTTTGCGCGGGGTCAAAGGGCTGCGGGTGGCGGATTGCTCGATCATGCCTGAAATCGTGTCCGGAAACACCAATGCCGCGGCCATCATGATCGGTGAGAAAGTCAGCGATATGATACTGGCGCAGCGGCGCTGAACTGGTTCAGGCGACCAGAATGCTGGCGATCCGCTCTGCCGCGCGCTTCATTTCGGCGACATGGCCATGTGCGGTGGCGATGTCCAGCCGCTGGCAGGGCGCGTGGAACGACAATGTTCCAAAGAGCCGCCCTTCGATCATCACGCCGACCGAAAGGCCGATCATTCCTTCCATGAATTCCTGATCGTCGATGGTGAAACCCTGCGCGCGGAAGGTATCAATCTGGGCTTCAAGCTGGTTCAGGTCGGTAATCGTGCGGTCGGTGAAGCGCTTGATTTCGATGAGTTCCAGCAGCCGCCGCAGCCTGGCAGGCGGCAGCGAGGCCAGATAGCATTTGCCGCTGGCCGTGCAGTGGAACGGCACGGTGCTGCCAACCGGCGGCAGGTTGAAGCGCAGCGGCCATTTGGTCTCGGCGCGCTCGACATATTTCATGCCGGTGCGCTCGGGCATCGAATAGTTGCAGGTCTCGCCGATCAGTTCCGACAGCGCCTGAAGGACCAGCAGCACTTCGTTGCGCTGCTGGGGTGCCGTGGTGATCATGACCGCCAGCTTCCTGAGCCGGGGTGCGGGCGCATATTTGCGACCGTCCAGAGTGCGCTCCAGAAAACCCTCCTGCTCAAGCGTGACGAAAAGCCGGTGGAGGGACGGTTTTGGCAGATCGATGCGGCCGTAAAGATCGGCGGGTGTGACCGGGATGCCGATGGCCGCGATCTCCTCCAACAGAACCAGCAGGCGCAGATTGGTCGGGATGCTTCGGGGTGTCGGGCGTGTGTCTGAGGGCACGGCACAGCCTTTCTTGCGGTGGGCAATGAATAACTGAATGCCCTATACAAGCTGGCGTTTGCGATGGCTACTGCCCGCAGCAGTCGTGGACCCACGCCAGACGCAGGAGGGTGGGACGCCTCGGAAGGCACCCACACTGAACCGCAGGCGGCGCGCATCCGCAACGGTTTAGCCGCCGCCCGGGGAGGGCCCCGCGGGCGCAGCTTATGCGCTGGCGATCAAAGGCCTTTTGCCTGCGCGATCATACCAGCCGCCGACAGCCTGCTCATAGGCCAGCCCGATACGAAAGACGTCAACCTCGGCCCAGGGGCGGCCAACGATCTGCATTCCGGTGGGCACCCGGTTGGCGGCATGTCCGGTCGGAACGGCAAGCACCGGACAGCGGCCAAGCATGTTAAAGGGCAGGGTCATCATCCAGCCGTAACGCGGGTTCACCGGCTCACCGTCAATAACGGGCACATCGCACGACCAGTCGTAATCGGCCTGAACGGCGGGCAAGCCGTTGGTGGGGCAGATCAGCGCGTCAAAACGCTCAAAGACCGGGCCGAGGGTTGCATACATCTGCCCGGCGGACTGATAGCAGCGTGCCAGAGCGGTGCCGGGCACTTCGGCGGCCAGCGTGATCAGGGCGTTCGCATAGGTGGTAAGTTCCTCTTCCCTGCCCGATGCGAGGTCGCGCAGCACGTTCCCCATCAGCAGTTTCAGATAATCAAGGCCGTGCTCAAGCCATTCTGCCTGCCAGCCAAGGTCCACCTCCTCGACGATTGCGCCAAGATCACGCAGCACATCAAGGGCGGCTTCGGTGTTGCGCCGCACCTCGGGCTCGACGCGGTAGATGCCCAGATCGGGCGACCATGCGATCTTCATACCGCGGATCGACTCCGGCTGGCGGGAAATATGGGGAACATCCCGCTGCGTGGCGATATCAAGAGGGTGCGGCCCGGCCATCACCCCGAACATCAGCGCGGTATCGCCGACACTGCGTGCCATCGGACCCTGATGGCAGAAGATATCCAGATTATAGGGCGGCTCTTCGGGCACGCGGCCATAGGCGGGCTTCAGCCCCACCACGCCACTGGCCGAGGCCGGAATGCGGATGGAGCCGCCGATATCCGAGCCTGAGGCCAGCGTACAGCTTCCCGCCGCCAGCGCCGCGCCGGCCCCGCCCGATGATCCGCCCGGCGTGAAATCCAGGTTCCACGGATTGCGGGTGATACCCCACAGCCGCGACCATGTGTATCCGGCACAGGAGAACTCCGGGGTGGCGGTGCGGGCATGAACGATCGCCCCGGAATCCAGCAGACGCTGGTTGACTGGGGAGGTGTAGTCGGGGATCGTCCCTTCCAGCAGAAGGGAGCCGTTTGAAAGCGGTTTCCCCTTGATTGCGCCCTCATCCTTGACGGCAAGCGCCAGCCCGTCCAGCTGCCCGGCAGGCGCGCCCTGCATATACCGGGCCTCGGCGGCGCGCGCCAGCATCAGCGCCTCGTCGAAATGTGTGTAGGTCAGCGCGTTTACCTGACCTTCGACCATTTCGGCGCGGTCGATGACGGCCTGCATCAGCTCGACCGGCGACAGCGACCTGTCGGCAAATCGGGTCAGCGCCTCGGTCGCAGTCATGTAGCAAAGGTCTTCGTCCGCCATGGGGGCAATCTCCAGCAGGGTGTCACGCGGCTTCGGCAGTGTGTGGCAATACGGGCTTACTGCATCACTTCCATCCACATGCGGGCATAGAGATCCATCACCGCCGGATCGCAGATCAGCATCAGTTCGCCCGCCTCCACCAGATCATCCGGAATGATGATTTCCGGCGCGTTCAGCAGTTCTTCGGGCAGATAGGCCTCAGAGCCGGTAATGGAATTTGCATAGCCGGCGAAGGCCGTGATCAGCGCGGCGTTTTCGGGGTCCATGACGAAGTTCATGAACAGCCGGGCATTGTCGACATTGCTGGCGTCCGCCAGTACCGCGACGCTGTCCATCCACAAGGGATACCCCTCGCGCGGGTAGCCGTAATGCAGGTCCGGATTGGCCGCACGCATCCGCAACGCGGCACCGTTCCAGGTAACCGTCGCCAGAAGATCCTCGCCCACCATCGAATCGAGGCTGCCATAATCGATGGAGATCCAGTGTTCTTTCGCGGCCAGAAGTGCCTGGTGCGTAGCGCGCAGGACATCACGATCATCGGTGCACCAGTCGCCGCCAACATAGCGGATAGCCAGAAACAGGATATCGGCAAGCTCCGGCACAACATTGACACGTCCCCGCAGCTCGGATGGCGGGTCAAGGAAGATGGCCGACGTGTTGATATCGCCGTCATAGGCTGAAGTGTTCACCGTAACGCCGGTACTGCCCCACAGCCACGGCACAGTGTAGCGGCGCTCAGGGTCAAAGGACGGGCTGCGGAACCGCTCATCGACATGGATGAAATTTTCCATTTCGGCGGGATTGGTCTCCAGAAGCAGACCTTCCTCGATCCAGACCGGCGTGACTACGGCGGCAGGAACGACGATGTCAAACCCATGCCCCCCCTGACGGATGCGGGCGATTGCCGTGTCACTTGAATCATAATCGGTGATGGTGACGCGAACGCCGTGAGCTTCCTCAAAACGGTCGATCAGCGTGGGGTTCGTGTAGTTTCCCCAGGTGTAAATATGCAGCTCGCCGTCTGCCAGGGCGGGCCCCGCCAGAACGGCAAGCCCCGCGGTGAGAAGCCAGTCCTTCAGTGTCATGCGCTTACTCCCTGTCTTGCCCCTGGCGGGCGGTGGTTGTTTTCAAAGGGGTGTCGGGTCAGGCCACCCGGACCCCTTGTCGCACAAGGTCATCCGTGGTCAGCCGGATGCCCTGCTCAAGAATATCGAACATCTGGTCGACTTCGTCGTGAGAGATAATCAGGGGTGGCGAGAAGACACACATGTTCAGGAGCGGTCGCACGATCAGTCCCAGTTTGCGGCAATGCGCGTCAATCAGATCACCGACAGCCTTGTCCAGCGCCAGCGGTTCTTTCGCGTCCCGGTCAGCCACGCATTCGACACAGCCCATCAGCCCCATGCCGCGCGTATCGCCTACCAGCGGAAGGGCACCCAGTGCGGCCAGCCGTTCCTGAAAATGCGGGGTAAGGGTGCGAACATGTTCCAGAATGCCCTCACGCTCGATGATCTCGATATTCTTCAACGCGGCCGCCGCGCTGACCGGATGGCCGGAATAGGTGAACCCGTTGGAAAAGACCGCGCCCTGTGACGCCGCGCCGGAAATGTCGTCAAACAGCCGCTCGGAAATGATGCAGGCCCCCAGCGGTGCGTATCCCGATGTCAGCCCCTTCGCGCTGGTGATGATATCCGGCACCATCCCGAACACCGCCTCTGACGCAAACCAGTGCCCAAGCCGCCCGAAGCCCGTGACCACCTCATCGGCAATATAAAGCACATCATGACGGCGACAGATTTCAAGGCAGCGCCGGTGATAACCCTCGGGGGGGACAATCACGCCGCCCGAAGCCAGAATCGGCTCTGCGATGAAGGCCGCCACGCGATCAGCACCCAGCGACAGGATCGCATTCTCCAGATCGGCAAGCTTCGCCTCCAGAAACGCCTCGACGCTTGTTCCGGCGGGGCGGCGGTAAGGATTCACATCGGGCAGGAAATGCACCAGCGCGTCGGCATGGTCGAACCAGTTGCGATCACGCTCTTTCCCGCTGACACTGGCCGAAAGATAGGTTGACCCATGATAGGCCTTTTGCCGGGTGATGAATATTTTCTTCCCGGCCCTGCCCAGCAGGTTGTTGCGGAACTGCACGAAACGCAAAGCGGTATCCACGGCGGTCGACCCGCCGGTCGTGAAAAACACCCGGTTCAGATCGCCGGGCGTGCGTTGTGCAATCACGGCGGCCAGCCGGGCGCTGACCGGGCTGGTGCTGGAAAACGGCGAGAAATAGGCCATCTCCTGCGCCTGATAGGCCATGGCCTCGCCAATCTCTGCTCGCCCATAGCCAACCTGAACGCACCACATGCCGCCGGGCCCGTCGATGCGGGGGCGTCCGTCCCCTTCGGTCACATGAATCCCGCTTGCACGTTGGGCCACCATGCGCCCGCCCGTGCCCAGATCTTCCATCGACTCCCAAGGGTGGACAAAATGCCGTGCATCCAGATCGGCGATCATCTTGGAAAGCATGGCGCAGCTCCTGATGGCGTCTAAAAATGAACATACGTTCATACAATTTTATTGCACCTCAGGTTTGAAGATGTCAAGTGGTTTGACCGGAACCCCGCAGAGATTTCAGGCGATGAAGAAAAAAGACGAGGAAAGCGGCACCACCCCGCCGGAAACCGCGCCAGAGGGTCTGCGTGACCGCAAGAAGGCGCATCACCGCAGCCTGCTGATCGAGGCCACCGGGGAGGCGGTTCTGAATCACGGGGTCCGCGGCGCCACGATTGACCGTATCCAGCAGATATCAGGCCTGTCGCGCGGGATGATAAGCCTGCATTTCGGGTCCAAGGAAAACCTGCTTCTGGCCCTGATCGAGCAACTGGCCGAGGAATACACCCAGAACTGGCGCGCTGCCGTCGATCAGGGAAACACCGATCCGGCCTGGCGGCTTGTAACCTTGATGCGGGCCGATTTCGCACCCGCCGTTCTGAACCGCCGCAACATGGTGATCTGGTTCGCCTTTCGGGCTGAAGCGCCCTCAAATCCGCAGTACCGGCCCTTTGTCGATTCGCGTGAAAGCAATTTCCGCCGGGCAATGACCGAAACCTGCCGCACGCTCGCCGGGCCCGGAAATGAAGCGCTGGCAGATCAGCGGGCCTATGCCCTTACCGCCTTGCTGGAGGGGATGTGGGCGGATTTTCACCTCAATCCCGAAAGCTTCAACCGCGCCGAGGCTCTGGAAACCTGCATTCTGGTCGCCCGCCGCCTGTTCCCCGATCACACTTTCTGAAACTGCACCGCCTTTTGACTGACCCCTGACATCGCCAAGATCAGCACAGCCAACGGTGTCTTTCAGTCGCGCCGCGATGGCAGGAAGCGCCGGTTCAGAACTGTGGAGACGGGTCCAGGGCAATATCGGCGAGTGTCGAGCGATCAAGGTGAGCAAGAAATGCCGCTTCGGCGGCGCGCAGACGCGCCTTGAGCCGACAGCGGCCGTCAAGCACACAGGCCCCGCTGCCTGTGCCGAGACATTCGACCAGAGGCTGGCCCTCTTCCAGTAACCGGATAACGGCACCAAGCATGATCTCGTTGGCCGGACGGGCGAGTGCGGCACCGCCGCCGCCGCCACGCCGGGTCACGATCAGACCGGCACGGGCGAGGTGTTGCATGATCTTGGCCAGATGGTTGCGCGACAGTCCGAATTCCTCGGCCAGTTCGGCGGTTGAGAAGGCGCGCCCGGGCGCGCTGGCCATGCGCATCAGCATCCGCAATCCGTAATCAGTGAAGGTGGTGAGGCGCATTGTCGCTGCTTTCGAATAGGCATTTACAATACCTATTAGCAACCATACCCTCGATCGCAAGCAAGAAATGACACAAATGATCATGAAACCGCCCAGCAATTCGCCCGATGACTCATCCGCCCGGCCTGACCTTACGGCGGCCATAGGGGCGGCGACGGGGCTTGATGACGCTGTGCTGCGCGCCCTTGTGCATGGCTTTTACAGCAAGGTCCGTGGCGACCCGCTCCTTGGCCCGGTATTCGCAGCACGCATCACCGACTGGGAACCCCATCTTGAACGGATGGTGGCCTTCTGGTCCTCGGTGGCGCTGATGACTGGTCGCTATCATGGTCGCCCGGTGCCTGCGCACCTGCCGCTTCCCATCAACGCGTCGCATTTCGCGCGCTGGCTGCAACTCTTTCGTGAGACGGCGCAAGAGATCTGCACTCCTGAAGGAGCAGCGCATGTCATTGCGCGCGCCGAGCGGATCGCGCGTTCCCTGCAAATCGCTGTGGCGGAGGCGCAGGCCGCCCCCGGTGCCGTGCCCTCACTTATCTGACGAAAGGATATCCCGATGGCTGATACCCCTCCGATTCATGACGCTGCCGAACTTACCCGCTACATCGAGGCACGCTACCACGCGCGCCACCGCGAGCAGCTGCCGGTTCTTGCTGCGATGGCCGGAAAAGTGGAATCCGTGCATGCTGGCAGCGACGGTGTGCCCAAGGGGCTGTCCGGGCTCTTGCACCGGATGATCGGCGAAATGGAAGTGCACATGAAGAAGGAGGAGCTGATCCTTTTTCCCGCTATCCGCAAAGGCGGTGGCCCGGGCATTGAAAACCCCATCGCCGTGATGCGCGCCGATCACGACAGTCATGCGCTTGAGGTGGCCGAGATCCGGCGTCTGACCGGCGGCCTTACATTACCTGCGGGCGCCTGCGGAACCTGGACCCGTCTGTATGAAGGAATCGCCGGGTTCGTTGAGGACCTGACCGAGCATATGCGTCTGGAGAATGACGTGCTGTTTCCGCAGTTCGAGCCCGGGAGTGTGGCGGGGGCGGGCAATGAGCGGACAGAGTGACCGACCCGGTCGCTTCGCCTCACCGCCCTGCATGGCGGGCGAGGTGGCGCCGGATTATTTTGACCCACTCGGCACTGATCCTGAACAGGCGCGCGATGTGGCGCGTTGGCGTCGGGCAGAAAGGATACGGCTGGCCGGACTGAGGGAGGGTCTGGGCCAGACCGGGCGGGCGCAGGTCTCGGTGGAGATCAGCGCGCATCTGGCAGGGGTGCTGGCTGCGCGCGGGGCAGGGCAGGGGACGGTCGTATCCGGCTACTGGCCGATCAGGGGAGAGCCTGACCTGCGCCCGCTTCTTGGGGAATTGCATCGCGCGGGCGTCACCATCGCCTTGCCGGTGGTGGAAACCCGCGCGGCACCGCTGGTTTTTCGCCGCTGGACGCCGGAAACCCGCATGATCCGGGGCGACTGGAACATTCCGGTCCCCCCGCCCGGGGCTGAGGTGCTGGTGCCCGACATGACACTGGCGCCCTGCCTTGGATGGGATGGCGGCTGTTACCGGCTGGGCTGGGGCGGCGGATATTTCGACCGCACGCTGGCGGCGCTGAGCCCGCGCCCGCTGGCCATCGGCATCGCGCTTGCGGCTGCGCGCCTGTCCACGATCTTCCCCCAACCCCATGATATCCCCCTCGATGTGATCGTGACCGAGGGCGGAATTGCAGCCGAAAGGACGGCCCGGTCATGAGCACCGAAATTCGCATGACACCGCAAGCCCCGTTGCCCGGCGCCGCCGTGGCTGCGCGTCTGGCCTGCGCCATGGCGCAGCCGGTCCTGTCGCGCGTCGTGCGGCGCATGGCCCTGCGGCACCCGTCGCTGTTCGCGCGTCTTGGCCCGCATCAGGGCACCGATTTTCTGATCGACCCGGTGGAGCTTCCCTTTGCCCTTCATCTGCGCCCAGACCCACAGGCGCTGATATTCCGCGCCGTGCCGCGCGATGCCGCGCCGCAGGCGGGCGCGGTGATCCGGGGCCGCTTCATGCTGCTGCTGGAACTGGTCGATTCAGAGGAAGACGGCGATGCCGCCTTTTTCTCGCGCGATCTTGAGGTCTCCGGCGATACCGAGGCGGTGGTGCGTTTGCGCAACGCGCTTGACGATGTCGAGGGCTCGGTTGCCGAGGATGCCGCCGAAATGTTTGGTGCCCCCGGTCGCGCCATTCTCGCGCGTCTGCGCCGCAGCTATGCCACATCACAGAAAGGACCGGCCCCCCGATGAGCCTGGCTGAACTGATCTGCCCGGCGGGCACCCCCGCCGCCCTGCGCACCGCCGTCGATGCCGGTGCCGATGCCGTTTATTGCGGGTTTCAGGATGCGACCAACGCGCGCAACTTTCCCGGCCTCAACTTCACCCCCGATGAACTGGCCGGGGCTGTCGCCTATGCCCACGCCAAGGGCAGCAAGGTGTTGCTGGCGCTCAACACCTATCCGCCCGCAGGCAAGGTGGACCTCTGGCGGCAGGCCGCCGATCTGGGCGCGCGCTTTGGCGTTGATGCGTTCATCGTGGCCGATATGGGTGTGGCCGATTACATCGCGCGCACCTATCCTCAGGCTCGGCTGCATCTGTCGGTGCAGGCGGCGGCCTCGTCGCCCGAGGCGATCCGGTATTATTGCGCGCATTTCGGGGTAAAGCGCGTGGTCCTGCCGCGTATCCTGACGATCCCCGAGATCCGGCATATCCGGCGTGAGATCCCCTGCGAGATCGAAACTTTCATCTTCGGCAACCATGGCCTGATGGTGGAGGGGCGGTGCAGCCTGACCAACTACCTGACCGGGCAATCGACCAATATGGATGGCGTGTGTTCCCCTGCCTCAGACGTGGAATACACCCGCGATGCCGATGGATCGATGTCATCGCGCCTTGCGGGCTTCACCATCGACCGTTTTGAGGCCGGGGAAATGGCGGGCTATCCCACCATCTGCAAGGGCCGCTACATCGCACCGAACCGTCCTGAGGGCTATTATGCGTTTGAAGAGCCGGTCAGCCTGAACCTGTCGCGCCTGTTGCCCGAGCTGATCGACGCGGGCGTGCATGCCTTCAAGATCGAGGGGCGGCAGCGGTCAAAAAGCTATGTCCGCAATGTGGTGTCAGCCTTCCGGCAGGCGGTCGATGATATCCGCGCCGGGCGCGCGGCCAATATCGCCGATCTGATCGCCCTGACCGAGGGGCAGAAACAGACGCAGGGCGCGTTCGAGACGAAGAAATGGCGGTGAGAGCATGACAAAACTGACACTGGGGCCCATCGTCTATCACTGGTCTGCCGACAAACGCCGCGATTTCTACGCCCGCATTGCCGATGAGGCCCCGGTCGATGAGGTCTATCTGGGCGAAGTGATCTGCTCCAAGCGCGCGCCGTTCCATGAGCGCGACTTGCCTGAAACCATCGAGCGGCTGGAACGCGCGGGCAAAACGGTCGTGTTGTCCACGCTGGCCGAGGTGATGCTGAAACGCGAGCGCAAGGCAACCGGGGATATCGCCGCGATGGACGCGCCCGGGATCGAGATCAACAATGCCGCCGGGCTTTATGCCCGTGGCACCCGCCCGCACCGGATTGGCCCCTTCATGAACGCCTATAACGAGGCGACGATTGCCTGGATGGCAGGGCAGGGGGCGACCCATGTCAGCCTGCCGCCGGAGCTTCCCGGCCCCGCCATAGCCATCGCCACGCAGGCCGCGCGCGCACTGGGGCTGGGGGTGGAGGTGCAGGTGTTCGGCCGCGTCTCGCTGGCGGTCTCGGCGCGCTGCTATCACGCGCGCGCCCATGGCCGTACCAAGGACAACTGCCAGTTCGTCTGCGAGGAAGACCCCGACGGCATGCCGCTGCGCACCCGCGACGATGCGCCGATCCTGCGGGTGAACGGCATTCAGACACAATCTGAAAGCTATGTTAACCTCCTGCCTGAAACGGGGCGGCTGGTGGGCGATGGCGTGACGCATCTGCGGATCATGCCGCAGGATGTGGATATGGTGGGCGTGGCCCATCTGTTCCGCGCGGTGCTTGACGGCCAGCTGCCGGTGACTGAGGCCGAAGCGCGCCTGCACAGCCTTTGCGCGGGCACGGGTTTCAGCAACGGGTTCTACCATGGGCAGGCCGGATATCGCCGGATTGCCAGTGCCGCACCGGCATGAAGCCCACAGAAAGATACAAAGATGACCGCGACAACAGCCCAACAGATGCGCGCCTGGACCGGCCCCGCGATCCTGACCTATGGGTTCCGGCCGTTCTTTTTCGGGGCGGCGGTCTGGGCCGCCTTCGCAATGGCGCTCTGGGTGCCGATGCTTTCAGGGCATGTGGCATTGCCGACAGCGTTTGATCCGGTCAGCTGGCACGCGCATGAATTCCTCTATGGCTATCTGGGTGCGGTTGTGGCCGGGTTTTTGCTGACGGCTGTGCCGAACTGGACCGGGCGCCTGCCCATCGTCGGCTGGCGGCTGGGGGCGCTGTCGCTTGTCTGGCTGGCGGGTCGGCTGGCTGTTGCTGTCTCTGCCGGGTTGCCTGCCGGGGTGGTGGCAGCGGTTGATCTGTCCTTCCTTGCGGTGCTGGCGCTCGTCCTCGCGCGCGAAATTGTCGCGGGCAGGAACTGGCGCAACCTGATCGTGCTGGGCATGCTGGCGGTTTTCATCCTGGGCAACGGCCTGTTTCACTGGGAAGCCGCCCAAGGAGCCTATGCCGCACAGGGTGCGGGGCTCAGGCTTGGCCTTGGTGCCGGGATCATGATGATCGCGGTGATCGGCGGGCGCGTCGTGCCGTCTTTCACCCGGAACTGGCTGGTCAAGCAGCACCAGGGGGCATTGCCAGCGCCGCCGATGCAGACGTTCGACAAGCTGGCGCTGGTCGTGCTGGGTGCAGCGCTTCTGCTTTGGGTCGCGCTTCCGCTGAGCGCGGTGACGGGGGCGGCGCTGGCGCTGGCCGGGGTCTTGCACCTCCTGCGCCTCGCCCGCTGGGCGGGCCACCGGACACTGGCCGAGCCATTGGTGACGGTGCTGCATGTGGGTTATGCCTTTCTACCCCTCGGCGCACTCGCGCTTGCGGCAGAGATCCTTGCGCCGGGCACCTTCGGCACCTCGGGCGCGCAGCATCTGTGGATGGCGGGCGCGATCGGGCTGATGACGCTGGCGGTGATGACACGGGCCACGCTGGGCCATACCGGGCAGGCGCTGACCGCCGGGCCGGGAACGGTTGCGATCTACTGCGTCTTTGTCGTGGCGGTTCTCGCACGGGTCGCGGCGGGACTCTGGACTGAATTCTCGGGGGTACTGCATATGATCGCAGGCATCGGGTGGATCATGGCGTTTGGCGCGTTTGCCGTGATCTATGGCGCTCTTCTGCTGCGCATGCCTGCGGGCAAGAGCGTCTGAGGGGCGGGTTTCATGGCCTGGTCCGGGTTCATCATTGCCTATGTGGTTTTCTTCCTGTCGCATTCGCTGCCCGTGCGTCCGCCGCTTCGGCCTTGGTTGCAGCGGCGACTGGGGAGGGGCGGCTTCACGCTGGCCTATTCCGCGCTGTCGCTTGCCGTGCTGGCCTGGCTGATCGCCGCCGCCGGGCGCGCGCCCCATGTCCCGCTGTGGGATTGGGCGGCGTGGCAGGTGTATGTCCCGCTGACCATGATGCTGCCGGTCTGCCTGATCCTTGCGCTTTCCATCGCGCGGCCAAACCCGTTTTCCTTCGGCGGTGCGCGCAATGCGCGGTTTGATCCGATGCACCCGG
The DNA here is from genome assembly GCF_036802785.1 of Pararhodobacter sp. Taxonomy (GTDB): domain Bacteria; phylum Pseudomonadota; class Alphaproteobacteria; order Rhodobacterales; family Rhodobacteraceae; genus Pararhodobacter. The sequence continues at coordinate 101,444 of NZ_DAIRVN010000002.1, forward strand.
GGATTGTCCGGTGGGCACGGCACCCGCTGCTTCTGGCGCTGGCGCTCTGGTCCGCAGCCCATGTCGTGCCGAACGGGGATCTGGCGCATGGGGTCCTGTTTGGCACCTTTGCGGTCTTCGCGGGTATTGGCGGGCGGCTCATCGACCGCCGCAAGAAACGCGAGATGGGGGCAGAATGGCACCGTTTGCGGTTGGCCGTCGCGCGCGCTCCGCTGTTTTCGTCCTCAGTCTCTGCGGTTCATATGCTGCGGCTGTCAGCGGGTGTGGCCCTCTATGCGGTGCTGATCTGGCTGCACCCGTTCCTGGTCGGGGTCAGCCCGCTGCCCTGAGGGTTTCAGGATGCGTGATCATCGATCAGCGGATTGGGCTTGGCGAAACGCTCCAGTTCGGCCTGATTGCCGATGGTGATGCGCGTGCCATGCACGGCCACCCCGTAGGGACCAAGGCCCTTGAAAGCCCTGCTCAGGTTTTCAGGCGTCATGCCGAGCACCGAGGCGAGGCGACGCTTCTCGAAATCGAGCTCAAAAGTTGCCCCTGCGCCCCGGCGCAACTGCTGCCGCAGAAGGTAGTTCGCCAGCCGCTCAAGCGAGGTTCTGAGCTTGAGATTCTTCTGTGACTTGACGACGGAGCGGTAGCACTGCGCAAGTTCGGTGACGATCGCGCGGGCAAAGTTGGCATCGACGGCGAAAATGGCGCGCACGTCCTGACTGGGGATAAGCACGATGCGGCTTTTCTCCAGCGTCCGCGCCGACATCAGGTAGGGGGCGTCGTTGATCGTGGCCGCCAGAATGAAGGTCGAAACCGGCCGCACAGTGGCCATGCTGGTCTCCCGGCCATTCCATTGCGCAAACAGATCGACCGATCCGGAAAGCACGACGTGCAGAAAATCGCTCGGCTCCCCTTCGGTTATCATTTCAATCTGCGGTGGGAAATTCTGCAGATAGGCGCCACGCATGAGCGCACGGAACTGGTCATCCGCCATGCGCGCGAAAAGGTCGAGCTTGCGGATTTCCGGGTACTCTGACTCGGGCATGATCTCTCCGATACCTGCTGACGGGTGCAGGGTAGCATTTGATAATTATCAAGCATAGGGCTGATCTGCACAGCCATATCCCTTGAGGAAACAGCATCGAAGGGATGATAAATTTCGCTAAGCCATTTATTTCATTAAGATTTATTCCTCAGCCTGATCTAGATCAAACAATCCGCGCGGCGCTGACAGCAGGTATGGCACTGATCCCCGCTCGGGGTTGCACATGCCATTTCCTGCCGGAGCCCTGCCATGCAGACCGTAGCCACCGCCTCGCACGCCGATCAGACGCGCGCCCTGAGCCTGAGCACCATCGCCTTCACCGCCTGTTTCGCGGTCTGGACGATCTTTTCCATCATCGGTGTCGCCATCAAGGCAGAGCTGGGTCTGAGTGACACCCAGTTCGGCCTGCTGGTGGCCACGCCCATTCTGACGGGTTCCATCACCCGCCTGTTCCTTGGTGTCTGGACCGAGAAATACGGCGGGCGCATCGTCTTCTCGGCGCAGATGATCCTGACCGCGCTCGCCACCTGGGCGCTGACGCTGGCCGACACCTATGTCATGTATCTGATCGCAGCCCTTGGCATCGGGCTTGCGGGCGGGTCTTTCATCATCGGTGTCGCCTATGTCAGCCGCTGGTATGACGCCGGGCAGCAGGGCACCGCCCTTGGCATTTTTGGTGCCGGGAACGTCGGCGCGGCGGTTACCAAGTTTGTCGCCCCCTTCATCATGGTCGCCTTTGGCTGGCACGGCGTGGCCTATGTCTGGGCGGCGGGGCTGGCGATCATCGGTGTGCTGTTTTTCCTTCTGGCCAAGGACGACCCCGAGCTGGTCGAGCGGCGCAAGACCGGGGCGAAGGCACCGTCGTTGGCCCAGCAGTTTGCGCCGCTCAAAAACCTGCAGGTCTGGCGCTTCTCGCTCTATTACTTCTTTGTCTTCGGTGCGTTTGTGGCGCTGGCGCTGTGGATGCCGCACTATCTGATCGACGTCTACAGCATTGATGTGCGCACGGCGGGGATGGCGGCGGCGTCGTTCAGCCTGTCGGCATCGCTATTTCGCGCCTATGGCGGCGTCTTGTCAGACAAGTTCGGCGCGCGCTCGGTCATGTACTGGACCTTCGGCTTTTCGCTGATCTTCCTGTTCATGCTGTCCTATCCGCCCACCGATTACATTATTCAGGGCAAGGACGGCCCGATCGCGTTTTCGACCAGCATGGGTCTGTGGCCCTTCATAGCCGTGCTGTTCGCGCTTGGCTTCTTCATGAGCCTTGGCAAGGCCGCCGTGTTCAAGCACATCCCGGTCTATTATCCGCGCCATGTCGGTGCGGTGGGTGGCCTTGTCGGCATGATCGGCGGGCTTGGCGGGTTCGCGCTGCCCATCGCGTTCGGCGCGCTGCTGGATCTGACCGGCATCTATACCTCCTGCTTCGCGCTGCTTTTCGTGCTGGTCGCCATTGCCTTGAGCTGGATGCACCTTTCCGTCCGCGCGATGGAACGTGCGGCGCATGGCGATGCGCTCGACCAACTGCCGCAACTGCCCGAGATGCAGGCCATCCATCACCCCGACCGCACCCTGATGCCGCGCGTGATCGAGGATTGGCGGCCGGAAGACGCGCAGTTCTGGGCGGAGAAAGGCCATGCCGTCGCCCGCCGCAACCTCTGGATCTCGATCCCGGCGCTGCTGCTGGCCTTTTCGGTCTGGATGGTCTGGTCAATGGTCGTGGCGCGCCTGCCTGCGATCGGCTTTGCCTTTGCGCCGGAACAGCTTTTCTGGCTCGCCGCCCTGCCAGCCCTCTCGGGGGCGACCCTGCGGATCTTCTATGGCTTCATGGTGCCGATCTTTGGCGGGCGGCTCTGGACAACGCTTTCGACCGCCTCGCTGCTGCTGCCCGCCATCGGCATCGGCTATGCCGTGCAGAACCCTGAAACCCCGTATTTCATCTTCCTTGTGCTGGCGCTGCTGTGCGGGCTGGGCGGGGCCAACTTTGCGTCAAGCATGGCCAATATCGGTTACTTCTTCCCGAAATCCGAAAAGGGCAATGCGCTGGCACTGAATGCCGGTCTTGGCAACCTTGGCGTCAGCGTCATGCAGTTTCTGGTGCCGCTGGTCATCACGCTCAGCGTATTCGGCGCCATGGGCGGTGCGCCGCAGGAACTGCCCGACGGCGGCCAGCTCTGGATGCAGAACGCAGGCTTTATCTGGGTGCCGTTCATTCTTGCGGCTACCATCGCGGCATGGTGGGGCATGAACGATATTGCCGATGCCAGGGCCAGCTTTGCCCAGCAATCGGTGATCTTCGGGCGCTCGCACAACTGGCTGATGTGCGTTCTCTATATCGGCACCTTTGGCAGCTTCATCGGCTATTCGGCGGGCTTCCCGCTCCTCAGCCGGATCGCGTTTCCTGAGATCAACGCGCTGCAATTCGTCTTCCTCGGGCCGCTGGTGGGTGCGCTGAGCCGCGCGGGCACCGGCTGGGTGTCTGACAGGTTCGGCGGCGGGCGCGTCACCTTCTGGGTGTTCGTGGGCATGATCGCCTCGGTCCTCGCGGTGATCCTGTCACTGCAGGCGGGCAGCTTTGCCGGGTTCTTCGCGGGCTTCATGGCGCTGTTCTTCTTCACCGGCGTCGGCAACGCGTCAACCTTCCAGATGATCCCGGTGATCATGGGCAAGGAGGTTCCGCGTCTCATGCCCCATCTGACCGGAACCGAGCGCGCGCGCCAGATCGCCATGGAATCGGGCGGGATTGTCGCTTTCACCAGCGCCATCGGGGCCTATGGCGGGTTCTTCATCCCCAAGGCCTATGGCTCCTCCATCGCCATGACCGGCAGCCCCATCGGCGCGCTGTGGCTGTTCCTCGCCTTCTACGTCCTTTGCCTCGCCATCACATGGCTCGTCTACACGCGCCCCGGCGGGTTGCTGCATGACATTGAGCATGCCCGCGCGGCACCGCTCGCTTCAACCCAGCCCGCACAATGACCCAACCGAATTTCCAGACACTCGAAAGGAAAGCAAGATGAGCCATCTGCTCGACAGACTGAACTTCTTCCAGAGCAAGGAGCTGGAGACCTTCTCGGACGGTTGGGGCCAGACCACCAACGAGAACCGCGACTGGGAGGACACCTACAGAAACCGCTGGCGCCATGACAAGGTCGTGCGGTCCACCCATGGGGTGAACTGCACCGGCTCCTGTTCATGGAAGATCTATGTCAAATCCGGCATCGTGACGTGGGAGACGCAGCAGACCGACTATCCGCGCACCCGCGCAGGCCTGCCCAACCATGAGCCGCGTGGTTGTGCGCGGGGCGCGTCTTACAGCTGGTATCTCTATTCCGCCAACCGCGTGAAGAACCCGCTGATCCGGGGCGCTTTGATGCGCGCATGGCGCCAGATGCGCGAAACAATGACGCCGGTTGCCGCCTGGGCGGCGATCCAGAACAATCCGGCCTTGCGCGCGTCTTATACCACAACCCGTGGCAAGGGTGGTTTCGTACGCGCCACATGGGATGAGGCGACCGAGATCATCGCCGCCGCCAACGCCTATACCGCCAAGGTCTGGGGCCCCGACCGGGTGTTCGGCTTCTCGCCGATCCCCGCCATGTCGATGGTCAGCTACGCCGCCGGGTCGCGTTACCTGTCGCTTCTGGGCGGCACCTGCATGTCCTTCTACGACTGGTATTGTGACCTTCCCCCCGCCAGCCCGCAGACGTGGGGCGAGCAGACCGATGTGCCGGAAAGCGCTGACTGGTACAACGCGGGCTTCCTGATGCTCTGGGGCTCGAACGTGCCGCAGACCCGCACGCCGGACGCGCATTTCTATACCGAGGTGCGCTATCGCGGCACCAAATCCGCCGTGGTCAGCCCCGACTATTCCGAGGCCGCCAAGTTCGGCGATATCTGGCTGAACCCGCAGGCGGGCACCGATGCGGCGCTGGCGATGGCGATGGGCCATGTCATCCTGCGCGAGTATCACCTTGACCGGCAGGCCCCCTATTTCGAGGATTACGCCCGCAAATACACCGACATGCCGATGTTGGTGCGTCTGGATGAAAAGGACGGCCACCTTGTGCCGGGCCGGATGCTGCGCGCTGAGGATTTTGACGGCAAGCTGGGTGAGACCAACAACCCGGACTGGAAAACCGTGGCCTATGACGAGGCCAGCGGGCAGGTCGTGGTGCCCAATGGCTCCATCGGCTTTCGCTGGGGCGAAGCGGGCAAGTGGAACCTTGAAGAGCGTGCGAAGGGCGCTGAGGCTAAGCTGCGCCTGAGCCAGATCCTTGACGGTGATCACGACGCGGTGGTTGGGGTCGACTTCCCCTATTTTGGCGGGGCCGCAACGGGTGATTTCGTGAAATGCGACCACCCCGAGGTGCTGACCCGCAACATCCCCGCCCGGCGTGTCACGCTGGCCGACGGCAAGGAGGCGCTGGTCGCCACGGTGTTCGACCTGTTCTGCGCCAATTATGGCCTTGACCGGGGTCTGGGCGGCGAATGGGTGTCGAAGGATTTCAACGACGACAGCCCGTACACCCCCGCATGGGCTGAAAAGATCACCGGCGTGGAGCGTGAGAAGATCATCGCGGTGGCACGGGAGTTTGCGGGCAATGCGGAAAAGACCCATGGCAAATCCATGGTCATCCTCGGTGCCGGGCTGAACCACTGGTACCACATGGACATGGCCTATCGCGGCATCATCAACATGCTGGTGATGTGCGGTTGCATCGGGCAGGAGGGGGGCGGCTGGTCGCATTATGTGGGGCAGGAAAAACTGCGCCCGCAGACCGGCTGGCAGCCGCTGGCCTTTGCGCTGGACTGGAGCCGCCCGCCACGGCAGATGAATTCAACCTCCGCCTGGTATGCCCACACCGACCAGTGGCGCTACGAGACGCTGAGCGCAGGCGAGATTCTGTCGCCGACCGCGCCCGAAGGCGACTGGGATATTTCCCTGATCGACTACAACATCCGTGCCGAGCGGATGGGCTGGCTGCCCTCCGCGCCCCAATTGAAAACCAACCCGCTTGAGGTGGCGAAGGCCGCCAAAGCGGCTGGAAAGGACATTCCTGCCTATGTCGCCGAACAGCTGAAATCCGGCGCTCTTAAGATGTCGTGCGAAGACCCGGATGCGCCGGAAAACTGGCCGCGCAACCTTTTCGTCTGGCGCTCCAACCTGCTGGGGTCATCCGGCAAGGGGCATGAATACTTCCTCAAGCACCTGCTGGGAACCGATCACGGGGTAATGGGCAAGGATCTGGGCGAGGAAGGCGGCGTGATGCCGGTTGAGGCCGTCTGGCATGACGAGGCGCCGAAGGGCAAGCTTGACCTTTTGGTAACCATCGACTTCCGCATGTCCACCACCTGCGTCTATTCCGATATCGTGCTGCCCACGGCCAGCTGGTATGAGAAGGACGATCTGAATACATCCGATATGCACCCGTTCATCCACCCGCTTCAGGCGGCGGTGAACCCGGCGTATGAGTCGAAATCCGACTGGGAGATCTTCAAGTCGATCGCCCGGAAATTCTCGGAAGTCGCGCCCGAGGTGCTGGGGGTGGAGACCGATATCGTCCAACTGCCGCTGCTCCACGACACACCGGGCGAGCTGGCGCAGGCGCATGTCCGCGACTGGAAGAAGGGCGAGTGCGATCTGATCCCCGGAAAAACGGCGCCGAACTACATTGCGGTCGAGCGGGATTATCCTAACCTTTACAAGAAGTTCACCTCGGTCGGCCCGCTGCTGGAAAAGCTGGGCAACGGCGGCAAGGGCATCAACTGGGATACGAAAGTTGAGGTGAAGCACCTGCGCGATCTCAACGGGGTCGTGCTGGATGAGGGTGTCTCGAAAGGCCACGCGAAGCTGGAAACCGCGATTGATGCCTGCGAGATGATCCTGATGCTGGCGCCCGAAACCAACGGCGAAGTGGCTGTCAGGGCGTGGCAGGAGCTGGAAAAACCCACGGGCCGCCATCACGCCCATCTTGCCGAGGGTGCGCACCACACCAAAATCCGCTTCCGCGATATCGCCGCCCAGCCGCGCAAGATCATCTCCTCGCCCACATGGTCAGGGATTGAAAGCGAAGAGGTCTGCTATAACGCGGGCTATACCAATGTGCATGAACTGATCCCCTGGCGCACCCTGACGGGCCGCCAGCAGCTCTATCAGGATCACCTGTGGATGCGTGCCTTTGGCGAAGGCTTCGTCAGCTACCGCCCGCCGGTGGACCTGAAAACCATCACCAAGGCCGTCAACAACGACGCGGCTGAGGGTAGCCCGCATGTGGTGCTGAACTTCATCACGCCGCACCAGAAATGGGGTATCCATTCGACCTATACCGACAACCTGCTGATGCTGACGCTGAACAGGGGCGGGCCGGTCGTCTGGATGTCTGAAATCGACGCAGCCAAGGCAGGCCTTGTCGATAACGACTGGGTGGAAGCCTACAACATCAACGGCGCGCTGACCGCGCGGGTGGTGGTGTCGCAGCGCATCAAGCAGGGCACGCTGTTCATGTATCACGCGCAGGAGAAAATCGTGAACACGCCCGGGTCGGAAAAGACCGGGCATCGCGGTGGTATCCATAACTCGGTCACGCGCACCACGCTCAAGCCCACGCATATGATCGGCGGTTATGCGCAGCTCAGTTACGGGTTCAACTATTACGGCACCGTCGGCTCGAACCGCGATGAGTTCGTCATCGTCCGCAAGATGAAAAACATCGACTGGCTTGATCAGCCCGCAACCCGGAAAGTGGAGGCAGCGGAATGAAAGTACGTGCGCAAATCGGCAAGGTTCTGAACCTCGACAAATGCATCGGGTGTCACACCTGCTCGGTCACCTGCAAGAATGTCTGGACCTCCCGCGAGGGCGTTGAATACGCGTGGTTCAACAACGTCGAAACCAAGCCCGGCACCGGCTATCCCACCGACTGGGAGAACCAGAAACGCTGGAACGGCGGCTGGGCGCGCTCAAAGTCAGGCAAGTTGCACCCCAAACAGGGCAGCAAATGGCGCATTCTGGCGAACCTGTTCGCCAACCCCGACCTGCCCGAGATCGACGATTATTACGAGCCGTTCGATTTCGACTATGACCACCTGAAATCGGCCCCCGACATGGACCATTTCCCCACCGCGCGCCCCCGGTCCAAGATCACCGGCGAGCGGATGGAGAAAATCGAGAAGGGGCCGAACTGGGAAGAAATCCTCGGCGGCGAATTCTCGAAACGCTCACAGGACTATAATTTCGAGAATATTCAGAAGCAGATCTATGGAGAGTATGAAAATACCTTCATGATGTATCTGCCGCGCCTGTGCGAACATTGCCTCAACCCGACCTGCTCGGCCGCCTGCCCCTCGGGCGCGATCTACAAGCGCGAGGAAGATGGCATCGTGCTGATCGATCAGGAGAAATGCCGGGGCTGGCGGATGTGCATTTCGGGCTGTCCCTACAAGAAAATCTACTACAACTGGGAAAGCGGCAAATCCGAGAAATGCACCTTCTGCTATCCGCGTATTGAGTCCGGCCAGCCAACGGTCTGTTCGGAAACCTGCGTGGGGCGCATCCGCTATCTGGGCGTGATCCTCTATGACGCCGACAAGATCGAGGCGGCTGCCAGTTCCGAGCGCGAAACCGACCTCTACGGCGCGCAGCTTGACGTGTTCCTTGATCCCAACGACCCCGAGGTGATTGCCGCCGCTCGCCGCGACGGTATCCCCGAGGACTGGATCGAATCCGCCAAGGTCAGCCCGATCTGGAAGATGGCGATGGAGTGGAAGGTGGCCTTCCCGCTGCACCCCGAATACCGCACCCTGCCGATGGTCTGGTACATCCCGCCGCTGTCGCCGATCCAGAACGCCGCACAGGCAGGGCAGATCGCGATGAGCGATCAGATGCCCGATGTGCGGTCCCTGCGCATTCCGGTGCAGTATCTGGCCAACATGCTGACGGCGGGCGACGAGGAACCCATCGTTCACGCGCTGGAGCGTATGTCGGCGATGCGCCTCTATATGCGGGCGCTGACGGTGGATGGCGTGCGCGACGAGGGCATCGCCGCGCGCGTCGGCATGTCAGGCCGGATGATCGAGGATATGTACAAGATCATGGCGATTGCCGATTACGAGGACCGCTTCGCCATCCCCACCGCGCACCGCGAACAGAACGAGGAAGGCGCCGACATTCGCGGCGGCTGCGGGTTCACCGATGGCAACGGCTGTTCCAGCGGCGACACCGGCAAGACCAGCATGTTCGGCGGCAAGAAGAAAAGCTTTGCCCTGCCACTGGAGTCATTCTGATGATGGACCGCACACTCAAGGCATTGTCGCTGATCCTGAGCTATCCGACGGGCGAGCATCAGGAGGCCATGCCGGAAATCGGCGCGGTGTTCAGCGCCGATCAACGCCTGTCCCCCGCGACGCGGGACGCCCTGCGCGCGCTCACTGAGGGGCTGGGGCAGGGCGATCTGTATGATCTGCAGGAGAGCTATGTCATGCTCTTTGACCGCTCGCGCACGCTTTCGCTCAACCTGTTCGAGCATGTCCACGGCGAAAGCCGGGACCGGGGCGGCGCGATGGTCAGCCTGATCGAAACCTACCGTACAGGCGGGTTCGAGCCCGCCACCTCTGAGCTGCCGGACCATCTGCCGGTGCTGCTGGAATTCCTGTCGACGCGTCCACCGGCAGAGGTTCAGGAAATACTGGCGGATGCGGCGCATATTTTTGATACGCTCGACACCCGGCTGGTGCGGCGCGAAAGCGCATATGCGAGCGCCTTCGCGGCACTTTCCCAACTGGCAGGCGCTCAGGCCGACGCCGAGGCCGTGGCCGGGATGCTGGCCCTGCCTGACGACGACCCGACCGACCTTACCGCCCTCGATGCGGTGTGGGAAGAAACCGAAGTCACCTTCGGCCCCGATCCGAATGCCGGATGCCCGCAGGTGCGCGACATGCTGGCCACCATGGACCGGCCGCTCACCCCTGCACCCGCACCGTCGCAAGCCGCTGAATAGGAGTAGACATCATGTTCGGTAATTTCGATATCAACTTCCTGATCTTCGGCATCATGCCCTACGCGGTGCTTGCCGTGGCGCTGGTCGGCACCATCGCGCGCTATGAACGCGACCCGTTCACCTGGAAAACCTCATCCAGCCAGCTTTTGCGCCGCAAACAGCTGATGTGGGGGTCGGTTCTGTTCCACGTCGGCATCATCGTGCTGTTCTTCGGCCATCTGATCGGCCTGTTCACGCCGGTATGGGTGCTGGATGCCCTGGGTATCAGCTACGGCTTCAAGCAATGGGTGGCGGTGATCCTTGGCGGCGTGGCGGGCGCGGCGGCCTTTGTGGGCGCGTCGATGCTGTTGCATCGCCGCTTGTTCGATACCCGCATCAGGGTCAATTCCAGCTTTGCCGATATCGCCATTCTCGCGGCGCTCTGGCTGCAGATCGTGGTGGGCATGGGCACGATCGTGCTGACACTGGGCCATATGGACGGCTCCAAGATGGTGCAGTTCATGACCTGGTCGCAAAGCGTGATGGGCCTGCAGATCAATGCATGGCTTGAGGTGGTGGATGTCCACTGGCTTTACAAGCTGCACATCTTCCTTGGCATGGTGATCGTGGCCGCATTCCCCTTTACCCGGTTGGTGCACATGCTTTCGGTGCCGATCCGCTATGTCACGCTGCGTCCGGGCTATCAGATCGTACGCTCGCGCCGCAGGCGTCCGCTGGAAGAACGGCGCCGCGCCCATGACGCGCGGCAGGGCAAACCCGGCCCCACAGTCACGACAGCAACCCCGACACCGGCGGAGTGAGCGCAATGAACATGGCCCTTTTCCCCGATGTCGTCGTGAACCATGAGACCATCCCCTCGGCGGCCATTGCCGCCGAGGCCCAGAATCACAGCGCGCCCAAGGACAAGCCCGGTATTGCCTGGCGCAAGGCAGCGCAGGCGCTGGCGATCCGCGCCTTGTTGCTGCAGGAGGCGCGGGCCCGTGCGCTTGAGGCAGAGCCGGAGGAACTCGCGCCCGGCCGGGTCGAGACCGAGGACGAAGCGCTGATCCGCGCCCTCCTTGACGCGGCGCTGACCATTGCCCCGGTGACAGAAGAGGTCATTCGCACTGAATGGGCCAAGGGGCCGGACCGCTACCGCTCATCGCCTTTGTGGGATGTGTCGCATATCCTGTGCGCCTGCGATCCGCGCGACGACGCAGAGCGCGCAATGGCGAGCGCACGCGCCGAGGCCGTGCTTGCCCGGCTGGGCGGCGATGCCAAGGGGTTTGCGCTTGCCGCCCGCGAAAGCGACTGCGGGTCAAAGGCGGCGGGCGGGCATCTGGGGCAGCTTGGCCCGGGCGATACCGTGCCGGAGTTTGAGGCCGCCCTGCGCACGCTTGAGGAAGGTAAAATAACCCCCACCCCGGTGTTGTCGCGGCACGGCTGGCACATCATCCGGCTGAACGCGACGGCGCCGGGACAGGTGCTGCCCTATGAAACCGTGCGCCCCAAGATCGCGCAGGCGCTGGAAAAGGCAGCCTGGGCGCGCGCCTCGCGTGACTTCATCGAGACACTTGCCAAGGGCGCGCAGATCACCGGCGCCAGCCTTGCGCCGATCTGAATGCGCGAAAGGGCGGGCCATGAAACAGTCAGAGCCAATGCGGCGCGGGAGCGGTCTTTTCCCGACTGACCCCGCGCTGCTTGCGGCCCCGCTGGTCTTCATCCGCGAAGAACACCTGCGCGAACGGCAGATCTGCGCGGTGATGGACGGGCTTGCGGCCTCGGCCTCGCTTGACCTCAAGGCTGCGCGGACGGTGCTGCACTTCCTCGGGGAGTTGTGCCTGCACATCCGCGACATGGTTGAGGATCTGTTCCCGCTTCTTCTTTGTCGTTGCACGACTGAAGATGCGATCGACTGCACGATCACCCGGATCAGGATTGACCACGACGCGGTCAACCGCTTGCTGCCACGCCTGCGCGCCGCCCTTGCCCGCTGCCTCGATGCCGGTGCTGACCTGTCACTCGGGGAGGCCACGATGCTGATGCGCTTCGCCGGCCATGTCCGTCACCAGCTGGCGGCCGAGAACGCCATCCTGCTGCCACTTGCCCGCGTCCGCCTGACGCAAAGTGACCTGCAAATACTGTCGCAGCACATGCGGATACGGCGGGGGCTGCTTTTTATTCCGGAGACAACGGATGCTCAATGATCTTCTGACGCGTCATCAGGACGCTGGCCCTGCAACAAACGGGGCAATTGTTCGCCTGCGCGATGTTGATTGGCGTACCGGCCCCGGCCAGATCAATACGGAGGCGGCGCAATGACCATGTTTCAACCCATCGCAACACAGGGCTGCGGCTGCGACCGGCGTGATACTGTCAGGACACTGATCAGCATCGACGTGGCGCTCGCCCTGATCGCTGACCGGACGGCTGCTGTTGACGAGGCCGAAGATATCCCGCTTGGCCATGCACTGGGCCGCATCCTTGCGCACCCGGTCAGATCCGTCTGCATGACCCCGCCTTTCGATAACGCCGCAATGGATGGCTACGCTGTCGTAACTTCGGCGCTGGCAGGCAAGGGCCCCTGGACGCTGGATATCAATGCACGGGTTCCGGCGGGGCAGGCCGCATTGTGCCCGCTGTCCGGTCTGCAGGCCACCCGGATTTTCACCGGGGCGCCGATCCCGGCAGGGGCGGATGCCGTTGTGATGCAGGAAGACGTTGAACGGACCGGCACGACCATCCGGATGCGCCATCGCCCCGGGCCGGGCCTGAACATCCGCCGGGCGGGAAGCGAGATGGCCGCAGGCATGACCGCTCTGGCGCAGGGTCAGCGGCTGGGGCCACGCCAGATTGCCGTGTGTGCCGCTGCCGGTGCTGGCATTGTCCGGGTCCGCAGGCGCCTGCGCGTTGCCCTGCTGGTGACGGGCGATGAGGTGCGTCAGGCTGGCGCCACCCGGGCAAAGGCCCAGATCTGGGATGTGAACACGCCCATGCTGGCCGCCGCGCTGACCCGGCCTGACATCGATCTTGTCGCCTTTGAGCACGGTGTCGACAGCGCGGAGGGGTTGTTGCTGCAGATTGCCCGAATGGCAGGCGGTGCAGATCTCGTGATCACCACCGGCGGGATATCGGTGGGGGAAGAAGACCACGTGAAACCGGCGCTGCTGGCCATGGGGGCCGACATTCATTTCAGCGGGGTTGCGATCAAGCCCGGCAAGCCTGTGTCGTTCGGGCGCGTCGGGGGGGCGGCCTGGCTTGGCCTTCCCGGCAATCCGCTTTCGGCCTTCATCACCTGGCAGGTTTTCGGGACGGCGCTGGTCAGAAGGCTGACCGGCGAGGCAGGTGACAGCGCGCCACGGCGGCTTGTTGTCGCCGCTCAGGACATCGCCAGAAAACCCGGGCGGTGTGAGCTGCGCCCGGCCATCTGCACGGGCATCGATCCGCAGGGGCGGGAGGTGGTTGCGTTTGAGTCAGCCACCCATTCGGCCCATGTCCGCTGTCTGGCGGAAGCGGACGGCCTCATCTTCCTGCCTGCCGATGCCGGGTTTCTTGCCGCCGGTGCGCTGCTCGAATTCCAGCCCTTTTGTCAAAACTGAGGAACAGCCAGATGAATCTTGCCTATATCATGGCACCCGGACGGGGCGACACCGACCTCATCCTGCTCCGGCTGGCCGAGAGCCTTGCAAAGCGCGGCATACGCTGCTGCGGCACGGTTCAGATCAACTCTGAACGCGATGATGCCGGACCTTGTGACATGGATGTCCGGGTGCTGCCCGATGGGCCCGTGCTGCGCATCAGTCAGAATCTCGGCCCGTCCGCGCGGGGTTGCAGGCTGGATCCGGCGGCACTGGAAACAGCCGTCGGTCTGGTCTCGGCCAGCCTGAACGGTGGCGCAGATGTGCTTATCGTCAACAAATTCGGCAAGCACGAAGCGGAGGGACGTGGTTTTCGGGCGGCGATCGCCGAGGCACTCTCCCTCGGCGTGCCGGTCATCACAGGCGTGAATGCGCTGAACCTGCCCGCTTTTCAGGCGTTTTCTGAAGGGCTGGCAGTTACCTTGCCGCCTGAACCCAGTGCCCTGGAAACCTGGCTCAACGGCATATCTGGCGCGCAAAGTGCAGCACCTGCCCAAGCCCGGCGCCGGAAGGAGGCGTGAGCCGTCTATCCCTGTCTGCGCTTAGTGTTCCGGCTTGCCAGTCAGCGCAAGGCGCATTGCCAGACCAATAAAGAACACGCCTGCAATGCCATCCATCCATCTGCCGAAACCTGTCTGTGCCACCCACCCGGAGGCTTTGCCTGCCGCAAGTCCGACGCCGACAAGAAATGTCACGCCAATGACGTTGTGAATGCTGCCCAGAAGGAAAATCTGAAGGCCAATATTTCCGAGTTCGACGCTTACGAACTGGGGAAGCAACGCCAAGTAGAAAACCACGACCTTCGGATTCAGTATGTTCGTAATCAGTCCGCGACGGAATACATCCCAGAGAGAGATTTCGATGGGCGCATCGTGAGGCGATGGGGTATCCGCGTGGTTTGCCCAGGATCTTAGCGCCTGGACACCAAGATACAGAAGATATGCCGCGCCAGCATATCTGAGCGTTTCAAATGCGACAGGAGACGCTGCGACCACCGCCGAGATGCCCAGAGCCGCAGCAATAGCATGAAAAATCGATCCGCAACCGATACCAAGCGCCGACGCGATTGCGCCTTTGACCTTGTGCCTCATTCCGTTTGCGACAACGAACAGAACATCAGGCCCTGGCGCGACCGCAAGCGCGGTTGCAAGGACGACATACGCAACCGTGAGATTCGGGTCGAGCAGCATGGCAAAAGACTAGCAGAAGCTTCAGCCTTGGCGAGCCGGAAAAATAAAGTCAGGCCCCTGCCACATTGGTCGATCCGGCCTCTCAGACAGGCGTTTCGGCCATCCCGCTACATGGGTGCCGGAAGGCGCGGTGCCGGGCGTTCAACCCCGTCATAATCCGTTGGTTTCATTACGCATACGGCTGCGTTGACGAAACGAGGACACCATCGCCCAGACCAGCAGCAGCGCGGCCATGGCAAGCAGCACGGCGCTGACAGGCTGGGTAACGAAGGTGGAATAGTCGCCCCGCGAGAACAGCATCGCGCGGCGGAAGTTTTCTTCCAGCATCGGGCCCAGCACAAAGCCGATCAGCACCGGCGCAGGCTCATAACCGAACAGCCGCATGCAATAACCGAGAACGCCAAAGCCAAGCGCCAGACCAACATCGGTGATGCTGTTGTTGGCGCTGTAAACACCAATGCAGATCAGGACGATGATCACCGGATAAAGAAAATGGTAGGGAATTTTCAGCAGCCGGATCCAGATGCCGATCATGGGAATGTTCAGCATCACCAGCAGGACATTGCCGATCCAGAAACTGGCAACCAGCCCCCAGAACATCTCGGGCTGATCGCGGATGAAAGAAGGGCCGGGCGTAATGCCATGAATAAGCAGTGCCCCCAGCATCAGGGCCATGGTCGCGCTGCCGGGAATGGCCATGGTCAGGGTCGGAATGAAGGCGGTCTGTGCGGCGGCATTGTTCGCGGCCTCAGGGGCGGTGACGCCGGCAATTGCCCCCTTGCCGAAGCGCGAAGGGTCACGCGCCACACGTTTTTCCATCGCATAGGCGATGAACGAGGCAATCGTCTGCCCGGTTCCCGGCAGCGCGCCGAAGAACGCCCCTATCGACGTGCCGCGCATGACCGGGCCGGTGAATTCGCGCATGTCCGCGCGCGTGGGCAGCATCGAGCGCATGGTGATCTTTTCATCAATCCGGTTCTTCTCATCGCGCGAATGGATCGAGGTGATCACCTCGGAAATGCCGAAAAGGCCCATAGCCAGCGCAACCAGACTGATGCCATCGTAAAGATCCGGAAAGCCAAAGGCATAGCGCGGGATGCCTGTGTTCACATCGGTGCCGACACAGCCGATCAGCACGCCAAGCGCGACCATGGTGATGCCCTTGAGCGCCGATCCTTGCGTGACCGAAGCCGCCGCGATCAATCCCAGAACCATGACCGAGAAATACTCGGTCGCACCGAATGACAACGCAAAAGAGGCCAGCAGCGGCGAAAAGGCCGCGAGGGTGATGATGCCGAAGCTGGCACCCACGAAAGAGGCGAGGGTGGTCACGAAAAGCGCCACCCCGGCACGGCCATTCTGTGTCATCGGGTAGCCGTCAAGGCATGTCACTGCCGATGACGGCGTGCCGGGCAGGTTCAGAAGGATCGAGGCGATCGAACCGCCGTATTCGGCCCCATAATAGACCCCGGCCAACATCACCAGCGCCGCAGTGGGCGGAATATAAAAGGTGATCGGCAACAGCATCGAAACGGCCGCAAGCGCGCCAATCCCCGGCAGAACGCCAATCAGCGTGCCAAGAAACACGCCAAAAAAGCAGTACATCAAGTTGATCGGTGTGAACGCTACCCCGAAACCCATTGCGAGATTCGCAAGAATATCCATCAGAACGGGTTCCTGAACGGGCGGATGGGCAACCCGAGGCCAACCACGAAAATGAGCCATGCCCCGATGCTGACGCCAGCGGCGAGCGCCAGAAACTGGATGAAGCGCCCTCTGTCATCGGCCATGGAAGCCAGCAGAAGCGTGGAGAAAACGGTCGGCACCAGACCCACGCGGGGCAGCAGCAACACGAAAGCGAAGATGCTGGCGCAGAGCACGACCATCGGTCGCCACGGCAACCTTCGCAAGCGTTCGGTGCTCAGGAACGCGCCCGCCATGGTGGCGAGCGCCAGAACCATTGTGAAAACGCCGAAGACAAAGGGAAAGTAGCCCGCCCCCATGCGCCGTGTCGTTCCCAGCCCAAGCCGGTAGGCAAAATAGGTGAACCCCCCACCGATCAACAGGATGGCTAAACCGCCGAAGAAATCCTTCTGGTTCAGACGGGGCATGGTGCAGCTTTGCATGAGATCATGGGTTCATCGGTCTTGGCTTGCGAAAACTGACAGGTAAAGTTGGCGTGGACATGCCCACGTCAAAGCGTGGCAGCCTGTCCGGCCC
This sequence comes from Pararhodobacter sp., assembly GCF_036802785.1. Classification (GTDB taxonomy): domain Bacteria; phylum Pseudomonadota; class Alphaproteobacteria; order Rhodobacterales; family Rhodobacteraceae; genus Pararhodobacter. The sequence goes on from NZ_DAIRVN010000002.1 coordinate 118,497, forward strand.
TGTAGCGGCCGGACAGGCGTTGCTTCAGGCATCGGCCATCTTGTGGGTCTGCTCGCCCAGACCCTCGATGCCGAGCCGGACAACCTGCCCGGCGCGCAGAAAGATCGGCGTCGGCTTCTTGCCCAGACCCACGCCGGGCGGGGTTCCGGTTGCGATCACATCGCCGGGGTGCAACGTGATGCACTGGCTTACATAGCTGACCAGTTCCGCCACGCCAAAGATCATGGTGCTGGTGGAGCCGTCCTGCATCCGCTCACCATCGACATCGGTGAACATGGCCAGGTTCTGCGGATCCGCAATCTCATCCCTGGTCACAAGCCAGGGTCCAAGCGGCCCGAATGTGTCAAAGCCCTTGCCCTTGTCCCAGCTGCCGCCGCGTTCGGCCTGCCATTCGCGTTCCGACACGTCGTTGCACAGGGTGAATCCCGCAACATGATCAAGCGCATCCTGCTGTGACACGCGCCGCGCGGTTGTGCCGATGACAATTGCCAGCTCACATTCCCAGTCGGTTTTTACCGACCCGCGCGGAATGAGGATATCGTCATTCGGCCCTGCCAATGCGCCCAACGATTTCAGAAAGACAATCGGCTCTTTCGGCACATCGGCGCCGGTTTCGGCGGCGTGGTCGGCGTAGTTGAGGCCGATGCAGACAAAATTGGTCATCCCCGAGACGGGCGCTCCCAGCCGGGTCGTCGCCGGTACGATCGGCAGCGACATCAGGTCGATCGCCGCAATCGCGCGCAGACCTTCGGGGGCAAGTGTCGCCCCCGCGATATCCGGCACCTTGCCGGACAGGTCCCGTATCGTCCCGTCAGAGGCCAGAATGCCCGGTTTCTCGTGCCCGGTTTCTCCGTGGCGCAGCAATTTCATCGTTGTTTTCCTTTCTGTTTTCGGCGTCGTGCCGGTTGCGGCATGCTGCCGCGACCGGCCATAGTTTATTGCATCCCGATGTTCAGTTCCTCGACCAAGGGGCGCATCTGTGAAACCTGTGTGCGCAGCACCTCGCGGAACTCATCGGGGCTGGAGGCTGCGGGTTCGGCGCCCATTGCTTCCATCCGCGCCTGAACCTCAGGATCAGCGGCGGCATGGGCCACGGCTTCCTGAATGCGGTCAATCACATCGCGTGGCGTACCAGCGGGCGCGATGAAGCCGTTGAACCCGACAAGATTGAGGCTTTCAAAACCCATCTCGCCCACCGTAGGAACATCGGGAAGCGCAGGCGAACGCTCACTGGCCATCACCGCAAGCCCGGTCAGGCGACCTGAGCGCGCATGTTCAAGCGAGGTGGCCAGCTGGTCACCGCCGAACTGGACACGCCCGGCCAGAAGATCCTGGACCATGGGTGCGGCACCCTGGAAAGGAACGTGATCCATCTCCAGCTCTGCCTGATGCTTGATCACTTCGCCAACGAGATTGATGATCGAACCCTGCCCGGTCGAACCGTAGAAAAGCGGATCGCCCGCCTCGGACCGCGTGCGCGCAAGTTCGACGAATTCTTCCAGATTCGATACGCCAAGATCCGGATGCGCCAACAGCAGCATCGGCACATTCACCGCGATTGAGACTGGTTCGAAATCTTCCTCGATGTCATGCAGCGCCCGGCCCTCGCGCTGCATCACAGTTGTCGTGGCCGAGAAGGTGATGTTGTGAAAGAGCAGGGTGTGCCCGTCAGGATCGGCGCGCGCGACCGCATCGGCACCCACAGACCCCCCACCGCCAGCCCGGTTTTCGACAACCACAGGCTGACCCAGAAAGCCCTCCATCCTTTCAGCAAACACCCGTGCGGCGACATCTGTCGTGCCACCAGCGGGGAATGGCACAATCACCCTGACAGGCTGGCTGGGAAAGGTCTGCGCCCAAAGCGGTGTAGCCGCGACCATCGCGGTCGCCGCAGAAAGGGCAATGAACAAGCGCCTAGATCCGAGTTTCATGCTATCTCCTCCGTTGCATAAAGCCGATCATTCTGTCGTGGACGACCCCTCCTCCTCCGAAAAAGTGAATGCCGACTCTGTTCAGATCGCCCATTTGAGATATTATATAGAAAAATCGGACAAACAACAAAAAATCTTTTTTTGGAGAAAGCAGTGTCAATCACTGAGCCCAAGAGCCGTGGCGAGATGGCCTATCGCAGTATCCGCGACGACATCCTTTCGTGTCGGCTGACACCCGGCAGCAAACTGCTGCTCGGTCCGGTGGCGGACCGCCTTGGTGTCAGCCTGAGCGTCATCCGCGAAACGGCAAGCCGGCTTGCCGCAGAGGGGCTGTTGATCGCGCAGTCACAGCGCGGCTTTGTTGTGCCGGGAATTGACCGTGACGACCTGATCGAGCTTACGGATGCGCGTATCGAAATCGAATGCCTCTGCCTGCGCGAATCTGTCCGTTCAGGGGATATGGACTGGGAGGTTGCCCTGCTGTCAGCCTACCACCGGATGGAGCGCACGCCTGCGCTAAGCACCGACCCGGCCATGAAGGACCATTGGGCCGAGCTGCACGCCAAATTCCACAACAGCCTTGTGGCCGGAGGTACCAACCGCTGGTATTTGCGCATCCGCGAAACGCTGTTTGCCCATTCCGAGCGCTATCGCCGCCTGTCGGTGGCTTTGCAACAGGAGCAGCGTGACCTTGATCAGGAGCATAAGGCACTGATGGACGCGGTCATCAGCCGCGATGCCGAACTCGCCTGCGAGCGCATCCGCGCCCATCTGTCGCTGACCATCAAGATTCTGCTCGACGCAGGCATATGCGATCCGGGCGCAGGAACACGGAAATGAGCTGCGGTCGTTGCGGCGCTGGCGCTGGCCGGAGTCAGCGCAAGCATGCGAAGGCTGCGTTCATTTCCGCCAGTCAAAGGTCGCCTTCGGCGTCCCAGCTGACCGGGCCATCAACATAGCGAAGCCCCTTCTGCAGCAGCCCCTCGCGCAGGCCCAGAAGATCCAGCGTATGGCCACCCTCGCGCAGCCCGGCCCGCATCGCCTCCTCCTTGGCAATGCGGGCTTGTACATCGGCCAGAACCGCAGCGGCCCTCCGTCGTGCGACGACCACCACGCCGTCATCATCGCCCAGAACCACATCGCCCGGCACTACGCGCTGGCCGCAGCAGATGACGGGCACATTGACCGCGCCCAGGGTTTGCTTGATCGTTCCTTGTGCCGAAACCCTTCGTGACCAGACCGGAAAGCGCTCCGCGCGCAGCACCGCCACATCGCGCACGCCAGTGTCGAGCACCACCCCCGCCCCGCCGCGGCACCGGACATATTCTGCCAGAACATCGCCGAAATAGCCATCATCGCTGGGCGAGGTCGTGGCGACGACCAGCACATCCCCGGGCTGCATCAGTTCGATGGCGACATGCAGCATCCAGTTGTCACCCGGCGCGCAAAGGGCGGTCACGGCAGAGCCCCCCATGATCGCGCCCGGAACGAGCGCGCCAAGTTCGGCACCCATAGACCCGGTCCGGCCCTGCGCCTCGTGCACGCTTGCCACCCCGGCATCGCGCAGCGCAGCAATTATCCCCGGTTCCGCGCGTTCGATCTTCCTGACAGCAACACCCAGCATATCCATGCTCCCCCCTTCTTCTGTTGGTCGGATCAGTCGCTTCCGCGCCAGATGGCGATCCGGTCACAACACCCGATACCCGCGCCCCTTCTTGACCCTTGCAACATCGAGGAGCGCATTCACCGCCTGACCCTCATCCACAAAAACCCTCTGCCTGACACGGCCCGGACTGCCGATGCGTCCCCATTCGCACGAAAGCACGGCAGCGCCAAACAGATCACGCTGCACCACGATCTCGTAGAAGCGGTTCATGTTCCGGGGCAGATCTGTCCGGCGCAGATGAAGCCGTTCGGGAAATACATCATACTGCATGGCTTCGTTTCTGATGCCCAAGAGCTCATTCTCTTGTGGTCAGAACGAATACTACTACAACAATTTGCGATCGGTCCAGTGTCGGCTCTCCCACTCCCCGTCCTCCGCGCCGCCGGTCAGCTTCTGATCTGCTTTCCTTGTCCCTGAGGGCTTCCCGGCGCACAACCCAGCGCCGCCAGCCCCTGAGCGCGACAGTGGCGACGGGATATCCGGCACTCCACTGCGGTGCAGACTGGTGCGTCATTCCAGGCCCTCACCGATCGCGAGGCTGAGCACGGCCCATTGTTGTGCGGCGTCATTCTCGGCGGAAAGAACCGCAGAGCGCGCCGAAACGGTTGTCCGGTCAATTTCCAGCAGTTCAAGCAGGGTGATGGAATTCTCCCGAAAGCTGCTGACCGCCAGGTCATGCGCCTCTTCCTGCGAGCGCAGTGCGGCACTGAGCGCGCTGAGACGTTGCCGCGTGCGGCGCAGGTTGGAAAGGGCGGTCTGCACATCCTCAATGGCGCTGGCAACAGCGGCGCGCCATTCAATCCCGGCCTGTGCCGCCTCCGCGACGCGGCGGTCGCGGGTCGCGCTCAGGCCGGTCTGGTTGAGAACGGGCAGAGAAAGCTGCGGCCCAAAGCTCCAGCCAGAGCTGCCGGTATCGGTGATGGAGCCGCTCAGGGTAAGCGATGGCAGCATATCCGCGGTGGCAACGCCAATCGCGGCGGTGGCCTGAACAAGTGCCATTTCCGCCTGCCGCACATCGGGGCGGATGCGCAGCAGATCGGCGGGAATGCCGGCTGATGGCGTCGGCGGAATGCGCAGCAGGGGCGCGCCGCGCTGCATGCGCACCAGCAACGGCCCGGCGGGTTCGTTCAGCAAGGTTGCCAGCCGGAACACTTGCGCCGCGAATTGCGCGTCATGGGCGGGAAGGTCGGCGCGGGCGCTTTCCAGTTGTGCGCGCGCCTGAATCAGCTCCAGATTGGTGGCGGTGCCGATCTCGACCTTGTCTGCGGTAATCCGGACAGTTCCGTCACGCGTGCGGATCGACTGGCGCGTGACCTCCAGCGCCTGCTGGTAGTAACGCGCGTTGCTATAGGCACCGATGACCTCGGCGAGCCAGGCCAGCCGGGTGGCCTGAGCGGCAGCCGCGGAAGCGTCGAGCGCGGCGGCGCTGGCCTGTCGCTGCCGGAAGAGGCCGCCGAAAAGATCGAACACCAGCGCCGCGCCCAACCCGGCGCTATGGCTTTCGCCGCTCACGCCACCCGCGCCGCTGCGCGTCAGCGATGCACTGGCATTGCCCGACAGGTGCGTTGCCGCAATGCCCTGACCGCGCAGATCTGCCTGCGCTGCGCGGATGCGCTCTTGCGCGGCAAGGATATCAAGGCTCTGGGCCAGCCCCCGCCCGATAATGTCGTTCAGCATGGGGTCACGATAGGCGGTCCAGAACCGGGTCTCGGCGCGGCTGACAGGGGCAGCGGCATCCGCGCCGACATAGGCGGCGGGAAGGTCGATCCGAGGGGGCGCAAGCGGATCGGGGCCGACCGGCGCGCAGGCCGCCAGAGCGAACAGGAATGCGGGGGTGAGGCGGACGGGCACGGTAGTCATCCTTTCGACAGAGCCTGAACAGGATCGAGCCGCGACGCATTGCGCGCCGGCAAAAAGCCAAACACAATCCCGATCAGGCTGGAGCATATGAAAGCCAGCAGGATCGACGCGGAGGAATAGATAAAGCTGTAGCTGCTGCCGAAGAGGCCGGCGAGTTGCCCGACAGCCAGCGCGCCGACGATGCCGATCACCCCGCCCAGAAGGCAGACCAGAACCGCCTCGATCAGGAATTGCTGAAGAATGTCGGACTGCCGCGCCCCTACCGCCATGCGCACCCCGATTTCGCCCACGCGTTCGCTGACCGAAACCAGCATGATGTTCATCACCCCGATCCCGCCGACGATCAGCGAGATGACCGCGACGGCTGAAATCAGCAAGGTCATGGTCTTGCTGGTTGAGGTGATGGTTTCGCGGATGTCGTCGGTGTTGATGATGAAGAAATCCTTCGAGCCGTGGCGCAGGGTCAGCAGGTTGGTCACGGCGGCTTCGGCGCTGTCCATCCCGGTGTCGTCATCCACCCGCACGGTGATGCTGCGCAGCGTGGTCGAGCCGGTAAGCCGCGTCTGCACCGCCGTATAGGGTGCGAAGACTGACAGCGACTGCCCGCCGCCGGGGCCGCGCGACTGGCTCTGCACCACGCCGATCACCCGCAGCGGTGCCTGATCAGCGAGGATCACCTGACCCAGCGGGTTGAGACCGTCAAACAGCGCATTACGCGTATTGGTGTCGATCACCGCCACCTGTGCCAGCCCCGCCACGGCCTCCTGTCCGAACACCCGCCCGCTCAGCAGCGTGACGCCCGCCGCGTCAAAATATTGCGCGCCCACGCCGGTAATCTGGGCGCTCGCTTCCTCGGCAGCGTACCGGAGGGTGGCATTGGCCGTGACAGTGGGCGTCACGGCGGCCACAAAGGGTTGGGTTGCCAAGGCATCAGCATCCGAAACGACCAGCGTGGTGATCCGGTCTGCGCGGGTGTCGCCAAAGCCGGTGCCGGGGTAGATTTCAAGCGTGTTGGTCCCCAGGCTGGAGATATTGTCCAGCACCTGCTGCTGCGACCCGGTACCAAGCGCCACCATCGACACGACCGAGGCAATGCCGATCACGATACCCAGCATGGTCAGAAGCGTACGCAGCCGGTGCGCAGCAAGCGCAACCACCGCCATCCGGAAGGACTCACGGAACCGCGCGGCAAAGGCAAACAGGCGGGGCCGCGCTTTGACTTCGCGGCCCGGTATGTCCAGGGCCGCACCCGGCCCCTTGTCGCTCCGGCGGTCGGAAACGATCCTGCCATCGCTGATCTCGATCACGCGGGAAGACCGGGCAGCGACGCGTGGATCATGCGTGACGACAATCACTGTCCGGCCTTCGGCGCCCAGCTCGTCAAGGATGCTCAGCACTTCCTGCCCGCTCTGGGTGTCCAGCGCGCCGGTCGGCTCGTCGGCCAGAATGACTTCGGCATCGTTCATCAGCGCCCGCGCGATCGACACGCGCTGCTGCTGCCCTCCGGAAAGCTGCCCGGGCCGGTGCTGCAGGCGCTCGCCCATGCCCAGCCGCTCCAGCAGCCGGGCGCTGCGGCGCCGCCGTGCTTCAGCGGTGGCGCCGGCGTAGATGGCGGGGATTTCAACATTGTCCAGCGCGCTCAGCTCTGCCAGCAGATGGTAGCGCTGAAAGATGAAGCCGAACCGGTCGCGCCTGAGCGCGGCCAGTTCATCCGGCCCCAGTTCCGAGACGGTGCGGCCCTCAATCAGGTATGTGCCCTTTGTCGGCCGGTCCAGACAGCCGAGAATATTCATCAGCGTCGATTTGCCCGAGCCCGAGGCACCGATGATTGCCACCTGCTCGCCCGCATCGATGGTCAGACTGATGTTTTTCAACACATCAATCGTGCCTTCGCCCGCCGGATACGAACGGGTGATATCGCGCAGTTCGATGAGTGGCGTTGCTGTCATGGCGTCAGAACCCCATCATCATCGGCGGTCCGCCCGCAGCGGCGGAACTGCCCGCGCGCGACAGTGCCTGACCGATGACCACGCGTTCCCCCTCCGAGACCCCGTCGGTGATTTCCACCGCCATGCCGCTGTTCAGCCCGGTGGCGACCTGCCGAACCTCGATCCGCCCGTCCGCCGCCTGAACCTGCACCGCGACGCGCCCGTCCGTGCCCTGTGCGCCAAGCGCGTTCACGGGGATGACCAGCGCATCCTCCGTCCGGCCCAGAACAAAACTGACCTGCACGGTCTGATAGGTGCGCAGCAGGCCATCGGCATTGGGCACATCGAAAGTGCCGTTGTAATAGACCGCAGACGCTGACGAGGTAGAGGTATTGGTGGAATCGATTGTGCTGTCGGTCCGGATTGTGGCCGGGGCGGGCTCGATGATGCCCAGTTCGCCGTCATAGCGGGTCGAGGTGTCGCCCAGTGTTGTGAACCACAGGGGCTGGCCGCTGCGGACCCGCCCGATATCGGCCTCGGATATCTCGGTATGAACGGTCATCACATCCAGCTGACCCAGAATGACAATGGTCGGCGTGGCGGAGGTGGCATTGACCGTCTGCCCCTCCTGACTGACGATCGCCAGCACCGTGCCCGCGATCGGTGCCGTGATCTGGGTATAGCCAAGGTTTGCCACGGCGGTTTCGATGCCCAGTTCGCTCTGGGCGATCTGGGCATCCAGCGCGTCGATCTGCGCTCGGGTCACGGCAACCGCCGCGATGGCGCTGTCATATTCAGCCGAGGTGGTGGTGCCGCGCGAGAGCATCTGCGCCTGGCGCTCAAGCGAACGCTGGTTCAGTGTCAGCGTCGCTTCCTTTTCCGCACGCTGGGCACGGGCCGATGCCAGCGAGGCTTCGGCGGTGCGCAGCTCGTTCTGCTGCGTGACGGAATCGATTTCGGCGATCAGATCGCCCTCCGATACCGGCTGGCCAACGCTGACATGCACCGCCGTGATACGTCCTGAAACCTGTGCCCCCACCGCAACCAGCCTTGAGGGCTTCAGAATCCCGCTGGCCAGCACGGTCTGTTCGATCGGCGCGCGCGTCACAGCGGCGGTCAACACACCATTTGTGTCGCTTGACTGCGATTGCCACCACAGCCAGCCGCCAAGCCCGGCGGCAGCGGCGGCCATGGCAATGCCGACAATTCTGGAAATGTGCATGAAAGCTTTCCCTGTCTGAAGCAGACCGCGCCGCTTGCGGCAGGTTATTGCAACAAGGCCTCCAGCAGGCCCATGATTGCCAGGATTTGCAAGCTGTTACTGTCCACCAGCACCAGATGCCCGTTCACTGCACGATATTCCTGCCCGCGCGGTGCTCTGGGGAACCGGCTGTTCGCCGCTTGGTGGAAGCTGCGGCCACTGCGGGCACTTTGACCAACGCGGGGTGCCGGGCCATGATTGACCTGCGGCGCCTGCCGCCCTGCCTGACCGGGGCCGGTCGTCTGCCGTGAGGGCGCCTGCGGCTGTGCCTGTTGCTGCGGCTGACCCGGGCGCTGCAACTGTTGACCCTGTAACTGGCCTTGTGGCAGGACCTGTCGGCAGGTCGATGCATCGCGGGTGCATTCCGCAGTTGTCTGGCCGTGGGCCTGCTGGGCAAGGACAGGGGCGCCAGCCAGACACATCAGGGCTGCGAGGGCGACAGGGGCGCTGTGCTTCATCGGAAACTCCATTTTTCGCAAATGCCCGGGATTGGTGCGGACGCGACCACAATTGCTGCGGTCGCAAGACACTTAGATGCGCCGCGTTTCCCGCGTTGGTCTGCCCCGTGACGAAGTGTTTCCCGCAACGGCCTTTTTGTGACGAAAAGTTTCCATCTCCGGCGATGGAAACATCGGGAAACAAATTGCCCGGCACTTGTTGCCGGATAACGCGATATACACACGGCATGACCAAGCCGCACAGGACGGGATGATGCGCATGCAGACGGGGCCAAGCATTCTGGTGGTTGACGATGATTCCGAGATCCGCTCGCTGTTGGCACGGTATCTTTCAACGCAGGGTTTCCGCGTGATCACCGCCGCCAGCCGCCGCGAACTGGAAGCGAAGCTTGCGGATTCACGCGTGGATCTGGTGGTGCTGGATGTGATGCTGCCCGATGGCTCGGGTCTGGATATCTGCCGCACCATGCGCGAAGCCCGCATGAATGTGCCGATCATCCTGCTCACCGCGCTGAAAGAGGATGTGGACCGTATTGTCGGCCTTGAAATCGGCGCCGATGATTATCTGGGCAAGCCCTTCAACCCGCGCGAGCTGGTTGCGCGGATCAAGGCGGTGTTGCGGCGGTTCAATTCCGGCGCCGTCCCCGCCCCGCAGACGGCGCCAGGCTATGTCTTTGCCGGTTACACGGTCCGGGTGGATGCCCGCCAGATCCTTGCTCCAGACGGCCGTTCGGTTGACCTGACGGGCGCTGAATTCGACCTCCTGCATGCTTTTCTTGAGCGTCCGGGCCGGTTGCTGTCGCGCGATCAGCTGCTTGACCTGACGCAGGGCCGCGCCCGCGATCCGATGGACCGCTCGATTGATGTGTTGATCAGCCGGCTGCGCCGCAAGCTGGGTGATCCTGGCGGCGACGGGCTGATCAGAACCGTGCGCAATGGCGGCTATCTGCTGGCAACCCCCGTTCAGATGCAGGAGGCCTCATGAACACCCTGCGCGCGCGCATTGCGGCGCTGCTGGTCGCCGCCATTGTGGGGGTTGTCGGGCTGGCGTCGCTTGTCGCCAGCAATCTTCTGCGGCCACCGCTGCCCGAGGCGACCATCGAACCCGTCGCCCGCCAGATCCGTCTGCTGGCGGGACTTGTGGTTCATGACCGCGGTGCTGCCGAAAGAGCCGGTGCCGATATCCGCCCCGGCCCGGACACCGGCGCGCCCGATCCAGACACCACCCGCTTCCTGACCCATGCGCTGGAACGCACCGGCGAGGCGCTGCCGGTGGCGGTGACGCGCAGCGCCGAGGCGCCGGTGGCGCTGGCCTCGGTCGATCTGGGTGAAACCGGCTGGCTCGTGGTCGAACTGCCGGATTTCCGACCGCCTGATTCCGCCTGGCGGATTCTGGCGGTCTGGGTGTCGCTGATCGTGGCGGGCAGCACCAGCGTGGCAATCTATGCAGCATGGCGTCTGACACGCCCGTTGGAGCTTTTGCGCAGCGCCGTGTCGCATGTGGGGGCAGACGGAGTGCTTGAACCGATCCCGGAATCCGGCTCGGCCGAGGTGAGGGCGACAGCGCGGGCGTTGAACGATCTGTCTGCGCGGCTGAAGGGCGCGATGCACAGCCGCATGCGGTTGGTGGCAGCAGCAGGCCATGACCTGCGCACCCCCATGACGCGCTTGCGCCTGCGGGTGGAATTCCTCGCCGACGATGACGAACGCGCACGCTGGCTGAAGGATCTGGACGAGTTGGAGAGGATAGCCGACAGCGCAATCCGGCTGGTCCGGGAAGAGGCGGGCGGCGATACCGCCGAGGTGATCCGGCTGGACCTTCTGCTGCGCGAAGTGGCGGAGGAACTGGCGGGCATCGGCCATGCCGTGGAATATGGCGCATTGCCCGAAACCCGTGTTCAGGCGGGGCCACTGGCCCTGAAACGCGCGCTGTCAAACCTGATCGCCAATGCCGCCAAACACGGAGGCGGCGCGCAGATCGCCCTGCGCAAGGATCAGGGACTGGCCATCGTTGCAATTACGGACAACGGCCCGGGTATCCCCGAAGCCCTGATTCCGAGGGTGTTCGAGCCGTTCTTCCGCGTGGACCCCGCCCGCAGGCAATCTGTTCCCGGTGCTGGTCTGGGTCTGGCGATCGCGCAGGAAATCATCGAGCGGACGGGCGGACGGATCGTGATTGCAAACCGCGCACCGCAGGGACTGGTGCAGACGGTCTGGCTGAATCTGGCCGAGGAGGCTGGGGCGGAACCTGCAGCAAGGCCTGTGGGACGCCAGCGCATGGCATGATCCTGCCCCGGGGCCCTTGCGCCCGACGGTTTCGCGCCCTTTCAGGGTTGCAGACTGCGCCAGACGGCGGGAGTGGTGCCGGTATGGGTACGGAAAACACGCGTGAAATGCGCCTGATCAGAAAACCCGGCTGCCCCGGCGATATCCACCAGCGGGACATCGGCATTGCGCAAAAGCGATTTCGTGCGTTCTATCCGGCGCCGGGTGACGGCACGTGCCGGTGTCTCGCCTGTCGCGTTGCGGAAGGCGCGGGCAAACCAGCTTTCCCCCAGCCCCGCCGCCTCGGCCAGTTCCGCGATGGCGATGCGCCGGTGCAGATTGGTGTCGATATGCTCCAGCACCCTGCGGCGCTGTCGCGGCGTCAGACCGGCAGGGGTGGCGGGCGCGCTTCCCGCCGGGGCGGCGGACTGGCGGAAATAGGCCAGCATGGCGCGCAGAAGGCTGTCGAGCAGCACCGGATCATGGCGCTGCGCGTCAATCTCACGCAGCATCATCAGTGCCAGCTGTTCGATCCCGGCATGCCGGGCCAGCAGCACCGGCCCCGCAGGCAGGCAGACCTCGTTGCGCAGGGACGGCATGGCCAGCGCTGAAAAATGAATGTCCAGATGGCTGAATTTGCCGTCGCTGTGCATCGTGCTCCAGATAGGAACGCCCGCAGGAACAAAGGCGAGCCGCGCCTCTCCCGGCAGGTCCGGGCAGGTTGACAGGCCAATGGCGGGCGATGGTTCCAGAAAGACCACGATCCGCGGATCGGGAGAGAGGTAATAGCCGTGCCCGCCCGCGCGCCCCTGCGCATGCCAGTGATCGGCCACCGCCCCTGACCAGCCAAGCCAGCGCACATCCGCCAGGGCGCAGATGTCTTCGATAAAGCTGTCCATCGAGGGAAGAAACACGGGCGCAGGCCTTTGCGATTGTGGAATCGGCTCGCTGGCTTGCACTGGCTTTTTTAGTAATCCTGCCATCGCGCCCCAAGGTCAACCGGCTTTTCGCTCCAGCGGCCACGCGGCACGGCGGATTTCTTCCAAAATGTGCAAATCCAGGCAATACAACCGCGCCGCACTCGCCTATGGCGGGGCAAACAACCTCCCAACCCATCGGCCGGGAGCGGTTGCGGGACAGATTGGGAGACGGACATGCGCGACATGAACGCGACGGACTTGCTGATGCGGCTTCTGGGAACTTCAGCCCTCGTGGCGCTGGGGTGCACCCCGCTTGCCGCGCAGGAGACGCCAGCCGAGGGTTACCAATATCTCGGGCAGGTGCGCTTCTCGATGCGGGGAGCCGAGCCGGTCGGTGATCAGGTTGACCCGCTGACCCTGACCGGCGTTCTGACACCGACGCCGCTGACCGAAGTGCCGCAATCCATCTCGGTGGTCTCGGCCGAGTCGATCGCCCGGCGCAACCTTGGCAAGCTGGATGAGGCCCTGCAGTATACCGCCGGTGTGCAGGCCGCGCCCTATGCCTATGATTCCGATACGAACTGGATATTCCTGCGTGGCTTCGATGCTACGCAGACAGGGCTGTTCATGGACGGCTCGCAGTTGCTGTCCTACGGCTTTGGCAGCTTCTATATCGACCCGTTCCTTGTCGAGCGGGTCGAGGTGCTGCGCGGCCCCTCGTCGATGGTCTACGGATCGTCCAATCCGGGCGGCGTGGTCAATCTGGTCAGCCGCCTGCCGACTGACACGCCGGGGCATGTTGCCGAAGTGGGTGTCAGTTCGCAGGGGCGCAGCTGGGCAAGCATCGACTGGAGCGACCATCTGAGCGAGAACGTCGCCCTGCGGTTTGGGGCACGCCTTCAGCGCACCGACGGATTCGGCATGTTCGCGCCGGGAATGACCGGCGTGATGTTCGGTGCCCTGACGACGGTATTTGACAACGGCGGCACGCTGAGCGTGGCCGCGAATTACACGCGCATGGACGAAACCCATGTCGGCGGCCACTGGCTGCCCTATGCCGGCAGCGTCGAGCCCGCGGCCTGGGGCCGGTTCCCGCAGTATTTCAATACGGGCGAACCGGGCTTTGACACCTATGATCGCGATCAGGGCATGCTGACGGCGATCTATCGTCAGGAGATCGCCGATGGCTGGAGCCTGAGCAACACGCTTCGCTACGCGCGCGCCGATGTGCACGAGCAACAGGTCTATGCCTATGGCTATTCCGGGTTCTCGCTGACCCCGACCGACCCTGAGGGCACCCTCAGCCGCCTTGTGTTCGCGCATGACAGTCTGGCCACAACGCTCAGCAATGATCTTCACCTGACCGGCGAATTTGCCACCGGCGGGGTCGATCATACGCTGGTCATGGGTCTGGATGCGCGCCGCTATGAGCTGGATCAGGTTCAGGCCTCGGCCATCGGCACGCCGTTGTCGTCGCGCAACCCGGACTACGGTGCACCGCAGCCAACCCCGGTTCCCTATCTCGATCAGGTCATCACCCAGCAACAGGTCGGGCTCTATCTGCAGGACCAGATGCGCTTTGGCAGCGGGTGGTTGCTCACGCTCAACGGTCGATACGACTGGGTCAGCACCACATCTACCCGTGACGCGGTGACCGGAGTCGCGGGGGTCGACAGGTCCGACCGCGAATTCTCGTGGCGCATGGGCCTGTCGCGCCAGTTCGGTGCCTTCACCCCCTACGCGACGCTCGGAACCTATTTCAACCCGCAGATCGTCGCCAATCCGGCAGGCAATTCCATCGTGCCCGAATCCGGTCGTCAGGCCGAGATCGGGCTGCGGTGGGCGCCCGATGACCGCACGCTGCTGTCGGTCGCGGCCTTCGACATCCGCCGCCGGAATGTCAGCCTTGACCAGTATGACTGGGCGAGCGGCAGCTATTATTACTACCAGATCGGCGAGGTGCGCTCGCGCGGGATCGAACTGGAATACCGTGGCCAGATCACCGACCAGCTTGGTCTTCAGGCCTCCGCGACCTTCCTCGACACCACGATTGTCAACGATCTTGACCCGACGATCATCGGCAATACGCCGCTTTCCGTGGCAGAAAACCAGGTATCCCTGATGCTGTCATGGGAACCGGCGACCATCGACGGCCTGACGCTGTCGGGCGGTCTGCGCTATACCGGCTCAAGCTGGGTCGACAACCAGAACAGCGCGCGGGTTCCGGGGCGTACACTGGTTGATTTGGGGGTGCGCTATGATTTTGCCGCCGACTGGACTGCCAACCTTTTCGTTGCCAACCTGCTTGACCGCAATTACATCGCATCATGCAACACCGCCTATTGGTGCTATCAGGGCGAAAGGCGCAACGTCAGCCTGTCGCTGAGCCGCAGCTTCTGAACGACCATCAGCCAGCCTTCGTGCCAGCCAGATGGCCCGGTTTCCAAAAGCCGGGCCATCCGGCTGTCAACTCATTTCCACCGACCGGCCTGTCGCCGCGTCCCTGCAGGGCCCCTGATGACCGGCATCGACTATCCCCTGATCGTGACGCGGCGGACCATTCTGTCGCCCGGCATGGTGCGGATAAGCCTGATGCCGCAGGCCGACCGCCGCCTGACCAGCTCAGGCTTTTCGGACGAATTCCTGCGGCTGCGGCTGACTGAAGGGGCGGAAGCGGGCGGTACGCCCGTTACCGTCAGCCTGCGCCGTTTCGATCCGGTCAGCGGTGCGGTGGACATCGATATCGTCATACGCGCGCAGGGGCGACTGTCGCAATGGGCGCAGGGCGTGCAGCCCGGCGCGCGCGTGATGGCGGGCGCCCCGGCCGGGCTTTATGCGCCGTCCCGCGAACAGCATTGGCAGGTTCTTGCCGCAGATGCCGCCGGGCTGCCCGCGCTGGCCCGGATCCTTGAAGACAGCCCGCCCACGACCGACACAAGGGTCTTCGTCGAAGTGGCCGACCGCAACCATATCCTGCCCTTGCCCGCCCATCCGCGCAGTCAGGTCAGCTGGCTTGTCGCCGGGAACGGGTGCAGCCCCGGAAAGCTGGCAGAAACGCTGACGGATCTGCCGCTGCCCGCTGGCAAAGGCTTTGTCTGGGTTGCCGGGGAACAGAAGGCCGTGCGCACGATCCGGCGCCATCTGCGCGGCACGCTGGGCCTGCCCGCGAGCGGCTATGCCTGCGTTGCCTACTGGATCGACCGGGCCGAGGCCTGGCAGGAAGCATACCGCGCGCTGGATACGCAGACGCTGTCGCACATGGAAGCCGTCTGGGGATCGGAACGTGATGCTGAATCGATCCGCGATGAGGTCGATGCCTTGCTCGATGCGCGGGGGCTGTGATGACCCGCGCGCGGCACCGGACCGGCCCCGCCGCTGGAATGCTGGCGCTTGTTGTGGCCTTCGCCGCCAGCCTGTCGCTGGGCGACCGCGCGATTCCGCTGACCGAGGTGGCGCGGGCCCTGTGGTCTTCGGATGGCAGCGCGGCGCATCTGATCGTGCAGAGCATCCGGTTGCCGCGCAGCCTGATGGCTGTCGAAATCGGCGCCGCACTGGGTGTCGCAGGCGCGCTGATGCAGGCGATGACGCGTAATCCGCTGGCCGATCCGGGGTTGCTGGGTATCAATGCCGGGGCCGGGCTTTTCGTGCTGATCGCGGTCAGCCTGCTTGGGGTCGGCTCGCTTCAGGGGCTGATCTGGTTCGCCCTGCTCGGGGCGCTGGCGGGATCCGCCGCCACCTGGGGTATCGCGGCGGCAGGCGGGCGCGCGGCCAGCCCGGTGACGCTGACCCTCGCGGGTATCGCCGTGGGGGCCGTACTGACCGGGCTTGCCACCGCGCTGGCGCTCATGGATCCCGAGGCCTTTGACCGCCTTCGCCACTGGAGCGCGGGCTCACTGGGCGGGGCGCGGATGCAGAATGTGGCCACCGCCTTGCCCTTCATCGCGTCGGGCCTTGTCCTTGCTGCGCTCTGCGCCCGGCCGCTGGACGCGCTGGCGATGGGTGATGACCTGGCCGTGGCGCTGGGGGCGCGGATCGGTCTGCTGCGCACGCTGGTTATTCTGGCGGTGACCCTGCTTGCCGGGGCGGCGACGGCAGTGGCGGGCCCGGTGGCTTTCATCGGACTCATGGCGCCGCATGTGGTGCGCTGGTGGACCGGGCCTGACCAGCGCCGGATCCTTGCCGGGTCAGCGCTGGTGGCACCCGTGCTGGTACTGAGCGCCGATGTGCTGGGCCGGCTGGTGCTGACCACAGGCGAAGTGCCGGTGTCCATCGTCACCGCCTTTCTGGGCGCGCCGCTGCTGATCGCCCTTGCCCGGCGGCGCGGAATGCTTGCACCATGAGCGCGGCACCCTTTGTTCTGCGCACGCCGGGCGGGTGGCTGGCGCTGCGGATCGGCCGCCGCGCGCTGCTCGTCGGGGTCATTCTGACCGTGCTGGCCATGGGCTCGGCGCTGGCCGCGCTGATGCTGGGTGATTTTCCGGTCTCGGCAAGCGACCTGTTTCGCAGCCTGACCGGCAACGGCGAAGGGCCGGTGCGCATGGTCATCCTTGAGTGGCGGCTGCCGCGCGCGGTGATGGCGCTGCTGGTCGGCGCGGCGCTGGGTGTTTCGGGCGCACTGTTCCAGTCGCTGACCCGCAATCCTCTGGGCAGCCCCGACGTGATCGGCCTCAATGCGGGCGCCTATAGCGGCGCGCTGATCGTGACGGTGCTGTTCGCGGGCGGCAGCCTCGCCGCGACGGCGGGTGCGGTGGCGGGCGGACTGATCACCGCGGCGCTGGTCTATGCGCTGGCCTGGCGCGACGGGGTGCAGGGCTTCCGGCTGGTGCTGGTGGGGATCGGCATCAGCGCCATGGCGACCGCGCTCAACACCTGGCTGTTGATGAACGCGCAGCTTGAGGTGGCGATGGGGGCGGCGATCTGGGGTGCGGGCAGCCTGAACGGCGTGACGCTTGACGCGCTGGGACCGTTCATCGCGCTCCTGCCGGTACTGCTGGTGCTGGCCGCGCTGCTGGCCCGGCCGATGCGCCAGCTTGAAACCGGCGATGATCTGGCCCGCGCGCATGGCATTGCGGTGGAGCCGTTGCGCATGGGTCTGGTGGCTTTGGGTGTGGCACTGTCGGCGCTGGCCACTGCCGCCGCCGGGCCGATCGCCTTTGTGGCACTGGCCGCGCCGCAGATCGGCCGCCGCCTGACCGGCAGTCCCGGCACCGCGCTGATCCCCGCCGCGCTGACCGGGGCGCTGCTGCTGGCGCTGGCCGACCTCATCGCGGCGCATGCGCTGGCGCCCCGGCAGTTGGCGGTGGGCACCGTAACTTTGGTGCTGGGCGGGCTCTATCTGTTGTGGCTTATCCGACGCGAGGCGAGGCTGGCATGAGTGCAGCAACAACCCGACCGGCCCCGGCCCGACTTCAGGTGCAGGGTGCAACGTTGGCCTATGACCGGCGCGTGGTGTCGCGTGATCTGTCGGTGGCGATCCCCGATGGCAGTTTTACCGCCATCGTCGGTCCCAATGCCTGCGGCAAGTCCACCCTTTTGCGGGCATTGGCGCGCATCCTGCCGCCAAAGGCCGGGAGCGTGTCGCTGGACGGCATGTCACTGGACCGGATCCCGGCGCGCGAACTGGCGCGCGCCATCGGGCTGCTGCCCCAGAACCCGCTGGCGCCCGAGGGAATCACCGTGGAAGATCTGGTCGCACGCGGGCGCTATCCGCATCAGAGCCTGCTCAGGCAATGGACCCGCGCCGATGCCGCAGCGGTCGCGCGCGCCCTGCACGCCACACGCATCGAATCGCTGTGCGGTCGGCGGGTGTCCGACCTGTCGGGCGGCCAGCGCCAGCGCGTCTGGATCGCCATGGTTCTTGCGCAGGAAACACCGATCCTGCTGCTGGACGAGCCGACCACCTGGCTCGACATTGCCCATCAGGTCGAGGTGATGGAACTGCTGGCGCGGCAGGTGCGCGATGAGGGGCGCACCATCGTCGCGGTTCTGCATGAGCTGAATCACGCTTTCCGCTATGCGACGCATGTGGTGGCGATGCGCGATGGCCGGGTGGTGGCGCAGGGGGCACCCCGCGATATCGTCACGGCCGGACTGATTGAAACCCTCTACGATCTGCCCTGCGTGATCGCGCCCGATCCGCTGACCGGCACGCCGATGGTCATCCCCCGGCCTGCCACCTGATCTTTGCCCCGGAAAGCGAGCCCCGCCTGTGCACCCATTCAACACTCTTGCCGCCGCCCTGCTGTCACTGGTTGTCGCGCTGCCGGTGCGGGCGGAATTTCCGGTCACCCTGCCGCATGCCTTCGGCGAAACGACGATTCCCGCGATGCCCGGACGTGTCATCACCCTGGGCTGGATCGCCCAGGACGTGGTGCTGGCCCTTGGGCTGGTGCCGCTGGCCGTGCCCCGGCAGGATTGGGGCGGCGATGCGAACGGCCTGATGCCCTGGGTCGGCGCCGCGATCGAGGCACAGGGCGGGGCACTGCCGCTTCGTTTCGACGATTCCTTCCTGCCCTACGAAACCTTTCTGATGCTGCAACCGGACCTGATCCTTGCGCCCTACAGCGGGCTGCGCGCGCCTGATTACATGCGTCTGTCGCAGATCGCGCCGACGCTGGGCTGGCGTGACGCACCCTGGACCGGGGACTGGCAGGAAATCACCCGCCTTGTCGGCCGCGCGCTGGGGCGCGAGGCCGAGGCCGACGTGCTCGTGACGCAGACAGGGGCCTATCTGGCGGACATCGCTGTCCGTCATCCGGAATTCAGCGGCGTGACCTTTGCCATCGGCTCGGGCGATCCGGCCGCCGGTTCGGTCGGCATCCACCGCGCCGCCGACCCGCGTGTGCAATTGCTTGAACAGCTGGGCCTGACCCTTGCACCCTCGGTCCGTGCGCTGCCCGGCGACGGGTTCTATACGCAGGTCGGTTTCGAGGCGCTGGGACGGCTGGATGCCGACCTGTTCATCCTGTGGCAATCGGGCGAGGATGAGCTTGCGGCGCTGCTCGATCACCCGGTGTTCGCGGCCTTCGGGCCGGTGGCGCGCGGATGCCTCGTGCCTCTGGTGGACCGCACCTTCGTGATGGCGACCTCGGCACCATCGCCGCTGTCGATCCCCTGGGCGCTTGATCTGCTGGTCCCGATGCTGGCGGCGGCGCTCGACGGCGACGCCGGTTGCCATTAGCGCCGTGCCAGACCCGCCAGCGCGACGACAAGAAGCGCTGCGACTGCACCAAAGGTTGTGACGCCCGCCGCGGTATAGAGGTAGACTGCGGCCACCGGGCCCACGACGTACCCCGCAGTGGTCGCGGCAGACATCAGCCCGGCGGCCTCCGACTGACGCTCCGGGGTAACCTGCAAGGAAAGCGCCGCTTGCGTGGCAGGCACAAACAGACCGAACCCGAAACCCAGCGCAGCCTGACAGGCGGCCATGGTGACAAAATCCGGCGCCAGCAGCAGCCCGCTCGCACCCAGAGCGGCAAGACCCAGCCCGATGATCACCTGAAGCCGCCCGCGCAGAAGCTGCCGCGCGGCAACAGCCAGTCCAGCGATGGTGGCCGCCGTCGCCACGATGCCCAGAACCGAAACAAGCCCGATCGTCTGCGCGGTATCCAGCGACAGCCGGTCCTGAACGTGGAACGGCAGCACCGCCTGTACCATCGCCGAGCCGGTCACCGCAGCGAACACCAGCGCCAGAAACAGTGCAAGCGGCGGGTTCAGCAGCCGCCCTGCCGCGGCTGCGGCAGAGGATGCCGCGGCGACGGGGGACGTGGAAGAAGACTGCAGGCGCAGCCCCAGCATCGCAACGCAGGCCCCGAATGCGGCCACGACAACCAGCGGGCCGGTCGGCCCCAGCAATCCGACCGACGGAAGCACGACGATTCCCCCGGCCACCGACCCCAACGCGAACGCGGCGGCGGGCAGGGTCATGGCGCGAGAGCGCATCTCGACGCTGGACGCGCGCGCCACCAGCCCGGCTGCTGCCGGCAGGCCGCCGCTGCCCAGCAGGCCATAGACGATCCGCGCGCAAAGCACCGCAGCAAAGACGCTTCCCGCCGCCATCGCGCCCGCGCGCCCGGCCGTCAGCGCCGCTGCGATCAGGGCCAGCGAGACAGCGCTGCTGAAGATCGCCAGCGCAAAGATCCGCTGCTGCCCTCTCCGGTCGGCCAAGCGGCCCCAGACCGGCGCAGCAACGACAGCGGCCAGCGCGGCACAGGCATGGATGACGCCGACCTGCGTGTCACGGATGCCAATCTCACGCGCGAGGGGCGCCAGTACGGCGATGAGCACGGCATTGCCCATCGACAGGCTGGCCAGCCCGGCCACCATCACCGCACGGTCGCGCCGGGACAGGCCGCTGACGGGCGCCGCCTTGATCTGCTGGCCGGGTTGCAGGGTGGGGGAAACGACACTCGGGGCGCGAGATGACATGACAGAAAACCTGCTATCCAAGTGGGGGAGGAACGCGGGGCACGGCGCCACCCCTTCCGGCTTCTGGCACCCGTTCCGCCGAAGGTCAACCGATGCGGAAGCGCCAGCAAACGGCGCGCTTCCGGCACTGCCGTTGGCCGGTCAGGCGGGCTTTGCTGGTTGGCGCTGGCGGCGGGGCAGGCCGGTCAGGGGATGTTTTTCAAGTGCTGACATAAACAGCGTCATCTGGCGCGTCGCGGGCCAGCGGGCGCGCGTTGCTGCGGCCAGTGGCATCGGCGCGCCCAGACCAAACGGCAAGGTCTTGAAGCGCTGAAGGAATGCATCCGTCCTGGAATAGCCGTTGCTGACAATCCCGATTGTATCGGTCGCGCTGACGATCTCGGTCACCATCGGGAAATTCTCAAGGATATGAAGCTGGCGCATCGACGACACGCTGAGCGGGTTCACCAGCCCGAGGATGCGCTCGATATAGGGGCCCTGAAGGTCTGGCACGATGATCGGATAGGCGGCGATGTCTTCGTTGCGCAGGTCTTTGCGGCCGACCAGCGGGTGATCCTGGCGCACGAACAGATTGGCCACCAGATCAGGCAGGGGATGGCAGTTGAAATCGGCGACGGCTTCAAGCCGGTCGCGCGCGCCAAAGCAGATATCGACGTCGCCCTGACGCAGCTGCTCGATCCCTCTTTCGATGGTCGAGGCGAACAGATGCACACGGCATGCCGGGCTTGTGGTGATGAAGCGGCGCACGGCGCGGTTCAGAAGCCCCTCCAGCGACGAGGGGCAGATGACCAGCCGCAGTGCCATTTCGCGCGATGTCCGTTGCGCCCGCGAATCTTCGATCAACTGCTCGATATCCGCAGTGATCCGCCGGGCACGGTCAATGAAGATGCGCCCGGCATCGGTGGTCGCCACGCCACGCGCCCGGCGGTCAAACAGCGGATAGCCGATCTCACGCTCGACATCGGCAACGCTCTTGGTCACCGCCGATTGAGTCACATTCATCATCTGCGCGGCCTGTGTGATCGAACCACACCGGTCAACATTGACGACATGGCGTAATTTCACGAGATTCATGCGGCATTCCATGCAGGAATATGATGGGAGAATATTGCATTGGTTTTATGTCATTCGCAATGCAATAAATCTGAAAGAGGATCCATTCCAGACGGAGAAACCAATGCGCCGGGCATCGAAAAACAGCGCTGTTGTCGCCGGGGTGGGCATGATCCCGTTTGCAAAACCGGGTGCGTCAGACAACTATGACATGATGGGCGCGCGGGCTTTGCGGCTGGCGCTGGAAGATGCCGCGCTGGATTACGGCGATATCGCGCAGGCCTATGTTGGCTATGTCTATGGCGATTCAACCTGCGGGCAGAAGGCGCTCTACCGCGTCGGCATGACCGGCATTCCGGTTGTGAATGTCAACAACAACTGCTCCACCGGCTCCAGCGCGCTGTTCCTGGCACGGCAGGCGATTGAAAGTGGTGCTGCGGATTGCGTGCTGGCGCTGGGGTTCGAGCAGATGCGCCCCGGCGCGCTTGGCTCGATATTTGAGGACCGGCCAAGCCCGTTCGACGCTTTCGATGCCGAATGCGAGGCGCTGGTGGGAAATGCACAGGTGCCGCTGGCGCTGCGCTATTTCGGCGGCGCGGGGCTGGAGCACATGAAGAAGTACGGCACCCGGCTGGAAGATTTCGCCGCCGTTCGCGCCAAGGCCAGCCGCCACGCCACCAACAACCCGCTGGCGCTGTTTCGTACCGAGATCAGCGCCGGGCAGGTCATGGCCTCGCCCGAGATATGGCCCGGCGTCATGCACCGGCTGATGGCCTGCCCGCCCACCTGCGGCGCGGCGGCGGCGGTGCTGGTGTCGGAGGGGTTTGCCGCGCGGCACGGTCTGGATACCCGCGTGCGCATTGCGGCCCAGGCGATGACCACCGATTTTGAGAGCACATTCGCCAGCCACGACATGATGCGTCTGGTGGGCTATGACATGACGGCCGCAGCGGCGCGCCAGGTCTATGAAGCGGCCGGGATCGGGGCCGGGGATGTCGATGTTGTCGAGCTGCACGACTGTTTCGCGCAAAACGAGCTGATCACCTATGAGGCGCTTGGGCTCTGTGCCGAGGGCGGCGCGCAGCAGTTCATTGCCGATGGCGACAATACCTATGGCGGCAAGGTCGTGACCAACCCCTCTGGCGGGCTTCTGTCCAAGGGCCATCCGCTGGGGGCAACCGGGCTGGCGCAGTGCTATGAACTGACGCACCAGTTGCGCGGTACCGCCGATGCACGGCAGGTGGAAGGGGCGCGGCTGGCGTTGCAACACAATCTGGGGCTTGGCGGCGCCTGTGTGGTGACGCTTTACGAGGCCGGCTGACACCGGCAGCGGGCAGAACAAATCAACGAGGGAGGAACCGTGATGTCAGGCATTGCGCCCAATCCGCGCGGGCTTTTTGACCGCTCGACGGTGGGGCAGACAACCGAACCTGTTGCGTTCGAGGTTG
Source organism: Pararhodobacter sp. (assembly GCF_036802785.1). GTDB lineage: Bacteria > Pseudomonadota > Alphaproteobacteria > Rhodobacterales > Rhodobacteraceae > Pararhodobacter. Next base: position 141,714 of record NZ_DAIRVN010000002.1, read on the forward strand.
AGGCGGGGCGCGTTTCCTTTTTCGCCGATGTTCTGGGCGAGACCGGAGCGATCCATCATGACCGCGCGGCGGCGCGTGCGGCGGGGCATCCGGATGTTGTCGCACCCCCGACATTTGCCATGGTGGTCGATCTGGAGGCAGGGCGTGCGCTGGAGCGACAGGGCCACAAATCGCTGCTCACGCTGATCGGCTGCGACTTCACGCGCCTTCTGCACGGTGAGGAGCGCTACGACTATTCGGGCCTGATCTATGCCGGCGACTGTCTGAGCATCGAAACCGAAGTTGCCGGATTCGAGGACAAGAAGGGCGGCGCGCTGGAGCTGGCCCATCTGCGCGCGCGCATCAGCCATCCGGAACGCGGCGTTCTGGTGACCATCACGCGCAGTGTCGTGCACAGGCTGGGATGAGGGAGGGAATGATGAGCAAACGGACATTTGCCGACGCCGCGCCGGGCGACACGCTGCCAGGCATCACCTTCGGGCCGATCTCCCGCCAGATGCTGGCGCTTTATGCCGGGGCCTCAGGCGACCACAATCCGGTGCATATCGACCTCGATTTCGCGCGGGGGGCCGGGCTGGACGATGTTTTCGTGCATGGCATGCTGTCGATGGGGGTGCTGGCACGGGTGGTCACCGACTGGGCAGGCATCGGGCGCCTTGTCAGCCTCTCAAACCGCTTCATGGCCATTACCCCGGTGGGCGCACAACTGACCTGTTCGGGCACCATCAGCGAACGTTTCGAGGTTGATGGCGTCGCGCATCTGCGCGTGGCGCTCAGCGCGGAAATCACCGCCCCTGACGGGCGCACCGCGCGCAGTCTGGTCGGTGAAGCCGTGATACGGGCGGATTGATCATGCGCGATTCCTTTCTCAACCACGACTGGATCACCGACGAACACCGCGCCTATGGCGACAGTATCCGCCGGTTTCTGTCTGATGAATTCCAGCCCAACCGCGCCGCCTGGACTGCGGCAGGCGTGGTGGATCGCGGCTTCTGGATCAAGGCCGGGGCCATGGGCATTCTTGGTGCCTCCGCCCCTGAGGAATGGGGCGGGCAGGGGCTTTCGCGCAGTTTCGATCTGGTGACCTTTCTGGAACAGGCGCGCATTGCCGATACCGGCTGGGGCATTTCGGTGCACAATATCGTGCTGCATTACATCGTTGCGCTGGCGACCCCCGACCAGAAGGCCCGTTGGCTGCCCCGGCTGTGTTCAGGCGAATGGGTCGGAGCGATTGCGATGACCGAGCCGGGCACCGGCTCGGACCTGCAGGCGGTGCGCACCACGGCGCGCGCCGATGGCAATGAATATGTGCTCAACGGCTCCAAGACCTTCATCACCAATGGCCAGAACGCGGGTTTCGTGATCGTCGTCGCCAAGACTGACCCGGCGGCCGGGGCGCGGGGCATTTCGCTGATCGCACTGGAAACCGAAGGGGCCGAGGGGTTCCAGCGGGGCCGCAACCTGGAAAAGCTGGGAATGAAGCGGCAGGACACCTCCGAGCTGTTCTTTGACGAGGTGCGGGTGCCGCGCGCCAATCTGATCGGTGATGAAGAGGGCAAGGGCTTTGGCCAGCTCATGATCCAGCTGCCATGGGAGCGGCTGATGCTGTCCTACATGGCGCTGGGGGCCGCGCGCTGCGCCTATGAGGACACGCTGCGCCATACCCGCGCGCGCCGCGCCTTTGGCCAGCGGATCATGGATTTCCAGAACACGCGTTTCAAGCTGGCCGAGGTCAAGACCGAGATCGAGCTTCTGGCCGCGTTCCTCGACCGGCTGATGGCCGAGCTGGAGGCAGGAACCCTGACCGCCGAACGCGCCGCCATGGCGAAATGGTGGAGTACCGAGATGCAGGGCCGCACGGTCGACACCTGCCTGCAGCTCCACGGCGGCTACGGCTACATGAGCGAATATCGCATCAGCGAACTTTACGCCGATGCAAGGGTGCAGCGCATCTATGGCGGCACCAATGAGATCATGCGCGAAATCGTCGCGCGGTCGATCGACCGTGACGAAATCTGAAAACACGACGAGGGATTCATGGGGAAACTGACGGGAAAAGCGGCCTATGTCACCGGCTCGGGCCGGGGGATCGGACGGGCGGTAGCGCTGAAACTGGCGTCGGAAGGTGCCAGCCTGGTGATCAACGATCTGGACAGCGAGCCAGCCGAGGCCGTGATGGCCGAGATCCGGGCTGCGGGCGGGCAGGCCATCGCCGTGCCGGGCAGCGTGACCGGCGAAGGTTTTGCCGAGCGCTTCATCAGTGCCGGGATCGAAGCCTTTGGCGGGGTTGATATCATCGTCAACAACGCGGGTTACACCTGGGATGCGATGATCGGCAAGATGACCGACCAGCAGTTCGATGCAATCATGGATGTCCATGTCAAGGCGCCGTTCCGCATCCTTCGCGCCGCCAGCGGCTTCATCCGTGAAGCCAGCGGCGCCGAGGCTGCCGAGGGGCGCGAGGTGTTCCGCAAGGTTGTCAACATCTCGTCGATCGCCGGCACCGGCGGTAACGCCGGTCAGGCGAACTATTCGACTGCCAAGTCCGCGATCCATGGCCTGACCAAAACACTGGCGAAGGAATGGGGCCGCATGAAGGTCAACGTCAACTGCGTGGCCTTTGGCATGATCGAAACGCGCCTGACCGAGGTGAGCGACAAAAAGAAGGAGATCGAGGTCGAAGGCACGAAAATCGCCGTCGGAATCTTGCCGAAGGTGGCCAGCGGCATGAGCGCGATGATCCCGCTGGGACGTGCCGGAACACCGGCTGAGGCGGCCAATGGCGTGTATCTCTTTTGCGCGCCTGAATCCGACTACATCAGCGGCCAGATTGTCATCGTCGGCGGGGGGCTGACGATCTGATGGAGCATTCCGTCAAGGGGGGAAGTCGATGCAGATAACCGATGCGATGCAGCTTTTGCTGATCGGTGTGGCGCAGGGCTGCGGCTATGCCCTTGTGGCGCTGGGGTTCGTGTTCATTTACCGCGCGACCGAGATCGTCAATTTCGCGCATGGCGAACTGATGATGCTGGGGGCCTTCGCGGTTCTGACCTTCGCCGAGATCTGGGGCATGGGCTTCTGGCTTGGCGCTGCCCTTGGCGTTCTGTCACTGGGGATCTTTGGCTATCTGCTTGATGCTGCGGTCATGCGCCGCGTGATCGGTGAGTCCCAGTCCAGCATCTTCATCCTGACAGTCGCGCTCGGGGTGATGCTCAAGGCGCTGGCAGGGATGATCTGGGGCTACATGCCACGGGTTCTCAACTCCCCGTTTCAAAGCAATATCGACCTTGGGGTGATAACCATCAACTCCAGCCGGATTGCGATCATCGTCGGCACCGTGCTGATCTGCGCCGCGCTTTACTTTTTCCTCAGCCGGACCCGGCTGGGGCTGGCGATACAGGCGGCATCGCAGAACCAGCTGGCCGCCTATTACAGCCGCATCCCGGTGAAACGGCTGGTGTCGATGATCTGGGCGATCGGCGCGATGGTGGCGGCGGTGGCCGGGGTGCTGATGGCGCCGGTGACGCAGGTTGATACCGAGATCACCGTGTTCGGCATCAAGGCGCTGGCCGGTGCGGTGGTGGGGGGCTTCGGCTCCATCCCAGGGGCGCTTCTGGGCTGCCTTCTGATCGGTATCGCAGAGCCCTTTCTGGATTATGCCTATCCGCCGCTGCAGGGCGTCTATGCCTATATCATCATGCTGGTGGTCCTGTTCATACGCCCCGAGGGGCTGATCCCGCAAACCTTCCGCAAGAAGGTCTGACGCCATGCGCATCCTGTTCAAGACCAGCTACGACTTTGACATCAACCACCTTGTTGACCCGGGCGAACGGGTTCGCGTGCTTTTGCTGATCGTGCTGGCGCTGGCCGCGCCGCTGTTCGTGTCGGCCTATGGCCTGTCGGAGCTGTCACTTTTCCTGTGCTATGCGCTGGCGGGGCTGGGGCTGATGGTTCTGACCGGGTTTTCGGGGCAGGTCTCGTTCGGGCATGCTGCCTTTCTGGGGGTGGGGGCCTATGCCCATGCCTACCTGCTGGGGCACGGCATTCCGTTCTTCGTTGCGCTGCCACTTGCGGGCCTGATTTCCGGGCTTCTGGGTGCGGCGCTGGGGCGGGCGGCCAGCAGGATGCATGGTTTCTATCTGGCGATTGCCACGCTGGCCTTTGCCATTCTGGTTGAAACCGTGATCGGCGCGGCGGAACCCATCACCGGCGGGCATATCGGCATGTCGGTTCCGGGGATCGAGATCTTCGGCCAGTCGCTGGCGGCCTCATGGCAACATTATTACCTGTATCTGGCGATTCTGCTGTTCTTTGTCTGGGGCGTGGCCAACCTCAAACGGTCGGTCAATGGCCGGGCGATGATCGCGGTGCGCGATTCCGAGACCTCGGCGCAAAGCCTGGGTGTGGATATCGCGCGCACCAAGATCACCGCCTTCTTCGTCAGTGCCTTCATCACCGGCGTCGCCGGCGGGCTTCTGGCGCATCAGCTTTACTACCTGTCGCCGGAAACCTTTGGTCTGGGGGAATCGCTCAAGCTGTTGCTGATGATCGTGGTGGGTGGTCTGGGCACGATCAGTGGCGCGCTGATCGGGGCGGTGTTTGTGTCATTCCTGCCCAATGTCATCGAGCTGCTGCGCGAGGTTCTGCCCGGCCGTGTGGCGCATCAGGTGGGGCTGGAGCCCTTCATGTTCGGCGCGATCATCGTGGGCTTCATCATTTTTGAGCCTGACGGGCTTTACGGGCGCTGGCGCAAGTTCCGCCTCTTCCTTGAAACCTACCCCTATTACAAGCGCGCCACCTTCACCCGGCAGAAACGATACCTCAAGACGGGACGGTTCAGATGAGCACTCTGGCGGTAGACGGCATCTCGGTGGCCTTTGGTGGCCTGAAGGCACTGGCGGATGTCTCTTTTCATGTCGAAGCGGGCGAGATCTTTGCGATCATCGGGCCGAATGGCGCCGGCAAGAGCACGATCTTCAACGCGATCAGCCGGATCTATCCGGTTCAGGGTGGGTCCATCCGCTTTCAGGACCGCGACCTTCTGACGCTCAGGCCGCATCAGGTGGTGCAAAGCGGCATTGCCCGGACGTTTCAGAACATCGAGCTGTTCGAAAAGGCGACCGTGTTGCAGAACCTCCTGGTGGGCTGCCATGCGCGCCTGCCGCGTAACCTTCTGGCCGAGTTCTTCTTTCTGCCCTCGGTGCGCAAAACCGAACTGACGGCGCGCCGCAAGGTCGAGGAGATCCTTGATCTGCTGGACATGCAGCATCTGCGCGGCGAACTGATCGCCGATCTGCCCTACGGCGCGCGCAAGAATGTCGAACTGGCCCGCGCCCTGTGTGCCGAGCCACGGTTGCTGATGCTGGATGAACCTGCCTCCGGGCTGAACCCCGAAGAGACGATCGACATGTCTTTCTGGCTGAAGGACATCAGGGCAGAGCTGGGGGTCACCATTCTGATGGTCGAGCATGACATGGGCCTTGTCGGACGCACTGCCGACCGGGTTCTCGCGCTGGCGAACGGGATGGTTCTGGCGCAGGGCAGCGTCGCCGAAGTGCAGGCCGATCCGAAGGTGCAGACGGCCTATCTGGGGGATGCGGAATGAGCGATATCCTGCTGGAAACCCGCAATCTGGAAACCTTTTACGGGCCGATCATGGCCATCTCCGGGATCAGTCTGGTGGTGCGCGAGGGAAGTATCGTGACCGTACTGGGCGCCAATGGCGCGGGCAAGACAACGCTGATGAAAACCATCTCGGGCGCAGTCGACTGCAAGAAGGGCAAGGTGCTGTTCCGTGGCGCCGAGATCCAGAATCTTGCGCCCGATGTGGTAGCTGGTTTCGGGATCGGCCACGTCCCCGAAGGGCGCGAGGTCTTTCCCTTCATGACGGTGATGGAAAACCTGCGCGTGGGCGCCTGGGGCCGCAAAGACCACGATGCGGTGGCCCGCGACATCGAACAGGTCTTTGCCTATTTCCCCGATCTGTCAGCCAAACGCGAGGGGATGGCGGGCTTTCTGTCGGGCGGGCAGCAGCAGATGCTGGCCATTGGCCGGGCCTTCATGGGGCGCCCGGCGCTGATGATCCTTGATGAGCCTTCGCTTGGCCTGTCGCCGCTGCTGACGCGGACGATCTTTCAGATCGTGCGGCGTATCAACCGCGAGCAGGGGGTGACGGTGCTGCTGGTGGAGCAAAACGCCAATGCCGCCCTGCAGGTCGCCGATCATGGCTATGTGCTGGAGCTGGGCCGCGTGGCGATGGAGGGGCCCAGTTCCGAGCTGATTGAAAGCGAGGACATCAAGGAATTCTACCTTGGCAAGGCCGAAGCCGGAGTGCGTGGCGAAAAGCGCTGGAAAAAGCGCAAGACCTGGAGATGAGCATGGTGGATCTTGCGGTCAATGACGCGGTGGTGACGATCGACGGGCAAGAAACGCTTGCCCAGCTCATGCGTCTGCGCGTGGCGCAATGGGGCGACCGGATTGCGATGCGCGAAAAGGCTTTCGGCATCTGGCAGGATTACCGCTGGCGTGATTTCGACCACCACGCGCGCCGCATCGCGGGCGGGCTGATGGCGCTGGGTCTGAAGCGCGGTGATGTGGTGGCGGTGCTTTCGGAAACCAACAAGGAATGGGTGTTTGCCGATATGGGAATCCATATCGCGGGCGGGGTCTGCTGCGGCATTTATCCGACCTACACCCCCGGCCAGCTGGAATACACGCTGAACGATTCAGCCGCGCGTTTCCTATTTGTCGAGAATGAAGAGCAGCTCGACAAGTATCTTGCCGTCCACACGGCGCTGCCCGCTGTCGAAAAGATTTTTGTGTTTGACTGGAAGGGCCTGCGCGACTTTTCGGACCCCAGGGTAGAGGCCCTGTCGCATCTTTGCGACCGGGGGGCGCAGTTTGTCGCTTCCCATCCCGATGCGCTGGAGGCGGCAATCGATCAGGGCAAGAGCGGCGATACGGCGGTGCTGATCTATACGTCCGGCACCACCGGCAGCCCCAAGGGGGCCTGCGTGCCCCATAGCTACCTGCTGTACCAGATGGGCGCCGCGCCAGACCCGCTGCCCATCGGACCGGACGACGAGATGCTGACCTATCTGCCGCTGTGCCATGCCGCCGAGCGGATGATTTCGCTGTGCATGTCGCTGGGACATGGGCAAAAGCTGAACTTCGCCGAAAGCTCGGAAACGGTGTTCCAGAACATTCAGGAGCTGTCGCCCACGGTTCTGTTCGCGGTGCCGCGGATCTGGGAGAAATTCTATTCCCGCGTCACCACGCTGATGTCAGAAGCCACCTGGGCGGGGCGTGCCGGGTACCGGGTGGCGCTGCGCATCGGCGAGAAGCGCGCCGAATGCCTGATCGCCGGGCGGCGCCCCACGGCGGGGCTGGCGGCGGCGTACTGGCTGGCCGACCGCTTTGTGCTGCGCAATCTCAAGCAGTTGCTGGGGCTTGACCGGGCGCGCCTGCTTCTGTCAGGCGCCGCCCCTATCTCGGCTGATCTGATCCGCTGGTACATGGCCCTTGGCCTGCCGATTGCCGAGGTTTACGGCCAGACTGAAACCGGCATCGTCACCGCTATCCGCAAGGGCACCTTCCGGCCGGGCACCGTCGGCCACCCGCTGCCCGGCGTCGAGATCCGGCTGAGCGCGCAGGGCGAGATCATGGTGCGAACTCCGGGCGGCTTCAGCGGGTATCTCAACCTCCCCGACGCCACCGCCCAAGCCCTTGTCGATGGCTGGATCAGCACCGGCGATGTCGGCGAGATCGACGGGGATGGCGCGCTGCGTATCACCGACCGGCTCAAGGACATCATCATCACCGCAGGCGGCAAGAACATCACGCCTTCGCAGATCGAGAACCAGCTCAAGTTCTCTCCCTATATATCGGATGCCACGGTGATCGGCGACCAGCGCAAGTATCTGACCTGTCTGGTCATGATCGACCGGGACAATGTCGAGCATTTCGCACAGACCCGCTCGATTCCCTTCACCGATTACCGCTCGCTTTGCGCCCGCCCCGAGGTGGTTGCGCTGATCGAGGCCGAGATCGCGCGCACCAATGCCCATTTCTCGCCCGTCGAGCAGATCAAGCAGTTTCGCCTGATCAACGTGATGCTGAGCCCGGAGGACGAGGAACTGACACCAACCATGAAGCTCAAGCGCGGCTTTGTGGCGCGGAAATACGCAGCGCTGATCGACCAGATGTACTAGCGGGAATGTCCCGCAGACATCGCCAACGGAGGAGGAGGAAGACATGAAAAACAAACTCATCGGCGCCGCAGCGCTGGGACTGTTGCTGGCGACATCGGCCACGGGGCAAACCCGTGGCGTGACGGCGAACAGCATCATCATCGGCTCGCATACCGATCTGTCGGGCCCGCTGGCCAGTTGGGGCGTGCCCGCAACCAACGGCGCACGCATGCGCATTGACGCGGTCAATGCAGCCGGCGGCATTCATGGCAGGCAGATCGATTTCCGCGTTGAGGACACGCAGTATCAGGTTCCGCTGACAGTGCGCGCGACAAACCGTCTGGTGCAGCGGGACAACATTTTTGCCATGATCCTTGGCGCGGGCACAGCGCAAAGCATGGCCTCGATGGAGATCACCGACCGCGAAGGCATTCCCAATGTCTTCCCGCTGACTGCCGCGCGGTCGATGGCCCATCCGATCCACCCGCTGCATGTGTCATATTTCGTCAGCTATCAGGATCAGGCCGTCGGCGCGCTGCGTCATTTCCATGAAAGCGAGGGCATCTCGTCGGTCTGCCTGCAGACCCAGTCCAGCGAATATGGTGAGGAGGTCACCGAGGGTGTGCGCGGGGCCGCCGAGGAGCTGGGCATCGAGATCAAGATGATCGGCACCCACCGAACCACTGAAACCGAATTCGCGGGCGTGGCCACCGCCATCCGCAATGCCGATTGCGACATGGTCTATCTGGGCACCACAGGCCGCGACACGATCGGGCTGTATACCACCTTGCGTCAGCTGGGCTACAGCGGGCCGATGGCGGGCAACATGGTGTCCTATCTGCCGGTGGTCGCCCAGGCGGCGGGCGGCGCGATGGAGGGGCTTTATGTGGTCAGCCCAGTTTCGAATGCCGATTTCGCGGATGGTGATCCGTTCCGCGCCGAGTTTCTGACCGCTTACCGCTCGGCATTCGGTGATGAGCCGACGGTGCAGGCGCAGGTGGGTTATGCCTCGGCCGATCTGCTGGTTATGGCACTGGAAGCAGCCGGGCCGGATCTGACGGCTGAGGGGCTGATGGCGGCAATCGAGGAAATCCGCGATTATCAGGACCCGTTCGGCGGGCCGCAGATCAGCTTCGGGGCAGAGAAGCGTTTCGGCGGTGACAGCCTGATCCTGCTTCAGGTGCAGAACTCGGCCTGGGTTCAGCTTCAGGAAAACCTGCCTTTCTGAGGGCGATCTGCCCGAAAGCGCGCGCGAAGCCACATCGCCAACCCGTGGCTTCGCGTCACCACCTGTCAGAAGGGATTGCCCATGGATCACCGGACCGGCATTGACGCCGATGGTATTGCAACTGTCACGCTGGCACGACCTGAAAGGCTCAACGCGCTGAGCTTTGAGGGCTTCTCGGCGCTGGCCGACACATTCGAGGCCCTGGCAGAGGACAGGGCGGTCCGGGCAATTGTGCTGACCGGCGCGGGCCGGGCGTTTTGCGCGGGTGCCGATCTCGGGTCGCTGGCCGCGCATTTTGGCAGCGGTGCCAGTGGCGGCATCGATACAGAGCGGATGCGCGGCCACTTCGATATCAGTGTGAACCGCCTGCTGCGCGCGATGGCGCGATCACCCAAGCCGATTGTCTGCGCGGTCAATGGCATCGCCTCTGGCGGGGGGGTAGGGCTGGCGCTGGCGGGGGATGTGGTGCTGGCCGGGCATTCGGCGGCGTTTCATCTGCCCTTTGCCGCGCGGCTGGGGATTATTCCTGACGCAGGGGCAAGCTGGCTGGTTACCCGCGCCATTGGCCGTGGCCGTGCCCTTGCGGCGATGCTGAGCGCCGAGAAGATCTCTGCCAGCACCGCGCTGGAATGGGGTCTGGTCTGGGGTGTTGAGGCCGATGCTGACCTGATGCCCGCCGCCTTGCGCCTTGCCCGCCAGCTTGCGGCGCTGCCCGCTGCCATCACCCGCAGACTGCGCGAGACGGTTGATTGTGCGATGACCCAGTCGCTGGATGCCCATCTTGAACATGAACGCGAGCAAAACGCGTATCTGGTCGATACCGCCGATTTTGTCGAAGGGGTGAGGGCTTTCATGGACAAACGCGAGCCGGATTTCAGCGCGCACCGGGCCGGAGACTGACGATTGACCGGAGCGCCTGCTCTTATCGCTCTCCAAGGTACTGCAGTGGTCTGGTAACGCGCAATGCGCTGACTTATTGTGTGCCCATGACAATGCCAAGCGACAAACAGATTGCCGACCTCGCCGCCGCTCTGGATAGCTTTGCGCGGCGTTTCAAGCTGACCGAAGCCGCCTCTGAAAAGCCGCTTGCCGAGATCGACAAGCAGATCCTGCTTTACGTCGAAACGCACCCCGGTTGCGGGCCCACGGATGTGGCGCGTTTTCTCGGTGTGCCGACAACGACCATTTCTTCGGCAACGGACCGTCTGGCAAAGCGCGGGCTGCTCGCGCGGGATCGTCCGGAGGACAATCGGCGCGCCGTCGCGCTCAGGCTCACGGATGCCGGCGAGTCCTATGTCGCTGCCACCAAACAGGCATATATGGCGATGTTCAAGTCCATGCTTGAACCGCTTTCACCTGGGGAACGCGAAAGCCTTGTAGCGATGATGACGAAAATTGCATCAAACGATGGTTGAATAGTGCGAATATCGTAGTATCTTGTGCGCAGGGCTGATATGGTTCTCATGAACGCGCAGGGAGAAGACGATGGCGATAAGCATCAACGGCACCGACGTGGCCATACCCGATGACCCAAGGGTCTCTCTGGCCGATCTCCTGCGGGAAGAGCTGCATCTGACGGGCGCCAAGATTGGCTGCAATCAGGGCGCTTGCGGTGCCTGTACGGTCCTCATTGACGGCGAAAGGGTGCTTTCGTGCCTTACGCTGGCCGTGCAGGCAGACGGGCGCAGTGTCACCACGATCGAAGGGTTGTCGCATGACGGCAACCCGCATCCGCTGCAAAGCGCCTCCATCGAGCATGACGGCTTTCAGTGCGGCTACTGCACGCCCGGTCAGATCTGCGCCGCCGTCGCCATGCTGCGCGAGGTGGCCGACGGAAGCCCCAGCTATGTGACAGCCGATCTCAGCGCACAGCCCGTCATGTCGCCTGAGGAAATCCGCGAGCGCATGAGCGGGAACCTGTGCCGGTGCGGTGCGCATAACGGCATCGTCGAGGCGATCCTTCAGGTTGCAGGGGAGGGGACGGCATGAAGCCTTTTGCTTACAGGCGCACCGCGTCCAGCACGGACGCCAGTTCACTCGCTGTCCTTGAGGGCCACAAACTTCTCGGTGGCGGAACCAATCTGGTTGACCTGATGCGCAAGGGTGTCGAGCAACCGAGCACGCTGATCGACGTCACCATGCTGTCTTCCGACATCGGCGAGACGGATGGCGGTGGCCTGCTCATCGGTGCGGCCACCCGCAACAGCGCCGTCGCTGCACATCCGCTGGTACGCGCACAGTACCCCATGCTGTCCCGCGCGATCCTCGCCGGTGCGTCTGCCCAGATCCGCAACATGGCGACCGTTGCCGGTAACCTTATGCAGCGCACCCGTTGCGCCTATTTCAACGACCCCGCCGCCTCGCGCTGCAACAAGCGCCAGCCGGGCAGCGGTTGTGATGCCATGGACGGTTTCAACCGCTATCACGCGATTCTGGGCGGCTCGCCGGATTGTATCGCGACGCATCCCTCAGATATGTGCGTGGCGCTGATGGCGCTTGATGCAAGGGTCCATCTTTCGGGAAATTCCGGTACACGCATTGTCCCGCTGGCAGAATTTTATCGGCTGCCGGGTGACAGCCCCGATCTTGAGACGGTTCTGAACAGCGGCGAGATCATCACCGCCGTCGAGATACCGCCCTCCCGGTTCGCGCAACGCTCCGCCTATCGCAAGGTGCGCGACCGCGCGAGCTATGCGTTCGCGCTGGTATCGGTCGCGGCGGGCGTCTCGATGCGTGACGGCAGGATCGAGGACATAAGACTGGCATTCGGCGGCATCGCGCCAAAACCGTGGCGCGCCTTGAAAGCCGAAGCGGCGCTGCGTGGCGGCCCCGCGACCCCGGAAGCCTTCGCCGCCGCGATGGACATTGAGCTTGCCGACGCCAGACCCTTCGCAGGCAACGCCTTCAAGGTTGAGCTCCTCAAACGCACCACGGCCGCAGTTCTCGTTGAACTGACTGGAGACAAATCATGAGCAGAACTCAGAACATCGTCATCGAGTCTGTCAAGACAGTCCTGGGCTGGGTGCCGGAACGCTGGCTTCCCGGCGGCACGCCCGACCCGCTGATCATGCGGCGCGGCGCGGTGGGTCGGCAGGTTTCACGGCTGGATGGGCCACTCAAGGTTGGCGGGCAGGCGCGTTTTGCCGCCGAGGTGGCGATGGAGGGCCTGTGCTATGCTTCGTTGCTGCACAGCCCGGTCACGCGGGGGCGCATCACCCGCCTTGATACCAGCGCCGCAGAGGGCGCACCGGGCGTCATTCTGGTGATGACGCACCGCAACATGCCGCGCCTGGGCACCCTCCCCCTGATCAGCGTCACCAATCTGGGCGCGGTCGGCGCGAGTGCTCTGCCAATCATGCAGGACACGGAAATCCGCTACAACGGTCAGGTGGTAGCGCTGGTGCTGGCCGAGACGCAGGAACAGGCCGACCATGCAACATCGCTGATCGGCATCGACTATGAGGCAGCAGCGGCCAAAACGCATTTTGAGGCGGCAAAAGCCAGTGCCAGAACCCCGGCTTCCATTCTGATCGAGAAAAACCATACGGTGGTCGGCAATCCCGGGAGTGAACTGGCGCAGGCGGCCTTTCAGGTCGACAATCTCTACCGCACGCCCGGCAACAACCACAACGCCATCGAGCTGCACGCTGTCACGCTGGCATGGGAAGGCGACACGCTGACCGTCCATGACAGCAGCCAGATGATTGCGGGAAGCGCACAGGCTCTGGCGAAGCTGTTTGGTCTGAAGAAGGATCAGGTCCGCGTGCTGTCGCCTTTTGTCGGCGGTGGCTTCGGGGGCAAGGGGATGTGGGACCATCAGATTGTGGCGGTTGCCGCGGCACGGATCGCCGGGCGCCCGGTGCGCCTTGTCCTCAGCCGTGACGGCGTTTACCGCATTGTCGGCGGGCGCACACCCACCGAGCAGCGCGTGGCGCTGGCAGCCGATTCAGACGGCAAGCTTGCCGCGCTCATCCACACCGGCCATTCGGTGATGCCGCCCTATTCCGCCTGCCCCGAGCAATACACGCTCACCGGGCGCGCCCTTTACCGCGCGAAAAGCTATGAATTCGTGCAGCACCATCTTGACCTTGATATCGTTCCCAACACCTATATGCGCGCGCCGGGGGAAGCGGTCGGCACCTTCGCGCTTGAAAGCGCCATGGACGAACTCGCGCATGCGATGGGCATGGATCCGATTGAGCTGCGCCTGCGCAATGAGCCCGAAACGCACCCGCTTTCCGGCACGCCCTTTTCGCAACGCGCGCTGGTGCAGGCCTACCGGGACGGCGCCGCCCGTTTCGGATGGGAGCGGCGACAGGCCACACCGGGCACGCAGCGCGACGGCGAATGGCGCATCGGCATGGGCTGCGCGACCGGCAGCTTCCCCTATGCCCGCATGCCCGGCGCCAGCGCCAGCATCCGGCTGACGCGTGAGGGCAAGGCAATCGTGTCATGCTCTGCGCAGGATATGGGGATGGGCACCTCCACGGTGCAGGCCCAGCATGCCGCCGACCGTCTTGGCCTGCCGATGGAAGCAATCACCTTCGAGATGGGCGATTCCGCCTTGCCGAGCACGCCGATGGCCGGTGGCTCGTCACAGACCGTCTCCATCGCCGCAGCGATTGCCGCTGCCGCTGACAAGCTTGCGGGCGAGTTGCTGCGCCTCGCCGGCAATTCCAGCCCGCTGGCCGGTCTTCGGGCCGGTGAAGTGCGGCTGGCCGGTCAGACGCTGGTCAGTATCCAGGATCCGTCGCGCAGCGAGAGTTTCCAGTCGATCCTCACCCGCGCATCGCGCGAGGAGATAACGGTGACCGCAGCGGGCAGCGCACCCCTCGAAATGCTGAAATTCGCAATGCACAGCCTGTCGGCGAATTTCTGCGAAGTGCGGGTCAGTGAAGTGACCGGCGAGGTGCGTGTGACGCGGATGCTGGGCTCATTCGACTGCGGCGCAATCCTCAACCCCAAGACAGCGACCAGCCAGTTCAAGGGCGGCATGATCATGGGGATCGGCCTTGCGCTGACCGAGGAGACACTGTTCGACGCGCGCAGCGGCAGGATCATGAACGCGACCCTCGCCGATTATCACATCCCCTCGCATCTTGATGTGCCCGAGATTGAGGTCATGTGGACGGGTATTCCTGACCCGCGCTCCCCGCTCGGTGCGCGCGGTATCGGCGAGATCGGCATCACCGGCGTGGCCGCTGCCATCGCCAACGCGGTCTTCAACGCAACCGGCAAGCGTATCCGCGACCTGCCGATCACGCTGGACAAGCTGCTTTGAGTGGGAAAGACTGATCGGCCTGACCTGCTGGTGCCAGCTTCAACGCCGCCGCCAGAGGCGCGTGGCGAACACCAGCGCGCCACGCAACCTATGTGCCCGGGCTGCGGCCGAGACTGACTGATGCGCCGGTTCGCATCACGTCGGCCAGGCTCTTGCCCCGGACGAAGGAAAAATCCCGTGGCAGGCCCCTCGCCCCGGCTATGCGGAAGAGATTGCGGTCGCGGTAAGCGCGCGGTATCGTTGCCTCTTTCACATTGAGGCCAGACAATCGTGACGATGCCACAGGCTGCTATCGATCAGGCGCACGATCTGCCATTTCTCGCGGGTGGCGGGGACATGGCAGGGCGCATCCGTCTGCACAACTGGTCTGCGACACCTCTGGGTCCCATCGAGACGTGGCCGGAAGCGCTGAAGGCAGCCGTCCGGATCATTCTGCGCACCCCGATACCAATCGTCATGCTCTGGGGACCCAGCGGGGTGATGATCTACAACGATGGCTATACCGAGTTCGCTGCCGACCGGCATCCCGGACAACTGGGCGCAAACGTCCGCGAAGGCTGGGCCGAAGTTGCCGATTTCAACGACAACGTCATGAATATCTGCCTTGGCGGTGAGACGCTCTCTTACCGCGATCAGGAACTGACGCTCATCCGCAACGGCGCGGCGCAGCAGGTCTGGATGAATCTGGATTACTCACCGGTGCTTGACGAACAGGGGCACCCCGTCGGTGTCATGGCGATCGTGGTCGAGACAACGGCGCGGGTGCTGGCGGATCGCCGCATTGCAGCAGAGCACGAACGCCTGCAACGCCTGTTCGAGCAGGCACCGAGCTTCATGGCCATGCTGCGCGGCGAGAACCACATATTCGAGATGGTGAACCCGGGCTATATGAAGCTCGTGGGCAACCGGGATGTCGTGGGCAAGACGGTAGCCGAAGCGCTGCCTGAAGTCGCCACGCAAGGCTTTATCGACATGCTCGATACAGCGTTTCGTACCGGCGAGGCGGTCACGGGCCAAGCGCTGCCGGTCTTGCTCCAGCGCAGCGAAGATCAGGCTCCGGAACAACGGTATGTCGATCTCGTCTATCAGCCGATCCGGAATGACGAGAACGTCGTGACGCAAATCTTTGTCCAGGGTTCGGACGTGACAGAGCGGGTGCTGGGAGAACGCCAGCAGCAACTGTTGATGAGCGAACTGGACCACCGGGTAAGAAACACGCTGGCCACCGTGTGCGCCATCGCAACGCGGACATTGCGTGGTGCCACCTCTCTGGAGGAGGCAGAAGCCAGTCTCAACGCACGGATACTGGCACTGTCGCGCGCCCAGGACATTCTGACCCGCAGAAGCAGCGACGGCGCGGAACTCGGTAGCGTGATCGCCGCTTCTGTCCGATCGCACAGTGATGATCATCAGCGGTTCCGGATCAATGGTCCTGCAATCAAGCTGAATTCGGGTGCCGCCCTCGCGTTCTCGCTTGCGCTCAATGAGTTGTCGACCAATGCGACAAAATATGGGGCGCTGTCAGTGGACTCGGGCCTTGTCCACATCACATGGACGGTCGAGCAGCGGGACAACAAGCGCTTCTTGCTGATCACGTGGGAGGAAACGGGGGGCCCTGTGGTTTCTCCACCTACCCGCAGGGGCTTCGGCTCAACTCTGATCGAAGAAGCCGTGGCAACAGAGACCGGGGGCACAACGCGGCTTGAATATCGCCCTGCCGGGGTGCTGTTCACGCTCGACGCCCCGCTGGAGGATATCGAGGAGCATTGACCTGCCCGTCATGCCGGGACGGCCGGTTTGCGGACAGCAGACACTCTCAAGACCCGGCAACAAGATCCTGCAACCGGGCGCCAAGCGGGTGGCGGATGTCGGACAGGGCAAGCACCACATCCATATGGTTCAGCCCGGGTTCGATCTGCAACTCGGACAAATGGTTTGACGCGGAAAGCCTGTCATGGAGTGCCAGCGCCTGCTGGTGGAAGGGCGTGGTCTCCTCCTGACCCAGAGCGATGATGCGGACCGGGACCGGATGGTGCGTAGCCGACAGGGGCGAATAGTCGCGCGCCTCGGCGGCAGTCATGCGGTTTTCGTCTTTCAGGAAACTGCCCGGGATGTCGGACAGATCAAAAATACCGCTGACCATCATCAGCCCCCGGACGGGCGGAAGGGGGGCGGATGTCTCGCCTGGCGCGGTGGCGGCCAGCAGCGAAGCAAGATGACCGCCAGCGGAATGGCCGCTGGCGGTCAGTTTCGCCGGGTCTGCCCCGAAACCGGCGGCATTGTCAGCCAGCCACTGCGCTGCCCGCCGTATCTGGCTGACAATCGTCCCCAGCCGGGTGCCCGGCATCAGGTCATATTCCACAATCGCCGCAATGCCCCCGGCAGCCAGCACAGGCCCGGCGACGCAGCTATGGTCGGCCTTCTCGCCCGAGCGCCAGTAACCGCCGTGAATGAACATATGCAGCGGCGCGCCGGGAGCAGGGTTGTCAGGAAAGATCAGATCCAGCACCGCGCGGGGTGAATCACCATAGGCAATATCCCGGCGTATCGTCGCGCGGCTTGCCAGCGCGCGGCTGCGCCTTGCCGTTTCAGCCGCGATCACCTCGAATTCAGGGACGAAATCGCGAATGCGGTAAAGGTCCTGGCCTGTCATCTTCCCCCCGGGGTTTTCAGAAATCGACTGCGTAATATTTGGGCTCCATGAACTCCAGTATCCCGTGTACGCCCCCTTCGCGCCCCAGCCCGCTTTGCTTGACGCCGCCAAAAGGCGCAGCCGGATCGGACATCAGGCCACGGTTGATGCCCACCATACCTGATTCGATCCGTTTGCCGACCCGCATCGCGCGTGTAATGTCTTGCGTATAGACATAAGCCGCGAGGCCATATTCGGTATCATTGGCAAGCTGCACCGCCTGATCTTCGGTATCAAAGCGAAATACCGGCGCCACGGGGCCAAAGATTTCCTCATGCGCCAGATCGGCATCAAGGGGCACGTTTTCCAGCACCGTGGGCGGATAGAAAAAGCCAGCACCGTCAATCGGCTTGCCGCCCGTGGTTGCACGCGCGCCGCGCTCTAGCGCGTCAATGACCAGCCGGTCGATCTTTTGCACGGCTTTGGCGGTGATCATCGGGCCGACCTGCGTCTGCGCCTCTGCGCCGGGGCCGATGCGCAGGGCGGACATGCGCGCGGTCAACCCGGCGACAAAGGCATCATGGATGCCTGACTGAACATGGAAACGGTTCGCGGCGGTGCAGGCCTCACCCGCGTTGCGCATCTTGGCGACCATGGCGCCATCAAGCGCGGCGTCCAGATCGGCATCGTCAAAGACGACAAAAGGTGCATTGCCGCCCAGCTCCATGGAACAGCTTGTCACCGTCTTTGCCGCCGTCGCCAGCAGGGTGCGACCCACGCCGGTGGAGCCGGTGAAGGACAGCTTGCGCACCCGCGGATCGGCCAGCATTGCCTCCACCACCGGGCCGGGCTGCGTCGTGGTCAGCACGTTGACCACACCGGGCGGCACGCCGGCCTCTTCGCCCAGCCGCGCCATGGCATAGGCCGTCAGCGGGGTCTCCGAGGCTGGTTTCAGGATCACCGTGCAACCCGCAGCAAGGGCGGGGCCGATCTTGCGGGTGGCCATGGCGGCGGGAAAATTCCAGGGCGTAATCAGCACCGCAATGCCAATAGGCTCATGATCAACAAGGATCTTGTGTGAGCCCGATGGGGTGGCGCGGTATTCACCCGGAACGCGCACCGCCTCTTCGGCATACCAGCGGAAGAACTCGGCGGCATAGGCCACTTCCCCGCGCGCATCGGGCAGCGCCTTACCGTTTTCAAGCGCAATGAGCCGGGCGAACTCTTCGGAGCGCTCGGTGAACAGGGTGAACCACCGGCGCAGGATTTCCGAACGCTGGCGGCTGGGCGTCTCGCGCCAGCCCTTTGCGGCAGCGGCGGCGGCGTCCACGGCAGCGGCGGCCATGGACAGATCGGCGTCGGGCACCTCGGCCAGCGGCTGGCCGGTCGAGGGGTCAATCACCGGGATGCCGCCACCGGCAATCCAGCGACCGCCGATATACAGTCCGTGGGCGTGAAGGGCCGGATCGGCAAAATCGAGGCGTGGCTCATCAAGTGTCATGGTTTTTCCTTCATGCTTCAGTGAACAAGCGCCCGGTCGCCCGTGAAGGCGGCGCCAACAAGGTGACGCATCTGGTCACGGTTGATGGCGCGCGGATTGTTCTGGATCAGGCGTTCAATCCCGCAGGACTGCTCGGCCACCCAATCAAGCTTGCTCTCGTCCAGCCCCAATTCCCTGAGGCTGACGGGAATGCCGATACTGTCAAACAGCGCGGCCAGTTCCGGGATGACCGCATCGCCATCCGCCAATCCCGTGGCCCGGGCAATAAGGTCTAGCTCCGGCCCGATGGCCGGGCGGTTCCATTCCATGACATAGGGCATCAGGCAGGCCACCCCCAGCCCATGCGCCGTATGTGTCAGCGCGCCGATGGGGTACTGGATGGCATGCGCGGCGGCGGTGCCCGCGACGCCAAAGGCCAGTCCGGCCTTCAGGGCGCCCATCATCACCAGTTCGCGCGCCTCGTGATCCTCGCCATCAGCGCAGGCACGGGCAAGACCCTCCCACAACAGGCCGATCGCCTCGATCGCGAACTGATCCGAGACCGCGTTCTTACCGATGAACACCCGCTCTTGTGTCAACCGGGGGTCCGGCGCGCGGCGGATGGCGGTGAAGGCCTCGATAGCATGAGTCAGGGCATCTGCCCCGGCGATGGCGGTCAGGCCACGGGGACAGGTCAGCGTCAGCTCAGGGTCGCAGATCGCCACGACGGGAATCAGATAGGGGCTGGAGATCCCCACCTTCAGGGTGCGCTCATCGTCTGACAGCACCGCGACCGGCGTCACCTCCGAGCCGGTGCCCGCCGTGGTGGGCAAGGCGATCAACGGCAGAACCGGGCCAGGAACCTTTAACTCGCCGTAGTAATCGTGCGCCTTGCCGCCGTGGGTCAGCAGCAAGGCGACGCATTTTGCCATGTCCAGGCAGGAGCCGCCGCCGACACCGATCACCAGATCAGGCGCGAAAGGACGGGCGGCATCGGCAGCAATCTGTGCCGAGGCGACAGGCACATCCGGCAAGGTGCCTGCCTCTATGCGAGTCGTAACGCCATGCGCCGTCAGATCTGCGATCATCGCCAGAAACACGGGATCCTGCGCCAGCCGCTCATCGGTGACCACAAGCGCGCGCAGACCAAGACGGCGGGCGACGGCGCCAAGCGCCTTACGCTGGCCTGCGCCAAACAGTATTTCTCGTGGGGCCCTGAACGTTCCAAAAAGTCCCATGTTTTCCTCACTTTCTGGTGGTTTTACTTGAGCGCGCGACCGTTGCTTCAGGGCGAATAACATCTGCGATACGCGCTGCATTCCGTCCGGACCCGCATTGATTTCGTGAAGCTGCGCGAGGCCTATATACGATCCTATACGATAAAGTATTTGACATTGGGTATCATATTTGCAACTCATTCTGTCAAGACAGTTGTTGAACGTCGTTCGCAGGAGGGGTTGCGCCGGGATGGATTGCCACGAGGAGGTGGCGTATTCTGGCCGCGACCAATGCGAAAAGGGGGAGTTGATGGCAAACGCCATGCCGCGCGAAAATAATCGGCTTTCGATCCGTCCGGCCAGCGTTGTCGATGGGGTCTATAACAGCATTTATGAGCGGCTGATGTCGCTGGAATTTGCACCTGGTGGCCGGATCGCGATTGACCAGCTCGCCCGCGATCTGGATGTGTCGCAAACCCCGGTGCGCGAGGCGCTCAGCCGGTTGGAGCGTGAGGGGCTTGTGCGCAAGGCTCATCTCATCGGCTATTCGGCAGCACCCCAGCTGACGCGCAAGCAATTCGACGACCTCTATGATTTCCGGCTTCAGCTTGAACCTGAGGGCGCGGCCCGCGCGGCGGCCAACCTGTCACCCGAAGCGCTGAAGACGCTGGAGGAATCCGCCGCAGACATGAGCCATGGCGCGCTGCCGGTCGACCGCAACAGCCGCTATTCGCGCTTTGCCCGGACCGATGCGCAATTTCATGACGATATCATGCGCATCGCTGGCAACGAGATCGTGCGCGCAGCGCTTTTCAACAGCCATGTGCATGTCCACATCTTTCGCCTGATGTTTCACACCCGCGTCACCCAGGAGGCGCTGGAGGAACATGAAGCCCTTCTCGCGGCATTCCGTGCAGGTGACAGTGTCGCCGCGCGGGATGCCATGTTCTCGCACATCACCCGGTCCCGTGATCGTCTGATCCCAGCATTCGAATGAAATGACCAGTATGTCCCCGCTCATGACCGCGGCGCCCCCCGGCACCGCGAAGGAATCCGGCTTGCCTGCCGCCGGAACACCGGTCCTCGCCGTCGAGGGTCTGGGCAAGGCCTATGGCGCCATCACCGTGCTGTCAGGTGTGAGCATGGACCTTCGCGCGGGTGAGATTCACGCCATCATCGGCGAGAACGGCGCGGGAAAATCGACGCTGATGAAGCTGCTTTCGGGCCATGTCGAGCGCACCGAGGGACGTATTCTGCTGGAGGGGCAGCCGGTCAGCTTTGACGATGCCGTGAGCGCCGAGCGCGAAGGGATCGTGCTGGTGCATCAGGAAATCCTGCTCGCCAATGACCTGACAGTCGCTGAAAACCTGTTCCTGGGCCGCGAAACCGGGCCTTGGTGGACGGTAGATGACCGCGCGATGAACCGGCGCAGCCGTGAGGTTCTGGGCCGGATCGGCAGCACCGCCCGCCCGCGCGATCTGGTGCGCGACCTGCCGCTGGCGCAGCGTCAACTGGTGCAGATCGCCCGCGCGCTTCTGGATGACCGCAAGGTGGTTATCTTTGATGAGCCGACCGCGGTTCTGGCCAATGACGAGGTGGCGGCGCTTCTGACTGTCGTGCGCCAGCTGCGCGATGCCGGGGCGGCGGTGCTCTATATCTCGCACCGGCTGGACGAGGTTGAGGCGCTGGCGGACCGCATCACCGTGCTGCGTGACGGCGCGATGATCGGCACCTGGCCCGCAGCCGGGATCAGCCAGCGGCAGATGGCCGAGCTGATGGTCGGTCGCAAACTGGAAATGCTCTATCCCGCCAAGCGCGACGGGGCGTCGCGCACGCCGGTTCTTGAGGTGCTTGGCCTGACCGTCGAACATGGCAAGCAGCAGGCCAGCTTCACGATCAACGCGGGCGAGGTTCTGGGGATCGGCGGCATGATCGGCTCCGGCCGGACCGAGCTGATCGAGGGGTTGATGGGCTTGCGCCCGGCACAGACCGAAGCGATCACCCTGCGGGGCACGCCGGTTACGCGGCGCAGCGTCAACGCCTGGAAGGGCCGCGGCGTGGTCTACCTGACCGAGGACCGGAAGGGAAAGGGCCTGCTTCTGGATGTCCAGCTTGCACCAAACCTGACCCTGAGCGCGCTGAAAGAGCTGCATCCGGGCCTGCTGCTGCGCCCTGCCCGCGAAACCCGCGAATTGCGCGGCGCGGTCAGCGAATATGACATCCGGGTGCGGTCTGTCCGGCTGACGGCGGGGCAGCTTTCCGGTGGCAACCAGCAAAAACTGCTGCTGGCCAAGGTGATGCTGACCAATCCCTCGATCGTCATCATTGATGAACCCACGCGCGGCATCGACATCGGCAACAAGAGCCAGATCTACGAATTCATCGACACGCTGGTGCGGGCGGGCAAGGCCTGCGTCGTCATTTCCTCGGAACTGTCCGAGCTGGTCGGCATCGCCGACCGCGTTCTGGTGATGCGGGCCGGGCGGATCGTGGCGGAAATGACGGGCGACGAAATTACCGAACAGAATGTGGTCTATGCGGCAACCAGCAGCCGCCAGACCCCGCCGGGAAGGAGCGACGGATGAACACGGCCACGCTGCGACAAGCCACGGAACGCGAAGGCTGGACGTTCCGCTGGGCCGATTTCGGGCCCTGGATCGCGCTTGCGGTCATCGTGATCGTGGGCGCGACGATCAACGCCAACTTTCTGACCTCATCAAACATCACCAATGTGGTCACGCGCTCGGCCTTCATCGCGATCATCGCGATCGGGGCGACCTTTGTGATTGCGTCAGGCGGGCTGGACCTGTCGGTTGGCTCGATGATGGCGTTTGTCACAGGTGTCATGATCATGATCATGAACAGCCTTGCGCCGGTCTATGGCACCAACGCAATCTTCATGGGGGCAGGGGCCGCGCTGGTGGTGGGGGCGCTTTGCGGGCTGGCGAACGGGCTGATCGTCACGGTCGGGCGGATAGAGCCGTTCATCGTCACGCTGGGCACGATGGGCATTTTCCGCGCCCTGATCACCTACATGTCTGACGGCGGCTCCATCCCCATCGACCGGGGCCTGCGCGCGGCATACCGGCCGGTGTATTTCGGCAGCTTTCTGGGCATTCCCATTCCCATCTGGATCACCATCGCGGTTGTCCTGCTGGGCGCCTTCCTGCTCTACCGTACCAAATTCGGGCGGCGCGTGCAGGCGGCGGGTGCCAATCAGGAGGTCGCAAAATTCTCCGGGGTGTCGGTTGGTGGTGTGCGTACCATGGCCTATGTCATCCAGGGCGTCTGCGTGGCCATGGCCGCCATCTGTTATGTGCCCCGGCTGGGCGCGGCAACGCCGACCACCGGCCAGCTTTGGGAACTGCAGGTCATCACTGCCGTGGTGATCGGCGGCACGATCCTGCGCGGGGGGCGCGGGCGCATCTGGGGAACCGTCGCCGGTGCCCTGATCATCGAAACAATCGCCAATCTGATGGTGCTGTCGGACATGGTGTCCGAATACCTCGTCGCTGCAGTGCAGGGCGTCATCATCATCATCGCCATGCTGGCGCATCGCTTCCTGCGATAGCGACCCGTTTCCGACGACCAAGACTTCACAGAGGAGGAGAACGACCATGACCAATTTGAGGAAACATTTGCTCGCGTCCACACTGGCGCTGGCCGGAATGAGCGCCGGTGCCTTTGCTCAGGACCGCAACATCGTGATCGCGGTGTCGATCCCGGCAGCCACGCATGGCTGGACAGGCGGCGTCGTCTATCACGCGATGCAGGCGGAACGGCAGATCGAAGAGGCGTTTCCGAACGTCGATATCGTGATTTCGACCTCGCAGTCAGCGGCAGCCCAGGCTTCGGCACTGGAAGATCTGTCAGCAACGCGCGACCTGTCGGCGCTGGTGATCCTGCCCTTCACCTCGGAAGAGCTGACCGGGCCGGTCGAAAACGTGCGCGACACCGGCGCCTTCATCACGGTGGTTGACCGGGGCCTGTCTGACGACAGCATTCAGGATCTGTATGTCGCCGGCGACAACATCGCCGTCGGTGCCAACACAGCCGGATGGCTGGTCGAGCAGCTTGACGGCGAAGGCCAGATCGTCGTATTGCGCGGCATTCCCACCGTCATCGACGATGAGCGCATTCAGGGCTTCACCGAGGTCATCAACGAATCCGGCATCGAGATCCTCGATATCCAGTATGCCAACTGGAATCAGGACGAGGCCTTTAC
The DNA here is from genome assembly GCF_036802785.1 of Pararhodobacter sp. GTDB lineage: Bacteria > Pseudomonadota > Alphaproteobacteria > Rhodobacterales > Rhodobacteraceae > Pararhodobacter. The sequence continues at coordinate 165,966 of NZ_DAIRVN010000002.1, forward strand.
CCTGATGCAGGACTATCTGGCGAAATACCCGCATATTGATGCGGTATGGGCCAATGACGATGATATGCTTCTGGGTGTTCTGGAAGCGATCGAGCAATCGGGGCGCAGCGAAATCCGCTATGCTCTGGGCGGCAACGGCATGCGTGAAGTCATCGAAATGGTCATGGCTGAGAACCCGATGACCCCGATCTCCACGCCCTATCCGCCGTCGATGATTGCAACGGCCATGTATATGACCGTCGCCCAGTTCACCGGCCAGGCCCCGATGCGCGGCTCTTTCCTGCTGGATGCGCCGCTGATCACCCCGCAGAATGCGGAACAGTTCTATTTCCCTGATTCCCCGTTCTGATCATCCCCGTCGCGGCCCGGTGCAAAGCCGGGCCGCCACCCAACCCGACACGAGGAGCGCGCAATGAGCGGCAAGAAAATTCTCATGCTATGCGGCGAATTCACCGAGGAATACGAGATCTTCGTATTCCAGCAGGGGATGGAAGCCGTGGGCCACACTGTCCATGTGATCTGCCCGGACAAGAACAAGGGCGAGATGATCCAGACCTCGCTGCATGATTTCGAGGGGCACCAGACCTATATCGAACGCTTCGGCCATCTGGCCGAAATCAACAAGTCCTTTTCCGAGGTGGACCCGGCAGAATATGACGCAGTCTATTGCGCCGGTGGGCGCGGGCCGGAATACATCCGCACTGACAAGCGTATTCAGGCGATGGTGCGGCATTTCCATGAGGCGCAGAAACCGATCTTCACCATCTGCCATGGCGTGCAGATTCTGGTAGCGGTCGATGGCGTGATCCGGGGCAAGAAGGTCGCCGCACTGGGTGCCTGCGAACCTGAGGTTATATTGGCGGGCGGCACCTATATCGATGTCGCGCCCGATGAAGCCTATGTTGACGGCACCATGGTTTCCGCCAAGGGCTGGACCGGGCTGGCGGCATTCATGCGCGAATGCATGAAGGTGCTGGGCACGAAGATTACCCACAGCTGACCACATCTTTAACGGCCCACCGCAACGGACACCGATCAACAGCCCGCGGATCGCAGGTGGGCTGACAACCGCTTCCGATAGCAAAACGGTGCCGCGCCTTTCCGCGGCCCGGTCATTCCTCACGCCGCCCGGTTCATGACCGGGGGCGTCTGGTAGCGCATGGCCGAATGGGTCCGCGTGAAAACCAACGCCGCACCCCGTAAAAACCTCGGGGTTTACCCAGCGATATCCGCCGATATCCGTGCCGACCTTGCCGCAACATGATGACATTCCCGGCCGCGCTGCCTATTCTGTGCCGTCACCCGCCGCAAATGCAATCGGTTGCAGAATTCTTGGTTAGGAGATCCGGATGAACGGTGCAGATCAGCTGTGCGACGTGCTTTTGCAAAACGAGGTTTCTGTCTGCTTCGCCAATCCCGGCACGTCAGAGATGCATTTTGTTGCCGCCCTTGATCGTCGGCCAGAGATGCGCTGCGTCCTGGGCCTGTTCGAAGGTGTCGCCACCGGCGCGGCTGACGGTTATGCCCGCATTGCTGATCGTCCTGCCGCCACTCTGCTGCATACCGGACCCGGGCTGGCCAATGGCCTGGCCAATCTGCACAACGCGCGCCGGGCCTGTGTGCCAATGGTGAACATCATCGGCGATCATGCTGGCTACCATCTGCGTTTCGACGCGCCGTTGACCGCTGATATCCAGGGGCTGGCGCAGCCCATGTCAGCATGGGTTGGCCGTGCCGAAACGGCGGCAGACGTCCGGCGCATCACCGAGCAGGCGATCGTTGAGGCGTGGCGCAACAGCAACGTTGCCTCGATGATCCTTCCCGCCGATGCGGCGTGGGGCGCTGTCGATGCGGCACCGGCTGGCCTGGTCAGCCTGCCTGCGCGCAGGCAGGTTCCGGCAGAAAGCATCGAAGCGGCGGCGCGGGCACTGCATCGCGCGGGGCAGCGGGATGATCGTACAGTGCTCATCCTGTCAGGGCGCGCGCTGCACGGTGCGGCGCTTGAAGCGGCAGGGCGTATCGCAGCGCACACGGATGCAATGCTGTTCTCACAGCAATCCGCGCGCCATGAGCGCGGGCAGGGCAGGGTGTCCATCCGGCCAATTCCCTATGTCGTGGATATGGCGGTTGAAGCGCTGAAAGGGGTCGGGCAGGCGATCTGTATCGGCTGCCCCGCCCCGGTTGCCTTCTTTGCCTATCCCGGCAAACCCAGCGCGCTCCTGCCCGATGGCTGCAAGGTGATTCAGCTGGGCGATGCCACGCATGATCTGGCAACCACGCTTGACCTGCTGGAGCAGGCGCTTGGCAGTGGCGGCGCGATTGCCACGCGGAACCCGGTTGCTCAACGGACGACAGAGCCGCCCACCGGCCCCCTGACCCTTAGCACGATCGGGCAGTCGGTGGCCCGGTTGCTGCCGGAAAACGCCATCATCTGTGATGAATCGATCACCTCTGGCCGGGGCCTCGCGCCGTTCATACCGTCCATGACGCCGCATGACCAGTTGCCGCTGACCGGCGGTGCCATCGGCATCGGCATTCCCCTTTCCGTGGGCGCTGCCGTTGCAGCACCGGACAGAAAGGTTCTGCTTTTGCAGGCCGATGGCTCGGGCATGTATACGCTGCAGGGCCTCTGGACGCAGGCGCGTGAGAACCTTGACGTCGTCACGGTGATCTTTGCGAACCGCACCTATGCCATTCTTCAGGACGAGATGCGCAACATGGGTGTGAACCAGTTCGGCCAGAATGCCCGCTCGATGCTGGAAATCGGGCGTCCTGATCTGGACTGGTGCGCACTGGCGCGCGGCATGGGTGTGGAAGCGGCACGCGCCGACAGCGCCGAAGCCTTTGACCGGCTGCTGGGCGCCGCATTCGCGCGGCGCGGACCGTTTCTGATCGAGGCTGTGTTGTGAGAGTTCTGGCCGCGCACCGGCCAGAGAACAGAAGCATAGCCCCGGGCGTGGCGAGAGGGCGCTCAGGAAAGAGGTGGCGTAGTGCAGCGCAATAGAACGACGACGATCAAGCAGATTGCCGGAAAACTGGGCGTTCACCCGTCAACGGTTTCGCGCGCGCTGAACCCGCAGACCCGGCACCTGATCGGCGACGTTACGCGAGAGCGGATCGAACGCGCGGCAAAGGTGGCAGGTTTCTTTCCCAATGCCGTTGCCGCAAGTCTGCGCACGGGGCGCTCAAAGCTGATCGGTGTCTTTTTGCCCGACATCTCCAACACGGTGTTTTCGCCCATCCTGAAAGGCGTGGCAGAAGTGCTGACCGGCGAGGGCTTTGCCACCATCGTCGCCGATCTGGGTCAGACCGAGGGCACCGACCCTTCGATGGTGTTCGAGCTGGTCTCGCGGCGGGTTGAGGGGGTGATCCTTGCGACCGTCAGCAGAAATGACAAACTGGTTGAGCGCTGCCTGGCCAATGGTTTGCCGGTGGTGCTGGTCAACCGTGCCGAAGGCCAGATACGCGCGTCATCAGTGACGTCTGACGATATTCAGGGCATGCGCATGGCCATGGACCATCTGTGCGGTCTGGGCCACCGGCGGATCGGGCATCTTGCCGGGCCACAGACCCTGTCCACCGGGTTTCTGCGCAAACGCGGCTTCCGCGAGGCGGCCGAAGCCTGGTCGCTGTCGCCCGAGGCCACGCCGGTGGTGGAGTGTCAGTCCTACTCGCGCGAGGCCGGTGCAGTCGCCATGAAAGCGCTTCTGGACGTCAGGCGGGATCTGACGGCAATCGCTGTCGCCAATGACCTGCTGGCGCTTGGCGCTTACGAAGCGCTTGGCCATGCCGGGCTGAAAGTGCCTGATGATGTCTCGGTCGTTGGCCACAACGACATGCCGCTGATTGATCTGGTGAATCCGCCCATGACCACCATCCGCATCAACCACCGTGATCTCGGGCGCGAGGCCGCTTGCCTGTTGATGAATGAAATCAAGGACAACGCCGTTGCGCGCCGGTCCATCATTCTGGCCCCGGAACTGGTGGTCCGGGCCTCGACCAGAGCGGTCTGATCAGGCGCTTTCCCTCCGGCCGGGAAAGCGCGGGATGGCATCGAGCAGGGCGCGGGTATACGGGCTTTGCGGGTTTTCGAACACGTCGCTGACCGGCCCCAGATCGGTGAAGCGCCCTTTCTGCAGCACACCGACCGAATGGCAAAGGCTGCGCACGACACCAAGGTCGTGGCTGATGAAAACATAGCTCAGTCCCCGCTCGGCCTGCAGACGCCGGAGCAGGGCAATGACCTGCGCCTGCGTCGATACATCCAGCGCGCTCACCGCCTCGTCGCAGATGACCAGTTCGGGGTCGCATGCCAGCGCGCGCGCGATGGCCACACGCTGCTGCTGCCCCCCCGACAGCTCGTCCGGGTAGCGGCTGCCAAGCTGTGTCGGCAGGCCGACATCGGAAAAAAGCTGCGCCACCCGGTCTTTCAGCCGGGCTCCGCGCAAGCCCAGATGAAAGCGCACCGCCTCGGCCACGGTATCCCAGGCCTGCATACGTGCATTCAGCGACAGACGCGGGTTCTGAAAAACGACCTGTACGGCGCGGCGGTAACTCAGCGGAGTGCGGCCTGCCGGCCAGTCGGCGATGTTCTTTCCGTCAAACCGGATGCTGCCCCGCAGAACAGGAATCTGCCGCAGGATCGCCTTGCCGATCGTGCTTTTCCCCGAACCCGACTCACCCACCAGTCCGAATGTCTGCCCGCGCTTCACATCGAACGAGACGCCGTGCACCACCTCACCGTAGCGCGGCGTTCCCCAGATGCTGCGCCCTGTCTCATACCGGATATGGAGGTCGCGGACCGAAAGCAGCGGGCCTGTGATGTCTGATTGTGTCATGCGACGGCACCTGCGCTGTCCAGCTGTTGGCGGGCTTCGATCAGCTGTCTGGTGTAAGGGTGGGCGGGCGCCGAAAACAGCGCGGCGGTTCTGCCCGTCTCGACGATCTCGCCATATTGCATGACCGCGACCCGGTCGCAGAGCTGGGCAACGACTGCCAGATCGTGGCTGATGAACAGCACCGACATGCCCAGCTCGTCGCGCAGCCGGCCCAGCAGTTCAAGCACCTGTTTCTGCACCGTGGCATCAAGCGCCGTCGTCGGCTCATCCGCGATCAGCAGCGACGGGCGGCAGATCAGCGCTGCGGCAATCATCGCCCGTTGCGCCATCCCGCCAGAGAACTGGTGCGGAAAGTCATTCAGGCGGTTGCGGGCATCCTTGATACCGACAAGATCCATCAGTGCGGCTGCACGGTCCAGAGCGGCACGGCGGGAAAGCTTTTCGTGGTAGATCAGCCCTTCGATCATCTGGTCGCCAATGCGATGCACCGGCGACAGCGCCATCATCGGGTCCTGAAAGACAATCCCGATATCGCGCCCGCGCCGCTTGCGCATCTCAGCCTCGCTCAGCGCGACAAGATCCTGCCCGCCCAGCAGGATGCGGCCCGAGGTTATCCGGCCGGGTTTCGGAACCATGTTCAGTATCGCCGAGGTCGCCATGGACTTGCCCGAACCGGACTCGCCCACCAGACCAAAGATCTCCCCTTTGCCGATCTCGAACGAAACGTTCCTGACCACCTGACTTGTTCCACCGGCGATGGAGGGGAAGGCGACATTGAGGCCCTCGACCGTGACCACGCTTTCCGTCTCAGCCGGTCGCGCGCTGACGGCGCGGGGCGGGCTTTCTCCGGTTCTGGCAACAGGGCTGGCAGCTGCCTGCCGGACGGGCACCGCAGTGCGTTTCGCCGCCCGTGGTTTCCGGACAACGTCGCTGTTGACAGCATCGCGGATGCCGTCGCCCAGCATGTTGAACGCAAGAACCGTGAGGGTGATCGCCGCACCGGGCACCAGTGACAGCATGGGCTGCTGAATCTGGAAGCGCCGTGCATCATCCAGCATTGCCCCCCAGCTGGGATTGCCCGATGTCACGCCCAGCCCAAGAAAACTGAGCATCGTTTCCAGCAGGATAGCGACACCGAACAGGATCGACACCTGCACCATGATCGGCCCCACCGCGTTGGGCAGGATATGGCGAAAGAGAATGCGGAAGGTGGAATATCCCAGCACCTCAGCGGCCTGCACATAGGGCTTGTTGCGCTCAGCCAGCACGATTGCCCGGCTCAACCGCAGGAAGGACATGGCAAAACCGATGCTGATCGCAAGCATGGCGACCGTCAGGCCACGGCCAAAGATGGCGATGAAGCTGAAGGCGAACAGCAGCATCGGAATCGTCTGCTCGACATCGGCGAGGCGCATGACGATCCGGTCCCACCAGCCGCCCCGATAGGCCACAAACAGGCCCAGCGGCACGCCCACCAGCAATGCCGGACCTACCGACTGCACCACCGCCAGCAGCGCAATCCGGCTGCCCCACATGACGCGCGACAGCAGATCACGGCCCAGATCATCGGTGCCAAGCCAGTTCGTGGCCGATACACCCTGCAGGCGCCGCAGCACATTGGACGTGTTCGGGTCATGCGGCGCGAGTTGCCCGGCAAAGATTGCCACAATGACCAGCATCACCACCCAGGCGAGGGCAAGCGCTGCGGTTGGCTGCGACAGCAGCCTGGCCATGAAACCCGGCCGGCGTTGCTGCGCGCTCAATGCTGCCACCGGCGCTTCGGTTTCCTGCGAGATACTCATTCCGGGCGCACCTTGGGGTCAAGTTTACCGTAGCCGATATCCACCAGCAGGTTCATCAGCACGATGAACACCGCCACCACCACCACCACGGCCTGCAACACGGGCACATCCCCCCGGTTGATCGAATCGAGGATCAGAGACCCGAGGCCGGGGACGGAAAACACACGCTCGATCACGAAAGCCCCCGAAAGCATGAGCGCGGACAGCATGCCGATCACCGCAAGCACCGGCATCATCGCGTTCTTCAGGCAGTAGTGCATCACCAGCTTTCCCCGGGGGCATCCACGGGCGGTCAGGGCGCGCGCATATTGCGAGCCAAGCTGCTGCAGCATCGAGGTGCGGGTATGTCGCGCAATGCTGGCCGTCGCGCCAAGGCCAAGCGCCAGACAGGGCAGGATGATGCTGCGCGCCCAGGGCCACAGCCCGGAGGATATCGGCGTGTAACCGGCGGCAGGCAGCCAGCGCAGTTCGACGGCAAAAGCCAGCACAAGCAGCAGGCCCAGCCAGAAGCCCGGCATCGCCAGCAGGATGGAGACGATGCTGGTCAGCGTCCGGTCGATGATCGAATTGCGGTAAAGCGCGGCGGTCACACCGACCGGCACACCAAGCAGGATTGCAATGGCCATGCCGCCAAGGGCAAGGGTCAGCGTGATCGGCAAGCGCTGCGCAATTTCGCCGGACACTTCAAGCCCGGTGATGTAGGAGCGCCCGAAATCGCCACGCAGCGCATTTGTGACCCACTCGAAGAACAGAACGAGCTGCGGTCTGTCGAGGCCCATTTCCTGCCGCAACCGCTCCACCGCTTCAGGTGTCGCGCTGTCACCCAGAATTGCGGCGGGTGCCTGAACCGGCACGAAACGGAAAAGGATGAACGTCACCACAGCGACCATCACCACCACGGGGATGGCTGCGATGAGCCTTGAAATGATCAGCTTCCACATGATTTCATGACCTTGCACCCCATCCTGGAACGCGTTGCGGCAGGCATACGCCGTGCCGCAACGCAGGCGTTTTCAGACCCCGGTGTTATTCCTGCATCCGGACATCGCGATAGCGCAGTGCGGAAGGTTCCCACGTCGTCGTCGCGATCTCGGCGATGGTTTCGGGGTTGTAATGCACGATCCCTACGGCATCGAAATAGGCACAGTCCAGCGCTTCATCATGAATGATCTGCGCCATTTCCTGCAGCAAGGCGGGCTGTTCCTCTTCCGGTGCAACCAGCGCCAGCTGATACAGCTCTTCCAGCCGGGGCGGCGGGGCCACGTTGAAGGTGTTCGCCGCGCCCCCTTCGCTGAAGCGGAAGCCGTAGTAGTTGAACATACCGCCCATCTCAGGGTTGAAGGTGTTGATGATCAGCGGATAGCGCCCGGAATAGAACGACTGAAAATACTCCGGCGTCGGCATCATCTGAACGTCAAGGTCGATCCCGATCATGCCGAAGCTTTCGCGCGTCAGCTCCGAGATGACCCGCATGAAATCAGGGCTGGGCATCTGAAGGCTCAGTTCCGAAACGCCTGCCTCGGCCATCAGCGCGCGGGCGGCCTCGATATCATACTCGTAGCGCTGGATATCGGGGTTGTAGGAGGGGTCGCCCTCATCGAAGCGCTGCGACGGAAAGTTCAGCAGGCCATCGTAGCGCGCGGCGTTGATATGCTCCAGCGGCATCGCCTTGCACATCGCCTGGCGCACGCGCACATCACCAAGCGCACCGTCCCGGTCAAACATGATCAGATGATAGCGCAGGGTGCGCCAGACATCCGAGACCAGACCGGCTGCTTCGGCGCTTGGCATCTGACTGGGGTCGCCGTCGGCCGCGTCCACCTGACCGGCGAGCAACGCGTTGAAACGCGACGACGCATCCGGCAAATACACCACTTCCACGCGCTGGGGGCCGATATTGTCGTAGTCCCAGTGCTGCTCAAACACGTCAAACACGTAGCGAGAGCCGGAGATCGAAGCCTCGGCGTTGTAGACATAGGGCCCCGATCCGACGGGGATGCGCTCCCATGTGCCTGCTTCAAGCGCCGCCGGGCTGATCATCGCCAGACCGCGCTGGCTGAGGACATAGGGCATTGCAGGGCTTGGGTGACGCAGATCGATCCGGACGGTCAGCTCATCGACCTTGACCGCGCTTTCAATCCCCGAGACCGCTTCACGCCACCGGTTGGCGGCGCGCTGCACATTCTCCAGATTGGCGATGACAGCATCGGCATCCACGGGCGATCCGTCATGGAATACCGCCCCTTCACGCAACCGGATCGTCAGGCTTTCAGGGGTGATTTCCCAGGATTCTGCCAGACCCGGCGTCAGTGTCGTGCCATCGGCGTCGATCCGGATCAACGTATCATAGACCAGTTGGGTGAAGGTGGTATTGGGCGGCGTCTGCGGGTTCCAGCCCTGCGGCTCAAACCCGACACCCCAGCGCAATGTGCCATGGGGCTCGGCCATTGCCGTGCCGACAAGGCCGAGCACCGCCGCGCAACTCAGCGCCACCGTATTAGTCAATCTTGTCATCGCGTTCTTCCTCATTGCTTCATTTCTCCTGCTGGACGATCATCACGCGCCCGGCTTATGGCCAGGCAGATACGACATGCTTTTTCAATGTGGCGCGGCCTCGAATTGCCGCTTTTTCTGCGAACGATTGCATGGAAGTATTCACAATTTTATTGGCCATGGCAAAGACCTCTGACGGTTATCCGGAAATCGTTTGCTTTTTTCCGGGTTCAGCTTGATTTTCGAGCTGAAAGGGCATGCACAACACAATCTGGGCGGTAGCGTCACTGCGGTTTTCCAGCGCGCGCGCCTCGCCCGGCGCGATGCGGCAGCTGTCCAGAGGGTGCAGTGTCGCTTCTGATTCGGATGTCCGGATGACAACCTGTCCCTTGACGACCAGATAGAGCTTTTCGAAGCCCGAAGCTGTCAGCGTGGTGTGGCCGCCCGGCGCTATCTCTGACAGGCCCATCCACAAACTCTCGACGGGTCCGGCCTCGAAACCTTGCAGCCGAAGACAGCGCATGCCGAAATGTTCCGGCGGGCGGTATTCGCGCGCCCTGTTGATCCGCGTGACGATCATGGTGCCGCTTGCGGGATGATGAAAACCCGGTCCCGCGCCGACCCCATGACAGCCGTGTAAGCATCACTGATCTGGTCAAGGCTGAAAAGGCTGCCATCGACCACCGGAAAGGGCCTGAGCGCGCCGGTTTCGAACCCCGGCAGCAACTGACGCAGCAACGCGCCGGTTTCCGCGCAGTTGAGCGCCAGCGTATCGACACCGAAATAGCTGTGGCGCCCCCGGTAGAACTCGAACACGTTGAACTCGACCACAGGATTGATCGCGGCAATGAGGATCTGGCGGCCAAGCTTGGCGAGCGATTTGTGCGCTGCGGCAAAATACGGATCACCCACGGTGTTGAACACAATGTCGGCCCCATGACCATCGGTCAGCGCCCGCACCTCTTCGCCGACATCGGTATTTGCGGCATTGATCACTGCCACATCGGCGGTGGCGTGCCCGCAAAAGGGTTCATCGCGGCGCACAACCCCGATAACCCGCGCCCCGCGCCATGTGGCAATCTGCGCCGCAGCCTGCCCGACCTTGCCATTCACGCCCATGATAACCACGGTTTCGCCGGGCTGAGGCATGCCGCAGCGCCGGAAACCTTCAATCGCCGTGACAAAGGGAACGCCGATCCCGGCGGCCTCGGCAAAGCTCAGCCCGGCGGGTTTGGTGACCAGCCCCTCCTCGGGCACGATGACATGCGTGGCATGTGTGCCGTCGCGCCTGATGCCCAGATCGCCCGAAGACCCGAAGACCTCCTTCCCGATCAGTTCCGCCGCACCGGCGACGACGACGCCGGCAAAATCGCGCCCCGGTGTCCGCGGGAACACAGCATAGGGCATCAGCCCGGTCGCTGCCTTGGCATCGGAGGGGTTCACGGCGGCTGCGCGCACCTCGACCAGCGCTTGCCCGGGCTCGGCGCGGGGAGTCCATCCTGTTTCCAGTTCAGGACGCAGGCTGAACACGTCGGCCGCCTTTTGGGTAAGCCGGACACGGCGCGCCGCCCGCAGCGTTTCAAGGGGCGTAGTACTCATCAGGTCTCTCCTGGCATTTCTGAGCTTTTCAATTCCGGCTCCAACCGTGGCAAGCGCAGGTCGATGCGCGCCTGCTCGGCGCTCGCAAGCGTTCCGCCCAGATCTTCGACGATCCGGCGGGCCTTGAGCACCAGCGCGGCATTTCCGGGGGCGAGTATTCCACGCGACAGATACACGCCATCCTCCAGCCCGACGCGCACATGCCCTCCTGCGAGATACGACTGAGCAACCATGGGAAAGGCAGAGCGGCCTGTGCCGATGGCAGTGAACTGCGCGTCATGCGGCAAGCGGCCGCGGGCGTAGAGCACGCTTTCGGGCAAGGGCTGAAAGCCGTACCTGACGCCCATGACGAACGAGCACAGCACAGGCCCCTGCAGTGTGCCATCCGCCAGCAGGTCGTGCATCAGCGCGATATCGCCACTGTCGAACAACTCGATCTCGGGCAACACTCCGGCCGCACGGATCAGCGCCGCCATGCGCCTTACATGACCCGGCGTGTTGATCACCACCTGCGCGCCGGAATTCATCGTGTTCAGGTCCAGCGTGCAGATATCCGGCTTCAGCGCCACCACATGCGCCACGCGGGCCTCGGGGTGGGTGAGCGTTGTACCCTCGCCAGCCACCCGGGGATCTTTCTCGGATGGCACGAACCGCGCGCCGGGGCCGGTTGTCAGGTTCAGGATCAGCGCAGGGTTTTCCCGGCGCAATGCCTCAACAACCTGCCGGTACAGGCCCAGCTCTGACGAGGGCGCGCCGGTTTCCGGGTCACGGACATGGATGTGCACGATCGCTGCGCCTGCCTCGGCGGCCTCCAGCGCCGCGTCAATAATCTGCGCCGGGGTGATCGGCAGGTGCGGTGTCTGGTCAGGCCGGGTCAGGTTCCCGGTCAGGGCGCAGGTCAGGATGGTATGACCCGTCACAACAGCCGCCCCCCATCCATGACCAGCGTGGTGCCGGTGGCATAGCCAAGCGCAGTGTCACAGGCAAAGATCGCATCGGCGATGTCTTCCGGTGTGGCGATGCGGCGAAGCGGGACAGAAGCGGCGATCTTGTCGCTCGCCGATTTGTCGCGTCCGGGCACAAAGCTGTTGTCAACCACGCCCGGCGCAACCCCCATCACCCGGATATCGGGCGCCAGCGCGCGCGCCAGGGATTTCACCATCACATCGATCCCGGCCTTTGCCGCGCAATAGGCGATGTTGGAGCCAATGCCGTTCATGCCCGAAATGGAAGAGATGAAAACACTGAGCGGGCGCTCGCCCTTACGCAGCAAAGGGGCCAGTTCGCGCAGCGTGGCGAACTGGCCGCGCCAGTTCACGGCCAGCATGTCGTCGATCACCGCATCGGTGAGGGCATCGAGGTCGGCATGCGCAATCGCCCTTGTGAAGCCGCTGGCATGGACAAGCAGGTCGATGCGGCCATGGTCCTGCTCCAGCGATCCGCGCAACGCTGTCAGCGATTGCGTATCGGCCACATCCGCCTGATAGACCCGGAAACCCGCCTCCGACAGGGCGCGGTCGGGCCGCGCGCGCTGGGTCACGCAAACCGTTGCGCCCGCCTCGGCAAAGCGTTTTGCGGTCGCGGCACCGATGCTGCCCGTGCCCCCGATCACCACGACGACCCTTCCGTCCATGCTTTGCATTGCGTCTTCCTATTTGATCGGAGGTGTCGGAAGCCGCGCCGTGCCCGCTTCCAGCGTGAAATTGCACATCAGTGCGCAACGCTCGTCAGGGGTGCCCCGGCCGCTCACCACAAAATCGCCGATCAGGGCAGGGGTGACACCAAAGACCGGATCTTCTGCCAGATGCGGATCGTCGTCCGGAAACACCTGCGTGATCAGCGTCCGGAACCCTTCGCGATACAACAGAAAATGCAGATGGGCAGGGCGGTTGGGTTGTCGCCGCTGCGCGCGCAGAACCTCGCCGGTGGGGCCGTCCGTCGGCACGGGATAGCCAAGCGGGCGCACCGTATGGAACTGAAAACGGCCATCAGCGTCGGTTTTGAAGACGCCGCGCAGGTTCATGTCGGCCTGCTCAGGATCCTGGCTTTCGTACAGGCCTACAGGCGAGGCATGCCAGACATCCACGCGGACCCCCTCGATCGGCGCGCCGCGCGCATCGCGCACCTGCCCGCTGACGTCAAGCGGCGTGCCGGGGGTGGGCGAGCGCAGGAGCGAGGCGCCGTTCTCCATCTCAGGGGCATTCAGGCGCCAGAAGGGCCCCAGAAGCGCCGCGCCGGTCTCGGTGGGGCCGGTCATGCCGTTGTTGAGCAGGCACACCAGCGTCGATGCCCCCAGAACATCAGAAAACAAGGCGGCTTCATTGTGGCTGTCCGTCGTGGCCTGCCCAATGCGGTTTGCAAAATCGAATGCCGTTTCCAGCTCGGCGTCCGTCAACCGCACGTCGCGCAAGAAGGCATGCAGATGGCGCACAAGGGCTGACATGATCTCGGCATGTCGCTGGTCTGAAGCGCGGGCAACTGCCGCCAGCGCGGCCTCTGTCACCATGTCCGGATCGCGTATGATCATTTTTCTTTCTCGTCGGTTTCTGGGCGCAAAGCTGACAGGCGAAGCGGTCGCGCAAACGTTTGCATAAACTAAGCACGTGGTCAAAGAGAAAATTGCAATCAAGCGGCCGAAGGGATGTCGCGCTAAAGGCAGATCGTGTATGCATGTACTGATTTTTAAAGCGAATACAGAGAGTAACGGCGGATTCGCTGAAGAATTGTACGGAACCCGCTACAATAAAGTTGACCTCGGGATTTCGACTGCTAACATGCAATCGATTGTGCTTTCGAGTGCATGCAGGCTGGCGCAAGGCGCCGGTGATCGTGCCGTCGGTTCTCGGCGGCTTTGTTGGCGACATGGCTGTCTGCCACGGATCTGCATGCGCAGAACCCTGGGTCCAAAAGCGAGAATTGCGACGATGAAAAGAACGCTGATCAAATGCGGATGGCTGGTCACCAACGACGCTGCCACGGGCAGCCTGCGCGGGGCGGAGGTCCTTATCGAGGGCGACCGCATCCTGGCGGTTGGCAAGTCACTTGATGCTGCGCATGACGCAGTGATCGACGCATCGGACATGATTGTCATGCCCGGGCTGGTGAACGGTCACATCCATGTCTGGCAATGCGGCCTGCGCGGTATCGGGTCGGAATGGATGGGCCCGGATTATCACGCCAATATCCATGCCAACATCGCCACGAAATACGGGCCGAGGGACAATTACCTTGGCAATCTGGTGGGGGCGCTGAACCAGATTGACTGCGGCGTGACCACGGTTGTGGACTTTTGCCACAACCTGAAGTCGCTGGAAATGGCCGAGGCCGCCATCGACGGGCTGGAGGAAACCGGCATTCGGGCGGTCTTCGCCCATGGCACCGCCAAGCCACCCGCAAAGCCGGGTGAGATACCCTTTACCCATGTCCCCCACCCGCGCGACCGGATCGAGGCGCTGCGCAAGGGCCGCATGGCATCAGATGACCAGAGGGTGACACTGGCCATGGCCGTTCTGGGCCCCCATTACGGCACGCAGGAAGTGGCCGAAGCCGATATCAGGCTGGCGCGGGAACTGGGGCTTTACACATCTTCCCATGCAACCAAGCCGAACGACAAATGCATCTCGCCCCGCGGATATCTGGCCTTGGCCAAGGCCGGGCTTCTGGGGCCGGATCACAACATCGTCCACGGCAATTACATCGACGATGAAGAGCTGGATGCGATTGTCGATTGCGGCGCCACCGTCACCGCAACCGTGCTGGTGGAGCTGCATGGCCACGCCCCCGACCCCCTGACCATGCGGTTGCGCGCCCGTGGCGCGATGCCCTCAATCGGGGTTGATGTCGAACCCATTGTCACGGGTGAAATGTTCCGCGAGATGCAGGCCGCGCTTCTGCATGCACGCTGGTCCGCGCATCGTGACGCCGCCGCCGCCGGAGAGCCGCCATTGACAAAAATGCCCGTCCATTCGCGCGAGGCGCTGGAATGGGCGACAATCGGCAACGCCCGCACGATGGGGCTGGATGACCGGATCGGCATGCTGAAACCCGGCATGAAGGCCGATATCACCATGCTCAGGATGAAGGATCTGAACCTTTACCCGGTCCATGACCCGGTCTTTTCGATTGTTGAACAGGCCAGCGCCAGAAACGTCGATACTGTGATCATTGACGGCGAGCTGCGCAAACGCGACGGGAAATTGCTTTTCGACCAGAAGCTTCTGGCCGGGCGGATGGAAGAAATGCAGGCCTCCGCCCTGCGCGCGATGGACGAGGCGGGCTATCAGGTGAAAGTGAGCTGAACAATGACCAGAACTCTTGTGCGCTGCGGCTGGATCATCACGCTGGATGATGCTCTGGGCGACCGGGTGTCAGAAGACATCCTGATCGAAGACGGACGCATCGTGGCGGTCGGGCGCGATCTGGGCCCTGCCGACACCGTCATCGACGGCCAGGACATGATTGCCATCCCCGGCCTGGTCGATGCGCATCTGCATTCATGGGAGACCGGGCTGAAGGCCATCGGTTGCGACTGGCGGAAAGGTGAGTATTTGCGGGATGTGTTCGCCGGCCTGAGCACCTATTTCGGTCCAGAGGACAACTATATCGCCACGCTGGCTGCGGGGCTGAGCCGGATTGATTCCGGCGTGACCACCTTGCTGGACTATTGCCATAACATCCGCTCGCACGAACAGGCCGAGCGGTCGGTCGACGCGCTGGTCGATTCAGGGGTGCGGGCGGTTTTTGCCATGGGCACCGGCGTGTTCCGGCCTGACCAGAACCCGCCCGGCCCGCTGGCCAAACGGATGCTGCCGCGCGAGGGTGTCGCCGCCCTTCGGGAACGGCTTTCAGACGATGAGGCGCTGGTCACGCTGTGCCTTGCCGTGCCCGGGCCCCATTGGGCGGAAGAAGAGACGATCCGCGCCAATCTGGTCCTGACGCGCGATTTCGGGCTGCGCAGCTCGTCCCACGCCACCATGCGCAAGTCGCAGGAACTGATGCCGGATGGCTATCGCAGGCTTGTGGCCGAGGGCGCGCTGGGGGCTGACCACAACATCGTCCATGCAAACTACCTGCCGGATGACGAGCTGAAGATGCTTCTGGATGCCGGTGTCACCGTCACCTCGTCTGTGCAGACCGAGGTGCGGGGATACGGCCTCCCTCCGGCGGTTTCGCGCGTCTGGGACTTCGGGTTCATGCCCTCCCTCGGGGTGGATGTGGAACCCAAGGTGTCAGGCAGCATGTTTGCGGAGATGCAGCTTGCGCTCGCCTATGTCCAGAATGAGCGCGTGCGCGAGGATATCTCGACCAGAAGCGCGGTGCCGCCACGCCCCGTCACGGCGCGCGACGCGCTTCGCTGGGCCACGATCGGTGGCGCGGAAGCTCTGGGCATCGGGCACAGGGTCGGCACGCTGACCCCGGGAAAACAGGCAGACATCGTCTTGTTGCGCGCAACCGATCTTAACCTGTGGCCGGTGCATAACCCGGTCTTTTCTGCGGTCGAATTCGCCCATCCCGGCAATGTCGATACGGTTCTTGTCGGTGGCAAAGTGGTCAAACGCAAAGGGCAGCTCTCTGTCGGTGAAGGCAAGCTGCGGAAGATGCGCGACGACCTTCTCGCCTCGACCGAACGCGTTCTGAGCGCCGCTGACTACCGGATTGACGGAGCGCTCAGGCGCTGAAAACAGACTGTGAGATATAGCCGGCCGGATGGCCGGGCCAGGGAAATGGATGTGAACCATGTTCCCTGGCGTCCACCCTCCAACCGGCGCCGCCCATGGCAGCGCCGGGCGGCCCGCTTGCTCCCCCGCCCAGACTTGCAATGGTCATCCCCGGAAGCTGAACGATGCTTTCGTGCAGCATCTGCTGTCCGTGCATGCCGCTGACAATGCGGGCGCATGCTCTCGGCTGCGCAAGGAAAACAGGAGTGTCCAGAGTGACTTGTGGCGATCTAGTCCACAAACGACTGACGCAGATCGTTTTTTCATTGGACACAACCGCCATGGGACGCGACTTATGAGGCAAGATTTCGCGGAGGCCCCATGCAGAACATTGATCCGATCTGGTCGGCAGTTGAGCATCATCAGGATGATCTGATCGCGCTCAGCGACCGTGTCTGGGGAATGCCGGAACTGTTGTACGCCGAATACCGGTCCTGCGCCGAGCATACTGCATTGCTGCGTGAAAAGGGGTTTCGCATAACCGAGGCGCTCGCAGGCATTCCCACAGCCGTGCTGGGGGAGGCGGGCGAAGGCGGGCCGGTCATCGCCATTCTTGGTGAGTATGATGCCCTGCCGGGGCTGAGCCAGAGGGCCGGAATTGCCAGGCCGCAGCCTGAGGAACAGGGTGGCGCAGGGCATGGGTGCGGGCACAACCTGCTGGGGTCGGCAGCCCTGCTGGCGGCCTGCGCGATAAAGGACTGGCTGGAAAAAACCGGCACGCCGGGCCGCGTCCGGTATTACGGCTGCCCCGCCGAAGAGGGCGGCGCCGCGAAAGCATTCATGGTGCGCGACGGCGCCTTTGACGACGTTGATGCGGCGATCACTTGGCACCCGGCCAGCATGACCAAGGTGGACGAAGCCGAAAGTCTGGCCAACACGCGGATGGATTTTGTCTTCACGGGCCGCGCCAGCCATGCCGCCGTCGCGCCACATCTGGGCCGCTCGGCGCTGGATGCGGCCGAACTGATGTCGTCAGGCGTAAACTATCTGCGCGAACATATACCGGACAGCAGCCGCATCCATTATGCCTATCTGGACGCGGGCGGCACCGCGCCGAACGTTGTGCAGGCACGCACCAAGGTGCGCTATGCCATCCGCTCGACCAGCCTTTCCGGCATGCGCGCGCTGAACGAGCGGGTGAAAAAGGTTGCTTACGGCGCCGCCATGATGACCGAGACAGAGGTTGATATCTCGATCATGTCGGCGGTCTCCAACATGCTGGGGAACACCCCGCTGGAAGAAGCCATGCAACGCGCGATGGATGAACTTGGCGGCGTGCGCTTCGATGAGGCCGACCGGGCCTATGCCCGCGAGATACAGGCGACGCTGAGTGCGGAAGATATCGAGGCCGCCTATCAGGCCGTGGGTATCGAAATACAGCCGGATGAACCCCTGTGCGATTATGTCGTGCCGATGGACAAACGCGGCAAAGCGATGATGGGCTCGACCGATGTGGCAGATGTGTCGTGGAAAGTGCCGACAGTGCAGGCGCGCGTCGCCACCTGCGCCATCGGCACACCGGGCCATTCCTGGCAACTTACAGCGCAGGGCAAGTCGCCCGCCGCCCACAAGGGCATGATCTATGCCGCGAAGGTGATGGGCGTTGTCGGGCGCATGCTGCTAACCGATGCGGCGCTTCTGGCGCGGGCCAAGAAAGATCATTCCGGCCGGGTGGGGCCTGAACCCTATGTCTGTCCGATCCCGGCAGAGGTGCGCCCCCCGCTGCAACCACGCCCCGCAACGGAATAGCCGCAAGGCCCGGACGAGACAGCGCGCGGCAAACAGAAGCACCCAACCGACAGGACCATGATGCGACACACATTCAGACTGCCGGGCACTACGGAAACGCAGATAGTAGCGCCGTTTCTGACAGGACGCTTTGCTGCCCCTCCCCGCCACACCGCCGCCCTTTGCGGCAGGCCGCATGGTGAAGCCGGTTCAGCGCATGCTCCCGGGATGTCTGGAAATAATCGATGACGACACGAAGCGCGACCTCTTCCGGGGCCGAGGGATGGACGCGCATCTTCCCCCCCGCTTTCGCCGTGCTTCGGCGGATGGGTTCGGTGCTGATCACCCTCATCGGGCTGGCGGCGCTGACATTCATGATCGGTCGCATGCTGCCTATCGATCCGGTTATCGCGGTTCTTGGCGACAACGTGACGGCGCAGGCCTATCAGGCGATGTATGTCCAGCTTGGGCTGGATCAGCCACTGCTTGTGCAGTTCGGCAACTATCTGCTTGATGTGGCCCGGCTGGATTTCGGCCGCTCGCTGATCTCGGGCCGCCCGGTGATTGACGAAATTGCGCGCACCTTTCCCGCCACACTGGAGCTGGCGACGGTCGCGATGATCATGGGCACGGGGATCGGTGTGCCGCTGGGTGTTCTGGCAGCGGTCTACCGCAACTCGATCATTGACCACGTCGCGCGTGTCTGCTCGCTCATCGGCTATTCCGCGCCGAACTTCTGGCTGGGCCTGATGGGGCTGGTCCTTTTTTATGCGATGCTGGGCTGGGTGAACGGGCCCGGGCGCATCGGTTTCATCCATGAGATGGATCTGCGGCCGGTCACCGGCTTTCACCTGATTGACGCGCTTCTGGCGGGGAACTGGCCGCTTTTCCGCAACGTCTTTGGCCATATCATTCTGCCCGCCTCGATCCTTGCACTGACATCGATGGCCTACATCAGCCGCATGACCCGCAGCTTCATGATCGAACAGCTTGAGCAGGAATATGTCATCACCGCCCGCGCCAAGGGTCTGGGAACATGGCGGATTGTCTGGCTGCATGTTTTCCGCAATGTCGCCGTGCAGGTGATCACCGTGGTGGCGCTGTCCTATGCCTTTCTGCTTGAAGGCGCGGTGCTTACCGAGACGGTCTTCGCCTGGCCCGGCTTTGGCCGCTTCATGACCAACTCGCTTCTGGCCGGTGACATGAATTCGGTGGTGGGCTGCACACTGCTGATCGGCGTGATCTTCGTGGTGCTCAACCTGATCTGCGATCTGCTCTATCGCGTGCTCGACCCGCGGACCCGGTAGGAGAAAGCCAATGACTGCAACCCCTCACGATAATCCTGCCCGGTCCGGCCTCGGCGCATGGCTGCGCGATCCTGAGCCACGCACGCCCACTCATGCCAAGGTCCAGCAACTGTGGCTGATGTGGCGCAAGCTTCGGCGCAACGGATCGGCCATGCTGGGACTGGGGCTTTTGCTGGTGATCATCGGGGCGTCGTTCCTCGCACCCTGGCTTGCCACGCACGGGATCAACACCCAAAACCTTGGCAACCGGCTTCAGCCCCCCTCTGCAGCGAACTGGCTGGGCACAGACGAGCTGGGGCGCGACATCTATTCGCGCACCCTCTATGGCGCACGGATCACGCTTTACATTGCCTTCCTGACCGCTGCCATTTCAGCGCCGATCGGGCTGATTGTGGGCACGCTTTCAGGCTATTTCGGTGGCATCGTTGATACCGTCCTGATGCGCGTGACCGAAATATTCCTGGCCTTTCCCAGCCTGATTCTGGCGCTGGCCTTCGTGGCGGCCCTCGGGCCGGGGATCGAGAATGCGATCATTGCCATTTCGCTTGCCACTTGGCCCCCCATAGCGCGCCTCGCCCGGGCCGAGACCATGATGATCAGGCGGTCGGACTATATCGCAGCGGTAAAGCTGCAAGGGGCATCGGCGATGCGGGTTATCGTGCTGCATATCGCGCCGATGTGCATTCCCTCCGTCGTGGCCCGGGTAACGCTGAATATGGCGTCCATCATCCTTACGGCGGCGGGGCTGGGCTTTCTGGGCCTCGGTGCGCAGCCCCCTTCACCGGAATGGGGTGCGATGCTCTCTACTGCGCGTCAGTTCATCCTGTCTCACGGGCATGTGGCGGCAGTGCCGGGCATTGCCATTCTGCTGACAAGCATTGCCTTCAACCTTGTAGGCGACGGCCTGCGCGATGTTCTGGATCCCCGCAATGAGTGAACCGATCCTCTCTGTGCGTGACCTGAACATCCGGTTCCACGCCGCCGGCCGGGTGACCCATGCGGTCCGTGGTGTGAGCTTTGATATCAGGAACGAGAAGCTGGCGATCGTCGGCGAGTCCGGCTCGGGAAAGTCCCAGACGGGGCGCGCGCTGATGCGCCTCTCGCCGCCGGTCGCACGGGTGACGGCAGAACGGTTGGACTTTCAGGGCCGCAACCTGCTTGCCGCCTCGGAGCGCGACATGCGCCGCATCCGCGGCAAGGACATCGCGATGATCCTGCAGGATCCGAAATTCTCGCTCAACCCGCTGATCCGGGTGGGGCAACAGATCTCGGAGGCCTATCGCACCCACCACCGCGCCACGCGCCGCGAAGCACGGCAGAAGGCGCTCAGCATGCTGGAAAACGTCCATATCCGCGACCCCGAACGCGTGTACGATCTTCTGCCGCATGAGGTGTCCGGCGGGATGGGGCAGCGGGTGATGATCGCCATGATGCTGATTTCCGAGCCAAAAATGATCATCGCCGATGAACCCACCTCGGCGCTGGATGTCACCGTGCGCCGACAGGTTCTGTCAATTCTTGACGAGTTGGTGGCGCGCTCAGGTGCCAGTCTGGTTTTCATCAGCCATGACCTGAATCTGGTGGCAGATTTCTGCGACCGCGTGCTGGTGATGTATGCCGGGCGCGTGGTCGAAGAAATTGCCGCCAAGGATCTGGGTCAGGCCCGCCACCCCTATACGCAAGGGCTGCTGCAAAGCTTGCCCCGGCTTGATGCCCCGGTTGCGGAGCTTGCGGTGCTCGAACGTCGCCCCGAATGGCTGGAGGGCCCGACCTTTGCCTGACAACATTCTGAAAATCGACAATCTTGCCATCCATTTCGGCAGCGGAAGCAGCCGGATGACGGCGGTGCGGGATGTCTCGTTTCATGTCGTACGCGGCGAGTCATTCGGCCTGATCGGCGAATCTGGCTGTGGCAAATCCACCATCCTGCGCGCCGTTGCCGGGCTGAATCCGGACTATGACGGATCGATCCTGTTTGACGGCGATGCCCTTTCGGCGCGCCGCAGCCGCGATGTTCTGCGCGCGATGCAGATGGTCTTTCAGGACCCTTTCGCCTCGCTTCATCCGCGCAAGATGGTGCAGACGGTTCTGGCGGAATCCGTGCGCCTTATGGGGATGGACCGCCCGCAGGAACGCATTGAAGACGTGTTGCGCGCCGTCGGATTGAGTGTGCAGTTCCGCTACCGTTTTCCTCATGAGCTGTCCGGCGGCCAGCGGCAGCGCGTGGCCATTGCCCGTGCGCTGATTGTCGAGCCCCGGATGCTGCTGCTGGATGAACCGACCTCGGCACTTGATGTCTCGGTTCAGGCCGAAATTCTGAACCTGCTGAACCGCCTTCGCCGCGAACGGGGGCTGAGCTATCTGATGGTAAGCCACGACATCGCCGTGGTTGCCCATATGTGCGACCGCATCGCCATCATGAAAGATGGCGGCATCCTGGAGACGGTGAGCGCCGGGCAACTGCGCCAGGGCGATGTTCACGAACGCTACACCCATGATTTTCTAGCCGCCAGCGCGCCCGCAGTGACGCGCGCGCCCCCGCCTGCCTGAGAGGAAAAATGCCAGCAATTCTGGACGAGATTGTGGCGCGCGCCAGCGACGCCGCCCTGCTTACTGCACCCGCACGTCAGGCCGCACAGGATGCGATTGCCGACACTTTCGCCTGCATGATTGCGGGCCAGACCGATGGGGCGGTCCGCGCCGTCCGCGCGGGGCTCGCCCGTGGCGGTGTCGATGGCGGCCCCTGTACGCTGATAGGCACCGGGACCGGCCCCGCTCCGGTTGCGGCAATGATCAATGGCACCGCCGCCCATGCACTGGATTTCGACGACAACTTTTCCCCGGCGCTGAGCCACGCCTCGGCGGTTCTGGTCCCGGCTCTTCTGGCAGCCGGGGAACTGCGCGGCAGCAACGGCGATGATCTTGTCCGCGCCTATCTTGTCGGGCTTGAGGCGCAGGCGCTGGTTGGCCAGGGGGTTTCACGGCACCACTACACCACCGGCTGGCATGCGACCTCGACCGTAGGGATGATCGGCACCGCCGCAGGGGTTGCCTGGCTTCTGGGGCTGGACCGCGCCGGCATGGTGCAGGCAATGTCGCTTGGGGTCAGCATGGCGGCGGGCGTAAAGGGTCAGTTCGGCACGCCTGCCAAACCCTTTCACGCAGGCATGGCCGCGCGCAATGCCGTCGATGCCGCCCTTCTCGCGGCTGAGGGGCTGACCGGGCGGCGCGATATTCTGGAGGCCCCTCAAGGGTTCGGGGCGCTTTTCAATGGCGGCCATCCGACCCGGTGGGCAATCTCTACTGACCGGCATATCATCGAAACAGAAGGGCTTGCGCCAAAGCTGCACCCCTGCTGCGGTTCCGCCCACTATGCCATCGACATGATCATGGACCTGCGCCGAGAGCACGGCTTCAGCGCCGCCGATGTCGCCTCGGTCCATGTTATTGTGGGGCTGGCGAATTACCGCAACCTTGCCTATCCGGACCCGCAGGATGAAATGGAAGCACGGTTCTCGATGCAGTATTGCGTCGCCCGGGCCCTGACACAGAATGTCCTCAGGCTGGCCGACTTTACGCCCGGTGCGGTGCATGACCCGGCGATACGTTCCCTCCTGCCCCGGATTTCGATGGAGCCGATGGACCAGGACGAAGAGCGCGCATCACCCCGGCCCTGCCACCGGGTCAGCCTGAAGCTTGCCTCAGGTCAGGTTCTGAAGGCGCGCCGCACCTACGCGCGCGGCACGCTGGCAGAGCCCTTCACCCTTTCTGAGCGACGCGCGAAGTTCTTCGATTGCGTCACGCCGCATCTGGGTCAGGAGGGTGCGCAGGATGTCTGGCACGCTCTTCGCGCAATTGAACGGCACCCGGCGCCTGCACGGCTTCTGTCCGCTTTTCAGCCCGCTTCCGGCTGATACGATCCCGCTTTCCCCTCAGGTCCGGCGCAGCCGGACCGGCGGCGCCGGGGTGCTGGCGTTGATTTCCGCACCCGCTGCCCGCCAGATTTTCTCGATGATGGGTCGCGCCGGGTGGCGTCGCCGGAAAAGACGGATATCGACGCGCAGAAACCATTCAGGCCCGCCCGCGGCGACCAGTGCCCCCGAAGCCAGATCTTCCCGCGCCAGCGATTCCGGCACCCAGGCGACCCCCGCGCCGACCTTGGCAAGCGACTGCAACCCCAGGCTCATGCTGTTCGTGGCCGTCACACTCAGCGCCAGCGGGCGCTCGTTGAAAAGCGCCGCAAGCGCCTGCGCGAAGAAGGACGATGTTCCGTAGCTGAGAAAGCGCACCGGCTCTCCGCCTTCCAGCCGGTGAAGGGGTGTGCCGTCGTCGGCGGGGGCCGAGAGCGGAAGCACGTTTTCCCGCCCCAGAGCGATCGACTCAAACGTGTTCGGGTCCAGCCCCATGGAGACCGAGGGATGCACATAGGTCAGCAGCAGATCGGTTTCGCCATTGCGAAAATGGCGCAGTGTCTGGGCATAGGCCGCCGGAGAACCGACCGGCGTGACGGACCATGGCCCGGTAGTTTCCTCGATCCGGCGGCGCCAGTCTGGCAGAAAAGTGACCCGCAAGGTGTGCATCGCACCGATACTCACCGCATTTTTGGGCGGCGTGTCAAAAATCCGCATGCCCGTGCGCATGCCGTGAAACATGGATACGATCTCGCGCGCCTGTGGAACCATGGCAATCCCTTGTGGCGTCAGCTCGACGGGATAGCTTGATCTGTCGATCAGGGTGGCTTCCACCCAGTTTTCCAGTTGCCGTATCCGCTTGGAGAGGGTCGACTGCGTGATGTGCCGCAACTCGGCAGCGCGCGAGAAATTGCGCGTGTCGCTCAGACAGAGAAAATCCTCAAGAAACTTCAGCTCCACGCCCGCACCCCCATATTCCTGCTGCCATGTCAGCGTTGATGGACGATGGCGTCAATAGCCGACTGGCCGAAACGCGGGCAGCACGTCTGTATACCCTGCGTCGGCCCGGTGGTGCACAGAATTTGACTGGTTTTCACAACCCGGCGCAAGGGGACAATCTGCAGTGCCGCCTTCAGCCCGCATTCCGGGCGGCAAGAATCGCAGCCACGACCCGGCCAAAACCGTGTCTGGAGACGTTCTTGCCGGGTGTGTCGGTATCGACCCGGTGGATGATGACAAGGTCATATTGCGGGATGACCATGCAGTAATGCCCGCCCGCCCCGACGGCGCTGTAACTTCCTGCGGGCGTGCGAACACCGGGGAACATGACGCCGTCGCGTTCAAGCCACCACATGTAGCCATAGGCGCCGGACGGACCGGCATGCGAATAAGGCATGACATTCTCGGCAGCCCATCCTTGCGGCAGTATCTGGCTCCCGTTCCAGATGCCGCCCGCAAGAAAAAGCTGGCCAAAGCGTGCCAGATCCCGGCTGGACATGCGGAACGGATAGGCGTCATGCACACTGCTGTCAAAACTTTCCGTCCAGGCATCAGGCACCGGGCCTGTGAGCGAGAAATCCTCCATGCCCAGCGGCCCGGCGATCCTGCTGTCAAACGCCTGAGCCACCGACTGACCGCTCGCCTGCACAAAGATCGTGCCAAGTGCGTTGAAATCCCAGTTGTTGTAGCACCAGAAAGTGCCCGGCGCGTGACTGTGGCGCACCTCTTTGATCAGGCGCATCCACTCGGTCTCATATCCCGCAGGATGGTAGACCCCCGACCGCGCCGTCAGCAGGTCATAGACTGTCGCCGCGCGCTCAATCTCAGACAGGCCCTCGCGATCATCAATGCCAAGCTCGGCAAGTGTCGCACCCGGATCAATCGCACCGCTGCGGACTTCCGCACCCATCAGCGCCGCGAGCATGCTCTTGCGGATGGAATGGCACAGATATTTGCGTGTCACATCGCCATAGGTGAAAACCGTGCGCCCGCCTTCGACAATCATCAGGCAGTCGGTATCCTGTGCCTCGGCAAGCTGACGGAGTTGCTCGAGCTTCTCCGCGTTCCAGCCCTTCTGTCCTGCGACCTGATCCATTCCCTGCCCTTTCCGGTTTGCGCCGCGTCGTGGTGTCCGGGGGGCCAGCGCCCCCCGGCACAGACTTATTTCGAAACGTGGTTGAGATAGACCCGCAGCCCGTTCCAGGTCCAGTTCTGCACTTCACTGCGATGCAGGGCGTTATCGATGCTCTGCATGATGAAGGCCTGAGCACCTTCTTCCATCTGACTGCGCTGCAGCTCTTCGTAAAGCCCGATGCGCGCCTCCGGATCAGCCTCGAAAAGGGCCGCTTCCACAGCCGCGTTCGCGTCTTCGTTGTAATAGGCCGACCGCCAGCTGACATACTGGGTCAGTTGCGCCTCGGGGTCGTTGTCAGGGTTGAAGACAAACCTTGACGCCATGCCGTTCGCATCCGGCACCGGCGAGCGATAGCCAACCAGAAGCGTATCGAAATCGCGGGCACGGTGACGGGCAAACAACTGCGCATTGGCCATCTGTTCGATGTTGAAGGTGACACCGGCCTGGGTGGCATTCTCCTGGATATTCTGCGCCACTGTCGAAGCGATCGCATGCGAACCGATCAGCATGGAGACGGTCAGACCATCCGCATATCCGGCTTCGGCCAGCAATTCCCGGGCACGGTCGATATCGACGCTGAAGGGCTGCCCTTCTTCTTCACTCAGGGCGCCGGCGACCCCGATCGGCACGAAGCTGGCGCGCGGAACACCCACGCCTTCCATAACGCTGTCGCCCAGCCCCTGATAATCGATCAGATAGCGCATCGCCAACCGGACCCGGGCATCTTCAAATGCGGGGTGGCTGTTGTTCATCGACAAATAGTACATCTGAGGCGTCAGCACCTGCGAGACGACAATATCATCCCGTTGCGCCAGTTCAGCGATATCTTCCGGCGACAGATTGCGCGCGACATCGACATCACCCTGCTCCAGCAGCAGGCGTTGCGTGCCCGCTTCGGCGACATGCCGGATAAGGACGCGCGGCAGGTGCGGCGCGTCACCAGTGTAATTCTCGTTGGCCTGCAGCATGACAACTTCACCAGCGTTCCAGCGCGCCAGGCTGTACGGGCCCACGCATTCTGTCCGCGTGGCAAGCCAGGCGTTACCCAGATCGTCGCCTTCCGCATTCGCTTCCAGAACCTCCCGGTTCAGCATCACGGCAACGCGGTTCGCGGCAATACTGGCCATGACAAGGCTTACCGGATACGGGCGATCAAGCTTCATCACCACAGTGCGATCGTCTTCCGCAAAGATCATCTCTTCGACATTTTCGGCGGTGAAGCCGAACTCCGTCAGGGCCGCAGCATTGCCATAGCCAAGCTGCAGCACCCGGTGAAGGCTCCAGACCAGATCCTGCGCGGAGCCGGAGCTTCCATCAGGAAAGACAATCCCTTCCTTCAGCGTGAAGGTCACTGTCAGACCGTCGTCCGACACCTCCCAGCTTTCCGCCAGCCCCGGGATGAACTGGCTGGAATCTTCCGGGTCAAAATCGACAATCGAGTCGCAGGTGTTGCGGATGATTTCATCGGTCACAACTTCTGCAATCTGCGCGGGATCGAAGGACGAGATCGCATCGATGTTCCACGCCATGACCAGCGCATCAGAGGGGGTATTGGCTACGGCCGGCGTGATGCCGAGCACCAGCGCGGCTGCAATGCCGGAACCAAGGCTTGAGCGTCTTTTCATTTTGTATTCTCCTGTTGGGTTATTGTCAGAGGGTTTGTTTGAGGAAGCGGGCAACGCGGGAATAAGCAGCAATGCGGTTTTCAAGGCGCGCAAAGCCGTGTCCCTCGCCGGTAAGGCGCAAAAACTCCACCGGGTGGCCAAGCCCGCGCAGGATGGCAAAGACCTGTTCGCTCTGCTCCATCGGCACGCGGGGGTCTTCGGTGGCGTGAACCAGCAGCAGCGGTGCCGCGATCCGCGCAAGATGATTGACGGGTGAGATATCCGTCAGAAACGCGGCCATTGTTTCCGGCGCGCCATATTCGGCGGCCCGCAAAGCGCGACGCCATGGGCCGGTGGTGCGCATCAGCGTTATGAAATCAGCAACGCCGTAGAAATCGACACCCGTCTTCCACAGATCGGGGCGCAGGGCGAGGGCCGCAAGGATCATGTAGCCGCCATAGGACTGGCCCATCGCCCCTATACGCGTCTTATCAACCTCGGGCCATGCACCCACAGCCTCGGCCATCGCGCAAAGGTCGCGCACGGCATCCTCCCGGCGCTCCCGGTCGTCCATCTGATGATAGGTGCGCCCATAGCCGGTGCTGCCACGCACATTCGGCGCGATAACCATGATCCCGCAAACCAGATAATGCTGCAGATCGGCGCGCCAGCCCGGCCGCCACTGTGCCTCGGGCCCGCCATGGACAATGAACAGAACCGGCAAGTTCGGTAACGGGTCTTGCGGCCGGTAGACAAAGGCGGGCACCTTCGTGCCGTCGAAGCTGGTGAACGTCACCACCTCGGGCGCAACCAGCGCATCACTGGTTGAATCCGTGACGCCCTCACCCGCCAGAAGGCTGAAATGCTGTGCTTCAGGATCGTAGCGCATCACAACTGCCGGGCGCTGCGCGGTTTCGAAACTCAGCACCAGCGCTGACCCATCCGGCAGAAACCGCAGCGAGGTGATCACCCCGGCAGCAGGCAGCGCAATCTCGCGCTCCGGACCGTCAATCCGGTCACGAAGAAACAAGCGGCTGTAGCCCCGATCATTCGAGGTGAAGGCAAGGGCCCCGGTGCTGGCGGCCAGCGCGAAGCGCTCGATATCCTGCTCTGGCACATGCGCAACGCGCGCCAGTCCGCCGCCTTCCGGGTCCAGACAATGCACCGCGTGAAACCCCTCTGCGCGATCACACAGAACAAGAATTTCTGTTCCGCCCGGCGTGAAACGCGCTGAAAGGATGGCGCTCGCACCGCCCCCGTCACCCGGCCCCATCAGCATCCGGCGCTTGCCCGAGCCGATGTCCACCAGCCACAAATCCTGATCCATCGTGCCGCGGTCAGACCCGCGCACCAGCAGCCCCTGCCCGTCCGGCGTGAAACAGAGCACATCGCACCAGCCGGTGCCCCTCACCACGCACCGGGCCACACGGGTTTCCGGCGCCATCACCATCACATCCATGGCGGATTTGTCGCGCGCGTTGCAGCTGTAGGCGATGTGCTGACCGTCAGGTGACCAGCAACCCCATGCATGAAGGGTCGTCAGATCCTGCGTCAGTGGTTGCGGCGCCCCCGCAGCGCCGGCGATCAGCCAAAGCTGGTGCCGCTCATCGCCGCCGCAATCCATCGTGAACAGAAGATCACGCGATACCGGGCTGAAGGCAATGGCACCGATCCGGTCAGGCATGTCCGTCAGTTGCCGCAAGGTGCCGTGGGCAAGGTCGCGCAGCCGGACCTGATGTGTGCCGCTGGCGTTCGAGAGGCAGGCAAGCAATGCCCCGTCGTGCGAGACCGCCTCATCCCGTGTTTCCACCATGGCAATCAAGCTGGACATCGACAGCGGGAGTGTTTTTTCGGCGACGTCAGTCATTCTGGCTCCGTCGGTCGGGGAATCGCGACTTGCGATACCGTCCCGCGAAGGCTGATGAAATGCCAACGAAAATGCGGAACCAGCCATTCTGAACGAGAATAGTTTCTGCCTTGCGGCAGAGCGGGCGGGGGCAAGGCAGCGCCCTGCCCCGCCGCACGGCAGGCAGGGCGGCCCGGCGCTTCCGGTGCCGAAGAATGCTCAGACGGCGCTTTGGGGAAAGGCGCTTCCGGCACGGACAGGAGCCGTTTTTCCTTGAGGGCAGCACAAAGACCTGATCGCCCCAGAGGGCCGCCGGCAGCGGGCCGCGCCTTCAGACCCGCCGATAGTCGATGCCGCGCGCCAGCCAGCAGCCCAGCGTCAACCCGCTGACCTTTCCCGCAGCATCGCGGTGGGCCTGCAAGGTCCAGTCGCCGGGTGCTGGCGCATCCATCGAGCGGCGGGTGGTCAGCACCCAGACATCGCGGCCAACCGGATGTACCCGCTCCATCGGCCCCTTGCCCAGAAGACCGTCAAAGCCCGCATAGACACCACCATCCCGCGCCTCGATCAGCAGATCGGCTCCCAGCTCATCCGCGTGGAAACTTCCCGCCAGATCGGTGCCGTCCGCCGCTTCCACCACGGCCAAGGGTAGCGCGCGGACATGCAGGTTGTCTGACCCCCGCGCCATCAGCAGCACGTCTCCGTCGCGCCGCAATGTCACGCCAGCACCGCGCGCCACCCCATCCTCGCCGACCAGCAGCCGGTCCGGGCCTGTGGCAAAGCGCAGGCTCAGCCCCTTGGCGTCCTCGGTCACGCGCAGCAGCAATCCGCTCTCAGGGTCAAGCCATTGCCCTGCCCATCCGTCAGCGCGCTGGCCCTCCGGCTCCTGATAGCCAAGCGCCGCTTGCAGCAAGGAGGCGGCGGCGGTGTGGGCGCTGGCCTCGTGATTGAAGATCACCACCACCGACAGCCGCTGATCCGCCGCATGAAACCGCTGCGCCCGGAACCCGCGCAGCGCGCCGCCGTGGCCGGTCACTCTGACCCCGGCGACGGTCTCATGCGACAGGCCGAAGCCATAGCTGGCGGGCGTCCCCTCGGCATAGGTCGGCGGCACCGACAGGCGGCGGTAGAGGCTGTGTTCATCTTCGCGGGTTGCGTCGATCCAGCTTTCATACGCCAGCATATCGTCCAGCGAGGCGGAGATACCGGCATCACCGATCCAGAAGATACCGTTGTCGGCCGGGAAAAACCCGGTCGCGTCGTTCCCCTCATAGCCCACCACACCATCGGCGGGATGGCGGGTATCGGGGGTCAGTTCAGCGGTGGTCATGCCTGCCGGGGCGAAGATATGCTCGGCATAGAGGTCTGGCAACGCGCGGCCGGTCTCAGCTTCGATCAGTTCCGAGACGAGGCGGAAATTGCCGTTGTTATAGGAGTAGGCCGAACCGGGCGGGAAATGCCCGGTCTTCATGCGGGCGATCAGCGGCAGGGCATCCTCACGGGCAAAGGTCTGCGTCGCTTCGGCCCCATGCAGCACGCTCAGCGCCCAGTAATCCCTCAGGCCGGACTGGTTGTCGCAAAGCTGGCGAACCGTCGGCAAGGTGCCAGTGAACTTTGGCATGAACCCGGCCACGCGGGCGTCAAGCTTCGCCGGGTCTGTCACTGACGCCAGAAGCGCGCCGCAGGTGAACTGCTTGGAGATCGAACAGATCGGCAGCCGGGTCACCGCCGCCATCGGGCGCCGCGCGGTCAGGTCGGCATAGCCCCAGGCGCGGCGGGCGATCACCTTGCCATCCTTCACAACCCCGGCAACCCCGCCCGGACCGGCAAACCGATGCGCAAGCCCGTCCAGCGCGCGATCAAGGGCGGTGCGATCAATGTCAGTCATCTTGTCCTCGTCAACGTTGCTGCCCGCAGACTGACCGAGCGACGAAGCGGGCGCAACCATTGTCGCGGTGCTTCGCAGTTCAGGGTCAGTACCCCCCAACCCAGAGGAACCGCGCCACGATCACATCGGAAAGATCGTCTTCAACGGCAGGTGATGCTTGATGAACGGCGACTTCATCACCACAAAGCTGAAATACTTGTCGATCCCGATCTCCATATCCGTCAGGCGCTCCTTTATCGCCTGATAGTCGCTGATGCTGCCGGTGACAAATTTCAGCAGGTAATCATAGCCGCCGGAAATGAGATGGCATTCGATGATCTCTTCCATCTTCTCGCTGGCGACAGCTTTGTCATGAAGCCGGGGTTTGTCGGCACCTGGCGCACGATCGAGTCGGTGCGCAAAATCTGTGTCGTCTGCCAGACGGGCACAGGCGCGGGCGGCTTCAGCCCGCAGCCTGCCCCTCCCCCAGACGGCGGAGCATGGCGCAACAGGCGGTCAGTTCGCCGGGCGTGATATATTCGTCAGCCCGATGCGCCCGTGCGATATCGCCGGGGCCGCAGATGACCGACGGGATGCCCGCTGCATGGAACAGCCCCGCCTCTGTCCCGAAGGGGACAGCCTGAACCGCCTCTGCCCCTGACAGATCTTCGATCCAGCGGACGAAGCGGGCCGCGTCAGGCGGCGGCAGCGCCGCGCAGCAGGCCGGGGTTCTGTGCGGTGGCGCGCCGCTGGATGCGCCGGGGTTCTTCTATGCCCCCACCATCCTTGACCGCGTGACCAACCAGTCGCCCGCCGTGCTTGAGGAAATCTTTGTCCCGGTTCTGACCTTCCAGCGCTTCACCGATGGGGACGCGGCAGCGACGCTGGCTGACCATCCCGTCTATGGCCTTTGCGCCGGGATCTACACGCGCGATCTTTCCCGCGCGCTGCGCAGGATGCGCCGGATCGAGGGCGGGACTGTCTGAATCAACCGCTGTGGCCGTTCGCGCGATCACATCCTGCCGACCGGGGGTTACAAATCCTCCGGTCTGGGCAAGGATCTGGCGCGCGAAGCCTATCATGCCAACCGCCGCTCGAAGAGCGTGCTCATCGACCTGTGAGGAAACCATGACCCATCGTATCGCCGTCATCCCCGGAGACGGGGTAGGAACCGCTGTCACAGACGCCGCCCTCCGCGTGCTGGACGCTGCCGCCCCCGGCCTGATCCAAACCGAGATTTTTCCGTGGTCATGCGACTACCACCTGAAGACCGGCCGCATGATGCCCGAAGACGGCATTGCACAACTGGCCGCATTCGACGCGATCTTTCTTGGCGCCGTCGGCTGGCCTGAAACCGTGCCCGATGCTGTTTCTCTGCACGGGCTGCTGCTGCCGATCCGCAAGGCCTTTCGCCAATATGCCAACATCCGCCCGCACCGGCTGCTTCCCGGCGTTCAGGGTCCGCTGCGCAAGGAAGGCTTTGATATCCTGTGCATCCGCGAAAATACCGAGGGGGAGTATTCCGGCGCTGGCGGGCGGGTGCATCAGGGAACCGCACAGGAAGTGGCCGTGGAAACCGCCATTTTCACCCGCACCGGGGTGGAGCGGATTTTGCGGTTCGCCTTTGAGCAGGCGATGGCGCGGCGCGGCAAGCTGGCCTCGGTCACCAAATCAAACGCGCAGCGCCATTCGATGGTGTTCTGGGATGAGGTGACGCGCGCGGTTGCCGCCGATTATCCGCAGGTCGAGGTCACCTCATACCACGTCGATGCCATTGCCGCGCGCATGGTGATGGCGCCTGAGACGCTTGATGTCGTTGTCGCCTCCAACCTCTTTGGCGACATCCTTACCGATCTGGGCGCCGCCATTCAGGGGGGGCTGGGCTATGCCGCTTCGGCCAACCTCAACCCTGACCGCGATGCCCCCTCGATGTTCGAGCCGGTCCATGGCTCGGCCCCCGATATCGCCGCGCTCGGCATTGCCAACCCGATCGCGGCGATCTGGTCGGCGGCGATGATGCTTGAGCATCTGGGCGAGGCCGGGGGCGCCGCACGCATCATGGCCGCTGTCGAGGCGACCACCGCAGGGGGCATTGGCACCGTCGCCGGGGCCGACACCACGTCTGCCATCACTCAAGCCATTCTCAACGCACTGGAAGCCGCATCATGAAGGATGTCTCAACCGGCCCGCTGGCCGGTCTGAAAGATCAGGTGGTCGAGGGAGCGGGCGCAAAGGCACCAGGACAATCTGGAAACCGGGGCCTATCTTAGGCCGGATTAAAACGCGAAAGGGGGCCCTGCGGCCCCCTCTTGTCACAATACCCGGTCTTTGATCCCGACCAGGCACCGACCAGCGGCAGAAACCACGGCTTGCCGAAATGCCCCGGCACCGCAGACCAGCCGAGGTCATGCCACGGGTTTTCGGGCGCCTCACCCATGATCCGCCCCGCGACCATCTCACCCATATGGGTGGCAAGCTGCGCGCCGTGGCCGGAATAGCCCATAGCATACCAAAGCCCGTCTGCCTGCCCGGCGCGGAGCGCGCCCAGCCAGCAACGGCACATCCTGCCGTTCCCTGCTGCAAGCTTGGGCGATTCTTTTGCGCGTCGGTGCGCGCGCCATGGCCCCTGTGCCGCCACACGCCTACTCTGAGGGGCAGACGCCCGGCGGAGAATACCGATGCCCGGCACCCTGACCCTTCCCCGGATGACGCCAGCCCATATCCCGGGCGCACTGGCCCTGTCGCAGGCCGCAGACTGGCTCCACCGGGCCGAGGACTGGGCGTTGCTTCTGTCGCTGTCGAAAGGGATTGTGGCGCTTGAGCGCGGGCGCGTCGTTGCCACCGCGCTGGCGGCAAGCCTTGGTCCGGTTGCCGCGATGAACATGATCATCGTCGATGCGGGGATGCACGGGCGCGGGCTGGGGCAGAAGGTCATGGTGCGGGCGATGGAAGCGCTTGATCCGCTCTAATGGCGCCTTGTCGCCACCACCACATGAACCACCCCCCAGCCCGCCGCCGCCCAGCCCGCAACGCGGCTCTTTGACCGGGCGTGGACAATGGGCTTGTGATCCGGGCTTTCGGCTGGGGGGTGCTGGGCTTCGCGCCGCCGCTGTGCTGTACTGCAGACGAAATCGACCTGACCCCTGACCAGACCCTCGATAACCCTGAAATCCGCGCTGCATTAGGAAAAACATGAGCATTCTCTATACTTCAGACCCGGCGCGCGGCGCTGTGTTTGCCGATATCTTCGCGGCCGAGGCACCCGAACTGGCCTTTCACAGCGGCACGGCCCCTGACCCGGCCGCTGTGGAATACATGATCACCTGGACCGCACCGGACCTGCGCGCCTATCCCAGCCTGCGGTTGCTTTTCTCAACCGGCGCGGGCGTTGACCAGTTCGACCTTACCGCCCTGCCCGCCGGTGCACAGGTCGTTCGGATGCTGGAGCCCGGCATTGCCGAGCAGATGTGCGAATATGTAACCCTTGCAGTGCTGGGTCTTCACCGGGGCCTGCCCGGCTATCTGAACCAGCAGCGGGCCGCGCAATGGAAGATCGGCACGGATCACCCGGCGGCAAAGCGGCGCGTGGGCGTCATGGGGCTGGGCCAGCTTGGCAAGGCGGTGTTGCAGGCGCTTGCCCCCTTTGGCTTTCCTCTGGCCGGTTGGGCGCGCAGCCCGCGCCGGATTGACGGGGTTGAGGTCTTCACCGACCTGGATGCGTTTCTGGCGCGCACCGACATTCTGATCTGCCTGATGCCCCTGACCACCGAAACCGGGGGCATGCTGGATGCAAAACTTTTCGCAGCCCTGCCGCAGGGCGCGATGCTGGTGCAGGTCGGTCGCGGCAGGCAGACCGATCAGGAGGCCCTTCTGGCGGCGCTGGATTCCGGCCAGCTTTCCGCCGCATGGCTTGATGTGACCGAGCCCGAGCCATTGCCGCCGGAGCATCCGCTCTGGTCGCATCCGCGCGTGATTCTGACCCCGCATATCGCCTCACGCACCCGCGCCGAGGACGGCGCGCGCTTCGTACTGGAAGCCATTCGCGCGCATCGCGCCGGCCAGCGCGTACCCGGTCTGGTAGACCGCATCAGGGGCTATTGACCAAGGGCTGCGGGCTTATTGAAGCGGAAGGCTCACAATTAACTGCCCGTCACGCTCCGACGCCGGATGCACGACCAGCGCGCCACGTCCCTCGGGCGCATGATGCGGGGTGCCGTCGCGTAGATCTACATGCCGCTCTGGCGCACCGACTCATCGGGCGAGTTGGAGCCGATGCTGGCCGCTGGAATCCCGACGCTGGAGAAGGGCGGTATCTCGGAAGAATTCCTAGGGTCTTCGGACTTATATGATCATAATTCACGGATTATGACGATTATTCAGGCGCTCAACCGAAAGCTTCAGCCTGAGCCGTTCCCCGCGCCCGCACTCTGCTTTCTCGCACGGCAGAAACCGACAGCATAAAGCGCCCGCGCATGGGCGCGGGCGCTTTCGTCAGGCGATCATTGGAGGCCTGTCCCCGCGGGGACGACATCTGTCAGTCGTCGAGGGCTGCCAGAAACGCGGTGACAGCGCGCTCCAGTTGCATCCGGTCCAGCGCCGAGAAATCACGCGGCAGGCGCATTTCAACCCGGCCGTCCGCCGCCGTGCAATGCGCGATATCGCCCCGGTGCGACACACGCAGCGTCGTCTTGGCACCGGGTTTATGCGGCTTCCCTTCGGTTTTCGGTGCAACCGCCCCTGCCCCGCCCTCGGCAAACTCCCGCAGAATCGCCAGCTCCCGCTCGGCATCGCGCCCCGGCTCGGCGGCCAGTTTCCGGCGCAGGCCAGCGGCCGAAATCGGCTCCCGGTCAAGGCGCTTCCAGACGGCCAGACCCAGTGCGCGCGGCAGTTGCGGCGCATGGGCAAGCGCGCCGTCCAGCGCGTCCAGCAGCCGCGCGAAGTTGCGGATATAGACCCGTTTCTGACGTGCCGCTGAGCCGAACAGCGCCGCAATCGCCGCATCCAGCGAGGGCGCGTCGGTCTGCGGATCGGCGAGATAGGCGCGCGCAAGTTCGGCCATTTCGGCAAAGGAGATATCGCGCCGCACCATGTTCTCGTCGACCATGCGACGATACAGCCCCTCGATGCTTTCCCCCGGCGCCACCAGCCCGGCGGGGATCTGCCCCCAGGCGCCCGTGTCGCCGGTTTCTTCCAGCAGCTCCTGATAGGCCATCAGCCGCCGGAACCCCTGCACCAGTTCATACCCGCCGTCGCGGGCCACCACGCGGATGGGGTTTGACAGACCGATCTGGCGGATCGATTCCTTCAACTCGTCGATCTCATTATCCCGCCCCGGCGCGCGGTCGCGCGTCAGGGCCTGCGTCCGGATATCCCCCAGCGGGATACGGTCAACCAGCAGGCCCAGCCCGCGCAGCCGCACAAATTCATGCGCCAGCGCGTCATTTTCGGCGCGGATGCGGGTTTCGACATCGGCGCGCTCGCGCAGCGCCTCGGCGTTCTCAGTGATGGCGGCGGCCATCGGCCCCCGGCGCGGCGCGGCCTCTGTCCCCGCGGGGACAGCTTCCAGATCATCGTCAGGGAAGCCGATATCGAACATGCGGCGTTTGGTCATTTCGTGTCCTCCATCTGATCCCACGCCGTCAACGCATGGGTGCGGAATTCCTCATAGGCCCGATCAAAAGACAGCCGCGCGCGGCGCCATGTTTCCCGTGTCATCTGCCGGTAATCAATCTCATAGATCGAAGCGAGGAACCGGCCGGATTGTTCAACCGCGCGCGTCAGCTCTATCGGATGCGTGGCCATTCTGTCGCCAAACACCTTGCCAAAGGCTTCCTGCATCGCGCGGTGCAGCTCATTATTCGGCTCAAACCGGGTCAGCAGAAAGCGCACGTCCAGAAATGACTTCGGCAATTTCAGTGTCCCCGCGGGGACAAGGCCGGAAAACCCACTCAGATCCTCCAGCGCCTCGGCCAGCTGGCCGATGAAACTGGTGGTGCTGTCATACTCCCAATACCCGGGGCCAGACGGGATATAGAGCATATCCGCCGCGAAGACCGCGTTCATGCTCTGGTAGCCGATGGCGGGCGGGCAGTCGAACAGGATCAGATCATAACTGTCATCCGGCAGCGTATCGAGGAAGCGCGACACGGCGGCGAAGAACGACCATTCAGGGTTCAGGTGCCGGTACTGCGCGCTGGCAAATTCGACAAAGGCCGCATTGGCGCAAGACGGCACGATGTCGATGGTCGGCCAGCAGGTGGGCCGGATGAAATCTGCCAGCCGCAACTCGGCCAGGCCCATTTCCGTGACCGAGGCGGGCAGGCGGCGCTGGGGCAGGGCGGTGCCGCTTTCGGCGCCCCGCACCGCGGAATTCATGCGCTCGGTCTCGCGGATCAGGTCGCGGGCCATGATGCCCCAGACCGTGAATTCCTCGGCGATGTCAGAGAGGCCCATGGAATGGCTCAGCGTTGCCTGCGGGTCAAAATCAACGGTGAGAACGCGGTAGCCGTCCAATGCGGCGGCATGGGCGAAATGCAGCGCAACCGTGGATTTGCCAGCGCCCCCTTTGAAATTGGCGATGGCCGCGCGCAGCGCGCGCTTGCCCGCCGGCCTGCGCGGCAACAAGGATTGCTTGCCGATGCGCAGGCGGCGGCGCAGCTCGTTGATTTCTTCCAGCGAGTACCAGCGCTGACGGCCGTCCTCCTCCACCAGCCCCTGCGGCAGACTGGGGTCCGCCGCCATCTTGCCGCGCAGGGTCGATTGGTTGACCTTCAGGATCAGCTCACCCAGCTCCCAGCTGGAAAAGCGGCGCAGGGTTTTCTCATGCTGCGGCGAGAAGGTCTGCTGCCTGATCCAGCCCTGCATCTTGAGTGACTGTGCCTGCAGGCGGGCCAGGGTTTCGTGGGTGTACATGGAAACTGCCTCTCAAAGACGCTTATTATGGAATGGCGCCAATCTACGCGTTTTTCTGGAAAACGCAATTTCTAAACTTTCCCTGATTACCGTTTTGCACCATACTGTCCCCGCGGGGACAGGGCCAGCCTGCCGCATAGCCAAAACGCTTGTCCTGCTGGCGCTTACGGGCTTGAGGTGATTCGCGTGAATGTTACCGAGCGGCGGCGCCGGGCAGGACGGGCTCGGCAGTCAGTACGCTCCATTTAGGGGACACGAACCGCCGCACTTCTACCAGTAGGGGGACATTCCAGCGCCTTTGAGGGGACACCATGCTGACCCCTATTACCATTAAACCAGATTTTTAATCATGGTTCAGGGGAAGGCGAGCAATCACCGGCATGGCCACCGCAAGGAATCGTTGACATCGAATGGTTACCAAACGTAGATTGGTGACAGATCGGGATTAGCGTTGCTTGATGAGGTCGAAACACCCTCAGCAGACAACGGTATCGACGGCGACGGGCATCAAGACCCGCTTTGAGGCAGTATATCGAGGACACGTCATGGCATTCAAACAACCCGTCGGCCCGTCAGCAAGCGCGCGCAAGTATGATCTGCTGACTGCCATGGGCACGTTGGCGCTGAGCGCCCCACCCGGAGAGCAGCGGCTGATCCTTCGGCTGATGGTCGCGATCACCGCGCGCTACAACTGGGCCAGCGACACATTGGCCGTGGCGCAGACCGATCTGGCGCGCCTCTGGTCCGTCGATCCGCGCACGGTGAAACGGGCGATGGCGCAGTACCGGCAACGCGGGTGGCTGTTCCAGAAACGCGCGCCGGGGCGGGGCAGGGTGGGCGAATACGGGTTGTCGCTTGAGCGGCTGATGCAGGATACCAGCGCTCTGTGGCCCGCCGTCGGATCGGATTTCGTTGAACGGCTGAGCGCGCCACCCGCGCAGCAAACCCCGCCCCGGCCACAGATGCAAGGCACCGTCGTGCCTTTCCCTGTCCCCGCGGGGACAGACGAGGAAACCCGGCTCTGGCCGCTTATCCAGCGTGCCTTTGACCAGATTGAACCGGCGCAGGCGCAGGCATGGCTCGGCAACGTCACCAGTGCGGGGCTGGAGGGGAATGTGCTGGTGCTCAATGTGCCGGGCAGGTTTCGCGCGAATTATCTGCGCACCCATCTGGTCAGCCGCCTGTTGCCCGTGGCCCAACGGATCTCCCCGCAGATCGCCACCATACAGATCAATGACTAGACGGTGGCAGAGGCGGGGCTGACGCTACAGCGCGCGCAGTGCCTCAACCGCCGCGGCAAGCGGCATCACGCGCAGACCATCGGCTGCCGGAACCTCCCGCTCACCCGCATAGACCAGCAGCTTCCGGCCCGCTTTGATGTCATCGACCGCAAGATGGAAACCCCGCGACACCTTTGGCGCCGTCGTGCGTTTGACCTCAATCGCCCAGATGTCTTCGTTGGGAAGGCGCAGCACCAGGTCAAGCTCCGCCCCTGCCGAAGTGCGGTAAAAGAAGGGCTCGGTCCCGGCGGGCGCTGCGGCGATGAGGGTTTCAATGCAGAACCCCTCCCAGCTGCCACCGACCACCGGATGACCCAGAAGGCTTTCCTGCGTCCCAAGACCAAGCAGCGCATGAACCAGCCCGCTGTCGCGCACGAAGACCTTTGGCGATTTGACGAGGCGCTTGCCGACATTCTCATGCCAGGGCTGAAGGCGGCGCACCAGCATCAGATCGACCAGAAGATCAAGGTAGCGCCCGACCGTCTGGCCGGACACGCCCAGCCCCTCGGCAAGGGATGCGGCGTTCAGCAGACCACCCTGTGCATGCGCCAGCATCGTCCAGAACCGGCGCAGCGTGGCGGCCGGGATGCGGGGGCCGAGGGCGGGGATGTCGCGCTCCAGATAGGTGCGCAGGAAATCCTCGCGCCAGCTCATGCTGGCCCGGTCACTGTCTGCCTGAAAGCTGTCAGGGAAGCCGCCACGCAGCCACAGCGCGTTCAGCAGGCCCTGCCCAACCTCGTCGAGCAGAAGGGGCGGCATTTCGATGTAGCGCACCCGCCCGGCGAGCGATTCCGCCGATTGATGGAGCAGCACATTCGATGCCGAGCCGAGAAGCAGAAACTGCCCGGTGCGCAAACCCTTGCGCCTGCGCATGTCGATCTGCCCGCGCAGGCTTTTGAACAGGCCTGGCATCTGCTGAACCTCATCAAGGATCACGAGCTTTCCGGCCTGTTCATCAAGGTAGAGGTCAGGTTCGGTCAGGATCTGCCGGTCTGCCTCGCGCTCAAGGTCGAGATATACGGAGGGGCCGTTTTCGGCGATCTCAAGCGCAAGGGTGGTTTTGCCCACCTGCCGGGGCCCCAGCAGGACGACGGCTGACTGGCTATCGAGGGCGGACAAGACGGACTGATGGGTTTGGCGGTGATACATACCTTGCAAATATGCCATGTAATGGAGGATTTGCAAGGCTAATTTTGGATTTTGCGCTTCCTGCGTATTTCACCCGAAACATGCGTCAGCTTCCCACACGGGCGCATTGCCGTCCCCGCCCGGTTATTCCCGGAAGTAGTGAAAGCGACCGTGCAGGCCGCCTGGGGCGCGCTTGTCAAAGTGTCCGCAGGTTTCAGTACGGGGCAGGAGGCTGCGCCATGGTCGATTCGCGGAATAACCGACGAGCGGCACCAAAGCCGGGTGTTTGCAGTTTCATATCCTGTTGATAAACGACCGATTGTAAGCGGATGCAATGGGGTACGCTCTGATGCTGCTCATCGGATTTGCCTTGGTTTCCTTGCGCCACACCCGATCTGAGGGTGAATGCTGGTCTTGCGCGTTGGTAACGAATAAGGTTTCAGTGTATCCGCTGTACAGAACGCCGAAGTAATCGCCGTAATTCTGGTATTATGATCATATATTG
This sequence comes from Pararhodobacter sp., assembly GCF_036802785.1. Classification (GTDB taxonomy): domain Bacteria; phylum Pseudomonadota; class Alphaproteobacteria; order Rhodobacterales; family Rhodobacteraceae; genus Pararhodobacter. The sequence continues at coordinate 206,637 of NZ_DAIRVN010000002.1, forward strand.
GGTCATATCCCTTCTATTGCAGAATATTGAGCGACTCGCTGCTGCACCGCCTATGATCGGAAAATCCACATGTTTCATTTACCCGATCCCGCCTCGACAGACCCGCTTGACGACACGGCTGCAACCGCGGCGTTGCATCCTGGGCTCAGGCACGCGCCTGCGACAGCGCGCAACCGCAAGCCGATACGCGAGGCCTTGGTTGAACTGCTGCCGGGTCGGCTGCAGACAATCGATATCCACCACTCCCCCCGCTGGATACAGACCGATCTTGAATGAGGCATTGGGCCCTACAAGGTCAGGCTTCGCGGTCAGAGCGATCTTCAAGGAGGGCGGCACCGGGACCCTCGTTTGCAAGGCAGTCATCGGGGTTTCTGAGCGGACACAGCGCCAGTGACAGACACCCACAACCGATACATCCGTCGAGATTGTCGCGCAGCCGCGTAAGCCGGGCGATCCGCGCCGAGAGTTCTTCGCGCCAGTTTACCGACAGGCGCCGCCAGTCAGAAGCGGCCGGCATCCGGTCTTGCGGCAAGGTATCAAGCGCTTGGCGAATCTCCGTGAGCGATAGCCCGGTTCGCTGGGCAACCTTGATGATGGCGACCCTTCGCAAGACATCACGGCCATAGCGGCGCTGGTTGCCCTCGGTGCGCCTGCTCCGGATCAGCCCCCTGGCCTCATAGAAATGCAAGGTCGAGACCGGGACACCGCTGCGGTAGGCGACTTCCCCCACACTGAGTTCCGCTCGCATGCTTTTTCCCTTGACCTGAACCATGCTTGAGGTTGTAGCAGGGTGTCGCCGGATGTGACAACAGGAGGAATCGATGGCCCTGCGCTCAGATGACGACATGCCGCGAAAAGGGGTTTTTGCTTTCTTCGAAAGCCGGGTTGACCCTTTTCCGCAAGAGGAACCACGCCAGCCGCCTGCGCGGCTGCTGCCCTTCGTTCTGCATTACTCGCGCCCGATGTTGCCGTGGCTGGCCCTCATGTCGCTTTTCACGGCAGTGCTTTCTGTCATTGAAATTGCGCTTATCGGCTCCATGGGTCAGCTTGTTGACTGGCTTGCCGGGGCCGAGCGCGCAGGGTTTCTGGAGGCGAATCTCTGGCGCCTGATCGGTTTTTGCGCCCTCTTCGTCATCGGCTATCCGCTGGTCGTGCTTGGCCATTCCCTGCTGACGCATCAGACGGTCTTCGGCAACTACCCGATGATCACCCGCTGGCTGGCGCATCGCTACATCCTTGGACAGAGCATGAGCTTTTTTCAGGATGAGTTCGCGGGCCGTGTCAGCCAGAAGGTCATGCAGACCGCCCTCGCCCTGCGCGAGACGGTGATGAAGCTGACAGATGTTCTTGTCTACATCGTCATCTATTTCATCGGCGCGGTTGCGCTGGTCGGTGCCGCCGATCCGCGCCTGACGCTGCCGCTTATCTTCTGGCTCTGTGCCTATATCGCCATCGCGTATTATTTTGTGCCGAGACTGCGCAAGATCTCGATGCGGCAGGCCGATGCGCGCGCGCAGATGACGGGGCGCATTGTTGACAGCTACACCAACATCCAGACGATCAAGCTGTTTGCCCATACCCATCGTGAACAGGAATACGCGCGTGATGCGATGGACGGCTTCATGGTGACGGTCCACCAGCAAATGCGCCTTGTCACCAAGCTGACGGTCGCCCTGCAGACCGTGAACTCGCTTCTGCTGGCCGGGGTCGCCGGTCTAGCGATCTACGGCTGGCATCTTGGTTCGCTCTCGCTGGGCGCCATCGCGGTTGCTATCGCGCTGGTCATGCGCATCCGCTCAATGTCAGAATGGGTTCTTTGGGAAATTGCGGCGCTTTTCGAGAATATCGGAACCGTGCAGGACGGGATGAACACGATCGCGCTGCCGCAGGTTGTGAATGACCGCCCCGATGCCAGCCCGCTTGTGGTGACGCAAGGCGCGGTCGCCTTTGAAAAGGTGGCGTTCCACTATGCCGGCGCGGGCCGCGTGATCCGGGATCTGTCGCTGAATGTCCGGCCCGGTGAGCGGGTCGGGATCATCGGGCGGTCAGGCGCGGGCAAATCGACACTCGTCAATCTGCTGCTGCGCTTTCACGATATCGAGGCTGGCAGGATCACCATTGACGGGCAGGACATTGCCGGGGTGACGCAGGAAAGCCTGCGCCGCGCCATCGCGGTTGTCACGCAGGACACCGCCCTCCTGCACCGCTCAATCCGCGAAAACGTCGCCTATGGCCGGCCGGATGCAACGGACGCCGAGGTGATCGGTGCCCTTGAGCGGGCTCAGGCCTGGAGTTTTGTGAAGGACATCAACGATGGTCAGGGTCGGGTTGGTCTGGATGCCTACGCTGGGGAGCGCGGGGTCAAGCTGTCCGGCGGGCAACGCCAGCGCATCGCGATTGCGCGGGCGCTGCTGAAGGATGCGCCCATTCTGGTGCTGGATGAGGCGACATCGGCGCTGGATTCTGAGGTGGAGGCCGCCATTCAGGAGCAGCTGACCGGCCTGATGGCTGGCAAGACCGTCTTCGCTATCGCGCACCGGCTGTCGACGATTGCCGCACTTGACCGGCTTGTGGTGATGGATGGCGGGCAGATCGTCGAAGAAGGCAGTCACGACGCGCTTTTGCAGCGCGGCGGGCTTTATGCTGACCTGTGGCACCGCCAGTCGGGAGGGTTCCTCAACACGGAGCCTGAGACGATAGAACTGATTGGTCCTGGCTGACCGGCGCAGGGGAAATTTGCCCTGGGGCAACCACTTCCTGCAACCATACCCTGTCTCTGTGTGTCCTGGCAGGGCGCGCGCCCGTGGAGATGCAGCGTCTTTTCCGGGATAAGGACAGCCTCGACAGGCTGTTCAGCGCGCCAGATGAGCAGGGCGCAGGGGCGGTCTTCAGGCATCTTATCTCGCCGGGTTCAAGCTCTGTGGAACCGGTCGCCATCTATCCTGATCTTACCGAAAAGCATGCCGGATCAAGAGGCAACTGCGTGCCCGGATATCTCATGTCTGTCGATCCGGCGGTGGTGTCTTGCTGGCCGCCGCGCGGAGGCGTAATTCCAACCTGTCACCATAGACTGCACCGTGCTGCGCCGCGGGCGCGAGACAAGGGTTTCAGGCTTTGCTTTTCTTCACCATCTGGCCGCTGTTCGCCACAATCTGCCTTGGCTTCATTCTCGCCCGGCGGGGCATGCCCGACGGCGCGTTCTGGGCGGCGGCGGAAAAGCTGAATTATTTCATCCTGTTCCCGGCGCTTCTGGTCACCAGCCTGGCCAGTGCGCCGGTGCGCGACCCTGCGGTGCTGCGATTGGGGGGGGCTGCGGTATGCGTGATACTGGCCGGCGCCGCGGGGCTTTATCTGGTGCGCTGGCTGCGCCCGCTTCCCGCCGCGCGGTTTGGGCCGCTTATGCAGGGCACGGTGCGGTTCAATACCTATCTGGGGCTTGCGGCGATTGCAGCACTTGCCGGGACGGCGGGCGTGGAGCGGGCGGCAGTCTATCTGGCGGTGGGTGTGCCGCTGGTCAATGTGCTGTCGATCATCGCGCTCACTGACAGCGCATCGCCCGCGATGCTGGCGCGCATCATCCTGCGCAATCCGCTCATTCTGGCCTGTATCGTGGGTATCATGCTGGCGCTCTCGGGCTTCGGGTTGCCGTATGGCACCGGCACGTTCCTGGAGCTGCTGGCGCGGGCCAGCCTGCCGCTTGGTCTGCTCTGCGTGGGTGCCGCCCTGCAACCGGCGGCGATGCGGCAGGACAGCATGACCATTGCAGGCGTCAGCGCCTTGCGGCTGCTCGCCATGCCCACGCTGGCGGCGCTCACAGCGCACGCTTTCGGACTGGAAGCGCTTGAGACTCTGGTCCTGGTGGTGTTTTCCGCAATCCCCACCGCGCCGACGGCCTATGTGCTGACGCGCCAGCTGCAGGGTGACGGCAGGCTGATGGCGGGCATCGTGTCTGCGCAAACTGTGGCGGCCGTGGTGACGATACCGTTGGTTGTCTGGTTGTTCGGCCGGTAGCACGGCAATATCGATGTGTGCGTCAACGATGGCGCCCAGAACCCCTCTCCCCGGGATCGGCCAGCCCCTCTGCCCTTTCAGCCAAACCCAAAATCACCCCTGAACCGGTCGATCTGATGCATGCGTTCATGCCAGATCGTCACAATGCCTATGTCGCGGTCAGAGGAAGGTCTGCGGCAAGAACATCGCAATGGAGGGAAAGACAATGATCAGGGCGAGGACGAGCAGAATTACCAGGATAAACAGGCCGATGTAGCCCAGACACTGACCCGGTCGAGTGCCGGCGATCCCACAGGTGATGTTGAGCAGAATGCCCACCGGCGGTGTGATGCCACCGACCTGCATGGAGATGGCGACGATCACTCCGAAGTAAACCGGATCAAAGCCGTAATAGATTGCCAGGGTGTTCAACAGCGGTCCGAAGATGGTGGCGATGGCCAGCACCTCCATCACCGTGCCAAGGACCAGCACAAAGGCGATGGTCAGCATCAGGAACACATAAGGGTTCTCGGTCAGGTTGGTCATGAAATCGATGATCAGCGCCGGAATGCCAAGCATCGCGAGAAGCCAGCCAAATGCTGCTGCGAAAACAATGATGGCCATCACCATAACGGTAAGTGAGCCTGCCGAAAGCAGGATCTGCGGCACCTCCGAAAACCTGAAGGAGCGGTAGAAGAACTTACCGATGACGAAAGAATAGATCACTGCAACGGCCCCCGCCTCGGTGGCTGTGAAGACTCCACCCACGATGCCGCCAATGATGATCACCGGCATTCCCAGAGCGGGAATAGCCCGGATGCCCGCCTCCCGGATGCGCTGCATTCCAGCGAAGCGCTCGCGTTCGATGTTCGGCTGAAAACGCGGCGACGTCAGAATGAAGACCATCACCATCAGCCCCAGGGCGATCAGCAACCCCGGCACCACCGCAGCAAGAAACAGGCCACCGATGGAGACGTTAACAATGGAGCCATAAAGAATCATCAGGATGCTGGGCGGGATGATCGGGGCCAGCAGCCCGGCACTGGCCTGAAGCGAGGCAACGAAGCGCGGGTTGTAGCCCTTGCGCTTCATCGCGGGAATCATGACGGAGCCGACAGCGGTGGTGTCCGCCACGGCTGAGCCGGAGACATTCGCAAATATCAGGCTCGCCAGCACACAGCTGTGCCCCAACCCGCCGCGGATATGCCCGACAATCGCTTGCGCGAAATCCACAAGGCGCAGCGTCATACCGCCGCGGTTCATCAGTTCGCCAGCGAGGATAAACAGCGGGATCGCCAGCAGCGCGAAACTATCGGCGGCATTGGCGATGCGCTGCGCAAAGATCAGCACCGAGATGTCGGAGTAGAGCAGCACGGCCAGCACCGCCAGCCCGATCGAAAAAGCGATAGGAACGCCAATCACCAGCAGGACGAGAAACAGGAACAGCAGGACAATGGCTTCCATGGTGTCTCTTTCTTACGGATTCCGCGCAGCCTGGGCGTGGCCAGCCCTGCCGGTTCGCGGGGTGGATTTGGGATCGTCGGATCAGCCGGTGGGGCGGTGAGGGGCAAAAAAACGTTGGTAATTCTGCAGCAACAGTTCAATCAACATGGGCAGCGCCCCGATCGGCAAGGCCGCATAGACCAGCCCCCGCGAGATGCCGAGGCCCGAGCTGCGCTGCTCGGCTGTCAGGAGCGCCAATTGTGCCCCGCCGTAGAGAATCGCCGCGAACAGCGTGAAGATCAGGATGTCGATGAGCAGGCAGGCAAGGCGCCCGGACCGACCGGCATAACGGTCCAGCATCAGCCCGACCACCGCGTGTTGTCCGCGTGCGAAACACACTGCCATGCCCGAAAACACCAGCCAGACAAGGCCGGTGCGCGCCAGTTCATCGGCCCACGGAAGTGAGTAATTGAAGACATAACGCATGAGAACCTGCGTGAAGGTGGCCGCGACAAGCACGACCATCAGGATCGCCATAAGGATCTCGCTCAGCCAGATGTGTAGGGGAGGTCTGGTCATACTGTTCCCATGCAACTCTTGGTGTTGCGTCCGGCCGGGGGTCGGGCCGGACGCAGCGCGCCAGTGTCTTGGGGTGGGCCCACCGGGG
>NZ_DAIRVN010000003.1:0-156489 GCF_036802785.1 Pararhodobacter sp.
TGGCATCCTTGCGCCGGAGGGCGGCCAGCGCACCGCCCGCCCCCACAGCCGCCCCCTCTGCCGCCCCTGCCTCGACTGGAGCGAGCGGCGCCCGCATCTGGCCGGGCTGCTGGGCGCGGCGATCTGCACGCATGCGCTGGGGCAGGGCTGGCTGCGCCGCCGCACCGGCACCCGCGCGCTGGACATCACACCAGCGGGCCGGGCGGGCTTCAGGCAGGCCTATGGCATCACGCTGGCGCCGGGCGGTTAAGCCCGCGCCACATGCCGAAGCGCGTCGATCAGCGCCTCGGCAGCGGGGGAAAGCCGCCCACCCTCGCGGGTGGAGATGCCGACGGGGCGGCCGGTATGCGAAAGATCGAACGGCAGCACCGACACAATCCCCAGCGCATCCTCGGCCTGCGCCACTTCCGCAGGCCAGATCGCCAGCATGTCGGAATGCAGCAGCAGGTCGCGCGTGATCAGCACTGACAGCGTCTCAACCCCTGCGACCGGTGCCTGCAGGCCCTTTTCGCGGAACAGATCATCCACCTGCCGGCGCATCGTGGTATCCTGCGGCGGCAATATCCAGTCCCAGCGCAACAGATCGGCAGGCCCCGGCCCCGGGTGCCGGGACAGCGGATGGTCACGCCGCATGACGATAGCGGCCTGATCTTCCAGCAACCGCTCTTGCGCGATGCCGTCGCGCTGGCGGTAGACCGGCAGACGGCCCACAACCATATCCAGCGCGCCCTGCCTGAGCAGCGGCATCAGCGAGGCATTAGGCCCCTCCACCGTCCGCACCGTCAGACGCGGGCGCCCGGCGCGCACATGGGCAATCGCCTTTGGCAACAAGGACACCGACGCCGCCAGCAGGGTGCCCACCGTCACAATGCCGCTGGCCCCGTCGCGCAGATTGGTCAGCTCCTGTTCCGCGTGGTCCAGTTGCGTCAGCATCACCCGGGCATGGGCGGCCAGCACATCGCCCGAAGGTGTGGTCACCACCCCGCGATTGGTGCGGTGAAAAAGGCTGCAACCCAGCGTCGCCTCCACCTCCTGCAAGGCCTTGGTCACCGCCGATTGTGACATGTTCAGCGCCTGCGCCGCGCGCAACAGGCTGCCCTCGCGCTTGATCGCGTCGATCAGGTGCAGATTGCGCAATGTCATGCGCGAATGCAGAAGGCCCATCGGCTGCCCCTTCGGAAGGATGTCTGGTATTCATTGCAGGAATATCCAAAGGAGTTCAATTCACTTGTTTGCCGATCGGCGCCTGGGCATGGTGCAGCGCAAGCCCCGACCACGCCAGACAGAGTATCCAATGACCAGCTACCCGGAACTGCAGCTTTATATCGGAGGGACGTGGCGCAAGCCCGGCGAGACCATGCCGGTGATCAACCCGGCAGACGGCTCGGTGATCGGTGCCCTGCCGATGGCGGGCCGGGCGGAGCTGGACGACGCGTTGCAGGCCGCCGATGAAGGCTTCCGGGTCTGGAGCCGCACCTCGCCGCGTGAGCGGGGCGATATCATCCTGAAGGCCTGCGCGCTCATGCGCCGGCGGATGGATGACATCGCCCATTCGATCACGCTGGAACATGGCAAGCCGCTGGCGCAGGCCCGGCTTGAGGTTATCCGGGGGTGTGAGTTCTTTGAATGGGACGCCGCCGAGGGCCAGCGGCTGTATGGCCGGGTGATTCCCAGCGCGCCGGGCATCCGCTACGTTGTCTACCGCCAGCCCGCAGGCACCGTCGCCGCCTTTTCCCCATGGAATTTCCCGATGAGCCAGCCTTCGCGCAAAATCGCGGGCGCGCTTGCCTCGGGCTGTTCGATCATCATCAAGGCCGCCGAAGAGACCCCGGCAGGGGCGCTGCACATCGCCCGCGCCTTTCACGATGCCGGGCTGCCGCGCGGCGTGCTGAACCTCGTCTTTGGCGAACCGGCCGAGATTTCCAGCTACCTTATCCCGCAAGATCAGGTGCGGCTGGTGGCCTTTACCGGCTCCACGGCCGTGGGGCGGCATCTGACGGGCATCGCCGCGGCGCATATGACCCCGGTTCTGATGGAACTGGGTGGCCATGCGCCGGTCATTGTCTGCGATGATGCCGATCCGGTTGCCGCGGGCCGCCTGTCAGCCATCCGCAAGATGCGTAACGCCGGGCAGGTCTGCACCTCGCCCACGCGCTTCTTTGTCGATGAAAGCCTCTACAGCGCTTATTCTGACGCCTTTGTCGCTCAGGTCAGGAAGACGGTTGTCGGCAACGGGATGGAGGCGGGCACCGATATGGGCCCCGTCGCCAACGAGCGCCGCCTGCATGCGTTGCAGGAACTGACCGATGATGCCGTGGCCAAGGGCGCGCGCCTGCTTGTGGGTGGCGGCAGGCGCGGCAATCAGGGGTATTTCTTTGAACCCACGGTTCTGGCCGATGTCCCCTCCGATGCCCGCGTGATGACCGAGGAACCCTTTGGCCCGTTGGCCGTCATCAACCCCGTCGCCAGTCTGGATGAGGGTATCCGGCAGGCCAATGCCCTGCCCTTCGGCCTTGCCGCCTATGCCTTCACCCACCGCGCCGCCACGGTGGACCGTCTGGTGGATGAGGTCGAATGCGGCAATCTTTCCATCAACACGCTGGAGGCATCGCTGCCCGAAACGCCGTTTGGCGGGGTCAAGCACTCCGGCTATGGCCGTGAGGGTGGCGCCGAAGGGCTGGATCATTACACCATCATCAAGAACCTCTCGCACGCCATGGCGTTCTGAGGAGCAGGAGCGCGCAATGCAATACACCCGCCAGAACGCCAAGGCCCATGCCTTCGCCCATATGCGCGGCATCTGGGCCGCTGCGCTGATGCCCTTCCGTGATGACCTCAGCATCGACGAGGACGGCTTTCGCGCCAATATGGACCACTGGATTGACGACCTTGGCATCGACGGCTTCTTCATCGCCGGCAAGCAGGGAGAGTTCTTTTCGATGTCGGTCGATGAGCGCAAACGCACCTTCGATCTGGCGGTCGAGGCCGCGCGGGGGCGCGCGCAGACCATCATGTCATGTTCGGACCAGAACATGGATGTGGTGATCGACCTTGCCCGCCATGCGCAGGCCTGCGGCGCTGATTACATCGTGGTGCATGCGCCGGTGCTGAACTTCTTCAAGGCGCAGGATGAGACGCTGCTGCGGTATTATGAAACCATCGCCTCCAAGGTCGATATCGGCATCGCGCTCTGGTCGCACCCCGATGCGGGCTATCTGATGTCGCCGGAACTGTGCAACCGGCTTGCCGATATCGAAACGGTGGTGGCGATCAAGTATTCGGTGCCGCGCGAGATGTATGTGGAACTGACGCGGCTGGCAGGTGACCGGATCATCGTTTCAACCGCGTCCGAGGAAGAGTGGCTGGATAACATTCTGGAACTGGGCTGGAAGCTGTATCTGTGCTCCTCCCCGCCCTACCTGATCCAGACCGCCGCAGACCGGCGGATGCGCGACTATACCGATGCCGCATTGGCTGGCCGGGCAGAGGAGGCCCGCGCAATAAGCGCCAGCCTTGCCCCGGTGCGGCGTGCACTGCGCCACACCCGCCCGGCGGAAAAGCCGCATGCGCATCAGAAATACTGGCAGGAGTTGCTGGGCCAGCGCGGCGGCCATGTGCGCCCGCCGTTGCTGGAACTGACCGACGCCGAGAAAGCCGCGACGCGCGCGGCATTCGCGGGCTGCGGGTTGAAACTGCCTGTGACTGCCTGAAACAAAGCCTGCAAGCCCATAACAACAGGGGGAAAGCCATGCCACGCCTCGCCGCCTTCAACTTCCAGAAATGGATTGACGAGAACAAGCACCTGCTCAAGCCGCCGGTCGGCAACCAGATGGTGTTCAAGGATGCCGATCTGATGGTGACCGTGGTGGGCGGGCCGAACAAACGCACCGATTACCACGATGACCCGGTGGAGGAATTTTTCTACCAGCTCAAGGGCGATATGCTGCTGAAGCTGCATGATACCGGCACGGGCGAATTCTATGATGTGCCGATCCGCGAGGGGGATATCTTCCTGCTGCCCGCGCATATCCGCCACTCGCCGCAGCGCCCGCAGGAAGGCTCCATCGGGCTGGTGATTGAACCTGCGCGGCCGGAGGGGGCGCTGGATGCGGTCGAATGGTATTGCTTCAACTGCAGCACCCGCGTTCACCGCGCCGAGGTTGATCTGGAATCCATCGTCGATGATCTGCCACCGATCTATGCCGCCTTCTATGCCGACCCCAAGCTGCGCACCTGCCCCAAATGCGGCACCCTGCATCCGGGCAAGGAGCCGCCCGAGGGTTGGGTGAAGCTTTGACATGACAGGGCGGGTCCGGCTGGTACTGGTGGGTTTCGGGGCGATCGCGGGCGCGGTCGCGCGGATGCTGGCCGACCGGCGCGCGCCGGTCGATCTGGTGGGCATCGCATTGCGCAACCCACCCCGCCCCGGCCTGCCCGATGGCGTGCCCGTGCTGCGCGACCCTGCCGGTCTGGCCGCCACCCGCGCCGATCTGGTTGTCGAGGCGGCGGGCCGGGATGCCGTTGCGCCCTGGGGCCGGGCGGCGCTGTCGGCAGGGGTTGATTTCGCGGTCAGCTCAACTTCGGCCTTCGCGGGCACTGAGCTGCTGGCCGAGCTGACAACCCTCGCCCGCACCTCAGGCGCAAAGCTGATCATTCCGCCCGGCGCGCTGGGGGGGATGGATGCGCTGTCAGCGGCGCAGCGCATGGGGCTGACATCTGTCACCCACCGGATCGTCAAACCGCCGCGCGCTTGGGCCGGAACGGGGGCGGAGCAGTTGTGCGATCTGGGCGCGCTGACCACCCCTACCGCCTTTTTCACCGGCAGCGCCACCGAGGCCGCCGCCCGCTTTCCGCAAAACGCCAATGCCGCGCTGATCACGGCGCTGGCCGGGCTGGGGCCAGAGGAAACGCAGGTAGTGCTGATCGCCGACCCCGCCGCAACCACCAACCGCCATGAGATCGACGCCGAGGGTGCTTTCGGCCGCATGGCACTGTCGTTCGAGAATGCGGCCCTGCCAGACAACCCGAAATCCTCTGCCATGACCGCATTGTCGCTGGTGCGGCTGATCGAGAACCGCGCTGCCCCGGTGGTGATCTGATGCCGGTGTGGTGCAACCGTTACGGACTTGAAAGAAACGCCATTCAGGGAGAATGATATGAGCATGATAAGAAACACCCTTACCGCTTTTGCCCTTGCCGGTGCTGTCGGTCTGACCCCGGCAATCGCCGCGGCGCAGAACATGCGCATCGGGCTGATCACGCCGCCCAACCATGTCTGGAGTCAGGCCGCCGTCGCCATGGGCGAGGAACTGAACGAGGCAACCGGGGGGCGCATCACCCTGCAGGCCTTCCCCGGCGGGCAGCTGGGCAACGAGGCGCAGATGCTGCAGATGTTGCAGACCGGCGCGCTGGACATGGCCTTCATGACGGTTGCGGAAATCTCCAACCGGGTGCCGGAATTCGGCGCCTTCTTTGCGCCGTTCCTTGCCGATGACATCAGCCATGCCGCACGCATCATCCGCTCCGATGTCGCCACCGAGCTGCTGGATTTGCTGCCGGAAGAAGCGGGCGTGATGGGGCTGGGCTTTGGCAGCGCGGGCATGCGCCAGATGGTCAGCCGTGTTGCGGTCAGCACCGCCGCCGATCTGAACGGGCTGAAGATCCGCATCACCCCGGTCGATGCCTTCCGCGATTTCTACAACGCCCTCGGCACCGCCCCCACGCCCATGCCGCTGCCCGCCGTTTATGACGCGCTGGCCAATGCCCAGGTCGATGCGATCGACATGGATGCCGAACTGATCTGGGCGATGCGCTATTTTGAGCAGGCGCCCACGGTGCTGGAGACGAACCACGCGCTGTTTCCGATGGTCGGGCTGGTGTCGGGCCGGGTCTGGGCCGGGCTGGACGGCGACGATCAGACCCTGATCCGCGAGACGATGCAGCGGCATCTCGATGCCACGATCGACACCTATATCGAGAAAGACCCTGAGTGGATGGCGCAGGTCGAAGCCGAGGAAAGCGTGAACTACAGCCGCATCGGCCCGGATTTCTTTGCCGATGCCATCGCCGAATGGGAAGCGACCTGGGCTGAGCGCGCCCCGGTTCTGAGCGCGCTGCGCGCTGTCGCTGACGAGACGCGCTGAACCAGCGGGCCGGGGCGCACAGGCCCCGGCCCTTTTTGTCACAGGTGATGCGGAAATGATCGTGCACAGAATATCTGATGGCTGGGCCCGGATAGAGATGATCGCGGCGGCGGTGCTTGCCGCCGTGGTCAGTGTGCTGATCCTATACAACGTCGTCACCCGCGCCATGCGGCAGGCGGTTTTCTGGGTGGATGAGGCCGCGATCTATGCGATGGTCGCCATGGCCTTTTTCGCCGCTTCGGCCTCCATCGCGCAGCGCGAGGCAATCTCGATCACGCTGATCGTCGATATGCTGTCAGTGCGGGCGCAGCGGGTGATGTGGCTGTTCGTCGATCTGGTCACGCTGGGTGCGGGCGCGCTGCTGATCTGGGCCTGCTGGATCTGGTTTGACCCGCTGACCCTGATCGCCGTCGATTTTGATCTGCGCGCCTTCCGCAGCCAGACCTTCAACTTCATCTATGCCGAACCGACCTCGACCCTGCGCATGCCCAAGTTCTGGTTCTGGCTGGTGATGCCCGTCTTCGCACTGGGCTTCACGCTGCATGCCTTCTCAAACCTTCTGAAAACGCTGGCGGGCCGCATCCCCACACCGCAGGCCGCGCGGGAAAACGCCCCATGACCGCTGTTATCTTTCTGGTCCTGCTGCTGGGTGCGGTGCCGATCAGCATTGTGCTGATCATGACCTCGGCATGGTATGTGCGCGCCAGCGGCAATGATGTGCTGTTCACCTCTTTCGCGCAGCAGCTTTTCTCAGGCATCGAAAGCTACGGGTTGCTGGCGATTCCGCTGTTCATGCTGACCGGCGAGCTGATGAACGAGGGTGGCGCCACGCGCAGGCTGGTGCATGCCGCGCGGGTCTTTGTCGGCGGGTTTCGCGGTGGGCTGGCCTATATCAACCTGCTGGCCAATATGTTCATGGCGGCGATCATCGGCTCTGCCGTGAGCCAGATCGCGGTGATGTCGCGCGCCATGGTCCCGGTGATGGAGGCTGAGGGGTATCGCAAGGATTTCGCCACCGCCACCACCGCCGCAGGGGGCCTGCTGGCGCCGATCATCCCGCCATCGATGTTGCTGGTGATTTACGGGGTGCTGGCGCAGTTGCCGATATCGGATCTGTTCATCGCCGCGATCATTCCGGGGCTGATGCTGACCGGCAGCTTCTTTGTGGTGGTGGCGCTGATCGGACTGAAGCAGCAGTTCCCCAAGGGCGAATGGATGAGCGCGGGCGCGGCGGGCAAGGCATTGCTGGCGGCGGTTCCGGCGGCGATGATTCCGGCGGTGATTGTGGGGTCCATCCTGTTCGGCATCGCCACGCCGACCGAATCCGCCGCCATCGCCTCGGTCATCGCGCTCATGATCGGGGCGCTGATCTACCGTGATCTGAACTGGTCGCGGTTCCTGAGCATGTTTCTGCGCGTCGCAGCCTCGTCCAGCATGGTGATCTTTCTCATCGCGGCGGCCAATGTCTTTGGCTGGGTGGTGATCTATGAAGCGCTGCCGCAGCGGCTGACGGCGATGCTGGTCGAGCTGACGCAGAACCCGCTGGTGTTTCTGCTGATCGTGATGGGGGTTCTGTTTCTGGTCGGCATGGTGATTGACGGGATTGCCGCGCTCATTCTGGTCGTGCCGCTGCTGCTGCCCGTGGCGGTCGGGGTGTACGGGATTCATCCGGTGCAGTTCGGGCTGGTGATCAGCCTCAATCTGGTACTGGGCCTGCTGACGCCGCCGGTGGGTGCGGGCCTGTATGTCGCCGCCGCGATGACCGGGGCACGGCCCACGGCGATTTTCATGCAGCTTCTGCCGTTTCTGGCGGTTTCGCTGATTGTGCTGTTGCTGCTGTGCCTCTTTCCATGGCTGACGCTGGCGCTGATCTGAGCGTCCCCGGCGGCCTGCTACACGCGGCGTGATGCATCCGGTTGCCTCAGTGCTTCACGCAGGCGCGTCAGACCCGGAAGCAACCCATGGCGCGAGCTGTGCGAAATCGCTGAAGGCAAAGCGGTGCGGCAGGTCGTGCAGCGGCGCCTTGCGATAACCCTCGGTGTGAAGCGCAAAGGGGATACCGGCGGCCAGCGCGGTTTCGCCATCCACCTCGCTGTCGCCGACATAGAGCAGCGGCGGGCCGAGCGGGGCAAAGGCGGCAAGCAGGGGTGCCGGGTCAGGCTTTTTCTGCGCCACGCTGTCGCCGCCGATCACCACCGAAAAGAACCGCTCCAGATCCAGCGCTTTCAGGATCATGCGGGTCGGTGCGATTGCCTTGTTGGTGCACAGGCCAAGGGGGTGGCCCCGGGCCTGCAAGGCCTCAAGGCAGGCGACAGCGCCGGGATAGGGCCGCGAGAGCCGCGCGGGGGCGGCCATGTAGTGGCGAAACATCGAGGCGGTCATCGCGGCCTCGCGCGCGGGGTCGATGCCGCATTCCAGACGCGCCGCGCGCACGAGATGGGGAATACCATGCCCGATAAAGCCGCGCGTCTGTTGCAATGAGACCGGGGTCGCGCCCTCTTCCGTCAGCACCTTGTTGAGTGCCGCATGCAGATCGGGGGCGCTGTCGATCAGGGTGCCGTCCAGATCAAAGACGATGGCCCCCTGTGGGCCGCCCGCCGGATGGGGGGTGGCCTGAGGGCGCGGGCTGTTATTCGGCGGCATGGCTGGGCTTTCGTGCTTACAGGTGGGTGTCCGGCGTATTGGTATTGCCCGAAGGGCGGGCGAGGCGGGTCAGCACCCCGTTTCCGCAGGTCCGCCCGGCCAGATCGCTGCCGTCCCCCCCGGCAAGCAGGCTTTGCAGACATCCGAACCACGCACCATGCCCGAACAACAGCACCGGGCCGGGCTGGGCAAGAAGGCGCTGGTGCAGGCCTGCGACACGCGCGCGGAACGCCGCGAAAGGCTCACCCAGCGGCAGGGAATGGGGGGCGCTTTGCCATGCGCCGGGGTGGCTGGCGTGCAGCTCATGCCACAAACGCCCCTCCCACTGGCCGAAATCCAGCTCGGCGAGGTCGGCATCGGGGCTTGCCCCGGCGAAGCCATGCAAAGCGGCGGTCTGGCGCACGCGCTGCAACGGCGATGTCAGAACGGCGCGGAACTGCACCCCCTCAAGCGCCGCGCGATTGACGGCCAGCACCGCCTGATCCGCGTCGCTTAACGGGTCATCCAGCGCTATGTCGCGCCTTCCCTGCAACCGCCCCTCGGCATTCCACGGGGTGCGGAAATGCCGGATGAACCAGATTTCAGCGGGCTGTGCAGTGGTCATGCCAGCATTGGCGCGCTGAGGCTGTCAATCGCCAGCCCGACCTGCGCCCCTTCGTCAAAGGGCGCCGTGCCGCTTTTGTGCAGCGTGTCGACAATGATCTGGCCATCGGCAGTATCCACAAGATAGCGGATCTGGCTGCCCAGAAACTCCCGGTGCTGCACCGATCCGCGCAGCGAGCCCTCAGCGGCGTTGCCCTGAAGCGTGATGTTCTGCGGCCTCAGCACAATGCGCCCCGCCTTTGCCACCGGGTCGGCCACCGGAATGACATAGCCCGCGCGGGTGATGAAGCGCATCCCGTCGCAGTGCCCTTCCAGAATGTTCGCCGTCCCCAGAAAGCCCGCGACAAAGCCGTTGGCGGGGGTATCATACAGCTCTTGCGGGGTGCCGATCTGCTGGATCACGCCGCCATCCAGCACCGCCATCCGGTCTGAGGTGGTGTTGGCCTCTTCCTGATCATGGGTCACGAAGATGGTGGTCAGGCCCAGCTTGCGCTGCAGGGCCAGCAGTTCGCGGCGCATCTGAACGCGCAGGGCGGCGTCAAGGTTTGACAAGGGCTCATCGAGCAGCAGCACCTGCGGCTCCACCGCGATGGTGCGGGCCAGCGCGACGCGCTGCTGCTGCCCCCCCGACAGTTGCGAAGGCATCCGGTCGGCCAGATGTAGCAGCCCCACCAGCTCCAGCGCCGCCTCGACCTTGGGCGCGATCTCACGCCGGGGCATGCGGCGCTCCTCGGGGCCAAAGGCCACGTTCTGGCGCACCGTCATATGCGGCCACAGAGCGTAGGACTGGAACACCATCCCCACATTGCGTTTCCAGGGCGGCAGATTGGCGATATCGCGGTCGCCGATCAGGATACGCCCGCGCGGCGTGGGTCCGAACCCGGCAATCGCCCGCAGAAGCGTCGATTTGCCCGAGCCGGAAGGGCCAAGGAAGGCAAAGAACTCGCCCGGCTGAATTTCCATGTCGATCCCGGCAAGAACCTCGGTCTCTCCGAAGGACAGATGCAGGTTTTCGATGCGGATTCCGGTTGTTGTGTGTTTCATGGTGATTTCCCGGTTCTCAGTGATCGGCCCCGGGGCTGGCTGCCCGGCGTGCGCGGTCACGTTCGATGATGCGTTGCGAAAGGTAGGTGCCGAGGGCGACCATCACCACGGCAAGGATGCCCAGTGCCGCCCCCGCACCGCGCCCGGCGGGCGACTGCATATAAAGGTAGATCCCATAGGCAAGCGGCGCGTCGGATGAGCGGCCCACCAGCATGATCGTCGCCGACAGCTCAACGGCAGCGGTGGCGAAACTGGTGACGAAGCCTGCCAGAATGCCGCCGGTCATCAAGGGCACAACCACCCGGCGGATCGTGCTGGTCTTGCTGGCGCCAAGGCTCTCAGCCGCTTCCTCCAGCGACAGGCTGACCTGTTGCAGCGCGGCCATGCAGGCGCGCAAAGCATAGGGCAGGCGACGGACCGCCAGCGCAATGATGATGATCCCCCAGAAGCTGGACATCTGGCCCAGCCCGAACGGCAGTTGCACGCTGTGGAACATCCGCAGATAGCCGATGCCCAGCACCACACCCGGCACCGCCAGCGCGGCCGTGGCCATATAATCCAGCCACTTACGCCCCGGCAGGCCGGTGCGCAGCACGATATAGGCAATCGCTGTGCCCAGGATAACGTCAATCACCGCAGCCGTCCCGGCATAGAGAATGGTGTTCCAGATATACTGCTGCGACTGGGTGAAGACGGTGGCGAAATGTTGCAGGGTGAAGCCATCCGGCAGCGGGCTGTAGGACCAGATCGTGCCGAAGGCCAGCAGCACCAGCCCCAGATGCGGCGACAAAACAAGCGCCAGAATCAACAGGATGGTCACCCATGCCATCACCTTCTCGCGCGGGCGCAGGTCACGCTTGGAAAGCCCGCCGCCGCCCTTCTGCACGGTCGCATAATCCTTGCCGCGCATGAACAGGAACGACGCCCAGAGCGCGAAGACCGAGAAGGCGACCAGAATGAACGAGATCACATAGCCCATCGGGTCATTGATGCCGACGCCGGTGATGCGCAGATAGGCTTGCGGCGCCAGCATGTTGTTCACGTTCAGCAACAGCGGCGTGCCCAGATCGTCGAACACCTTGATGAACACCAGCGCGGCCCCGGCCAGATAGCCCGGCATCGCCAGCGGAAACACGATGCGGCGGAACATGCGCACCCCGGATGAGCCCAGGTTCTGCGCGGCCTCTTCCATCGAGCGGTCGATGTTGCGCAGCGCCGCCGAGAGGTTGATCAGGATGAACGGGAAATAATGGATCGACTGCACCAGAATAACGCCGTTCAGCCCCTCCATGAAGGGAATGCGGATTCCGAAATAATCGTTGAGCAGCAGGTTGATCGTGCCGTTTCGCCCGAACAGCAAGGTCATTGCCACCGCGCCGACGAAGGGCGGCATGATCAGCGGGATGATCCCCAGCGCCTGAATGACCGCAGTCCCGGCGAAATTGAAGCGCGAGGTGATATAGGCCAGCGGCAGGGCGATGATTGTGGCAAAGACCACCGACATGGCCGAGACATAGAACGAATTGACAAAACTCTCGCGAAACAGCGAGGTGTTGAAGAAATCCTGGAAATTCTGGATGGTGAAGGCGCCGGTGCGGGCGTCCAGAAAGGCGACATACACCACCTGCGCCACCGGCAGGATCAGGAAGGCCAGCAGGAACAGCGCAATCAGTATCCCGGTGAATGCGGCGCCCGAGACGCGCGGAAACAACGTGAAACGCCGGGTCGGCGAAGCGGGCGGCTCGGATGAGATGGTCATGGCATTCCCTCGTGCATCGGATTGCCCGCCCGGCCTTTGAGCGACCGGGCGGGCAGATGTTCAGCGCATTCCGGCTGCGGTATTGGCCAGTTGCACGGCCTCGGCATAGTTGCGCACGGCAAAGGAATCCCACGCCTGCTCAACCTCGGCCTGACGGCCGACGACCTCCACATCGGGGCTGGCGCGCGACACCTGGAAGACGCCGGTAAAGGACGGGTCCAGCGACTCCTCTTCAGTGATCGGCAGTGCCTCGATCAGCGCGCGGGCCTCGGCGATCAGCGCCAGCGCCTCTTCATTGGCGCCATCGGCATGCTGGGCCTCGGCGCGCTGAACTGCGGTGACTGCCGCGCGCAGGTCGTTCATGCGATAGGTGATCATCACGTCAAAGAGCGAATTGACGAGATTGTAGCGCGCACCCGAAACATCGACATCAAAGACGATGGCACCCGGCGCAAACTCAGGCGTGAACGGGTTGGGGAAACCTTCGGGCGCGTTGTCATAGGCGGCGGGGTTGACTGGAAGCCGCATGATCGCCGGGTTAAGAAGCACCTGCTGCCCGGCGGGCGACAGAACAAACTCCACGAAGGCGCGCGCGCCATCCTCGTTCGGCGCATTCTCGAGGATACCGATGTTGGCGGGCACAATTGCGGTTACGCTGGGATAGACCAGTTCAACCGGAAAGCCCGACGCAGCCGATGCCAGACCGAAAAAGTCGATTACGATGCCAAAGCCCGTTGAGCCCGAATTGACCGCATCCGGCACGCCAAAGCTGCGCTCGGTCACGGTGTTCATGTTGCCGGAAATCCATTTCCAGGTCGCCCAGCCCTGCTCCCAGCCCTCGCCCTGCAACAGGGTCTCGACCGTCAGATGCGTTGTGCCGGAGCGTGAAGGCGAGGACATCGCCACATGGCCGTTGTATTCCGGGCGCATCAGGTCATGCCATTCCGTCGCCACCGGCAAATCGTTGGCCGCAGCATAACGGGTGTTATACATGATCCCGTAGCCCGACGCGGCGAAGCCGTAGTAATGCCCATCCGGATCGTTGATCGGATAGGAGCCGATCACATCGGGGATGCCCTCGGCATTGATCTCGACGCGGGCAAGCAACCCTTCGGACTTCAGCACCTCAAATGCGTCAGGCGCCGAGGCCCAGAACAGATCGGTCGTGTTCGCGCTGCGGGTCTCTTGCAGATAGGCGACCGAAGCGTTGGTGTTCCGGCTGACAACCTCCAGCGTGTATTCGGGGTGCGCTTCCTCGAAAGCGGCCTTGAACGGATCGGTCAGATCGCGCGGGAACGAAGTGACAACCGTCACCGTGCTGGCCAGCGCAATGGCGGATGTGCTCATCAGCGCCAGTGCGCTGAGCATCAGTGTCTTTTTCATCGAAAGCCTCCCACGGCAGTTTGAAGCACGCGCCGCATGGTGATTTTCTTATGGCGCCGAAAAATTGTGCTGTCCGATCACGGATCGGTCAAGTTTTTGTTTTCAATGGGAAAAACGTGTCAGGATTGACACGCCGAATGGGTCAGAATTGACCCGTCTCAATACAGGCCATGGTGGCGCAAACGCAGGTAAAGCCGTTTGCGCGGGATACCCAGAAGCGCCGCCGCCTCAGATTTCCGCCCGCCGGTCTGGAACAGGGCGGCCTGCAACAGCCGATTCTCGAACCCCTCCATCGCCGCATCATATCCCTCGGTCAGCAGCGCGGCCTCAGCCTGCGCCGGGCCGAAGGACACATCGAGGCCGATTACCATGCGCTCCGCCAGATTGCGGGCCTCGCGCACATTGCCGGGCCAGTCATGCAGCGCCAGCCTGCGGCGCAGAACGGTATCGGGCGCCGGTTTGGGCAGGTTGTGGCGCGCGGCGGCCTCAGCCGCGAAATGCGCGACCAGCAGCTCGGCATCGCCTTCGCGCGCGCGCAGCGGCGGCAGTCGCAGCGCACCGGCATTGAAGCGGTGATACAGATCGCCGCGCAGCCGCCCGTCCTGCACCAGGTGCAGCGGGTCGCCCATGACGCTGCCCAGAACCCGCAGATTGACCGCCTGAGAGGGGCCACCGCCCAGCGGCGTGATCTCGCGGGCCTCCAGCACCCTGAGCAGGCGCACCTGCAAGGCATCGGGCATGGATTCAAGCTGATCCAGATACAGCGTACCCCCTTCGGCCTGGGCGATCCGGCCCTCGGTATCGGTGGTGCCGAACAGCTCGCGGTCGACATCGCTTTCGCTCAGCGCACCGCAGTTGATCGCCACAAAAGGGAAATCGGCGCGCGGCGACAGGTCATGCAGGATGCGCGCCACCAGTTCCTTGCCGGTGCCGGTTTCCCCCGCGATCAGCAGATCGACGCGCAGACCGGCCAGTGCGGCCACCCGCCTGCGCAGTTCAACCATCACCGGCGCGCGGCCGATCAGCCGGTCCAGCGGCCCCGCCGCGCGCGCCAGCCGGTCGCGCAGGCGCGCATTCTCCAGCGACAGTTGGCGCATATCGACCGCGCGGCGCAGGATATCGACCAGCAGTTCCGGCGAGCAGGGCTTTTCCAGAAAATCATGCGCCCCGGCCCGCATCGCCCGGATCGCGCTGGCAACATCGCCGTGGCCGGTGATCACCACAAAGGGCACGTCAGGGGCCTTTTTGCGCACCTCATCAAGCAGATCCAGCCCGGACATGCCGGGCATCCGCACATCTGACAGGATCGCGCCAGGCCAGTCCGGGCCGATCTCGGCCAGCGCCGTCGCGGCACCGGCATGGGCGCACACCGTAAAGCCCTCGGCCTCCAGCGTTTCGGTGGTTGCCAGCCTGAGATCCTCATCATCCTCGACGAGCATCACCATGCCCGCCCCGCCCGCCTCAGCCATAGTTTTGAGCCCTCCCTGCCTGCCAGCGGTTCAGCCTGAGGGTCACTTCGGCGCCCCCCTCAGCATGCTGGCCGATTTCCAGATGGCCACCCATATCCTGCATCACGTTGAAAGCAATCGACAGGCCCAGACCAAGGCCCTTCCCCGGCTCCTTGGTTGTGTGAAACGGGTCAACCAGATCGGCGGCGCTGCGCCCGCCAAGGCCGATGCCGTTGTCGATGATCCGCAAGGTGACCGGGTCATCGCCGCTGCTTTCCAGCCGTATCGTGCCACCGCCGCGCCCGGTTTCGGCGATGGCATCCAGCGCGTTTCCCAGCACATTCATCAGAACCTGCTCCAGAAGGATATCATTGCCCCATACCGCCAAGGCGCCAGTTGAATCGTCAATCTCAACGCCTACACCCTCAGCGCGCAAACGGTGCTCAAGCAGCGCCAGCGCCGCATCCAGTGGCTGGCTCAGCACCACACGGGACAGTGTGTGGTCCGCCCGGCGCGCGATGCGCCGCAGATGGCCGATGGTAGCCGTGATCCGCATCACCATCGCCTCGATCCGGGCAATCGACGGCCCGGCCTCAGGGTGGGCGCGCGACAGTTGATGCAGGCGGTGTCGCATGGCGGCCAGCGGCTGGTTGATCTCATGGCTGATCGCGGCTGACATCTGACCCAGCGCCGCCATCTTGCCCGCCTGCACCAGATCGCGCTGGGTCTGTTCCAGCCGCTCGACGGCGCGCTGACGCTCGGCCACTTCTGCTGACAGCCGCAAATGGGTGGCATGCAGTTCAGCGGTTGCGGTGCGGAACACCTCGACAGCGCGGCCCATCGCCGCAATCTCATCACGGCCTGAAACGGCGGCGGGCGATGAAAGCTCCCCGCCCGCGATACGCCTGAGCGAGGCCGAAAGCCCCTCTATCCGCCGCAGAATGCGCCCGTGCACGAAGAAGAACAAAACCACTGCGGTCATGATCACCGCCAGCACCGTCACCGCCGTCAGAAGCAGCGCGCCGTTGAACATGGTCCGCGCGGCGGTATCGGCGGCTTTCTGGGCGCCAACCCGCTCAGCCCGGCCAATGGCGGTCAGCTCCCCCTGCATGGCGGCCAGCGCCTCTTGCGCGCGTGTCAGATCGGCCACGGCGGCAGCGCGCAGGGCAAGCCGCGCGCGGGCCTGCGCGAAAATGCTGTCCGGCCCCTGCGCCAGCGCAAGCAGGTCATCCAGCCGGGCCAGAAACAGGCTGACATCGGCGCGCGGCGTCAGGTTCAGCCGGGCCAGTGCGATGGCGTCCAGCGTGTCATCGCCCAGCCGGACCACCAGATCAAGCGCATCGGGGGTTTCAGCACTGCGCGCCTGAAGCAGAAGAGCCACCAGCGTTGCGGCCTCGGTGGCGAGCCGTTGCAATCTGTCGCGCAGGGGCCGGTCCATGCCCAGCAGCGCCTCGGCCCCGGCGCGGCGTCCCGGGTCGGCATCGGCGACCAGAACTGAAAGCTGCGCCTCCATGTTGAAGGACAGATCCTGAAGCAGCGCCTGCGCCTGATCCTGCACATCACCATGCGTCCAGCGCAATTCGCTGTCGGCGCGCGCCTCGGCCGCCGCAAGGTCGGTCAGCGCGGCGCTGGTCGCAGCGAATGAGATCAACGCCGCGCGCAGTGCCGTTTCGGCGGCAAGCACGGCATTGCGGCGCACCCCGGCATGTTCCGGCGCGGAAAGCACGGCGGCGATGCCCTCGGCGGCGTCGGCGGCATCGGCGATGGCGGCGTTGCTTTGCCCGGGTTCGGCCACCACCCGCACCGCCAGCGCCGCGAGCTCGCCGGTCACCTCGGCCAGTTCGCCGGCCAGCGCGACGGCGGGGATGCGGGTTTCGGCCAGATCGCGGAAATCGCGCTCGGCCCGCACAACCACCACCATCGCGGCGGTCGCCACACTGGCGGCCAGCAGCACCACGACAATCAACGCCGCCAGCAGCTGCGAGCGGATGGTTCCCGGCCTGATACTTGCGTTCATTGCCGTGCCTCCAGCGCGGCAAGCCCGGCTTCGGCGCGGTCCAGAAGCGCATGCGACAGGGCGGCCCAGGCAAGCAGCGTTGCCCGGTCGCGCGGCGCGGTGCGCGCCTGAAACTCGCTGACCGGCATGCGCGTCAGGATCGCGCGCAGCCGCGCCAGCTCCGGCCCGCGCTGGCCGGACAGGGCATGCCAGCGCCGCCACAGGTCACGCCGGCGCAGAAAATCCCGGCCGATAAAGGCCTCGAACAGCTCTTTCACCTCCCAGTAGCGGCGGCTTGCCAGCACCGGATCATAGCGCGACCAGCTGAATTGCAGCGCCGCGCGCACTTCGGGGCGGAATGAATCGGCCAGTTCGGCGCGGATACCGGCATCCACCGGAATGCGCCGTATCTCGGGCGTGAGCAGCAGGTTCTGCCCCTCCGGCCCCAGAAGAAATTCGACAAACTGCTGCGCGGTTTCAGGGTTGCGCCCGCCTTGCAGCCCGGCAATCCGCGCCGGAATGATGATCAGCGGGCGGCCATAGCGGAACACCAGCCCCCGGTCCGCGCGCGTCAGTGCCAGAAAATCAATCGTCAGGCCCAGCGTGAAACTGCCCCGCTCAACCCCTTCCAGAACCCCGAAGCTGCGCGCCGAGATGGTGTTCAACTGCCCGGCCAGTTGCAAAAGCCACGCCCAGCCCGCGTCCCACCCACGGTCTTGCAGGATGGTTTCGATCAGCGAATGCGTGGTGCCTGAGCGCATGGGGTGCGACATCCCCACCCGGCCCGCGAGCGCGGGGTCAAGCAGGTCATTCCAGTCCTGCGGCGGGGTGCCGTTGAACGGGGCGCGCCATGTCCAGCCGACCGCTGAATAGGCGAAATCGGTGTGCAGCCCCTGCCCCAGATCGGCCAGCCGCCCGGCCTGTGCAAGCACCTCAAACGCTTCGGGGGCCGAGGCCCAGAAAAGGTCAAAATGCCGCTCGTTGCCGCCCAGAAGCTCATCGACAGCGGCGTTGGTGTTCTTGTTGAGCACCCGGACCGAGACATCAGGATGGGCCGACACAAAGGCCGCAACCAGCGGTGTTACAACATCGGTATCGTAGGAGGTGAGCACCAGAAGTTCGCGCGCCCCTGCCGCCGTCACGGATGACGCGAGCATGGCGGCAATGACGGACAGCCCGCACAGAAGCCTCCGGCTGGCCCGGATCAGGGCATTCGGCATCACATTCTCCTCCCGCGGAGGAGTGTTGCATCGTCACGCCCGGGGCCGCAAGCGCCGAACGGATCGGCACGCCGCCGCAGGGGCTGTTCGGGATGAGCGGGCAGAGCCGCCGGTGACGGCGCTCACTCCGCCAGCAAGCGGCGGAAAAACCCGTCGCGGTAGAGCAGGTTCTCGCCCGGCGCCATCTGCAGCTTCAGCACATGTCCCAAAAGCAGATTATGGCTGCCATGTTCAAAGGCGCGCTCAAGACGGCAGTCAAAGCTGGCCACCGCACCGGCCAGAACCGGCGCGCCGCTGGCCCCTTCCGCCCACGCGCCGGTGTCAAAGGGCGAGCCCTCGGTTCCGGTGCTGGTGGAGAAGCGGCGCGCGATTTCGGCCTGCTCATCGGTCAGGTAATTGACGGCAAAACCCCCGGCCGCGCGGATGCGCGCGGCGGCGGGCTTGTCATTGCGGATACAGACCACCAGCGTCGGCGGCTCGGTGGTGGCCGAGCAGATGGCGGTGGTGGTCTGCCCCTTCCAGCCATCGTCATCGCGGTAGGTCACCACGGCCACCGAAGTGGCGACATGGCGCATCGCATTCTTGTATTCATCGACCAATAAGGCCGCGGAACGAACATCCATTCGCGTGCTTTCTGCTTGTTGTCAGTCCTGGTCCCGGCCTGGATCGTGGGTCACGCGTGCGGCGCCAGCGGGGCGACCGATATGATAGACCGGGTCATCCGGCCATGTGCTACCAACCGGCTGGCGGGGGCCAAAGCGTTCGGCATCCGGCGCGGCGGGGGGTGTCTGGTCCTCCACCCAGTCATAGACGACAGTGCGCGCAGCAATCCGCCATTCGGCGGCGCGCTTTTCAAACAGGTCGCAATAGCGCCCGATCAGCATGACCTGCCGCACCACGCCATCGGCCCCGGTGCCGCGCTGATGGGCGGTAAAGCAGCTTTCCACCGCAGCCTCATCCGGGCTGCGAAAGTCGATCAGGATATTGCTCAGCACATGGATGTTGCGCGGCCCCGTGGCCCAGATGTCGCGCGCCCAGTCGATGAACCCCGCCGCCGTGCCCTGATAGGGCCCGTGCCGGTCGGTGGCATCGGGCCAATAGGCGCTGCGCAGCGCCGCCTCATCGGCGCGGTCAACCCCGCGGCAATAGCGGTGCAGGCAGTCCTCAATGGCCGCGCGGTCGGTCAGTCTGCGGATCTGGTGTTCAAGTTCCGGCGTCATGGCGCCCGCTCCTTTTCCAGTTCGATCAGCGCATCAAGCGCGATCACCCCCTGCCCTTCCGGCATGACCCGCACCGGGTTCAGGTCGATCGACACAACCCGCTCACGATGCGCGATGGCAAAGCGCGACAGATCAGACAGAAGCTGCGCCAGCGCGTCGGTATCGGCAGGTGCCGCGCCGCGCACCCCTTGCAGGATCGCAAAGCCACGGATCTCGCGGATCATGCGCTGCGCCTCATCCACCGAAAAGGGCGCGGCGCGGAAGGTCACATCCCTGAGCACCTCAACATGGATACCGCCCAGCCCGAACATGACCACCGGCCCCATGACCGGATCGCGCGCCACGCCGATGATGGTCTCCACCCCGCCGTAAATCATGGGCGAGACCAGCACCCCCTCGATCCGCGCCTCCGGGGCGGCCTCACAGGCGCGCGCAAGGATTGCAGCGGTCGCCTCGCGCACCGCCTGCGCGTCCGTCAGATTGACCGCCACGCCGCCGATCTCGGTTTTGTGCAGGATATCCGGTGAGCAGATTTTGGCCACCACCGGAAAGCCCATAGCAGCGGCCGCGACTGCCGCGCCCTCAGGGTCGGTTGCCAGATAACCGGCGGCAAAGGGGATGCCCACCTGCGACAGGATCGCCCGCGCGCCTGCCTCGCTCAGCGGGCCGTCGGGCAGCGGCAGGGGCGGCATCGGCGCGGGGGCAGGGTCACGGCGGGCGAGCGCGTCGCGGATACGCGCCAGCGCCCCCAGCGCATGGGCCAGGGCCGAGCCATCCTCGAACACCAGAAAACCCGCCGCCTCATAGCTGCGCACCACGTCTTGCGGGGCAGACATGGTCAGCGCGCGGATGGCGGTGTCAGACGTATCGAACCCGTCCAGCAGCGCCGCACGCAGCGGCGCGGCAAAGGTGCGGGAGGCCGGGCCGGTGCCCAGTATCCCCGCGAACAGATCATAGCCGCCGCGCTTCATCATGGTCTGCACACAGCGCGTCAGCATGCCCAGATCGCTGACCGCCTGCGCGGTGGCATCAACCGGGTTGCGCGGCGAGGCATAGGGCAGCATGCTGAGCAATTCATCCTGCGCGTCCTGCGGCATGGGGGCGACATCCAGCCCGACCGCCTCGGCATCATCGGCCAGCTGAATGCCAAAGCCGCCGGACATGGTGAAAATGCCGATCCGGTCAGTCGCCGGATACCGCCCCGGAGCGCAGACATAGGCCACGTCGATCTGTTCCGCCGTGGTGGCCGCGCGATGCGCGCCATACTGGCGCAGCACCGCGTCAAACACCGCATCCGACCCTGCCAGCGCCGCCGTATGCGACACCGCCGCCGCCGCGCCGACCGATGAGCGCCCGGTTTTCATGAACACCACCGGCTTGCCATGGTCGCGCGCGCATTCCAGCGCCCGCACAAAGCTGTCGCGGTCGCGCACCCCCTCGGCATAGGCCATGACAACCTGCGTCTGCGGCTGGCGCACCATCCATTCCAGCGCCTCTGACAGGTCGATATCCGCCTCGTTCCCGGTGGTCACCCACTGGCTGATCCCCAGCCCGCGCGCGCGCGCCAGATGCGCCAGATGCGCCCCGTAAGCCCCGCTTTGCGAGACGATACCCACCGGGCCGGGCGCGATCTGTTCGGTGTCAAGGATCACACTGAAGGTGCCGTAATAACCCGTCGCCGGGTTGAACACGCCCAGACAATTGGGGCCAAGCAGCCGCAATCCAGCCTCGCGCGCGGTGGCAAGGATGCGCGCCTGAAGGGCCAGCCCCTCGGCGCCCGTCTCGGCGAACCCGGCAGAAAAGATCACGGCAGAGGATATGCCGCGCGCGGCGCAATCCTCGACCGCCTGCAATGTCGCGCTGGCGGGAACGGCCAGAATGGCGGTATCGGGCACTTCGGGCAGATCGCGGATACTGGCAAAGGCGGCAAGGCCCTGCACCTGCGCGCGCGACGGATTGACCGGGAAGATCCGGCCCTCGAACCCCGACTCGCGCATGTAGCGCAGGGGCCGCCCGCCGATGCGCGTCACATCGTCCGAGGCACCCACCAGCGCCACACTGCGCGGCGCGGTGAGCGAAGCAAAGAGCGCGTCACTCATCATGCAAGCCCACCATGCCCAGCCGCTCCTCTGGCAGACCCCTGACACCCAGCCCTTCCAGCGCGAACATATGCCCGCCCATCGGATGGCGTGAGATCGCGCGGCCAGACCCGCTGTCCTTGATCGAGGTGACGTAAAGCGTGGAAAGGTCAGGGCCGCCGAAACACAGGCAGGTCGGCATGTCGGTCGGCGCGTCGATCAGCCGGTCCAGCTTGCCCGCCGGTGTGAACCTGGCGATCTTGCCGACATTGACCAGCGTGACCCAGACAAAACCCTCGGCATCGACCGTCGCGCCATCCGGGCTGGAGTTGAACTGCTGCGTATCGGCAAAGACGCGCGGCGCTGAAAGCGGGTCATCGCCATGGCCGTAATCATAGGCGCGCACGAAGCGGTCAAGGCTGTCGGCATGATACATCGTCCGGCCATCGGGGCTGAAGCACAGGGCATTCGAGATGCGGATGCCGGTGGCAAGGGTCTCGGCCCGCCCGGCCTGATCGACGCGGATCAGCTCCCCCACCGGCTCGGCGAAAAGGCCCATGCCGCCGACGACGAACCGGCCCTGCCGGTCAACCCTGCCGTCGTTCAGCCGCATCCTGTCGCTGGGAGGATCGACAAGATACAGCACCTCGCAATCGCCGGTCGCCGGGTCGGCAAGATAGACCCCGTCAACAAGCCCCACGACAAGCCGGCCATCCGCGCAAAGGCCGATAGAGCCGATGGTGGATGGCAGCACGACAGAGCCAAAGGCACCCGTCTCCGGATCATGGTGACGAATGGTGCGGGCGATGCTGTCGATCCAGTACAGCCGGTTGATCCGGTCATCCCAGACCGGGCTTTCGCCCAGCATGTCAGGCGTGGGCGAAATGCACTTGGCGACGATTCTGGTATCGCTTGAGGCGGTCATGGCGTCTTCCCGGTCATCGGCAGCAAACCGGCAGCCAGCCTTGAGGGGCTGGCTGCCACACAGGGTTTCGGGATCAGTCCGCGAACAGCGGGCAGGCGCTTTCCGATTGCGGGCGCCAGGCGTCTTCAGCCGCGATCTGGCCGACGACATCATAGTAATCCCAGTCGCCGGTGGATTCGTCCGGTGTTTTCACCCGGACCGCGAGCATCGGGTTCATCACCACACCATCCGCACGGATCGGCACATCGCGCATGATCATGTCACTGACCGGCAAGGCGCGCATCTGCTCCATCACCGCGACACCCTCATCCGTCCCGGCAGCCTCGGCGGAGCGCAGGAAGTGGTTGACGGCAGAATAGGTCACCAGCTGCGATTCATTGGGATAACGCCCGCCATAGGCCGCGCGGTAACGCTCGGTGAAGGCGCGGGTTTCGTCGTTCATGTCCCAATAGGCAGCGGCGGAGAGGATGATGTTCTGCGTGGCGTCAAGGCCCATGCCATGGACATTGTTCACCTGCATCCCCAGCGGCGCCAGCGTCTGACCCGCCGCCACGATGCCGAACTCTTCCGCCTGCTTGATCAGGTTGGCAAGGTCGGCGCCCGCATTGGCGATACCGATCGCCTGCGCGCCGCTGGCCTGCGCCATCAGAAGCTGCGACGAGAAGTCATGCGCGCCCAGCGGATGCATGGTGGAGCCCACGACGGTGCCACCCGCCTCCTGCACAAACCGTTCGGCATCGGCCTGCCACTGGTGGCCAAAGGTGTAATCCACCGTGATGAAATACCACGACATATTCCCCTGTTCGAGCTGCGCATTCACGGTGCCACGCGCCAGGGTATAGGTGTCATAGGCCCAGTTCGTGGTCATGGGCGAGCAGCGCGAATTCGTCGTCTCCGACGTGGCGGTTCCGGCGATCAGATAGGGCCGGTTGTGTTCGCGCATCAGGTCCTGCACCGCCAGCGCGATGGACGAGGCCGAGCAACCGACCACGGCATCCACGCCGCCCTGCTCGATCCAGCGGCGCGCGGTGGACAGGCCGATATCGGGCAGGTTCTGGTCATCGGCGATCACCACCTCGACGGGCACACCATTGATGGCGCCGCCGTGATCCTCGATCGCAAGGCGCGCCGAAGTGACCGAGCCGCCGCCGCAATTGTCCGAATAGGGACCGGACTGATCGTTCATGATGCCGATGCGGATCACCCCGTCCGAGTAGTCAGCCTGCGCCGCCGTTGCGGCGGCAAAGCTTGTCGCGGTGAGCGCGGTGCAGGCCAGAAGCGCACGCAGCGCGCCGGTTTCCTTGGTTCTCATATCTTCCTCCCGTTGAAATAAAAGGGATGCCTCCCACCCCCGTGGTTCGCATCGTGGGTTTATGAGAAGGCGTAAGTCACGCCTCCGTCCACGAACATCATATCCCCGGTCACGAACGATGCTTCGTCGGACGCAAGGAAAACAGCAGCATTGGCGATATCGGCAGGCTGACCCAGACGGCCCAGCGGCATGCGCTGGCGGCGGCGTTCCCAGCCCTCTTCCGTCACCACCAGATTGGCGCCATCGGTCTGGGTCGGCCCCGGCGCAATGGCGTTGACGCGGATGTTGTCCGGCCCGTATTCCGCCGCGCCCGAGCGTGTGGCAGCCGCCACCGCAGCCTTGACCGCGCTATACATGATGCCGTGTTTCATCGCCAGAACCGCCGAGGGCGAGGCGATGTTGACGATCACGCCGCCGCCCCTTTCGCGCATCTGCGGAATGGCCGCCTGATAGCCCCAGATGACCCCTTTGAAACCCACGTCGATCATCCGCGCGATCATCGGTTCGGTCTGCTCTTCCAGCGGGCCATAGCGGTTCCACATGGCGTTGTTGACCAGCGTGGTCATCGGGCCAAAAGCATGACGCAGATGCGCGGCGGCGGTGAACACCTCTTCGCGCAGCGCGACATTGCCCTGAATGGCGATCGCCTGCCCGCCTGCGGCCTGAATGGCCTCGGCAGCTTCCTGCGCGACCTCGATCTTCAGATCCAGAACGCCGACGGCGGCACCCTCACGGGCATAGGCTTCGCTGATGGCGCGGCCGATGCCGCGCCCCCCTCCCGTGACCAATGCCACCTGTCCGGTCAGCCTGCCCGTCATGTCGAATTCCTTCCTTGCTTCCGGGCGGCCAAAGGCGCCCTTCCTCCTGTTTCTCATATGCAAAAGCTGTGCGTGTCCGGCGCCCGCCCGCGCCTGCAGCCCATCGGCCAGCATGCGCTTCAGGTCGGAAAAGCGCGGCTCCTCACCCACGCCCGCTCTGCCCTTCGAGAGTGATCAGAGGATTGCACGAGTGTTTGCATGCGGCCACAGAATTTTGTAGATGTACTGGAATTTCACATTTGTGAATTCAGGGGGGATGGCGATGTCGAATGCTCAGGTCAAATCTGCGGTCCGGGCGTTCGAGATCCTTGAACACTTCCGCCTTTCGCAACAGCCGCGCACCATGTCGGAACTGTCCGTCGATCTGGGCTACCCGCTGTCCAGCACCACGGTTCTGCTGAAGACGCTCGTCAACCTTGGCTATCTGAATTATGACCGGGTGCGGCGCGTCTATTTTCCCACGCCAAAGGTGACCGGCCTTGGTGACTGGGTGCCGCGCGCCCTTTTCGGCCCCTCCAAGATCATCGACGCCATGAATGATGTGCATGCCCAGACCAGCGAGGGCATCTTCATCGGCACCCGCAATGATGTCTATCTGCAATACCTGAAGACCAAGCAGTCGATCCACGCTTTGCGCTTCTATATCGAAGAAGGCACCGTGCGGCCTATCACCCAGTCCGTCGCGGGCTGGGTGTTGCTGTCCACCATGCCCGATGACAAGGTTGAGAATATGGTGCGCCGCGCCAATATCGCCACCCCGAACCCCTCGGAACGGGTGCTGGTGCGGGACATGTTCAAACGCATCGAAGAGATCCGCCAGCGCGGCTTTGGCTGGGTTGAGGGTGTGCCCTTCCCCGGCGGGGCGACCATCGCGGTTCTGATGCCGGGCACGATTCTGGAAAGCCCCGTCACGCTGGGCCTTGGCGGCGCGCAGGAGCGGGTGCGCAAGAACCTCGACAAATATCTGGCAGCCCTTCTGGACGCCGCGCGCACCGCGAAATCCAGTGAGCAGTTTGCGACGCCCATTCATATCGAGCTGTAGCGCCGCTTTTCACAGATGTGAATGTTCGCCATCACCCCGCTGAATCATTGCCTGTCCCCGCCAAGGGTGTTTTCATCCTTGCAGACAGCAGCGGGCGATCCGTCCTGACAGGATGGCGCAGGGGGGAGGAGGGTTCTTCCGTGCTTCGCCCGGCTGCGCGCATTCCATGAGGAGGGGCTGACATGGGGCAGGATAAAACGCGCGTTGAACGCGTGGACATGGTGATCGTCGGCGCGGGTTTCGGCGGGATGTATGCCACCTGGAAATTCCGCGAACAGGGGCTGAACATCATCAGTATCGAGGCGGGCGGCGATGTCGGCGGCGTGTGGTACTGGAACCGCTACCCCGGCGCGCGCTGCGATCTGCTGTCGGTCGATTACAGCTTTGGCTTTTCCGACGCCGTTCAGCAAGAATGGTCATGGTCGGAAGAATTTGCCGCCCAGCCTGAAATTCTGGCCTATGCCAATTTCGTCGCTGACCGGCTGGATCTGCGCAAGCATTACCGTTTCGATACCCGCGTGATCAGCGCCGTCTGGGATGACGCGCGCAACATCTGGACCGTGCGCACCAGCGACGGCGCGGTGATCGAGGCGCGGTTCTGCACCATGTCCACCGGCCCGCTGTCGATGCCGACCGACCCTGACATTCCCGGCCTTTCTAGCTTTGAGGGGGTGCTGCTGCGCGCCGCGAAATGGCCGCAGGAACCCGTCGATCTGAAGGGCAAGCGGGTTGGGGTGATCGGCACCGGCTCCTCCGGGATGCAGATCATCCAGACGCTGGGGCGCAGTGACTGCGAGGTATTCGTCTTTCAGCGCACCCCCAGCTTTACCCTGCCGATGCGCAACCGCACACTGGATGACGCCTATCAGACGGAACTGAAACGCAACTACCCCGCCATCCGCGCCGCCTGCCGCATGAACCCCACCGGCGGCGCGCGCCCGGTTTCAACCCGGCCCTTCTTCAGCCTGCCCGCCGATCACCGGCAGGAGCTGATGGAGCAGGCATGGGAACATGGCGGGCATACATTCCTCGGCATCTTCTCAGACCTGATGACCAATCAGGAAGCCAATGATCAGGTCGCCGATTTCGTGCGCGACAAGATCGGTCAGATCGTGACTGACCCGGCGCTGGCCGAAAAGCTCAAGCCGCGCGGCTATCCGATCTTTGCGCGCAGGCCCTGTCTGGATACCGGATATTACGAGACCTATAACCGGCCCAATGTGCATCTGATCGACTGTCTGGAAGGCCCGATCATCGAGATCACGCCAAAGGGTGTGCGCACG
Source organism: Pararhodobacter sp. (assembly GCF_036802785.1). Classification (GTDB taxonomy): domain Bacteria; phylum Pseudomonadota; class Alphaproteobacteria; order Rhodobacterales; family Rhodobacteraceae; genus Pararhodobacter. The sequence goes on from NZ_DAIRVN010000003.1 coordinate 26,918, forward strand.
CAATCCGGTGAAACCGAACTGGACGTGCTGATCCTTGCCACCGGCTATGACGCGCTGACCGGCGCCATGCTCTCGTTCGAGATCAAGGGCCGTCAGGGCCGCGCGCTGGCCGACAAATGGGTCGGCGGCCCGCGCTCGCTTCTGGGGATCCTGATGGAGGGGTTCCCCAACCTGTTCATGACCACCGGCCCCAACGGCCCCGCCGCGCTGGCCAATATCGTGACGATCAGCGAGAACGATGTGGACTGGATCGCCGATGTGATCAGCCATATGGGCCAGACCGGGCATGCCGCCGTCGAGGCCTCGCTTGCGGCTGAGGATGCGTGGATGGCGCAGATCCACGCGCTGGCCAGCAGATCGCTGATGCTCAAGGCGAAAACCTGGTGGGTCGGCTCCAACGTCAAGGGCAAGCCGCAGGGGATGCTGATGTTCACCGGCGGTTTCCACAAGTACCGCGAGGCCTGCGAAGCCGTCGCTGCCAATGGCTACCGCGATCTGGTGTTCAACACCGGCAGCGCCGCCGCGCGCCATCCGCAAGCCGCCGCGCAATAAGCGCGCCTCTCTGCAATACGCGGCACCCCGCAGCCCGGGGGCCGCCCGCCATGATCCGGAGCACACATATGTTAGGCCTGATGCAGGATCGGCCCTTGCTGATCTCATCCCTTCTCACCCATGCCGAGAAGTACCACCGCGACAATGCCATCGTCAGCGCCCCCTGTGAGGGCGGGATCGTGCGCAGCAGTTGGGGGGAGGCGGCGCAGCGCGCGCGGCAGGGCGCGCAGGCGCTGGCGCGGCTGGGTGTCAACCCCGGTGACCGGGTTGCAACGCTGGCGTGGAACACCCACCGCCATCTGGAGCTGTATTTCTCGGTTCCCGGCATGGGCGCGGTGCTGCATACCGTCAATCCGCGCCTCTTCGCTGAACAGCTTGACTACATCCTCAACCACGGCGCGGCCGAGGTTCTGGCCTTTGACCTGCCGTTTCTGGAACTGGTGGATTCGCTGGCGCCCAAGCTGCCCCATCTGCGCCACAAGGTGGTGCTGACCGATGCCGCGCATATGCCGGCGGGCCGCGATGACCTGCTGTGCTATGAGACGCTGCTGGCGGCGGAGAACGGCGATTTTGTCTGGCCGCAGTTGGATGAGCGTGCAGCCTCGGGCCTGTGCTACACCTCAGGCACCACGGGCAACCCCAAGGGGGTGCTCTATTCCCACCGCTCGACGGTGCTGCATGCCTTCCTGTGCTGTCAGGCCGACGGGCTGCACCTGTCGCGCGAAGACAGCACGCTTCTGGCGGTGCCGCTGTTTCACGTCAATGCCTGGGGCATTCCCCATGCCTCGGCCATGTGCGGGGCGAAGGTGGTGTTGCCGGGGCCAAGGCTGGACGGGCAAAGCCTGTTCGAGCTGGCGCGCGCCGAGGAATGCACCTTTTCGCTGGGTGTGCCGACCGTCTGGATCGGCCTGTTCAAATACCTTGATGAGGCCGGGATCGACCCGCAGCTTCTGCCGTTCCAGCGCCTGCTGATCGGCGGCTCTGCCGCGCCGCGCGCGGTGTTGCAGCGGTTCCACGATGCCGGTGTGCATGCCTTTCAGGCATGGGGCATGAGCGAGACAAGCCCGGTCGCCACCGTCGCCACCCTGCTGCCCCACCACCGCACCCTGCCGCGCGACAGCCAGATCGACGTGCTGGCGCGTCAGGGCCGCGCGATGTTCGGGGTGGAGCTGAAGATTGTCGCTGAGGATGGCGCCGAGCTGCCGCAGGACGGCAGCGCCACGGGTGAGTTGATGGTGCGGGGGCCCTGGGTCACCTCGGGCTATTACGGCGGCGTTGGTGGCGAGGTGCTGGATGCCGGGGGATGGTTCGCCACCGGCGATGTGGCGCGGATTGATACCGAAGGGTTCGTCACCCTGACCGACCGCTCCAAGGATGTGATCAAGTCCGGCGGTGAATGGATCAGCTCGATCGAGCTGGAGAATGCCGCCCTTGGCCACCCTGCGGTCGAAGCCGCCGCCGTAGTCGGCGTCGCGCATGAACGCTGGCAGGAACGCCCCCTGATGCTGGTCATCGCCAAGCCGGGCAGCACGCCCACCGCGCAGGAGATACGGGAATTTCTGGCAGAAAAAGTGGTGGGCTGGTGGCTGCCCGATGATGTGGTGTTCGTGGACAGCCTGCCCCTGACCGCCACCGGCAAGCTGGACAAGAAGGTGTTGCGGCAGGCCTATATGAACCATCTGACCGCCGCTGCCACCTGACGCCAGACAAATGCCGCAAAGCTGAACGCCGCCTTCATTGCTGAAGGCGGCGTTTTTCGTGGCGGCAAAGGTCCGCGCAAAAAAACGCCGCGCCCCGGCATGCAGGGCGCGGCGGTTATGCCCCGATGACCCTCAGGCCTTGACGACCCGGCGGAACAGGGCGCGCGCCTCACCCACGATGCCCTTGCGCAGGAACAGGATCACCGCAAGGAACACGGTGCCCTGAATGATCAGCGCCCATTCGCCGAAATGCGCCAGATAGTCATGCAGCACCACAACCACCGCCGCACCCACCACCGGCCCGGTCAGCGTGCCCAGCCCGCCCAGAAGCGTCATGAAGATGATGGTGCCGGACACATGCCATGAGACATCATGCAGCGTTGCGATCTGGAACACCGTGGCCTTCATCGCCCCCGCCAGCCCGGCCAGCCCGGCCGACAGCGTGATGGCAAGGATCTTGAATTGCACCGGGTTGAACCCCAGCGAATCCACCCGCGCCTCGTTGTCGCGGATCGCGCGCAGAACCTCGCCAAAGGGCGAATGCACGATGCGGTAAACCGCCGCGACGGCCAGAACCGTCACCGCCAGGATCAGGTAGTAAAGCGAGAAGCTGCTGGAGACGTCAATAAACCCGAACAGCGCCGAGCGCGGGATGCCCTGCATGCCATCCTCACCGCCGGTGAAGGGCGCGCGCAGCAACAGGAAATAGATGAACTGCGCAATGGCGAAGGTGATCATGGCAAACTGGATACCGCCGCGCCGCGCCGAGACAAGGCCAACCAGATACCCCAGCAATGCCATGGCCAGCGCACTGACGATAAAGGCCAGCTCGATGCTGATGGCGGTGTTCTTCAGCAGCCAGCCCGCGATATAGGCGGCGGTCCCGAAGAACATGGCATGGCCAAAGCACAACAGCCCGGCATAACCCAGAAGCAGGTTGAACGACGACGCGAAGACCACGAAGCACAGAATGGTCATCAGCAGGATCGGATACAGTTGAAACGGCGCGGCAAGGGCCACAATGCCAAGGGCCGCGAACAGGACATAACGCGTCATCGGGATTTCTCCGCTGCGGAAAACAGGCCCTGAGGGCGCAGGATAAGGGCGAGGATCATGATCACGAAGATCGCCAGATGCGAGCCTTCGGGGTAAAAGACCTTGGTCAGCCCCTCGACGATACCGATCAGGTATCCGGTCAGGATGGCTCCGATGATGGACCCCATGCCGCCGATCACCACCACCGCGAAGATCACGATCATCAGGTTCGACCCCATCGAGGGCGACACCTGATAGATCGGCGCTGCCAGCACACCCCCCAGCGCCGCCAGCCCCACGCCCAGACCATAGGTCAGGCTCATCATCAGGGGCACGTTGATGCCGAAGGATTCGACGATCTCAGGCCGCTCGTTCGCCGCGCGCAGGTATGAACCCAGTTTGGTCTTTTCGATCAGATACCAGACCGCCACACAGACGATCAGCGAGAAGCCGACCACCCAGGCACGATACCAGGGCAGGAACATGAAGCCGAGGTTCACGCCCCCCGGCAGGGGCGAGCGGTAGGGCAACCCCGATGCGCCGAACTGCAAACGCATCAGCCCCTCGATGATCAGCACCGTGGCGAAGGTGGCCAGCAGGCTGTAGAGGTGATCAAGCTCGCGTATCGGTTTGAGGATCACGCGCTCCATCACAATCCCCAGCGCCCCCACGACCACCGGCGCGATCACGAGTGCCCACCAATAGGGAACGCCAAAGGTGTTGAGCAGGATGAGCGCTGCGAAAGCGCCCAGCATGTATTGCGCCCCATGCGCAAAATTGACGACATGCATCAGGCCAAAGATGATGGCCAGCCCCAGCGCCAGCATCGCATAGAACGAGCCGTTGATCAGCCCGATCAGCAACTGGCCCATCAGCAACTGGATGGTGATTTGGTCAAACATCGGATCAGACCCCCAGATAATTCTTGACGCGGCCCAGATTGGCCTCGATCTCGGCGGCATTGAGGGTGTCGACGACAACCCCGTTTTCCACCACGACATGCCGGTCAGCGACCCGGCGGGCGAACTGGAGGTTCTGTTCCACCAGAAGGATGGTGAACCCCTGCTCTTTCAGCTCCAGAAGCTTCTCGCCGATCTCGCGCACCACCACCGGCGCCAGCCCCTCGCTGGGTTCATCGAGCAACAGAAAGCGCGCGCCGGTGCGCAGGATGCGGGCGATCGCCAGCATCTGCTGCTCTCCGCCTGACAGCTTTGCCCCGCCACTGCGCAGCCGCCGTTGCAGGTTCGGAAACTGGCGCAGCAGCGCTTCGTCTGAGATGCCGCCGGGTTTCAGGATCGGCGGCAGGGTCAGGTTCTCGGCCACATTCAGCGAGGCAAAGATTGCGCGCTCTTCGGGGCAATAGGCGATGCCCTTGCGCGCGATCTGATAGGTGCGCCTGCCGATAAGCTCGTCGCCCTCAAACCGGATTGACCCCTTGCGCTTTTTCACGATTCCCATGATCGAGCGCAGGGTTGTGGATTTGCCCGCGCCATTGCGGCCGATCAGCGTGACCAGCTCGCCGGGGCGGACGGTAAAGTTCATGCCATGCAGCGCCTTGGATTCGCCGTACCAGGCGTGCAGGTCTTCGACTGCCAGCAAGGGGTCATTCGTCATCGACGCCTCCCATATAGGCGGTTATCACCTCGGGGTCGTTCGACACCTCCGCATAGGTGCCCTCGGTCAGAATCTCGCCATGCTGCAACACGGTGATGCGCTCGCACAGATTGGCCACGACCGACAGATTATGCTCGACTATCAGGATCGTGCGGCCGGGTGACACTTCGCGGATCAGGTCGGTGATGGGGCTGATATCCTCATGCCCCATGCCCGCCGTCGGCTCATCCAGCAGCATGACCTTGGGGTCCATCGCCAGCGTGGTGGCGATCTCAAGCGCGCGTTTCTTGCCATAGGACAGCTCGGTCGCCAGCACATTGGCCTGCGCTTTCAGCCCCACCTGTTCAAGCAGTTCCATCGCCCGGTCATTGAGCGAATCCAACGCCCTGAGCGAGCGCCAGAAACGAAAGGCGATGCCATAGGCCGACTGAAGCGCCACACGCACGTTTTCAAGGCAGGTCAGATGCGGGAAGGTGGCCGATATCTGGAACGAGCGCACCAGACCCTGCCGCGCCACCTGTGCGCTGCGCAGCCCGGTGATATCCTCTCCGTCAAGCAGCACCTGCCCGCTGGTCGGCGCCAGCGTCTTGGTCAGCAGGTTGAAACAGGTCGTCTTGCCCGCACCGTTCGGGCCAATCAGCGCATGGATAGACCCGCGCCGGACCTTCAGGTTGACATCCTTGACGGCATGAAACCCGCCGAAAGACTTGCTGAGGCCCCGCGCTTCAAGGACGTAGTCGCCCCCGGGTTGCGGGGCAGTGTTCGTGACCGACATGGCGCGCTGCCCTCCCTTGATTCTCAACGCGATGGCAGGCCGAGAACGGCCTTCGCGAGGATGTTGCGCTGAATTTCGTTCGACCCGCCAAAGATCGCCGGCGCGCGGGCGTCAAGGAACAGGTTCATGGCATCCACATGACCATCGCCCACCGGCAGATCGTCATAGTACCGGGCCTCTTCGCCCGCGACGGCGAGGGTTTCTTCGGTGATGCGCTGGTAAAGCTCGGTGCAGAAAATCTTCAGGACCGAGACATCCGCGCCCAGCTCCTTGCCCTCGCGCAGCACCCGGGCGAAACGCTCAAAGGCCGAGCCGAGGTCATAAAGGTCGGTGCGCAGCCGCGCGTAGCGTGAGCGGAAAGCGGCATCGTCGAACGCGCCGCGCCCCTCGGCCAGTTGCTTCAGCCGCTCCAGCGCGTATTCGGGCCGGGCGGGCGAGCCCAGAAAAATCCGCTCATGGCCCAGCACGGCCTTGGCCAGCGCCCAGCCCGCATTGACCTCACCCACCACATTGCGGACCGGCACGCGCACGTTGTCAAAGAAGACTTCGCAGAAATCAGCCTCTTCGCGCAGGTTGGGGATGGTGCGGACCACCACGCCGGGCGTGCTCATGTCCACCAGCAGAAAGGTGATGCCGTTTTGCGGCTTCGCGGCCTCCTTGTCGGTGCGCACCAGAAGCAGGATCCAGTTCGCGCAATGGGCCAGCGTCGTCCATATCTTCTGCCCGTTGACGATGAAATCATCGCCCTCGCGCACAGCGCTGGTGCGCAGGCTGGCCAGATCAGAGCCCGCGTTGGGTTCGGAATAGCCCTGACACCAGACATGCTCACCCGACAGGATTTTCGGCAGGAATGCGGCTTTCTGATCCTCGGTGCCAAAGCTGATCAGCAGCGGCCCGGTCAGGCCGATCCCGTGGTCAGGAATGCGCGGGCAGCCGAGGCGCGCCCATTCCTCGACATAGATGATGTGCTTGGCCGGGTTCAGCCCCATGCCGCCGTGTTCCTGCGGCCAGACCGGCGCCAGCCAGCCCTTTTGCGCCAGCGCGTGATACCATTGCGATACCTCGTCAAAGGTCGGGCGCTGCTTGCGCATGAAGCGCAGATGCTGCGGGCAGTTGGCATCAACCCAGTCGCGGAAAACCGCGCGAAACGCATCATCAGACAGCGCGTTCCAGTCCTGCTGCGTCATCACAGATCATCCCTGAACACCGGCGGGCGCTTTTCAAGGAAGGCTTGCATCGCTTCCTTGCTGTCCTCATGGCGCGTCATCTCAACTGTCAGGTTCTGCTCAAAGCGGTAGCCGTCTTTCAGCCCCATGGTTTCAACAGTGTTGATCGCGCGCTTGGCCAGCCGCACGGCGGCCGGGCTTTTTGAGGCGATGGCGCGGGCAATTTCCATCGCGGTATCCATCAGCGCCTCAGGTGCCACGCAGGCTTCAATCAGGCCGCGGCGATACAGCTCTTCCGCCGGAACGCGCCAGCCGGTCAGCACCATGCGCCGGGTCAGCGCCAGCGGGAAGGCGCGCATCGTATGGCGCACGCCGCCCATCAGACCGATATCAATCTCCGGCAGGCCGAAAACCGCCTTGTCCGAGGCCACGATCATGTCTGAGCAAAGCGCCAGCCCCATACCCGCCCCCAGCGCCGGGCCGTTCACGGCGGCGATAACCGGGATGTTCATCTCCATGATGACGAAGCCCACCTCACGCGTGCGGCGCAGGTGGCGGTTGGTATCGCCCGGCGTGCCCTGACCGACCTTGCCACGCGACTTGATATCCGCCCCGGCCGAGAAGCATTTGCCGTTGCCCGTCAGCACGATACAGCGCACGCCCCGGGTTTCGTTCAGCTCGTCAAAGGCCGCTGTCAGCTCTTCGACGAATTCACGCGATTGCGCGTTCACCGGGGGCGCGTCCATCGTCAGAACGGCGACATGGTCCTCGATGGTGCATTTGATCAGGTCATTCTTCATGTTTCGTCCTTTCAGGTGGCGCTTTCGGCGTCCAGAAACGCCAGTCGCATCTCTTCGGGTTGGCCAAGCGTGGCGTTCAGGGCGATCGCCCGTTTAAGGTAAAGGCCGATGTCGCATTGGTCGGTAAAGCCCATCGCCCCGTGCAGATGCACCGCGCGGCGCGTGATCGTGGTGGCGCCGTCGCCCGCGCGCGCCTTGGCGGCCAGAACCGCCATCGCCGCGCCGTTCCCGCCCTGCTGTAGCGCCTCAACGGCATTGGCGACGGCCGCGCAGGCAAATTCGGCGTCAGCCCACATATCGACCAGCCGGTGCTGAATGGCCTGAAAGCTGGCGATGGCCTTGCCGAACTGCACGCGCTCTTTGGTAAATGCGACCGTCATCTCCAACGCCCGCGCGCCGTTCCCGGCCAGCTCGGCGGCAAGGGCAAAGCGCGTCAGACGGATCGCGCTGGCGAAAGCGGCGTCCACCACCGCGCCGCGCGCAATGACATCGCCCTCAGCCACGTTCACCCCCTGAAACGCCACGCCGGAAAGCGTTGCCGCGTCTATCCCCGGGCGCTGATGCACGCGCATCCCCTCTCCCCCGGCTGCAACGCGCAGCAGAACCGGTGTGTCGCCCTGCCGGGCCAGCACCAGAAAGCCGGTGGCCGAGGCCGCGCCGCTGACCAGATGCGCCTCGCCTTCCAGCAGCCCGCCGGATGACAGGCTCAGCGGCTGGCACCGCCCGCGCGCATCCTGCCAGAGAACCGGCACAATCTGCTCGCCGCTGGCGATACCCGCCGCCAGATCGCGCACCGCGTCGCTGCGCTCCAGTCCCGACAGCAGCGCGCCGGGAAAGACCGACAGCATGGCGAAGGGCTCGGTCAGAAGCGCGCGGCCCAGGCTTTCGGCCAGCACCGCCAGTTCAGCCATTCCCTGCCCCGCGCCGCCCAGCTCTTCGGGAAGGGCAAGGCCCAGCCAACCGGCCTGCGCCATGTCGCGCCAGACCTTCAGGTCCATATCAGTGCCCGCGCTGCGGCGCCGGCGCAGGATGGCGGCGCCGTCATTGCGCGCGGCCATCACCGCCACGCTTTCGCGCAGCATGGCCAGGGTATTCTCGGGATCATCAAGCATGATCAGGGGCATGGTGCCTCCCAGCACTGTCAGTCACTTGCGCGGGTGAGCGGGCCGGGAAATCAGCCCATGTCAAACCCCCCGCCCAAAGCGAAGTGTCTGCGGCTGAATGAAAACCTCCCCGGCGCGACGCGATGGCCCACGCATTCTCCAGCTACAGGAAACGGGTGCGGGCGTCGGAAGTCAAAGATTATCGCATGTGGGGTGCAGAGTTTCACAGGTGTGAAAGCCGCCCTGATGCCCTTCCCCCGCACTGCCGCATTTCCCCACTAAATGCGGGCCGTTCGCGCATCAGACGGGCTCGGCAATCTGCACAAGGGTCTTGCCGAAGCCCGCGCCTTTCAGCATGCCAAGGAAGGCCGGAACCACCTGATCAAAGCCTGAATGCAGGTTGAACTCTTCGCGGATGGCGCCTGACCGCAGCCAGCCCGCCATGGTGTCGGTAAACTCGGGGTGGTTCTGGTAAAGGTCATAGACGATGAACCCGCGCAGGGTCAGACGCCGCACCAGAACCCAGCGCATGAACTCTTCCAGCGCCTTGGGGTCGGTGCCGGACTGGCCGTCATATTGTGAGATCAGCCCGCAGACCGGGATGCGCGCGAACATGTTGAGCAGCGGCATGACAGCCGCTGCCACCTTGCCGCCGACATTCTCGAAATACACATCGACACCCTTGGGGCAAGCCGCCGCCAGCGCCCCGGCAAACCCTTCAGCGCGGTAATCGACACAGGCGTCAAAGCCGAAATCCGCAACCACGCGGGCGCATTTTTCCGGCCCGCCCGCGATGCCGACAACCCGGCAGCCCAACTGGCGCGCGATCTGCCCCACCAGTGAACCGACCGCCCCTGCCGCCGCCGAAACCACAACCGTTTCCCCGGCCTTAGGCTGACCGATGCTGAGCAGCCCGCCATAGGCGGTGAAGCCCGTCATGCCCAGGGCACCCAGCCATGATTGCGGCCGCGACAGCGCCGGATCGACGCGCTTTGCATGGGCGGCGCGCACCACCGCATATTCCTGCCAACCGCCCGAAATCGCCACCATATCGCCCGCCTCAAACGCCGGATCGGCCGAGGTGACAACCTGCGCCACGCTGTTGCCCGGTATCGCCTCACCGATCTGCAGCGGCGGCGTATAGCTTTCGCGGTCATGCATCTTTAGCCGCAGGTAAGGATCGACCGACAGCCAGAGGTTGCGGCACAGGATCTGGCCGGGCTTAAGCGCGGGCAGCACGGTTTCGACCTGCCCGAAACACCCGGCGGTGGCCTCATCCTCCGGGCGGGCGGCAAAGACATACTGGCGGTTTTTCAGGGTGTTGGTCAGGACGTTGGTCATGGGGCATTTCCTTTTTGGTGCTGGGGCGCGCTGTCAGGACGGTCCCACAGGCCACTTGCCGGGCGGTCCGCCTGACGGCCGGTGCCAAGGGCGGGGGTATCGGGGCGCAGCACGGCATGCCCCGTCCAATTGTTCGGTCGCGCGCGGATGTATTGCGGCGGGTAGTCGATATCGACACCCAGCGCCGCCGCCGCATGCCAGCCCCAGCGCGGATCATCCAGCATCCCGCGGCCAATAGCCACCAGATCGGCATTCCCGGCGCGGATGATCGCATCGGCCTGCGGCCCGTCCAGAATCTGGCCCACCGCCATTGTACTGAGGCCCACCGCGCGCCGGATATGCGCGGCAAAAGGGCACCTGATGGCCGGGGGTTGCGGGCGGAATACGCACATCGGGCGACAGATTTCCCGCCGACATGACCACATAATCCACGCCGGTATCCTTGAGCTGGCGGGCCAGCGCTGTGGCATCCTCCAGCGTCATCCCGTCCGGGTGCCAGTCGGTGCTGGTCATGCGCACCCCCAGCGCCTTGGTGCGGGGCCAGAGCGCGCGCACCCGCTCCATGATCGCCAGAAGCAGGCGGTTGCGCCCCGCCTGATCGCCGCCCCAACGGTCTTGCCGGTGGTTGGTCAGGGGTGAGAGGAACTGATGCAGCAGATAGCCATGCGCGGCGTGCACCTCGATCAGGTCAAACCCTGCCGTATCGGCGCGGGCAGCGGCGGTGGCGAAATCGTCAATCACGCGGCCAATGTCATCGCCGGTCATGGCCTGCGGCGCCGGCCAGTCGGCACTGACCGGAATGGCCGAGGGGGCGATGGTCTGCCATGCCCCCTCCTCTGCCGGGAGCGCCTCACCCTTTGAACGCGCGAAGATGCTGCGGGCCGAGGCCCGGCGGCCAGCATGCGCCAGTTGAACCCCCAGCGCGGCGGTCGAATAGCGGCGGATCTCGTCCAGAAGGGCGGCCAGTGCCCCGGCCTGCGCATCGGTGTAAAGGCCAAGGCAGTCGTGGGTGATGCGCCCCTCTGGCGACACGGCGATCGCCTCGGCAATCACCAGCCCGGCCCCGGACAGGGCCAGCCCGCCCAGATGCATCCGGTGCCACGGCTGCGCGATGCCATCAACCGCGCTGTACTGGCACATCGGTGACACCACAATCCGGTTGGCAAGCCGAAGCCCGCCAAGCCGGACAGGGGTGAACAGGTCTGCATTTTCCATCGTCGCCTCCTCCTTGCAGCGCCCTCCCGCGCTGTGGCGCGAAGTCTGGGAGGTTTCGCGGTGCATGAACAGCCGCTGCATCACCCTGTGGCATGTTTTCACAGATGTGAAAGCGCGCGCCAGGCTTGGTGCGGATCACTGCGCCGGTGCCAGCCCCGCCAGGTTCCCGGCAATCAGGGTCTGGCCGGTGATGTATCCCGCCTCAGCACCGGCGAGAAAGCGACACAGCGCCACCAGATCCGCCTGCGCGCCGCCGTGCCATTCAATCGCATTCACCCGCATCCCGGCGCCGGCCCATTCCAGCGCCAGCGTGCGGGCCAGCATCGCCTGTGCCGCCTGCCCCGCTTTCCCGGCGGGCGTAACGCCCGGGGGTGCGACGAAAATCAGCGTGAAATCCTGGCAGCGGGCGGGATGGGTGGCGCAGGCCTGCGCGGTGTCGCGCGCCCGGGTCAGGATGTCTGCCAGCGGGGCGCCGTCAAAAGCGGTGGTGTCGATCACCCCGCCCAGCGGACGGATGGCGCCAAGGCCCTCCAGGGTGGTGGCGGTGATATCGGAGGCGGCGGTTGTCAGACCCAGCCACGCCAATGCTCCCGGCCCCTCCAGCGCCCCACGCGGCGGCATTGCGCTGGACGATGCCGTGCCCTGACTGTTCCCGCCATCAACGATCAACGTCTGCCCGGCGAGAGGCGCACCTGAGCCGGAGGCCATGAAGGCGACCGCATCGGCAATGTCCTGCGGCAGCGCCAGACGGCCCAGCGGGATGGTGGCGGCGACCGCGTCCAGATCCAGCCGCCCGGCGCGGCTGAGCTCTTCGACCAGCGGGGTCAGCGTGTAACCCGGCGCAACCCCGCCGATGCGCAGCCCGCGCGCGGCAAATTCCGGCGCCAGCCCCTCGGTCAGCGCCACCAGCGCGGCCTTGGTCGCGCTGTAGGGTCCGCGCAGCGGCAGCGGTCGCCACGCCGCACCCGAGGCGATGTTGATCACCACGCCACCCGGGCGCAGCAGCTGTTGCGCCTGCGCGCAGATTTCCTGCACCGCCGTCAGGTTCAGCGCCACGATCCGCCCGAACGCCGCGTCTGGCATCCCGGTCAGCGCATGGCCGCCGGTATCGGTCATGCCCGCGTTGTTCACCACCAGTTGCAACGCACCAAAGGCGCGCAGGGCTTGAGGGACAAGGTCGCGCGCGGCCTCTGCATCGGTCAGGTCCACGCCGATCGCGCCATGATCCGGGCCAAGGGTGGCCGCCCGGCGGCGGGCCTCATCAGCGTTCAGATCGGCGATGACAACGCGGTAGCCCGCGCGCGCCAGACGCTGACAGATCGCCCAGCCGATACCGCCCGCGCCCCCGGTGACCAGCGCCACCGCCGAATGTGCCAATGTGCTGCCCATCGCCCCGCCCCCTCAGGTTATCGCAATGCCGATGCCGCCATCCGCCGACAGAACCTGCCCGGTGACAAAATCGCTTTCCGCATCCAGCAGGTAAACAATGGCGCGGGCGATGTCATCAACCGTGCCCAGCCGCCCCATCGGGGTATTGGCGACGCGTTTGGCGTCCCGCTCAGCCGAGCGGTGCTTGGCGGTGCCCTCGGTCGGCACCGCCGACGGGGCGACCGCGTTCACCCGGATGCCGCGCGGTCCCAGCTCCACCGCCGCCGCGCGCGTCAGGCCCATCACCCCCGCCTTGATCCCGCTATAGACCAGCGAGTTCGGGGCCGAGCGGAAACCGGCAGCCGAAGCCACATTGACGATGGTGCCGCCGCGCGCGTCATCCATCACCGCCGCCGCTGACTGGATCGCCCAGATGATGCCGCTGAAACCGATCTGAAGCATGCGGTCAACGGTTTCAGGCGCAATGTCGGGGATGGCCTGATAGCGGACCCATGCGGCATTGTTGACCAGCCCGTCCAGCCGCCCGGTCTGCGCCATGACCGTGTCAATGGCGGCCTGAACGCCGTCGCGCGTGGCCACGTTCTGCACCACGGGAAAGGCCTGCCCGCCCGCCTGCGTGATCTCGGCCACCGCATCGGTGACGAACTCTTCGCGCAGGTCATTCACGCCCACAACCCAGCCGCGCGCGGCCAGATGTTTCGCCGTCGCGCGCCCGATCCCGTGGCCTGCGCCGGTGATCAGCGCGGTTTTTGCATCAGCCTGCATTGACAAGATCTCCATACCATTCGTTTTCCGAGCCGGTGAGCAGCGCCTGCGCCAACGCATCGACCCCCGCGATTGCCGCGCCATAGCTGGCCTGCGCATGCATCTGGCGCAGGTGGCGGTGCAGCGGCACCTCCCATGTAAAGCCCATGCCGCCGAAGAGCTGAATGGCGCTTTCCGCCACATTCGGGCCGATCTGCGCGGCAGACAGCCAGACCGCTTCGCGCGCAATCGCGGCCCCCTCGGCGGGGTCGGTCAGGGCGCGGGTCAGGCCGGTGCGCAGCGTCTCCACCGCGAGCGCGTCGCGCGACAGGCGGTGACGCAGCACCTGATAGGCCGACAGCGGCTTGCCGAACTGCACACGGTCCTGCGCATATTCAGTCGCCAGCGTCAGGCATTGCGCCGCCGACCCCATGACGAAGGCCGCGCGCAGAAGGGCGGCATCGGCGCGCAGCGCGGCAACCTGGGCTGCGTCCAGAACCGGGCGCGGGGCGGGGCCGGTCAGGGACAGCGCGCAATCGGGGGCATCAATATCCAGCGCGGAGCCGGGCTGCGCCACAGCCCCCGCGCCGGGCTGCACCAGCCCCGCCCCGCCACCGGCCAGAAACACCAGCACCTGCGCGGCATCGCCGCCCATGGGCGCACCGCCGACCACACCATTCCCGGCGCTGCCGGTCCAGGCGATGGTGGCCACCGTCTGCCCCCCGGCAATTGCACTGGCAAGGTCAGGATCGACGGGTGCCAGATGCCGCGCCAGCAGGATCGCCTCGATCAGCGGATAGGCCAGCAGCCCGCCCCCCGCCGCGCTGACAATCGGCACGGCAAAGCGGATGGGCAGGTCCAGCCCGCCCACGGCCTCAGCCGCAAGGACGCCCAGAAGCCCCGCCTCAGCCAGATGCACACCGCGCGCGGCGGTATCCGTGGCCGTGCGGCAGGTTTCGATCACGGCGCGGGCGGTATCCTCAAACTCTTTCGGGTCAAGTTCATCATGCATGCTCAAGCCGCCTTTTTCAGATTCAGGATACGTTTGGCGATGATGTCGAGCTGAATTTCGGTGGTGCCCGCATAGATCGTCTCGGCCCGGCTGGAGAGGTAGATATCCGCCATCCGCGCATGCAGATCGCGCAGCGGCCCCTCCACACCCGGCGGAAACTGCGACACAATCTCCCATGCGATCCGCGCGAAACGCTGGTGCGCCTCAGACCAGTAGAGCTTTGGGAAGCTGCCGTTCGGGCCAATTTCATGGCCCGCCATCAGCCGCCCGATCAGGGTTTCGACCAGCCCTTTCAGCATTTCGATGTCGATGCGGACCTGCGCCAGTTGCCGCGCGTAGGGCTGCATGATCGCCGTCGCCCGCGCATCGGTACGGCAGGCGGCGATCAGATGCTCCAGCTCGCTCTGAAAGCGCCATGAGCGGTACATCCGGTTGGTCGCCCGCTCTATCGACAAAACGCGCGTGGCGGCGGCCCATCCCTCATCCGGGGCGCCCAGCATATCGGCGTCTGAGACGATCACATCGTTGAAGAACACTTCGCAGAAAGAGCGCTGGCCGTCGATTGAACGGATCTCGCGCACGTCAATGCCCGGTGTGTCCATCGGCACGGCGAACAGAACAAGGCCCTTGTGCCGCTCTTCCGCCGCGCCGGTGCGCGCCAGCAGCAGGCAACGCTGCGATTTGGAGGCGCCGCTGGTCCAGATTTTCTGGCCGTTGATGCGCCAGCCCTCGCTCATCCGCTCGGCGCGGGTGCGCAGCGCGGCAAGGTCAGAGCCTGCGCCGGGCTCGGAAAAGCCCTGGCACCAGATGTCCTGCATTTTCAGGATGGCAGGCAGATAGCGCTCTTTCTGGCTGTCGTTGCCTACCGCCAGAATGATCGGCCCGGCCAGTTCCTTGCCGATGGAATTGACCGAGTTCGGCGCAGGCGCGCGCCCGATCTCGCGGTTGATTTCCAGATGCTCACGCAGGCCAAGGCCGTGGCCCGCATAGGCCGTGGGCCAGGTGATCCCGGCAAAACCGGCCTCATGCAGGGCTTTCTCAAAGGCGATCAGCTCCGCCAGCGTGGCGGGCGTGTCGTGGGCGCGGTCGGTGCGCAGCCGGCCCGTCAGGTTGTCGGCCAGCCACGCGCGGGCGCGGGCGGCGGGCGTCAGGGCGGTTTCCTGTGGGGGTGACATATTCATTCTGCGGCTTCCTGACTGTGCTGCCCGCGACCGATGATCAGGGCATCGAGCGCCACGGCGCCCTGCCCGGCATCGCGGACAAGCAAGGGGTTGATATCAATCTCGGCAACCGCATCGGCATGGCGCACCGCAAAACGCGACAGCGCGGCCACGGCGCGGGCAGCGGCCTGCACATCGGCGGGTTTGCGGCCGCGCGCGCCGTCAAGCAGCGCAAAGGCCTTGAGGCCGCGCAGCATTTCCAGCGCCTGATCCTCGCTCACCGGGGCAAGGCGCAACGCGGTATCCTTGAAGATCTCGGCAAAGACACCGCCCAGCCCCACCATCACCACCGGCCCGAAAGTGGGGTCGGTGACGGTGCCCAGGATCAGCTCGGTCCCGCCTGCGGTCATCGGCGCGATCAGCACCCCGTCGATGCGCGCCTTGGGGGCATGCTGCGCGGCGGCGGCGATCAGCCGGTCATAGGCCGCGCGCGCGCCATCAGCGCCGGAAACATTCAGCGCCACCCCGCCGATATCGCTTTTGTGCTGGATATCGGGCGACAGGATCTTCATCGCCAGCGGCACGCCCAGTTCATCAGCGGCGCGCGCCGCGTCATCGGCGCTGAGCGCGGTAAACTCCTGCGGGAAGGGCAGACCGGCCGCCGCAAGCGCCGCCTTGGCACTGGCCTCGTTGCGGGTGGTGCCCGCAGGAAGGGGCGCGGGCGCGATGGCCTCAACGGGCGGCGCGGGATGATGGCGCGCGCGCTCGATACGGCCAAGCGCCGCCGTGCCCCGCATTGCTGCATCAATGGTGGGGAAACAGGCGATCCCCAGCGCGCGCAGGTCCGCCACGGCGTCTTTCGGGCCTGCAATACAGGCCACCAGCGTGCGGTCGGCATGGCGCGCGGTCACGCGGGCCAGCGCCTCGGTGAACACCTTGCGCAGGCGCGGGATACCCATTCCCAGAGCCAGCATCAGACAGACGGTGGTGTTTGCGTCATCGGCGAGCGTGGCATCCAGCAATGCTTCCAGCACATCGGGATTGGCCGACATCTGCGCGGTCGCATCCACCGGGTTCCCCGTGGCGGCAAGCGGCAGGATCGCGCGGATGCGGGCCTGCGCCTCGGCGCCAAGGGGGTTCACACCCACCCCATGGGCCGAGGCCGCATCGGCCATCATCACCCCGAACCCGCCCGAAGCCGCGACCATCGCCGCCGAGGGTTGTACCCCGATCCGCCGCGCGCCAACTGCCTCAGCGGCGGCGCCGACCTCAACCAGCTCTTCCAGCGAATGCACCCGCACAGCGCCATACCGGGCGAAAACGGCATCAAACACCCGGTCACTGCCCGCCAGCCCGCCGGTATGCGACAGCGCCGCTTTCTGCCCGGCCTCGGATGTGCCGATCTTCAGCGCGATCACCGGCTTTCCGGCCTTATAGGCACGCTCCAGCGCGGCAGTCAGGCGCGGGCCGTCGCGGCAGGTTTCCAGACAACACAGGATAACCCGGGTCTCGGCATCATCGGCCAGCCAGCCGATGGCATCGCTGGCCTGCACATCGGCCTCGTTGCCGGTGGCGATGAACCGCGCCAGCCCCACGCCGCTGTCAGCCAGCATGCTCAGCGCCGCGCTGCCGATATTGCCGCTTTGCGACACAATGGAAATGCCGCCCGCCTTTGGCATCTCCTGCTCCAGCGCGATTGAAAAGGTGCCGATCGCGCGCTCACGCACGCCCACGGCGCCAAGGCAGTTCGGCCCGACAATCCGCATGCCCGACTCGCGCGCAATGGCGCTGACCCTTTCTTGCAGCGCCACACCCTCAGCCCCGCTTTCGCTGAACCCCGCGCTCAGCACGATGGCCGCCGCCACTCCGCGCGCCGCCGCCATTTCCAGCGCGGCAACGGCCGCCGCACCGGGCACGGCGACCAGCACCAGATCCGGCACTTCGGGCAGCGCATCCAGCGTGGCAAACGCGGGCAGGCCCTGAACCGCGTCAACCTTGGGATTGACCGGATAGATCGCCCCCGCATAGCCATGCTTGCGCAGCAGGTGAACCGGGCGCCCGCCCGTCTTGGTCGGCTCAGTCGAGGCGCCGACGATGGCAATGGCGCGCGGGCTGAAGATCGCCGCCGCGCCGCGGTCAGAAAAGGTGCCCGTCATCTCAGCGCCCCTTGAAAACCGGCGCGCGCTTTTCAAGGAAGGCCATGCGCGCCTCCTTGGCATCGTCAGTTTTTGACAGCGCCATCGTGTAATTCTGCTCAAGCCGGTAGGCATCGCGCTGCGGCATGTTTTCCACCATGGTTGCGGCCTGCTTGGCATAGGCAATGGCCAGCGGCGCCTTTGAGGCGATCTCCTGCGCGACGGCCATCGCGGTGGGGATCAGGTCTTTGGCGCTGGTCACTTCCTCGATGATCGCGCGGTCTTTCAGCTCCTGCGCGCTCAGCCGTGCGCCGGTAAAGAACAGCCGCCGCGTGGTGGAGCGGCCGAAAAGCGAGTGCAGCATCGAGGCACCACCGGCCAGCCCGACGTTGATTTCCGGCATGCCGAACACCGCCTCTTCCGAGGCATAGAAGATGTCACAGGCCGCCATCAGCCCGAAGCCCGCGCCAAGTGCCGCGCCATTCACCGCCGCGATAACGGGCTTGGCGCATTCCTTGATCGCATTGCCGGTTTCGCGCGTGGCGCGGTTGTGCTCCAGAAAGTCACCGGGCTGCGCGGCGTCCGGCCGGTCTTTCAGATCGGCACCGGCGCAGAAGGTCTTTCCGGCGCCGGTCAGCACGGCGGCGCGCACATCCTCGCGCTGCGAGATTTCGTCGAAAACCGAGATCAGTTCATAGCGGGTCTGGCGGTCAAGCGCGTTCACCGGTGGCCTGTCCAGCGTCACCAGTGCCACATGCCCGTGCATCTCCACCCGCAAATTCTTCTTGTCGAACATGGTTTCCTCCTCTCGACGCGATACCGACCGAACGGTCAGTCACTCGCTTTGATCTACCAGCCCGGTCCCCACCGGGCAACAGTTTTCTTGCCATTTCACCCCGGTGACTGACCGCCCGGTCTGGTGGCGCGACGGCACACAGCCGGCACTCACCCCTCAGATGTCGCGCGGCTCAGCCGGTCACGCCAGGTGGTGAACCCGCCCCAGACGATCAGCGCAACGCTCAGCGCCAGAAAGGTCATGCTGATCCCGCTGCCGATGAAAATGCTGAAATCCCCCCGCGCAACCAGCAGGGCACGGCGGAAATGCTCTTCCAGCAGGGGGCCAAGGACGAAACCCAGCAGCAGCGGCGCGACCGGATACCCCAGATACCGCGCCAGAAAGCCCAGCAAGCCGAATGCAGCGGTCACGAACACATCAAACGTGCTGTTGCCAATCGAATAGACACCGACGCAGATGAACGCCAGAATTGCCGGATAGAGCAGATGATACGGGATGGTCAGAAGCCGCACCCAAAGCCCGATCAGCGGAATGTTGAGCACCAGGAGAATCAGGTTACCAATCCAGAAACTGACCATCAGCCCCCAGAAAAGCGAGGGGTGCTCGGCAATGAGGTTCGGCCCCGGGGTGATGCCATGGATCAGAAGCGCGCCCAGCATCAGCGCCATGGTCGGGCTGCCGGGGATACCCAGCGACAGCGTGGGAATGAAGCTGGCCTGATCGGCGGCATTATTGGCCGCTTCCGGCGCCATGATCCCTTCCACCGCGCCCTTGCCAAAGTTCCTGCGGTTCGGCGAGACGCGCTTTTCCGTGGCATAGGCGACAAAGGCCGCGATGGAAGGGCCGGTGCCGGGCAAGGTGCCGAAGAAGGTGCCAAACGCTGTCCCGCGCAGCACCGGCGCGACGGAGCTTTTCAGCTCGGCCTTGGTGGGCAGCATGGAACGGATGGTGATATCCTTGCTGGTAAAGCGCTTTCCAAGGTTCTGCCCGATGGACATCACCACTTCCGAGATGCCGAATATCCCCACCGCAAGCGCCACAAGGCTGATGCCGTCCACCAGTTGCGGAAAGCCCACGGTAAAGCGCAGCGCGCCGGTATAGACATCCATCCCCACCGTTCCCACGATGAGGCCGACGACAACCATCGCCAGCCCGCGGATGGGTGAATCGTTGGAAATGGTCGATGCCGCGATCAGCCCGAAAAGGATGATGGCGAAATACTCGGGCGGGCCGAAGCGCAGCGCGTATTGCGCGATGACCGGGGCCAGCGTCATGCAGATGATGATGCCGATCGACGCCGCCGCGAACGAGGCGATGGTGGTCATCAGAAGCGCCACGCCCGCGCGCCCGTTCTGCGCCATCGGATAGCCGTCAAGGCAGGTGATCGCATTCGAGGGCGTGCCGGGAATATTCAGCAGAATCGAGGTGGTGCTGCCGCCATAGCTGGTGCCGTACCATATGCCCGCCAGCATGATCAGCGCGGTTGTCGGCTCCATGTAGAAGGTCAGCGGCAGCAGCATCGAAATGGCGGTCAGCGCGCCGATCCCCGGGATTATGCCGACAACCGTTCCCAGCAACACGCCGATAAAGCAGTAGAACAGGTTGTTGAACGAAAACGCGACGCCAATACCAAGCGACAGGTTGTTGATCAGGTCCATTGGCGCACCCTCAGAAGCGGAAAGCTTGGATCGGCAGGTTCAGTCCGACGATGAAGATGAGCCAGCACAGAACCGACATGCATGTGGCAAGAACCACCGCGCCGATCAGCGACAGCGCGCGGTCGGCGAAAGTGGCGAGGATGACGGTAACGAAAATCGCCGGGACCAGCCCCAGAACCCGGATCAGCAATCCGAACGCGATGACGGCCAGCAGCACCATGGCAAGGGGCCTGACGGGCAGCCGGGGCAAGGCCAGTTCGCCCTGATCGCTCTGGCTGCGCCATGCGGCAACGCCCAGCAGCAGTTGCACCATGCCAAAGCCAGCAAGAGTGATACCCAGAATCAGCGGGAACATGCCCGGACCCATTCGCCTGAAACTGCCAAGGCTCAGTTCCGCGCCAGCATAAACCGCGAAGGCAAGCCCCGCGATGGCCAGCACCGCGCCGCCCAGGATGTCTTTCATGACACTCCTCCCCTGTGAAGATCGGTCTCTCCGAGGCTCCCACCACAGACCGACCGCCCGGTCTTTAACACATGAACAAACGTGAGTCGAGGTTCATTGCACGCCATCTTCACCTCGGAACTAGCTGATAAACAACGATTCCACAAATTTCTTGTTGGATTTCATCATATATGTATATAACCGACCGGTCGTCCGGGCGGCAGCGAGTCCATCGGCCTGACGCACCAGTGCTTTGGAGGAAGCCATGAACAGAATTTTCACATTTCTCATCGCGGCCGCAGCCGTGGCCCAGTTCGGCACCGCATCGGCGCAATCAGCCTATCCCGAAAGGGCCATCACGCTGGTGGTGCCCTTCGGCGCGGGCGGCGTGACGGATACGATGGCAAGGCTGCTGGCAGAGCCGCTTTCGGGCGAACTGGGCCAGCCCGTGATCGTCGAAAACCGGCCGGGCGCCGGCGGGCTGGTGGGCACCGAAAGCGTGATCGCCGCCGATAATGACGGCTACACGCTGCTCTATGCCTCGTCGGGGCCGCTTGCGATACTGCCCTCGCTGACGCCTGATCAGGTGCGCTATGACCCCCTCACCGCCCTGACCCATGTCCGCGGTATCTCGGCCTCCAGCCAGGTTCTGGTGGTTCCCAGCGATGCACCCTACGATACGGTCGCGGAACTTGTCGCCTTTGCCGCTGAGAACCCTGACACGCTGAACTTCGGCTCCCCGGGGATCGGCACGGCGCAGCACCTGGCGGGTGAGCTGTTCAAATTTGCGACCGGCGCCAGCATGGATCATATCCCCTACCGCACAGGCGGCAATCAGGTGGCTGATCTGATTTCCGGTGTGATTGATCTGTCGTTCGACTACTCGGCAGTCCTCGCCCCCTATATCGACGCAGGCCAGCTCAAGGTTCTTGCCACGACCGGCGCAGAACGGCACCCGCGCTTCCCCGATGTGCCCAGCGTGGGCGAAGCCGGGTATCCTGACGCTGTGAACGTGGGCTGGACCCTGTTCTCGGTGCCGCGCGACACACCTGCGGAAATCGTGGAAAGGCTGTCTGCGGCGATGGAGAGCGTTCTGCAATCCGAGCGACTGGTGACCTATATGGAAAGCAACGGGCAGATGTCACTCGGCGGCTACGGCCCTGCAGAGATCGCTCAGTTCGTGGCCGATGAGAACGAGAAATACATAACGATCATCGACGCGGCGCAGATCCAGATCGACTGATCGCAGGCAGCAGCGAGAACGCCAAAGGGGTGCCGGGTCAGAACCCGGCGCCCCTTTCATTTATACGCCCGACCGGGGCGCCGATCACTCCCCGCCCGGAACGATCAGATACTTGGCGCCCGTCGCCTTGCGTTGGCAGGCAAGCGCAACTTCCGGGGTCAGCACATCCCTCAGGCTGACGGTGGCGGTATAATGGCTGGCAAAGGTCGTCGTCATTTCCGTAACCACACGCTCCCGCATCCGCCTGGCGACCGACGGGTCCGCGCGGCTCAGGAAGTGGAACAGCAGCCAGCCGCCCACCCGCCAGCTGAACCCGAAACCGCGCTTCAGGACTGTTGGCGCATTGTCGAGCGTGCCATAGATATACACCTGCTTCATGGTGGTTGAGCCGTAGCGGTCGTAGCTCTCCATACGCCGCAGCGCCACCGCCTCCATGGCGTTCAGCATCATGCTGGTCATCTCGCCCCCGCCGATAGCGTCAAAGCCCAGCGTCGCGCCGGTCTCGCTGATCGCCTGCTCCAGCGCCTGCGCGAAGTCGCTGGCGCTGCTGTCCACCACATGCGTGGCACCGATCCCGCGCAGAAGCTCGGCCTGCTGCGGGCTGCGCACGATGTTGACCAGCCCGATCCCGTCATCCTTGCAGATCTTCACCAGCATCTGCCCAAGGTTTGACGCGGCGGGTGCGTGGACGATGGCGGTGTGCCCCTCAGCGCGCATCGTCTCGACAAAGCCAAGCGCGGTCAGCGGGTTGACGAACAGCGCCGCACCCTGCTCGGCGGTGGCACCCTCGGGCAGGACGATGCAGGCCTCAGCGGCGACCAGCCTGAACTGCGCATACATGGCACCCCCGATCATGGCGACGCGCTTGCCGACCAGATGCTGAAGCTCAGGCCCGGCCTCAACCACAAGGCCCGCGCCCTCATTGCCCACCGGCATGGACTGGCCAACACGGGCGCGCACAGCGGCAAGGCCCCGGGGCGGAACCTGCGCGCTCAGCACGGGCGCATCCGCACTGCCGCCCGCCGTCAGGGTGGTCATGTCGGCAGGGCCGAACAGCAGGCCCAGATCAGAGGGGTTGACCGGCGCGGCCTCTATCCGGACCAGCAGCTCGCCCTTGCCAGGCGCGGGAAGCGGCACGCTCTCAAGGGTTAGCCGCAGCATCCCGTCGGCGGTGATTGTCGATCTGAGTTCAAGGTTGCTGCGTGTCATTTAGGCCCTCATGAATATGCGTTCTGCCGTGTCCGTCATCGGCCTGCATCAAACGATGCCCATGCGCCATTGTCCAGCATCACCCGGGAAGGACGTGGCGCGCACCCGTGGCGGCGCCTGCCGGTCTTGCCGTCCAGCACAAGTAATGTAATAACATAACTTCTCGGAATCGCCCCGGGGTATCCGCATGCCCTCATTCTCGCGCCAGCAATCCGCCAGCCCACCGCTCCCTTTCGAAACGCAGTAAGGAAAAGACCATGTTCAGAACACTCGCAACAGGAAGCGCACTGGCGCTGATCGCGGGCAGCGCCGCTTTCGCTCATGATGATGTAACGCTCTATCGCGTGTTCGTCGGTGATCATGCCGCGCCGCGCGTCACCGCCTTTGACCTGAGCGAACCTGACACCCGCTGGACATTCGACACCACCGGGCAGGCAAGGCTCTACAGCGTTGCCAATGGCGCGGTTGTCGCGGCGGTTCAGTCTGACGATGACGCGGTCAGTTTCTTCACCAGCGGCATCGAATTCCATGACCACGGCGACCATTCGGATATCGAGGTTTCCGACCCCGCCGCAATCGCCACCACGCTCACCGGGCCGCGCCCCTTCCATGTGGTCGATCACGGCGGGCATGTGGTGATCAACTATGATCTGGGCGGCTATGCCGAGATCATCGACAGCCACCACCTTTCACATGGCGAGGTCGAGGTGACGCGCTTCACCCAGTCGCGCGCGCATCATGGCTTCGTGGCACCGCTGGGCAACATCTGGCTGTCCAGCGTCGCCTCCGACGCCGAGGTTGCCGACGGCGCCTCGGTGCCGCGCCTTGGCCTTCAGGCCTTCAATGCCGACGGCACCCCGGCCAGCGATCTGGCCACCTGCACCGGCATCCATGGCGAGGCCTTCTCGGGCGCCTATCTTGCCGCTGGCTGCGCCGAGGGTGTGCTGACCGCGACAACCGGGGCGGACGGGGCGGAGTTCCGCATGCTCGCCTATCCTGACGACCTGCCGCAGGGCGTGACCACCGGCACGCTTCTAGGGTCCACCGGCATGCAGGTGTTCCTTGGCAATTACGGCGGTGACGGGCTGGTTGTCATTGACCCGGTCGATGCGCCGCATTTCCAGCATATCGCGCTGTCCTTCCGCCGCGTCGATTTCGCGCTGGACCCGGTGCATCCGGCCCAAGGTTATGTGCTGACCGCTGACGGAACGCTGCACCGCATCGACCTGTTGCAGGCGCAGATCACCGCCAGTGCCAAGGTCACCGAACCCTATTCGATGGACGGCCACTGGAATGACCCGCGCCCGCGCCTTGCCATGGCCGGGGATGAGATTGTCATGACCGACCCCAACGCGGGCCTGATCCGCCGCATCTCCACCGAGACACTGGAAGAGACCGGCACCATCGCCGTCGAGGGGTTGCCCTTCAACATCACCGTGACCGGCGGCAGCGGCGTCAGCCACTGAACCACTGCCTGCCACCGGGCGACGGCAGAGTGAAGAAGCGCAGGGGCCCTGCGGCATGATTGCGGGGCTTTTGAGAACGGACACAGAGGCCGCGCTGGCCATCAGAACCATGCGCGGCCATGCGTTCCCCCTCAGAAGAACGCAATCCTCGGGCCGTCAGGGCCGTTCTGAATGGTCGCCTCCACCGCAAAAACCGTGCGGATAAGCGCCGCGTCCAGCACCGCGCAAGGGGCCCCCTGCGCCACCAGCCGCCCCTCATGCATCACCGCGATCTCATCGCAGAAGGCAGCGGCCTGATTGAGGTCATGAAGCGCCACCACAATGCGCGTTCCCAGCCTGGGCAACAGCCGCATCAGGTCAAGCTGATGGCGGATATCCAGATGGTTGGTCGGCTCATCCAGCAACAGCTCGCGCGGCTCCTGCGCCAGGGCGCGGGCAATCTGTATCCGCTGACGCTCACCGCCGGACAGGGTTGCCCAGTGCTGTGCGGCGCGGTGCGTCATTCCCGTGCGCTGCAGCGCCAGTGTCACCGCAGCCTCGTCGCGCTCTGACCAGCCCGCCCATGCATTGCGCTGCGGCAACCGCCCCAGCGCCACCACCTCGCGCGCGGTCAGCGCCACCTCGGTCATCGCCTGCTGTTCAACCAGCGCAAGGCGGCGCGCTATCTCGGGGCGGCGGATGTGCGCGATGGGCTGATCATCCACATAAACCGCGCCGCCGGTGCCACGGCGCAGCCCGGCCAGCAGCCGCAACAGGCTGGACTTGCCCGAGCCGTTCGGCCCCACCAGCCCCAGCACCCCCTTGTCCGGCAGGCGCAACGTGACACCGCGCACGATGGCATTGCCGCCGGTCGTCCATGACACATTCTCGGCGCGCAGGGTCATCTTCCCCTCCGTGAGCGCCACAGGATGAAGGCAAAGGCCGGTGCGCCGAACAGCGCGGTGATCACCCCGATCGGCAGCACCTGCCCCGGCAACACAAGACGCGACAGCACATCGGCGGCGACCATGAAAACCCCGCCGGCAAGCGCCGAACCCAGAATCAGGCGGCCATGCGACGGCCCCACGATGAAACGCACCGCATGCGGAATGACCAGCCCGACAAAGCCCACCGCCCCCACAATGCTGACCACCGTCGCCGTCAGCAGGGCGGTCAGCGCGAACAGCTCAACCCTGACCCGGGCCACATTGACACCCAGCGAGGCCGCCGCATCCTCGCCAAAGGCAAAGGCATCCAGCGCGCGCGCCCGGTAAAGCGCCACCGCCAGCCCGAACAGCATGACCGGGAATGCCAGCCCCACATCCGGCCAGCGCACCCCGCCAAGGCTGCCCAGCAGCCAGAACATGATCCCACGGGTCTGTTCGGCACTGGCCGACGAAGTGACGATGAACGAGGTCGCGGCGTTGAACAATTGCGACCCGGCGATGCCTGCCAGAATGATCCGCTCGGTCCCGCCACCCGCCCCGAAGGCAAGAACAGCAACAAAGCCAAAGGCAAGGCCAGCCCCGGCGAAAGCGCCGAACGGCACGGTCAGCGCCCCGGCCCCGATGCCCAGCACCATGATCATCACCGCCCCGGTAGAGGCCCCCGCCGATATCCCCAGCAGATAGGGCTCTGCCAGCGGGTTGCGCAGCAGCGCCTGCAACACCGCGCCACAGATCGCCAGCGAGGCACCCGCACAGCCCGCCACCGCGGCCCGGCTGAGGCGGTAATGCCAGATGATCCCCTCATGAATCGGATCGACAGCCAGACCGAGGCCCAGAAGCCGGTTGCCAAGCGTTGCGGCAACGTCCTGCACCGTCACCGGAATTTCGCCCAGCAGGATCGCACCCGCCGCAGCGGCCAGCAAAGCGACGGTTGACAGCAGGACGAAGGCGCCCAGCCCCAGCACGCTGCCGGGCCGGGCACCGGGGCGGGGGGCCGCCCGGGACAGGTATGTCACCGTGTCAGACCGTGCTCACGCAACCCGTTTGCAAGCGTTTCAACACCGTCCACCGCGCGCAATGTCGGGTTCATCGAATGCGCCGACATCTCGATAAGATGGCCGTTACGCACCGCCCGCAACTGGCGCGCCACCGGGTCATTCTCCAGAAACGCCAGCTTGGCGGCGATGTCGTCGGCGGGCAGCCTGCGCCGGTCCATTGAGCCCAGCACGATCACATCGGGGTCAAGGCCGATGATCGTCTCCCACCCCACAAGGGGCCATTCCTCGTCTGAGGTGATGACATTGCGCACGCCCACCACAGAGGAAATCCACGCCGGGGCGCCAAAACGCCCGGCGACATAAGCCTCGCCATCCACCTGCGGGGAGGAGAACCAGTAAAGCACGCTCACATCGCGCGCCTGCAGCGCCCCGGCATGGCCGGTGGCGGCCTCGATCCGGGCGGCATTGTCAGCGATCAGCGCCTGACCGGCAGGCTGCGCGTCAAAGATGGTGGCCAGCTCTTCGATTTCACGGTTCAGCAGGTCCATGGTCCATGCCTGCGACCGCGCACCATCGCCGCTGCCCGCGCTGAAATCGCTTTTCGCGCATTCGGCGGGTGAGACATAGGCGGGGATGCCAAAATCACCGAACTGCCGGAACGTGCCGACGCGGGCCTGCTCAGGCGCGATATCGTTGATCCATTGCGCCGCCACAAAATCAGGCCGGGTGCCCAGCACCGCCTCAAAACTGGGGGAATTGTCAGCGAGCCTTGGCAGGGATGCACCGGCCTCGGCCAGCGCCTCGGGCAGCGGGGCCAGCCAGATCCCGGTGCCGACAATGCGCTCTGCCAGTCCGAGCGAGAGCATGATCTCGGTTGTGCCCTGCCCGATCAGAACAGCGCGCTCAGGGCTGCGCTCAAAGCGGATCTCGCGCTGGCAGTTGCTGATTTCAACGGGATAGTCGGTTGCCTGTGCAAGAACCTGGGTAACGGGCATGGCGAACAGCGCCGCTGCAAACATGCCAAGCGCGCGGCGGGGGCCGCAGGATATCTGAGACATTGACGTTCCTTTCCCGGACGCCCCGTCCGGTGGGTCATGAAGGTTTCAGACCCGCGTCTTCGCGGGGCCGGAACGGCAGGTCTCCTGACTTGCGGCCATGGTTCCGATACCGCCTTCCCGCATCACGGATGCAGTGGCTTCGCCTCAAAGGGCGACAGGTTCGGAACGGCCGCTTACAGTTGCGGGGGCAGTCCCGGATTTCGCGCTGTCACACGCGGCACCGGGTTCCCTTTTCATCCCGGGGGAACCGTTCGGGCGCGAACATCCTGCGTCAGGCTGGCGTTGTCAAGCGCCAGCGGGGCCGTGATCCGCCGGCCCAACGGGCACGTCAGAGCAGCTCGGCCAGATGATAAAGGCAGTCGCCCAGCCGCGTATGGGCAAGCGCGCGCCGGCAGGAGATGACGCCGCTGGCTGAAAATTGCAGCGCGGTGGGCGGCAGCAAGGGCTGCTCATGATGATGCAGGCGCCCGGCGGGTTGACCGGCCTGAACGGCCTCTCCCGGCTGACAAAACGGCTCAAAGAGGCCGCTGTGCATGGCATAAAGTGAGGTGGGGCGCGGCAGCGTGCGGGCAAGGCGCGTTGGGGTTTCAGGTGTGCGCAGATCGGGCGCAGTCCAGATACCCCAATGGGCAAGCGCGCGCCGGGTGCCGTCAGCGGCATGGCGCAGGCCCACCGGGTCAACCCGCGCGCCGCCGCCCAGCTCGGCCGTGATTGCGGGAATGCCGCGCGCGGCGGCGGCCGCATAGAGCGTAGTATCGCCCCCGCCCCCGGCGCCTTGCGTAAGAATGCTCCAGGGTGCCGAGAAAACCTCCAGCAGTTCACGGATTTTCGTATCCGTCTCCTCACCCCTGCCATAATGGCCCAGCCCGCAATGGGCATATTCCAGCGACCGGCCACCTGAATGCAGGTCGATCACGAAATCAGCGCGCGGGAAAAGCATGTCGGTGATGTAATGGGCAAGCATCTGGGTTGGCGTGCCCTGCGCCTGACCGGGGAAGCTGCGGTTGAGATTGCCCTCATCCAGCGGTGAAACGCGGCGCCCGGCGGCAACCGCCGGATAGTTCAGCCCGGGCAGGATCAGAAGGCAGCCGCGCACATCCTTCGCCTCGATCTCGCGCGCAAGATCCAGCAGCGCGATCTGCCCCTCATATTCATCGCCATGATTGCCCGCGCACAGCAGCGCCGTGGGCCCGGTGCCGTTGCGGATGCGGATAAGCGGCACCGGCACCCAGCCATAGGCCGAAGTATCGACCGAATGGGGAATGCGCAGGTAATCGGCCTGCTTGCCCTCGCCGTCCAGATCAAGCCCCGACCAGACCATGCTTTTCGTCATCGCATTACCCTTTCAGAGGATCTGGCTGAGGAACAGCCTGCTGCGGTCATTCTGCGGGTTGCGGAAAAATTCCTCGGGTGGCGCCACCTCGACAATCTCGCCCCGGTCCATGAAGACCACGCGGTCCGCCACCTGCCGCGCAAACCCCATTTCATGGGTGACGCAGATCATGGTCATGCTGTCCTGCGCAAGGTCGGTCATCACATCAAGCACCTCCTTGATCATCTCAGGATCAAGCGCCGAGGTGGGTTCATCAAACAGCATGACCTTGGGGTTCATGCACAGCGCCCGCGCGATCGCCACGCGCTGCTGCTGCCCGCCTGACAGTGTGCCGGGGTATTTCAGCGCCTGCTCAGGAATGCGCACCCGCTCAAGAAAATGGCGCGCGATATCCTCTGCCTCGGCGCGGGGCATCTTGCGGGCGCGGGTCAGGGCAAGGGTGCAGTTGCGCAGCACCGTGAGATGGGGAAAGAGGTTGAAATGCTGAAACACTATGCCAACATCGCGGCGCACCTCGTGCAGGTTGCGGGTGCGCGGCCCCACCTCATGGCCATTGACCGTGATCGTACCGGCATCATGCGCTTCAAGCTGGTTGACGCAGCGGATCAGCGTGGACTTCCCTGAACCCGAAGGGCCGCAGATCACCACCCTTTCCCCCTTGCGGACATCAAGCGAGACCCCCTTGAGGGCCTGAAACCCGCCGAAAAACTTGCTCACGGCATCAATGCGGACGGCAGATTCAGTGTCGGTCGTGGCCATGGAAGGGAACTCCGGTGTCATGGGGCGCGCCATCAGCGTTTCGCCGAGGCCAGCAGCCGCAGCTCCAGCTGGCGCACCGCCCAGGCGATGGAAACGGCAAGGATCAGGAAGACCGCGCCGACCATCAGCATCGGTTCGGAATAGCGGAACGTGTCAGAGCCGATATCAAGCGCGGCGCCCAGCATCTCGGGCACGGCAATCACCGCCAGATAGGGCGTGGCCTTCAGGATCGAAACGAAATAGTTGCCCATCGGCGCGGCGATGTTGCGCAGCATCTGCGGCGCGATCACCCGCAGGATGGTGTCGGCAGCCGTAAGCCCAAGCGCCTGCGCCGCTTCGGTCTGGCCGCGCGGGATGGAATCGATCCCGGCCTTGAACACCTCGGCCAGATAGCCGCTGTAATAGACCGACAGCGCCAGCACCCCCACCACCAGCGCGGGCAGGACCACGCCATAGAACGGCAGCACATAGTACAGGAAATAGATCTGGACCAGCAGCGGCGTGGAGCGGATGAAATCAATCACGAAGCGCATCAGCAGCCCCATGACCCACCCTGTCCGGCGCAAAATCTCAAAGCTGAAGCCTAGAAGCGAGGCCCCCAGCGACCCGGCGATGGCAACCCAGATCGTCGTCCAGAGGCCGCGCAGGATATAGGGCAGCGTCGCCAGCGCGAACTCGATATCAAAATTCATGGCTGCGCCCCCCGGCCACCCGGCGTTCCAGAAGCCGCCCGAACACCGTAGCCGGATAACAGACGATGAAATAGGCCAGCAGAAGGCCGGTATAGGTACCGACCGGATCATAGCTGAGCTGCGAAAGCTGCTTGGCGCGGAAGGTCATGTCGGTCAGCGTGATGAGCGACACAAGCGCTGTGCCCTTCACAAGCTGGATGAACTGGTTGATGAAGCTGGGCAGCATCGCCGTAAAGGCCTGCGGCAGTTCGATCAGCGCCAGCACCTCCCAGCGGCGGATGCCAAGGGCCAGACCGGCCTCGGCCTGCCCCCGGTCAAGCGACTGAAGTGCTGCGCGCACCGCCTGACTGCCGTAACCGCCGATATTGAGCCCCAGCGCCATGGCCCCCACCGTGATGCCGGAAAGCGTGATGCCGAAGCTGGGCAGCGTGTAGTACAGCACGAAAAGCGTGATGATGACGGGCGATGAGCGCCAGAATTCGATCAGCATGGTCACCAGCGCGCGCACCGGCCCGTTGGTGAAATGCTGCATCACCCCGCCGAAGAACGCGAAGGGAATGGCATAGAGCAGGCCATAGGCCGTGACCGTGGCCGTCACCCCGAAGCCCTGAAAGATGCCCGCAAGGATCTGTCCGAATGTCATGTCGAGAACCTCGCGGGCTAAGGGTTTACGGGTAAGGGGTTACTGGCCACAGATATCCGCAGTGGTGCGGCTGGGCGGCAGCTCGGCCTCGGTGAAGCCATAGCGCCCCATGATCTCTTGCAGTGCGCCGGAAGCGATCAGTTCTGCAAGGCTCTCGTTATAGATATCACGCAGCACCGTGTCTTCGGGGCGGAAGGCGATGGCGGTATACATCGCCGCCGGGGTTCCGTCTTCGCGCAGAAGGCCGGTGAAGGGCTCTGCCCGCTCAAGCCCGCGCCCGGCAAGATTGGGGTCAGCCAGCATTCCGACGACCGAGGGCGCCGACAGCGTGGCGGCATGCGCGCGCCCGGCCAGCACGGCGGAAACCAGATCGTTGGATTCGGGCAGCAGTAGCATCTGCGCCTCCGGCACACCCGCCTCCATCGCATTGCGCGAGTTCAGCGTGCCGCGCCCGCCTGCCAGCATGATCCCGGGGTTCGCAACGATATCGGCATAAGAGTGAATGTTCATCGGATTGCCCGCGCGCACCACCAGCCCGTCACCGACGGACAGATCAGGCTCGGAAAAGATGACCTGCTGGCAACGCTCAGGCGTGATGGCGATACCTGAGGCGATCATGTCAAAGCGGTTGGCGTTCAGCCCGGGGATAAGCGCGCCGAATTCCGACACGACAAATTCGATATTCTCGATGCCGAGGGGCGCGAGTGCCGCGCGCACCAGATCAGGGTGATACCCGGTCACATCGCCCTCAAGGTCACGGAAACCCCAGGGAGAGCGGTTGTGAATGCCGATGGTGACGGTGCCGCCGGGCAGGCGCGCGGCCAGCTCGGATGCGGTGTCAGCATGGGCAGCAAGCCCGGAGGCGAAGGTACCGGCGGCAAGACCGGCGGCAAGAACGAAGCGTCTGGTAAACATGGATCTCTCCTGTCAGGGGTTGCAGCTGTCGGCCAGCCGTCAGGGCATCAGGTGCCGGATCGCTTTGTCAGTTCGGTGCAAAGCGTTTCCAGATCGGCCTGCAGGTCTTCCTCGGCTTCCAGTCCGATATTGACCCGCAGATAGACATCAGGCGCGCCGGGCCTTGCAAGGCTGCGGCTGCCGGAAACATCCATCGGCGCCAGCAGGCTGCGCGTGCCACCCCACGAGGCGCCGATGACAAAGCTGCGCATCAGATCAAGCGCAGGGTAAAGATGGGGCGTGGCGGCATCGTTGAAGACAATGCTGAAAACCCCGCTCGGGCCGCTGAAATCCCGCTTCCACAGGTCATGCCCCGGCGCGCCGGGCAAGGCAGGGTGCAGCACCCCGGCCACCACGGGCTGCTGGCGCGCCCATTCCGCCAGCCTGAGCGACACAGCACCGACGTGCCGCAGCCGTATATGCATCGTCTGAATGCCGCGCAGGACAAGCGCGCAGTCATCGGGCGAAACGCCGATGCCAAAGCGGCCCATGGTGCGCTTGATCGCCGCGCCGGTCGCATCGTCAGCGGTGGTGATGGAGCCCATCAGCACATCCGAATGGCCCCCGAAATACTTGGTCAGCGCCTCCACAACCAGATCGGCGCCATGCGTGATCGGTTTGAAATTGAGCGGGCTGGCCCAGGTATTGTCGCAGCCGACCAAGGCGCCATGCCGATGCGCCAGATCGGCGATCGCACGGAAATCCTGCATTTCCATGGTGGTCGATCCCGGCGATTCCAGCCAGACCATTTGCGCGCCGGGGGCCAGCTTTGTCTCAAGGTCAGCAAGCGAGCAGGGGTCATAGAATTCGGTGATGATGCCGAACCGCGCCAGATCATGCAGCGCAAGGTCGCGCGCCGGGGGATAGACGGAATCAGGCAGCAGCAACCTCCCCCCCGCGCTGACCAGCGCAAGGATCGACATCATCACCGCGCCCTGCCCCGAAGGCAGCAGCACCGTGCGCGCGCCGCCCTCCAGCGCCGTGATCTGCGCCTCCAGCGCGCGGCTCGTGGGCGTGCCCGACAGCCCGTAGCTGTAGCCGTCCGGGCCGCGCTGACTGCGGGTCTGATAGGCCTCGGCATCGGGAAAGGGAATGGTGCTGGCACGGTGAGTGGGCACAGCGAGCGAGGCATAGCCCTTGTCGCTGATGGTCGGCACTCTGACGCAGCGGGTCTGATCGCGCATGAAACTCTCGCAAGTGTTTGTCATGCGTGAGAGTAGAAAATCGTAGTGTATTCTGTCCAATGTTCATATTGTATAAGTCCATTCCCTCAGAGAATAGCTTTGCATCGGAAAAAGGCAGCGGACCGGATGAATGCCCGTCAAATGGAAATCTTCCACAGCGTGATGACCTCAGGCACCGTTTCGCGCGGGGCAGAGCTTTTGCGGATCTCCCAGCCCTCGGCCAGCAAGGCGATCATGGAGCTTGAGCGCGAACTGGGCTTTGCGCTGTTCGAGCGGGTCAAGGGGCGGCTGATGCCCACGGCAGAGGGGCAGTTGCTGCACCGCGAGGTGGAGAAAAGCTTTGTGGGAATGTCGCGCCTGAAAGCGGCCGCTGCGCGGATCCGTGATTTCGGGGCGGGGCAGGTGCGGTTTGCGTGCCTGTCGGCGCACAGCACCACCGTGGCGCCCATGGCCTTTGCCGCCTTCCGCGCCCGCCATCCGGATATCGCGGTGACGATGCAGACGCATATGTCATCGGTGGTGCGCGATCTGGTGTTTTCGGGCGAATTCGACTTTGGGCTGGCGGCTGACGAGATTGACCTGACAGGCGTCGATGGGCGCCCCTTTCTGCGCACCCGCGCCAAGATCGGGCTGCCGCTGGGCCATCCGCTTTGTGCGCGCGAGGTGATCCGCATCGAAGACCTCGATGGCGCGGATTTCATCGCCCTCGCCCCCGAGGACACCACCCGCAAGGAAGCGGAAAAGCTGTTTGCCGCCAGCAATGTCGCGCCCCGCGTGGTGTTCGAGACGCCCTTTTCCTCGACGGTCTGCGCCATGATCCGTGCCGGGGTTGGGGTGGGCATCGTCAACCCCATGACCGCCGAGATCTATAACGGGCGCTATATCGAACTGCGCCGGATGGAGCCTGCGGTGCATTTCCGCACGCTGATGCTGACCTCCCCGCGCAGCCGCCCCTCGCAGATCGTGCAGTCCTGCATGGATGCGTTTGTCACGGTGGCTGATACGCTGGGCGACGCCTGGAAATAGGCAAGCCCCGCCAGGACGCACCCTGCGCACAGCACCGGCACGGGCGCGCGCAGCGCAGCCATGCGGGAACCTTGGGCGCGCAACCGGGTTGTTGGGCAGGACAGGAGCAAGCTTTGTGGCACCAAGGGCGATCTGGAAGGGACAACTGAGCGTCGGCGCACTTTCCTGCGGTGTCGCCCTTTATGCTGCGGCCACAACCGCCGACCGCACCAGCTTTCACATCGTCAATCGCAAGACCGGCAACCGCGTGCGCCGGGACTATGTTGACGAAGAAACCGGCAAGCCCGTCGCGCGTGAGGATCAAGCCAAGGGCTATGAAGTGTCACGCGGCAGCTATCTTCTGCTGGAGCCCGAAGACATCGCCGCAGCCGTTCCCGAGGGGAACAAAACCCTCGAAATCGGCTCGTTTCTGGCCTGCAAGGATGTCGATACCGCCTATTTTGACAAACCCTATTTCCTGAAACCCGCCAGCGAAGCCGATGAAGAGGCCTTTGCCGTCATGCGCGAAGGCATGCGCAAGGCTGATGTTGCGGCAGTGGCGCGCGCGGTGCTGTTCCGGCGCGTGCGCACGGTTCTGATCCGGGCGCGCGGCTGCGGGCTTCTCGCCCACACGCTGCATTTCGATTATGAAATTCTTCCGGCCAGTGACGCTTTCAAAACGCTTCCGGACAAGCGCATCAAGGGCGAGATGCTGGATCTTGCCAAGCATATCATCGACACCAAGCGCGGGCAGTTTGACCCGTCAAAGTTCGACGACCGCTATGATGCCGCACTGGCCGAGCTGGTGAAAACCAAGGCCGAAGGGGGCACGATCGAAGCCCCGAAGCGCAAGACCGGCGGTGAGGTGGTCGACCTGATGCAAGCCCTGCGCGAGAGCGCCGGCACCCCGAAGCGCGCCCGCCGTTCGGCAAAATCGGGCGCTGGCGGCGCGGCGGCGCGAAAGAAGGGGTGAGGAAATGACGTTGCAGACGTATCGCAAGATGCGCGACTTCGGCAACACGCCGGAACCCGGTGGCAAGGCAGGTTCCGGGGCGGGCAATGCTTTTGTCATTCAGAAGCATGACGCGCGGCGCCTGCATTATGACCTTCGCTTGCAGATCGGCGGCGCCCTGGCCAGCTGGGCGGTGACACGCGGGCCCAGCCTGATTGCTGCGGACAAGCGCCTTGCGGTCCGGGTGGAAGATCATCCGCTGGATTACGGCGATTTTGAAGGGACAATCCCGGCGGGGAATTATGGCGCCGGAACGGTTCTTGTCTGGGATCGCGGCACGTGGGAGGCAGAGGGCGATCCCCTCAAGGGGCTGGAAAAGGGGCATCTGGAATTTTCCCTCAGCGGCGAAAAGCTGGCGGGGCGCTGGCATCTGGTGCGGATGGCCCGCAAGCCGCGCGAGAAGCGTGAAAACTGGCTTCTGATCAAGAGTGAGGACGAACATGCCCGCGCCAAGGGCGACCCGGACATCCTGTCAGAGCGGCCGGAATCGGTGAAGACCGGGCGCACGCTGGACGGCGTCGCCGCGGGGGCATCGCCGGTACCGGGCCCGGCGCCAAGGGGCGCGCGCAAGGCCGCCTTGCCGCAATTCATCGAACCGCAGCTTGCCACCCTCAGACGGCACGCGCCCACCGGCGATGACTGGCTGCATGAGATCAAGTTCGACGGCTATCGCCTTCAGGCCCGGATCGACACGGGCAAGGTTACCCTGCTGACCCGCAGCGGTCTGGACTGGACCGCGCGCTTTGGCAGCGCGGTCGCGCAGGCGCTCGCCGCACTCCCCGTCGATCAGGCGATACTCGACGGGGAAATTGTGGTCGAGGGGGCCGGCGGGGCCTCGGACTTTGCGGCGTTGCAGGCCGACCTCAGCGGCGGGCGCGATGACCGCTTTCGCTATGTCGCCTTCGATCTTCTGTATCGTGACGGACGCGACCTGCGCGGCGTGGCACTGCTGGAGCGCAAGCAGGCCCTTCAGGCGCTGCTCTCTGAAACCACGGACCCGCTGCGCTACAGTGAGCATTTCGAGGACGAGGGCGAGATGGTTCTGCGTCATGCCTGCAGGCTCAGGCTTGAAGGGGTGATCTCCAAGCGGGTCGCGGAAAAATACCGTTCAGGCAGGGGGCGCGACTGGATCAAGTCCAAATGCGCGGAACGCCAGGAAATGGTGATCGGCGGCTATGTGCCCGCAACCACCTCGGACAGTGCGATCGGCTCGCTGGTGCTGGGTGTGTATGAAGACGGCAAATTGCGCCATGTCGGCCGGGCCGGAACCGGCTACAGCCGGGAGGTGGCCGAGGATCTGTTCAGGCGGTTGAGCAGGATGGAGCGAAAACGCTCACCCTTCTCCGGCAGGCTGGACGCGGCCGCACGGCGGGGCGTGGTTTTCGTGAAGCCGGAACTGGTGGCCGAGGTGGAGTTCCGCGACTGGACGGGCGCGGGAATGCTGCGCCACGCCGCTTTCCGGGGCCTGCGCGAAGACAAGCCCGCGCGCGAGGTTGTGCAGGAACAGACCGCACAGGGCAAGGCCCCGGCGCGCCCGGTATCGCGCGTGAAGCTGACCCATCCTGACCGCGTTTACTGGCCCGGGGCCGGGGTCACCAAGGAAGGGGTTGCCCATTACTATGCCGATGTCTGGCGGTTCATGGCGCCCCATGTCATCAACCGTCCGCTGGCGCTGCTGCGCTGCCCGCAAGGGATTGCCAAAAGCTGCTTCTTTCAGAAACACGCCTGGCGCGGCATGAACCGCGAAATCCTGACCCTGCGCGACCCGAAGGATGACAAGGACGCCACCCTGATCGCCATCGACACGCTCGACGGGCTGATTGGCCTCGTGCAGGGCGGTGCGCTGGAAATCCACCCATGGCAGGCGGCGACGGATGCGCTGGAAAAGCCGGATCAGCTGATCATTGATCTGGACCCGGGCGACGGCGTGGAATGGCCGGTCATGCTGGACGCCGCGCAGGAGGTGCGCCAGCGGCTGAGCGATGCCGGGCTGGCGGCCTTCGTCAAGACGACCGGCGGCAAGGGCTTGCATGTTGCGGCACCGCTACAGCCGCGCGCCGGTTGGGATGCGGTCAAGGGGTTCGCGCGTGATCTGGCTCAGGCGATGGAAGCCGACAACCCTGATCGGTTCATCGCAAAATCGACGAAATCGGCGCGCAAGGGCCGTATCTATGTCGATTACCTGCGCAACGGGCGCGGCGCCACAGCGATTGCACCCTATTCGACGCGTGCGCGGGAGGGGGCGACGGTCTCCATGCCGCTGGGCTGGGAAGAGCTGGGGCCCGCCATCGGCCCCGACCATTTCACCGTCACCAATGCCCGCGCACGGCTGAGCGCTCTTGAAAGCGATCCCTGGGCCGGTTTCCGCGACGCCGCAGCACCCCTTGAGGCCCGCAAGCCCCGCAGGCGCGGCTGATCCCTCAGCGCTTGCCCTTGCGCTCGGCCTCAAGGCTTTTGCGCAGGGCGTCGGTGATGGAGACGATATTATCCGCCTTCTCCTGCCCGGCTTTCGGGGCTGCCCCGGCCTTGGCGGGACTGGCGCGGCTCTTGCGTTTGCGCGCGGCAATCATGGCCTTCAGCCGTTTCTGCACCGGGTCCTGAACCATGTCGGGCGACCAATCGGTCAGGCGTTCACCCACCAGCTCGTTGAACAGTTTGCGGGCGCGGGGCGCTGGTTTCGTCGGGTCGATATCGGCAAAATAGTCTTCCGCCTCGCGCACCTCGTCGCCATAGCGCAGGGCCCAGACCATGATCCCGTTGTCGCGCGGCGCCAGCATCACCGCGCGTTCGCGCCGGTGCAGCACGAGGCGCGCAATTCCCACCGTACCCGTCGCTGCCATCGCATCACGGATCACCCCATACGCATCTTCCGCCACCTTCGCATCGGGCAGCAGGTAATAGGGCCTTTCCAGCCAGATCCATGGGATATCGCCGCGCGCGACAAACTGGTCAATGTCGATGATCCGGGAGCTGTCCAGTGCGACGGCGTCCAGTTCCTTGTCTTCAAGGATTATCAGGTTGTCCCCGGAAAGCGGATAGGCCCGGCGCTGGCTGGAATCGGGCACGGGCTTGCCCGTTTTCTCATCGACATGGCGCGATTCCACGCGGTTGCCGGTGACGCGGTTGAGCGTGTGAAACCGCAGTTTCCGCCGCGTCGAGGTCGCCGGAACCATCG
Source organism: Pararhodobacter sp. (assembly GCF_036802785.1). Taxonomy (GTDB): domain Bacteria; phylum Pseudomonadota; class Alphaproteobacteria; order Rhodobacterales; family Rhodobacteraceae; genus Pararhodobacter. Next base: position 65,212 of record NZ_DAIRVN010000003.1, read on the forward strand.
TGACCTGGCAGGTCACCAGCGACAGCCTGAGATGACCCTTCCAGAAACTGCGGGGCGCCGCCATGCCAACTCCTTTACTGACGAAGACATCTCGACTGTGAGTGAAACCGACAGCGCCCGCCCTGGTTGCCCTGCCCGGCACAGGCAGGCCCGGCGCACCCGCGCCGGGGCGAAGATTACTCCACCACCGCCGGCGCTGGTTCCTCGACCACCGGAGGCATCTCGTCGGTCGCTTCCTGCCTCCAGAACCCGGTAAGGAACAGGATAAGAATGATTACCAGAAAACCACCCGGTATCATCGCATAGAGCAGACTGCGGGGCATGCCTCTGGTCGGTTTGGGTTCTTTGTTCATATCGGGATCCTTCACTTTGCAACGGATCAATGCGGAACCCGCGGTTGCGGTTCCCCATGAGGCCGACAGCAGGCATGAACTTGCGCCATGGAACAAATGCGGCCCGTTCATGTTGGACCATCAAGGAGTTCAAACATGCGACAAACCCGGTACATGCTGTTGTGCGGCGCTGGCGCGGCCCTTGGGTCAGTGGCGGCGATCATGGTGCTTGCGAAAGCCGAAGGGCGACCGGCCCTTGGCCCTGTCAACGCGTCTAGCCACTGGCTTTGGGGCGATGAGGCGGGCCGGTCTTCAGAGGCTGACCTTACGCACACCGGAATCGGCGGCGCCACGAATATCGGCGCGGGGCTGATGTGGGGCGGCCTGCTGGGGGCTCATCTTCAGCGCAGACGGCCTAGCCCCACGGGCATTGTCAGGGATGGCATGGTGATGGGCGCGATTGCCGCGCTGCTGGATTACGGGCTTCTGCCGCGCAGGCTGTCACCGGGCTGGGAACTGGTTTTGTCGGGGCGCTCGGTGGTTCTGGGGATGGCCGGTATGGTGGCCGGGGCGGTTCTTGGCGGCCTCGCGGCCCGTGCGACCGACGATGAGGAAGAATGATGCGGCCGTCCCCGGCTGAACGCGGAATTGTCGTATTCCTGATCTCCTCCCCCCGGCCTGAGCGCCGCTGTTTCCGTCTGCGCAAGGGCCGGGGTGCGCAGGGTGATCCATTTTTCCCGGCGATCGGTGTGACCCAGCATCAGGATTCGCCCTTTTCCAGAACCAAACTGGAAGGCTAGAAGCCGCTGATGGCCCGCGATCTTGATTGGGTCATGCTGCGCCCCTCTGTCGTTCTGGGCCAGCCGGTCTCCGGCGCGAGCGCGCTCTTTCGCGGGCTTCCGCGATCTTCTGACCTGACGGGGGGCGATTAGCGCGCGTGACAAAGGGTGGCGTTCAGGGCCATCACGCCGGGGCAGAGGGCTCCCCTTGCAGCCAGACGCTTGACCATATGCGGTCAACCTGCTCCGGACTGATGCTGACCGGCGATATCGGTGCCAGCGCGCTGACCGGCACCGTCAACCGGTAGACGAAACCGCCGTCGATCTCGTGCCTCTCGGCGGCACCACTCAGCATGGCTGGCACCACGCTGTCGAGCAGGACCTGACCAAAACCACCGGCCGGGCGCGATGGCCGCGCAGAATCGTCTTTCTGTGCATCGGTTTCCCGCCATTCCAGCGCCAGCATCTGGTCGTCGGCGGGGCCGCTGACACGCCATTCGATATCCACCCTGCCCTGTTCGCGTGGCTCTTCGCCGGGCTCCGCTTCAGGCAGGGAACGCAACGCGCCATGCTTCTGGGCATTGGTGGCGAGTTCGTGCAACACCAGCGCCAGTTGCTGCGCCGCATCAGACCCCACCGCCACCTGCGGGCCATCGATGCGCACCCTGTCACCGAATGTCAGAAGCGCGGGCTCAAGCTGCCGGCGCGCCACCGCGTCAAGCGCCGCGACCTGATTGTCGGCGCCCTGAATGAGCGCTGCGCCCGCGTTCGCGAGGGCAATAATCCGGCCGGAAAAAGCCTCGACGAAGCTTTCCACATCGGTCATGTCGCGCGCGGTCTGGCGTGCGATCGAGCTGACCAGTGACAGCAGGTTTTTCGAGCGGTGCACGGCCTCGCGCGTCATGACGGCGAGCGTGTCGTTTGCCTTGACAAGCGCGGCCGTGCGCTCGTCAACCTTCTCTTCCAGCGTGCGTTGCGCCTCACGCAGGGATGCAAGCGTTTGCTGATGCGCCGCAATCTCGTTGCGCAGCTCTTCATTCGCCCGCTGAAGCTGTTCCGGGCTGGGAATGGCAACCAGCCGGGGCACCAGCCAGAACAGCACAAGAGCCGTGATTGCCGAGACAATGCCCGTGATCAGCTTGATCAGCCCGTGCAACGGATAGACCGGAATCCAGAGCGTGACGATAGAGACCAGATGCGCAACACCGCAGAGCAGGATGAACGCGGCGAAAAGCACCACAAGGCCGCGATAGCGCACATCGGGCCTGCGCTTCAGAAACAGCAGAAGAGCGAAAGGAATGGCCGAATAAGACAGGAAAATCAACAGGTCAGACCCGGCAAACAGAAAGACCAGCCAAGGCTGCCAGAACAGGCAATATCCGTGCGGCATATAAGACGCGTAGTCGATCAGAGCCTGCATCTGTCCATTCTCCATGCACATCCCGGAGGCACCCGGATGCTGCCCGAACTGAGGTAGAGGAATTGCGCCGCCTTGCACAGACTGGATCAGCCGGGCCTGTTTCGTCAAGGCGGCGCGTGCTGCCGCAGGCCGCGATGCAGCATTCAGACCGGACAGGCGCGCGCGGTGCCTCAGGGTGCGTCTCCGTGCTGATCGTCCCGGGTTTTTACAGGACAATCCAGAGCGCTGTGAGGAGGGTGAGGAGGATGATCAGGAAGAGGATCATGCCCTGGGCGGTGCGGGCGGATTGGCGGGTGAGGTCGGTGCGGTTTTCGCCGTCGGGGGTGGTGCCTCCGGGGGCGTCGCTTCCGGGGCTGGCGGCATCAAGCTGGTTTACCGAGGCGATCCGGCCGCGCGCGCGGCGGCGGATGCGGGTCAGTTTGTGATCTGTCATCTTGGTGCGCCCCCAGGTCTTTCTCAGGCGCTTAAACCGGCGCGCGCAGGGAATGTTCCGGGCGCAACCCTGAATTTCCACGCAAGGCCCCAGGGGCAGGGAACTTGATGGCGCCGCGTGCATTGACTGACAGACGCATGGCCGTCGTGTGCTGACCCTTCTGACCCGCCGGCCTCTCTTCCGTTACCCGAAGCAATTGCCAATGTCCGATGATATCCTGTCCCACCTTCCGGCCATGAGAGCCTTTGCGCGGTCGCTGAGTGGCAATGCCGTCGATGCCGACGATCTGGTGCAGGAAACCTTGCTACGCGCACTGGAAAACATTCACCGCTACACCCCCGGCACCAATCTGCGGGCCTGGCTGTTCACCATTCTGCGCAACCGCTTCTACACCAACAGCGCCAGACGCGCGCGGGAGCGGACGGGTGACGCCGATTGCGTGGCGGATACGCTGGTGGTGCAGCCGGATCAGGAATGGTCCCTGCGCATGCGCGAACTGGCGCGGGCGCTGAACGCGCTGCCGGTGCATTACCGCGAGACCATCGTGCTGGTCGTCGTGCTGGAGGAAAGCTATCAGAGCGCGGCCGGGATTCTGGGATGCGATATCGGCACGGTGAAAAGCCGGGTGTCGCGGGCCCGCCAGATGCTGAAACAGACACTGGGCGACAGGGTGTGAAACGGGCCGCCCCTGTGCCCCGGCAGGCTTGTCACGCAGGCGTCTGGCGCGCGGCCTGAACGAGTTCATGCAATGCCTTGCAGGTCTGCTCGATCCGGTGTGCATGAACCCCGGCAAGGGGAAACTCTGTCCCATAGGCAAGGCTTGTCACGGCATTGGCGCGCTCAAGCAGATCGCGCGACAATGCGCCCTGCCGGTAGGCCGCGAGCATGCGGTTGCGCAGCGCGATGACGTGGCTGATGGCGTGGTGCATTTCCTCATGGCGCAGGTCGCCGCCTCTGTCGAGCGCGGCGCGGAGCCGGGCAATCGCCTCTTCGGCATGGTGGTGCAGTTCCTTGTCCATCACGGTTTCCGCCCGGCAGGTTGGGCGAGGGTGAAACCGGCTTCGGGGCGTTCGACCGCCGCCTTGCCCGTTTCCAGCAGGCCATGACGCATCAGCATCCCACCGGCAAGGACGGCGCAGGACCCTGCAATCGCCGCACCGCGCCCGCGTCCGCCCATGGCGCTGCCGACCGCATAACCGACAAGCGGCAGCGCCCCGGCGACCAGCCATGTCGAAACCTTCAGCCGCCGGTGTGGCGTGGCGTCCCTGATCGTCTCGTGCACGCCGGTTTCCTGCATCCGCTCGTCGAGAGCGGCGCTGGCGCCGAGATGGGCCAGCGTGGCGACGGCTGCCACCTTTTCGAACCGGCGCGCCGTGGTATCGCGCCCGCCCAGCCGTTCCCAAAGGGCAAGCGCCGCCGCGCCCATCGCGACCGCGACACCGGCGAACTGCGCCCCAAGCGCCCGGGGTGCCGCAGCCCAGTAGGGGTTCGACGTGGCGGAGACAAGCGCGGCGGTATAGGTCGCCACCCCCGCGCCGCCCACCCCGGAAACGAGTTGCCCGGCTCTGCCCAGCAGCCGCAACGGGCGCAACCCGGCGCTTGCAGGCAGATCGGCAAGCGCGGACAACAGGCTTGCGCCGCCAAAGCCGCCGAAGATGTAGCTGCCGAAGGACATCGGCGAGGTTGGCCGCAGAATGCGCAGCATGTTGTGGAAGCGCTGCGGCGTCTTCAGGTCCGCAATCAGCAACGCGGCCCCCGCGACTGTGCCGGTCAGCGCCATCAGCCGCGCACCGCGCCGGGCCGGGCCCATCCCGTCCGGGTCCTGCAACGAGCCCAGCGTGGCAAGCGCCTGCGCCGCGCCTGCGGTGCCGGCAACGGCGATATAGCCGCTCACCTTCCAGTCCCAGTGCGGGTATTTCAGCCCCGGCTGGCCATAATAGGTCTCGCCCTGCCAGTCGGGCAGCGTGTGAGGATCATGACGGGTCATCGGCGCCCCCCTCCCAGCAGCGCCGTGGCGGCCAGCGCGAGCCCGGCAAAGGCGGCAAGGCCCGCGCCAAAAGCCGGGGCAATGCGGCGCGACGGCAGGCTGGGGGCGGCGGGCAGGCCATAAACCTCGGGCCGGTCACGGAGCAGGAAGAACGCGTTGAGCTTCTTGATGCCGCCGGTGGCGCCGGGGCTGTCAGGCGTGCCGTAGAGATAGGCATCGCTCTCGCCGCGCTCATGCAATGCGCGTGTGCGTTCCTGCGCGCGCCCGATCAGGTCATCCAGCGGGCCGAACTGGATGGAGTCGGTCGGGCAGACCTTTGCGCAGGCAGGCTCGCGCCCGCCTTTCAGCCGGTCATAGCAGAGGGTACATTTATGCGCCTTGCCATCGACCTCGTCGACATCGACAACGCCGAACGGGCAGGCAGGCACGCAATAGCCGCAACCGTTGCAGATATCCTGCTGTACCACCACGCTGTCAAATTCGGTGCGGAAGATGGCGCCGGTCGGGCAGGCCTCAAGGCAGGGTGCCGGGTCACAATGTTTGCAGACATCGGACATCATCAGCCAGCGCGGGCCAGCGTGGCCCGGCGCCTCGTCCATCTGTTCGACAAAGGCGACATGGCGCCAGGTGGTCGCGGAAAGGTCGCGGGTGTTGTCATAGCTCATGCCCGACAGCCCCTCTTCCTCGGCGGGCAGCTGGTTCCACTCCTTGCAGGCAACCTCACAGGCCTTGCAGCCGATACAGAGCGTCGTGTCGGTGAAGAAGCCATAGGCGCGACCGGGTTCGATCACGTCCCCTTCGGCGTTTCCGCACCCGTGTGGGAGATCAAAGCTCATGCGGGTCTCCTTTCCTTCAGCCTGCCTGCGCGGATGGCGCAGGTCAGGGTCTTGTTTTCGTGCATCGAGGTGTTGGGGTCACCGACAGCGGCGGTCAGCACATTGGCGATATCGCCGGTCGCCACCCCTTCCCATCCAAAATGCCAGGGCATGCCGATCTGATAGACCTGCCGCCCCTCCAGCCGCAGCGGGCGCAGCCGCTTTGTCACCAGCGCCCGCGTCTCGATCGCGCCGCGTGCCGTCGAAAGGGTGACCCAGTCAAGGTTCTCCACCCCGATCTCATGCGCGAGTTCCGGGGGAATCTCGGCAAAACCCTCGGGTTGCAGCTCTGCCGTTGACGGGGTGGCGCGGGTGGGCGTTCCGGCGCAGTGGTGCTCGGTCAGCCGGTAGGTGGTCAACACATGCGGATAGCGCGGATCGCCCGGCGCATGGAGCGGGTTCTCGGCGCGCTCGAACATCTTCGCCACCGGGCTTTCACGCTGCGCCGGATAAATCAGGTTGCCACCAAGGCTTTCGACCGGCTCGTAATGCGCGGGCAGCGGGCCGTCTTTCAACCCCGAGGGCGAGTAGATATGCGCGCGCCCGTCCGGCATCATGATGAACGGCTCATCGCCGCGTATCGCCTCCATCCCTTCGGGTTTCCTGTCCCAGTCGGGGCGGTAGCCGGGGGCCTTGTCAGGTGGGAAGTCGATGGCATCGTTACCCTCCCAGCTTTCCTTGTCAGCGTTCCACCAGACCAGCCGCTTGCGCTCGGACCACGGCCGCCCGCTGGCATCGGCCGAGGCGCGGTTGTATAGGGTGCGGCGGTTGGCGGGCCAGGCGAAGGCCCAGTCCAGATGGGTGCCGGGGCCATCAGCGCCATCAGGGTTGCGGCGGCGGGTCTGGTTGTGGCCCTGCTCAGGATACGCGCCGCAATAGAGCCAGGAGCCGCAGGCGGTGCTGCCGTCATCCTTGAGCGCCTGAAAACCGGAAAGCTGCTTGCGCTCCGGCCATGTATAGCCGTTGATTTCCCGCAGAACGGCTTCGGCCTCGATGTCGCCACGCTCATTCCTGACCGGGTAATCAAGCGTCAGGTTGCGGATCGGGGCGTCGCGTTCCTCGGTGCTGTCGGCATAGAGCGCCTTCAGCCGCTGGCCGAGATGATACATGAACCAAAGCTCGGACCGGCTGTCGCCCGGGCCGTCGATAACCTTGTCATGCCATTGCACAAGGCGGTGGGTATTGGTGAAACTGCCCTCCTTCTCACCGGCCAGTTCGGCGGGCATCAGGAATATCTCGGTGCCGATATCCTCAGGACGCATCTCACCATCGCGGACCAGATGGCCCTTCTGCCAGAAACTGGCGCTCTCCACCGTCTCGGTATCGCGCACCACCAGCCAGTCAAGCTGCGCCAACCCGCGCTGGACCATCCGGCTGTTGGACCCGCCCACCACGACATTCTGGCCCATAAGGAACATCCCCTTGATGAGCCCGTCGTTCAGCGCAAGCGTCATCGCCAGTTGCGAATGATCGCCGACAATCTTGGGCAACCACTGGAAGCCCCATTCGTTATGCGGCCCCACGGCATCGCCATACCAGGCGCGCAAAAGGCTGGTCATGTATTTGGGGAAGTTGTGCCACCAGCCCGTTGGAATTGTTTCGTCATCAAGGAACTGGTCATAGTGCCGTGCCTGCGGCTTGAAGGCGTTGGGCTGTGGCAGATAGCTTGGCAGCATGTTGTAAAGCGTCGGAATGTCGGTTGACCCCTGAATCGAGCAATGCCCGCGCAGCGCGAGGATACCGCCACCCGGACGGCCGATATTGCCCAGCAGCGACTGCACGACGCCCCCGGCGCGGATCATCTGCACGCCGGTCGTGTGGTGGTTCCAGCCCACCGCATAGCAGATCGCGCCGGTCTTCTCGCGGCCCGAGCCTTCGGCCAGCGCCTGCGCGATCTTCAGGAATGTCTCTTTGGGGCAGCCGGTGACCTGCTCCACCATCTCCGGCGTATAGGCCGCGTAGTGGCGCCGCAGGATCTGATAGACGCACATCGGATGTGTGAGTGTCAGGTCCTGACGGGGCGGATGGTCATGCAGACGGCTGGTGAGTTCCGAGAAGGATTCAGCGGTATCGAGGTAGTGTTCGGCCAGCGCCGAGGGCATGGTAAAGCCCTCATATTGCCAGCTCTCCTGATCAAAGGATTTCTTCTTCTCGTTCCAGCCCGAAAAGCGGTTTGACGCCTCTTCAGAGGGGTTGCGGAAACCCTCTTCGATGATCGTCGCAAGGTTGGTGAAGGGCAGCGCGTAATCCCGGAACCACAGATCGTTCTCAAGCAGATAGCGCACGATCCCGCCCAGAAAGGCGATGTCGGTGCCCGCCCGGATCGGTGCGTGAATATCGGCCAGCGCCGAGGTGCGGGTGAAACGCGGATCAACATGGATCACCTTTGCGCCCCGCTCTTTCGCTTGCATGACAAAGCGGAACGCGATCGGATGCGCCTCGGCCATGTTCGAGCCCATGATCAGGATGCAGTCCGAATTCGCCAGATCCCATTGCGGCATGGTCGCGGCACCGCGCCCGTAGGCGGCACCAAGGCCGGGGACCGAATTGGAATGGCAGACCCGCGCCTGATTTTCGATCCAGGCCATGCCAAGCCCGCCGCTGAAGATCTTCTTGATGAGGTAGTTTTCCTCATTGTCGAGCGTCGCACCACCAAGCGAGGCGACACCAAGCGTATGGTTGACGGTCGTGCCGTCGGGCAGCGCCTCGACAAAGGTTTCGTCGCGGGTTTGTTTGGTCAGCGCGGCGATCCTGTCCATCGCCCAGTCAAGCGGCTTTTCCTCCCATCGGGTGGAATAAGGTGCGCGGTACTTCACTTTCGCCAGACGGGTCTGCGCGGCGTGCACGCTGAGAAGGGACGCGCCCTTGGGGCACAGCGTGCCCTGATTGATCGGACTGTCCGCATTGCCCTCGACATGGATAAGCTGCCCGTTGCGCACATAAAGGCGTGTCGAACAACCGACCGCGCAGAACGGGCAGACCCCGGTGCCGATGGTGTCTGCCTGCTCAAGGCGGGGCCGCAGGCTGCGCGACATCTCGCTTTCGGCGGCGGCACTGCGATGGTCGGCACCGACGGCCTGCCGGGGAAGCGACCAGTTGCGCAGAAAGTGCGCCAGGCGGCGCTTCGGCGTCTGAATCCGGCCCGTCATAGGGAATGTACGCCAGGTTCACAGACCTGATGCGCCACAAGGTTGCTGCGCCCCTGAATCGTGTCAAAGGCGACCCGCACAGGCGCCATGCGGGCACACAGGTCTGCAATATCCTGCGCTGCCGTCTTTGCCTGATGGGCGAGCACGAAATGCAGCGAGCGCCCGTCAGGCGTGGCCAGACGAAACCGCCCTTCCTGCACAATCGTCACGATACCGAGGACATGTTGCATGGTGCACTCCGCTTGCGTGAATCCGGTCAAGGTTCAGACTAAAAGCCACCGGGCGGCGAAAATGTTCCTGAATTTCTCAGGATCATCGTGGCAGATGCCGGTCTGCCTGCGGTCCGCGCGGCACCAGAACACCGGCGGAAAGCCCGTCACACCCCGGTCCAGCTCAGACAACCGACCGCGACCGGACCGCGTGAAACCAGCCATGCCCCATGCCGGTAAAGCCGCGACACATTCGCACCGGGACCGGGCGCGATCAGCCAGACACCGCGGTTTTCGTCCGTCCAGACCAGCCGCCCGTCGACAGCATCGGCGGCTGCAACAACGTCACTGAACGAAGCGCCGGGCCGGAAAACTGCAAGGGTCATGTCATTGTCCAGCGCGCCTGCGGGCGGAACGGCGGCGACCGGACCTGCGACAAGCGCCGCAAACGCGAGCGACGCGGCAGTGATGCGCCCCCCGGGTGCCCCGCCGGATGTGTCGCCGGGCCGGGACCGCAGCAGCCAGACACCAGCGGCAAGTGGCAGAATGCCGAAGGGGAACAACCACGCAAGATCCCAGAACAACGGGTTATCCACATCCATCCGGATCCGGTGGATCTGCAAAAGCCAGTGTGACACCACCGCGTCAAACGCATGCCAGCCGCCAAAACCCACCAGTGCCCACCCAGCAAGACGGCGGCCCCCGGCGGCCTGCAGGGTTTTGCGGCCGGACCACAGGAATGCCAGACCGGCCAGTGCAACCACATAATGGAGAAGGTGAAACACCCCGTCGGCGAGAATCTGGAAACGAAGATCAAGGAGTGTGCCCGAAGGGGCGACTGCCGAGAACAGATGATGCCATTGCAGGATCTGGTGCAGCAGAATACCGTCAAAGAACCCGCCCAATGCAATACCAAGCAGACAACCGCCCGTCGCAACGCGCGAATCCGGCTTTTCCGCCACCACCATGCTCTGACTCTCCATGCCGTCCTCCCTTCCGTCTGTCGATGCAGCTGGCCGCCTCGGACCGTTGCGGCGCTGTCGGCCTCTGCCCGGGCGCGGAAAGCGGCAACATCCCTCGCTGCGCAGGTGACAAAGCATTCGCCCGCGCGCGCCGGGCCTCAGTTCGTGTCTTCGCGCAGGTTCATGACTGCCACGCTCATCGCGAGCGTGCCGAACATCAGCCCGCCCGTGGCAAAAAAGAGCGCCGTCAGCACCGCGCTGTCCATGCCTGCCAGCAGCGAGCCAACATTGCCGATGTCAAACCAGAGCACCATCAGTCCGCAGGACCAGCCCAGTGCCACACCGTCTGCGAAATGCGAGAGCATGAACCGGATCAGCCTTGGCAGGGCAAACCATTGTTTTCCAAGCATCGCGGCATCCTTTACAAAAGGTCATGCTCTGCGAACCTTTTTACGCCGCAAAATGTTCCTGCACCGGGGAGCGGGGAGCACAAAGCAGCGGTCAGCCCTTGCCCTCATCGCCCCCGATGGCGGCGCATCCCATGGCCAGCGCGGTGCGCATCGCGTCGGCGACAACCGCGTGCGGCGTGCCTGAAAAGTGGCATTCACGCACGACAGGCACCTCACCACGCAGGGCGGCGGCGATGAAGACAAGGCCCGCGGGCTTGCCCTGATCCGGCCCCGGACCGGCCACCCCGGTGATGGCCAGCGCCAGATCAGCCTCAGGCGCGCCTTTCAGGGCGCCGGTCGCCATCTGCCGGGCGACCTCAGGGTCATAGACTGTGCGTTCAGCGATCAGACCGGCAGAAACCCCCAGCGCCGCGATTTTCAGCGAGGGGCGGTAGGTGACGAAGCTTCCGACCAGAAAGCGCGTGCTGCCCGGAAAGCCTGAGAGGCTGGCGGCCAGCAACCCGCCGGTGCAGGATTCCGCTGTGACGACGCACAGACCCCGCGCCGTGAGCTGCGCGCACAGCAACTGCGCCTGCGCGGCGACAGCGACCGGGAAGCGCGGCATGAGCAGGCTTTCGGGGATATGTTCCTTGCGCGACATGAGAGCGTTCTCCGGATGGACCTTGCCCGCGCGGCGCCGGTGACCCTGCGCCGCCGCCGGGTCAGGCCGCCGCCTGACCCGGTCTGAGGACAACCTTGGTCCAGTCATTCTGGTTATTGCGGAAATTGCGGTAGCCCTCGGCCGCCTGTTCCAGCGGCAGGCGGTGCGAGATCAGAAAGGTCGTGTCCAGCTCGCCCTCACCGATCCGGTGCAACAGGTCTTTCAGGTAGCGCTGCACATGGGTCTGCCCGGTTCTGATCTGAAGGCCCTTTTCCATCAGCGCGCCCAGCGGAAACTTGTCAAGCATGCCGCCGTAGACCCCGGGGACCGACACGCGCCCACCCTTGCGCACGGCCATGAGCGCCTCACGCAGGGCATGCCCGCTGTCGGCACCGATGCCGACTGTCTGCTTGATGTTGTCCATGATCGTATCGGGGGCGAATCCGTGGCTTTCCATGCCCACGGCGTCAATCACCGCATCCGGCCCCAGACCGCCTGACATCTCCATCAGCGCTTCAAGGACATGCGCCTGTTTGAAATCAATGACATCAGCGCCCAGCTTGCGCGCCAGCGCCAGCCGACCCGGGTATTCGTCGATGGCGATCACCCGGGCGGCTCCCATCAGCAGCGCGGACTGGATCGCGAACAGGCCCACCGGCCCGCAGCCCCAGACGGCGACGGTATCGCCCGGTTCGATCTCTGCATTCTCGGCGGCCATCCAGCCGGTGGGCAGGATATCTGACAGAAACAACACCTGTTCGTCATCGAACCCGTCGGGAATGACAATGGGGCCGACACCGGAAAAGGGCACCCTGACATATTCTGCCTGACCGCCCGGATACCCGCCCGTCAGGTGTGAATAACCGAACAGGCCAGAGACCGAATGACCATACAGGGCCTCGGTCAGATCCTGTTTTTCAACCGGGTTGGAATTGTCGCAGGCCGAGAACAGCTGCTTCTCGCAGAAGAAACACTTCCCGCACGAGATGGTGAAGGGCACCACCACGCGCTGGCCCTTCTTCAGCGGGCTGGCGGCGCCGGTATCGACCACGCGGCCCATGAACTCATGGCCCAGAATGTCACCCCGCTGCATCCCGGGGATCACCGCATCGTAAAGATGCAGGTCCGATCCGCAAATCGCGGTTGCCGTCACTTCGATGATCGCATCGCCGGGGTTGACGATTTCGGGGTCGGGGACAGTTTCCATCCGGACATCGTGCTTGCCGTGCCAGGTCAGTGCGCGCATCGGATTCCTCCTCAGGCTGTGGTCTTGCGGTTGCGGTTGGTGGCGATCTCGCCTGTCTCCATCAGCATTTTCAGGCGCTTCAGCTCACGCCGCCCCTGTATGGCGGGCTCGGCCTGAAAGGCCTTGGCAACCCAGCGCCCGATTTCGCCTGCGGGGGGCACATAGGCGATGCGCGCCTCCACCTCGGTTCCCCGCTTGCCCGGGGCATCGCGGAAACTGACCTTCCCCTCGGTGTCGATGTCCGAATCCGGGGTGGAACGCCAAGAGATGAATTCATTCTCACGATCCTGCACGATGCGGGTTTCAACCGTGACATCGGCGCCAAAGGGACCACGGATCACCCAGCGGGTCAGATCGCCGTCAACCTCGACGCTGTGCACATTCTCCATGAATGTCGCCAGATTGGTGAAATCGCGCCAGAAAGCGTAAACCTCGGCGCGGGGGCGGGCGATGGTGACGGTGCGCCCCGTCACCGCGTAAGCCCCGAAGCGCCGCTGCCGCGTGGTGTGGCGCGGCGCGTCGTCGGCAGGGCGCGCTGAGCGCCGCCGCGTCAGATGCACCATCCCGCCCACGGCAGCCCCGAACACCAGAGCCAGCCAGAGGTTTGTATGCTGGTTCGAGCGCGCACCGGCGTCAGAAATATCTTCGCGAGGACAGGTCATTGCAGCCTCCGTATTGGGTATGAGCGGGTGGCGCGGCGGGCGGCAGGACCGCCCGCGCACCCGGCGACAACCGGCGGCTGCCTATCGTTTGGCGTCTTTGTCATCAGACTGAGCGCGCCCGAGAAAGGCGGTCGTGATGCTCGCCATGTTCTCTTTCAGCCAGCCGGCCATTGCCTCTTCTTCCTGGCAGATTTCGTTGCACAGCTGGGCGGTCTGGATATCTCCCTCGGCCTCGGCGGCGGCGGAAAGAATGCGGTACGAGGCAATCTCCATGGCCTCGAACGCGTAGCTGGCCAACACGCCCTTCACCACCTCATCACCGGCAAAGACGCCGCCAAGGTTCTGCATCATGGCCGTAAACTGCGCCGAGACATCCTTCACGCCTGAGGCAGAAGTGCCGCGCCGCTCCAGACAGGCTTCAAGGCGCTCGCGCTGGCTTGTGCTCTCGTCGAGATGGGCCTGCATACGCTGGGCAAGTTCGGGATAATTCTCGATACGCTTGACCTGGCCGTGAAGGATGGATTCAGCCTGTTTTTCCATCGCATGCGCATCGCGCAGCCACTGGTCAACGTATTTGCTTATCTCGGACATGTCGGGTCTCCTTTAGGATCGGGTTGTAAGGTCCTCTCCGAACCCGCATGGCCCTCAATTGTTCCTGCCCGAGGCCTCCTTTCGGATGATGCTGATCTCGCCATTCCGCTCCAGCCGCGCCTCGCTGACCTGCTCCCAGCCCGAAAGACTTGCCTTGAGGCGCAGCGCCTCAAGAAGATCGTTCTCGCTGATATTGCCGCGTTTCATCGCCTTCCAGTCAACTTCGCCATCCCGCACAAGGGTGCGCGCGCTGCCCTTGATCAGCGTGCCGAAACCATCCCACCTGACCGCGATCTGCGAAAAGAACCAGTGAAGGCCAACGAGAACGACGGCGGCGACAAGTGTGGGCAGGAAGGGCGACTGGCCGGTAATGGCACGGCTGACGATTGATCCGAGCATGACCCCGAGGATCACGTCAAAGGCCGTATTCTCGCCAATGAACCGCTTCTTCCCGAGGCGGACGATCACCACAGCAAAAACGAAAACAACGACCGCGCGCACCGCCATGTGGCGGCTTTCAAGGTCCTCTGCCTCCAGCCCCAGCGCCCAGCCCACCCAGGTTGCGATCTCTCCCAGCATGTCCCTCTCCGTTGCCGCTTACCGGCCGCAACCGGGGCGACCGGCTGCGCCTTCACGATCATGTTCCCGGCGACCACGCCGGTATCCTGCGTGGCGCGACAGCATGCATTTTTCCTGCTGCCCCCATGAACCAAACCGCGCTTTCCCGCGCATGTTCCTGCGCAGGAGCGACAAATCCTGCCCGCGGCTGGAACAAGAGGCGGCGCACCTTGTTGGGGTGCTGAACGGCGGCTCAGGCGGAGCATCATAGCCGGATTGCCCCGCATGGTCCGGTTTAGCCTCGCCTTGTTGGTCCCCACCCTCCCCCGAGCCGCCGTTCTCCGCCCGATGCACACAGGCAAGCCTGTTTTGACAGTCCTCCCCCCAAAAGCATCGCGCGCAGGTCAGTCACGGCGAAGTCGAACCGGGGAATGATCCAGCGGCGAACCCCGGACGTAGGACTAAAAAGCGCAACTTTAACTCAGGGAAGGGGATTGCTGACTTGACGAATGAAGAGGAAAAACACGGCTCAGCCGACCTGCCGGAGCGGGAACTTCGCCAGCTTATGAAGGGTATCGAGGAAGCGCCGATTTCGGACGAACTTCGCATCCTTGCGAAGAAACTGGAGCATGAGCTTAAGGAACAGAACCAGCTCAGGGGCGAGGATTAACCGCTTCTGACATCCGCGCAGGGAGGGAACCCCGGGCGCGGCCTGCAAGAATGACCTCTCAGCCCTCTGAAGCGCCGCCACGCCGTTCTGCGGCGGGTGTTGCGGTGCCGGGGTCTGTTTCCGGGTAGGGGCGCCCGGTATCAGGATCAATCGGATCGGCGCCGCCCTCGTCATCGTCCTGCGCCGTTTCGACGGGGGGCACCGTCGGGCGAATGGCCTCCCCGGCTATCTCATCAAGGGGGAGCGCTTCATTCTCCTCTATTTCGCGAAGGGGTTTTGCCGGAGGGGATGAATGCCGGGTCTGCATGGCGCTCTCTTTGTGTTGCTGTTGAGGTGACGGATCAACCGCCGAAGGCTGGCAAGGTTCCGCCACCATCCGGGGAACATCGCGGCTTTCCCGCAACGCAGCCGCCCCGTCCGTAGGCGAAGGGCGCAAGTAAACCCCCTGGCATTTGTCAGCCTTGCGGCCGATCTGTGCGTGGACCGCTGTCCACATCAAAAACCCAGAGATAGCCGACCATCGCGCCCTTGATCACGCGCAGCAGGACGACCGCAAGCAACGGCAAGATGGCAAGGCCCACCATCGCCAGAATGGCCGGGTGTGGCCCGAAGAGCGCGGCAGTCAGCCCCAGCACCGGCACCAGAAACAGGCTGGCGGTCGCGATGGACAGGAAGGCAGGCCCCGCCGCAGTGGCATGCCGCCGGATGCCAAATCCGCAATGGTTGCATATATCGCGCAGGGTCAGAAAGCCGTCGAACAGGCGGCCCTTCCCGCACCGTGGGCAACGCCCGCCCGCACCACGGCGCAGCGCGGTGCCCAACTCTCTTGGTTGCCTTTCGCTCATGTTCGCTCCTTGCGGGTCATCCGATCAGACGACCAGCCGGAAATCCGGTCCGATCGTCGGTCTGACCCTGCTTGCGCCGACTGAGCCCGGGTCATGACTGGTGGTCCGAGGCCCTTCCGGTCAAGGTGAACTCGATCGTATAATTGTCCAGCGTCGGCGGAAGCGGGCGCGCAGGGTCAAGGCGCGCCGGGTCCGCCAGAGCGGCCTCAAAAGTGCCCAGGATCTCGCTCAGCACCATCGCGCCGACCATCAGCACCAGATCCCGCGCGGGGCAGACGCCATCCCCGTCGCTGAAGGGGACAAAGCGCGATCCAAGCTCCACCTGCCCATCGGGCCACAATCCGGGGGCAAAGCGGTGCGCCTCGGTCAGGGTTTCGTCATCGCGGTGAAAAAACGGGGCGTAGATCACCACCTGCGCGCCGCCGGGAAGCGTGTCGCCCTCCCAGTCGATGTCATGGCGTGCCTGCCGCAGGATCACCGGCGTCGTCGGCCACAGCCGGAGACTTTCCAGCAGGCTTGCCCGCAACAACGGATCGGCACGACCGTCGCCCGCCGCCAGTTGCGTGCGCAGCGTGTGCATCGTGTCAGGGTGGGCCGCCAGAAGCGCCAGCGCGCGGTAGCTTGTCATGCCGCCGGGATCGAAGGCGAACATGTAATGGGCGAACTGATCGGACACCGGGGTCTGATCATGACCCGGTACCTGCGCCACCAGACCGGCCAGACTGGCAGGATCGGCGCGATCAAGATGCGTCTGAAGGCGGTGATGGAAATCATGGTGCAGCCGCTTGCGGCCCGGATGAAGAAAGGCCCAGTTGCCCACAGAGCGCAGCCTGTTCAGGCTTTCGGTCAGGGCCTCGTCGTTGCGCGCGCTGTCACCCAGAAGGATCTGCCTGACCATTCTGTTCCACGCGGCAAAAAAGGGCTCCCACGTCAGATTTGTTGCGCCTCTGCGCGTCATATCGGCAAACAGATCACCGAATTCCTGATGCACCACCTGCCGGAACTGCGTTGAGAGGCGATGAAACGGGCAGCCCTCATCCAGCAATCCGGCGTTGAATGCGCGCCGCACCTGCCGGTCCGCGCCATCGGCGATGAGCGAGACACCGGGTTCGAAATGCGCCAGCGCCGCGGATTTCTCGTCACTGCTGCTTTTGAACGCGGCAGGGGTTTCCTGCAGAACGCGCTGAACCTGCGCCGGATCGGTCAGGATCAGTTGCTTGCGCCCGAACACCGACAGCAACACCGGGCGGGAAGCGTATTTCTGCCGCAGCCGCTGGAGGCGCTGAATTCCCCGTGCCTCGGTGCCTGTGCTTTCCAGCAGGCCCACAACACCGGGTCGGCGGCGCAAAACACCCTTGCTCAGCGTCGGCAGGGCAACATCGCGCACCAGTGCGAAGATATCCGCAGCACCGCCGCGTGCAAGCCCTCTGGTCTGGGTATCCACAACCATCCTCACACCTCTTGAGACTGGCTGGAGCACTGCGGCCCTTCGGACCAAACCGGCCCCCGGCTGTTTGCCCCTGCACCGCGCGCCCTCAGCGCTTCCAGAAGCCCTGAGCGGGCGCAACTGAGGCGGCTTTTCACCGCGCCGGTTTCACAGCCGCAAATTTCGGCGGCTTCCGTGTCGCTCAGGCCAAGAACACCCGTCAGCACGATCACCTCGCGCTGCGAACGGGGCAGGGTATGGATGGCATCAGCCAGTTCCCGCTCCGGCGCCGACCACGCCTGCCGGACAGTGTTGCCGCTCGCACCTGCCGCAGGGTCGCTATTGGCGGGCAAGGCGGGCGGGCCGATCTCGTGTTTGGTGAAAAAGATATGTCGCATGATCGTAAACAGCCAGGAATGAAGGTTTGTACCTGGGCTGAAACGGTGTGTTTTTCTCAGCGCTTCGGTCAGGGTTTTCTGAACCAGAACATCAGCCTCGTATGGGTTTGAATAAAAAGACCAGGCAAAAGCACGGAGTGCCGGTATAAAGTCGGCAGTATCGGCTTCGGTCATCGTGAGAGGTGCATCAAAGTGCTCAAGGGGCATCGCTCAACCTCCCTTTCAATGCTTGCAAGATGGCCGCAACTGCGAACAGAACGCGTGCTTTTGCGCGTCGTTCCGCTCATTGCGTCAGGAGTGCACAACTTCGGCGAGAGTCCGCCGAGCGCTGACTCTCGCGCGCTGGCCGTTCAACAGCTCGTGGCAAGTGCGACCGGCAGAAGCGAAAAGAACGTCGCGCCCAGACCGATCCAGGCACCGGCGCGGGGCAGCCAACGCGCAAGCCCGTCACCGGTGGCAGCGGGAAGGGCGAGAAGCAGCACGAGATTGGCAACAAGGGTGGCAAGCCACCCCGCCCAAAGCGCGAGATGGAGCAGGCTTGCAAGCCCGGGAACGTCAACCTCGGGCCAGCCATGACTGCAGCCCGCACCATGCAGTGCATAGACAAGCGAGAAACCTATGGCCCAGATCGCGGGTCCGGCGATGAACAGCGCAAGCCACCTCATCCCCACACCCCCTGCCCTATCACGACCGCTGCCGAGACCGCCGCTGTTGCCGCCGCGAAATCCTGCCACAGCCGCCAGCCGGGCAGTGCACCGGCGTGGTCCGGGCCGATCTCGCCGCGCCGCGTCTGGTCCCAGACGAAGGCAGCGCAACCCGCCCCCATCAGCGCGTGCAGGGCGACATACCCGGCAAGCACCCCGCGCAGCGCATCGCGGGCGTGGCGCGCGGGGTCATCCATCCAGCTCCATGCCAGGGCGGCCAGCGCCAGCAGGGCGGCCACATTGGCCACCACGCCCAGCAGCGCAAATCCGCCCGGGCCGTGGCCGCGCAAGTGCCTGATGTCAGCAAGCCGCGCCAGCCCTGCCGCAAGCACCAGCGCCGCCGCCGCCCCCGCAACCAGCAACGCCGCCGCCCCCTGATCGGCCTGCGCGGGCGGCGCAGGCCAGTTCGGGGCGACCACATGCAGGAAACCCACGCCGAACAGAAGCGAGGCGAAGAAGGCACCATTGGCGACCATGAGGCAGACCACGCCGCTCCAGACAAGGGTGCGGCGGCGTTGCCTCTGGTCCGGCAGGTCGATCCCCGGTGCGACGGTGATCGGCGCATTCCCCCCGTGCAGCACCAGTCCGCGCACCCAGACCCAGATCAGCACCGCAACCAGCACCAGGGACAGCGGTGTGAGCCAGTAGAGGCTGGCGAGCATCAGAAGCACGAAACTGCCGATTGCGGCCGATAGCGCCAGCGGCAGCGCGGTGTTCCCGGGCAGGACCGCCACATGGTCAAGGCGGGTGCGGCTGATACTGGTGACAAGCAGCTCGCGCCGCCCACGCGGCGCGCCGGGCAACAGCCCCTCGCCGCGCGCAAGCGGCACAATCGCGGCAGAGGCCCCGGCATCGGCATGGCACTGGCTGGGCAGCGAGGCGAAGTTATAGGCGGGCGCGGGATGCGGCATCGCCCAGTCAAGCGTCGGCGCGCCCCACATGTTGCGACCCGCCCGCTTTCCCAGCGTCACCTGAAGGATCATGTCGAGCAGGAAGAGCGCGAAGCCGATGGCCATGACAAAACCGAAGATCGACGAGGTGAGGTTCAGCCACACCCATTCAGGGTTTCCGGAATAGACATCGACACGCCGCCGCATGCCCAGAAGCCCGGTCAGGTGCATCAGAAAGAATGTGCCGTGAAAACCGATGAGGATGGTTGCGAACGCAGCCTCGCCCAACCCCTTGATGCGCGCGCGGCCGGTGATCTGCGGCATCCAGTAAGCCCCCGCCGCCAGAAGCGGAAAGACGAACCCGCCGATCAGCACGTAATGCAGGTGGGCTACCACGAAATGCGTGTCATGCGCCTGCCAGTTGAAAGGCACCACTGCCAGCATCACGCCGGTAAGCCCGCCCATGACAAAGGTCAGGAAGAAGCCGAGGATGTAATACATCGGCAGGACAAGCTGCGGGCGGCCCTTCCACATCGTCGCGATCCAGGAAAAGATCTGCACCGCCGTCGGTATCGCCACCAGAAGCGAGGCCGCCGAGAAGAAGGCAAGCGCCATATGCGGAATGCCCACCGTGAACATGTGATGCACCCACAGCCCGAAGGACAGGAACACCAGCGCCAGCACCGCCGCGACGATGGCGCCATAGCCGACGATCTCGGTGCGGCACATCACCGGAATGATCGTCGCCAGTGCCCCGGCGGCGGGCAGGAAGATGATGTAGACCTCTGGATGGCCGAAAAGCCAGAACAGATGCGCCCAGAGAAGCGGGTCACCCCCGCGCGCCACTTCGAAGAACGGCCAGTCAAAGGCGCGCTCGATCTCCAGCAGGATTGACGCAAGGATCAGCGGCGGAAAGCCCACCAGCATCATCGCCGCCGTGCCCAGCATGTACCACGCAAACAGCGGCATCTGCGTCAGCTTCATGCCGGGCGCGCGCTGACGCAGGATGGTCACGGTGATCTCGACCGCGGCGGCCAGCGCCGAGATTTCGACAAAGGTTACCCCCAGCAGCCAGACATCGGCATTGATCCCGGGCGAGAATGCCGAGCTGGACAGCGGCGTGTACATGAACCAGCCGTCGCGCGGCGCCACCCCGGCAAGGAGCGCGAAAAGCATGATCAGCCCGCCAAACAGATAACACCAGTAGCCAAGCGCCGTGAGACGGGGAAAAGCCATGTCGCGTGAGCCGAGCATTTTCGGCAGAAGGTAGATGCCCAGCCCTTCAAGCATCGGAATGGCGAAAAGGAACATCATGATGCTGCCATGCATCGTGAAAATCTGGTTGTAGAGTTCGGTATCCAGAAACGCGCCTGCGGGCGTGGAAAGCTGGGCGCGGATCAGCATCGCCAGAATGCCGCCGATGGCAAAGAACACCAGCGCCGTTCCCATGAAGCGCAGGCCGAGCGAGGTATGGTTGACGGCGGCCACATGCCCCCACCAGCCGGGCGCGTTTGACCAGACGCGGTCCAGCTCACGGTGCAGACGAAGCGCGCGCTGCGGCGGGTTTGGCGTGATTGCGGCAGTGGCGTCGCGCCTGTCGGCGGGGCTGGTATGCGTGGTGGCATGGGGGGTGGCGCGGTCAGTCATCGGCGGCCTCCTGTCCGGTCGGGGTCTGCCCGGCCATGGCCGCGTCCGGGTCGGCAAGGGCGGCGTCCCAGTCCTGTGCCGGAACCACCAGCACCTCGAATTGCATCGCCGTGTGGCCGATGCCGCAAAACTCGGCGCAAAGCCCGCCATGCCGCCCCGGCGCATCGGCCTGCAGGCGCAGCCGGTTGGTATGGCCGGGGACGGCATCCATCTTGCCGGCCAGTTGCGGCACCCAGAAGGAATGGATCACATCCTCGCTGGTGATCACCATGTCCACGGGCTGCCCGGCGGGCAGGATCAGCAGATCCAGGGTTTCGACCGGCCCGTCCGCGCCGGGATGGGTGAAGCGGAAACCCCACTGGATGGCATGCGCGCGGATCTCGACCGCACCGTCATCGCGCGGCAGAATGCGTTCGCCCACCCAGACCCCGGCAGCCAGCGTGACGCTGAGAATGGCAAGCGAGAACCAGACCCCCAGCCCGAATGTCCAGCGCCGCTCATTGATCGCGCGCGGCGCGCCAAAGGCCATCGCCACCAGAACAACCACCATCCCGGTCAGCACAAGCGCCGCGCCCGCAAGCCCCCACCAGAGCCAGGCGATATCACGCGCCACCGGCCCGCCGGGCTGCAACGCCGAGACATTGCCGTCACAACCGGCAAGCAGCAGCGGAACCGCAATGGCGCCGAATTGCTTGATACGACAAAGCCCGGCAGACGGAGAACGCCCATGACCCGCCCCGACGACACCCCCAGGACCGAGTTCATCGACCCGGTGAACGAAAAACGCGCGCTGCATCTGAAGGAATCGAAGATCGCGATCGCCGGTCATCCGGTCCATGCCATGCTCGTGGCCTTTCCCATTGCGCTGACGATGAGCGTGCTGGGGGCAGACCTGCTGTATTGGTGGACGGGCGACGCATTCTGGGCCATCGCTGCGGGCTGGGCGACGTTCGGTGCCTTCCTCATGGCGGTCCTCGCTGCGATCACCGGCACGGTCGAATTGCTGATGGTGCCCGGCATCCGCAACCGCGCGGCAAGCTGGACACATTTCATACTGGCCATGACGCTTCTGTCCATCCTCGGGCTGAACTGGCTGATCCGTATCGGCGCCGCGCAAGAGGCTGTCCTGCCTCTGGGGCTGGCGCTTTCCTTCCTGGCGGCGGGTATGACGGCGATGACGGGCTGGCATGGGGGCAAACTTGTCTTTGACTATCAGATCGGCACCAAGGACGACGGCAATTCGCGCCCAAGCGGCTGACGCAGCCACTCGGGCAGCGAGTCGGCAAGCGGGGCAAGGTCAGGCTTCGCAAGCACCAGCCACAGCACGAGGCCCATCAGCCCGATGGCGCCAAGCAGCACCGGAACCGGGCTGGGCAGCCGGTAGGCTCCGTTATGCTCGCCGGTCAGTGCGACCATGTGGCCGATCCATGCATGACAGATCGCCATCCCGCCGATCGCCGCCAGCTTGGCCATCATCCACGGGTCACGGATCTCCGCCAGAAACAGGAGCACCGTCCCCGCACCGACCGCGATCACCGCAGCCGGCGTGACAAGTTCGACATAGCCGCGATGGGTAAGCAGCCGCAATTCCGAGTAACCGGCCTGCGTGCGGACATTGGCAGTGCGCCCGTAGGCCTGAATGATGATCGGCAGCGCGATCAGCCCCGCGCACCAGACCACAAGGCCCATGACATGCACCGCTTTGAACAGCGCGATCATGCGCGCACCTCGTATGCCCAGGCCGCGCGAAGGCTCAGCGCCGCAAAGAGCGCGAAAGGCAGCATCCCCGGCACCCACATCATGAGCCCCGCCAGTTGCTGATCGGCGAGCGCGCTCAGGCCGAACGCCTCGGTATAGGCCAGATGCTCCGGGTAGAGCGGGCGCGGCGCGAAGGTCAGAATCGCGCCGATCAGGCCCATCTGCCCGGCAAGCGCGCCAATCTGAATGGCCGGAGCAATTGCCCCTCCCAGACCGTTGCGGCGTGTGAACACCCCGCTCCAGACCGCCCAGGCGGGCAGCAGAAGCGTTGCCTGCATCAGCCAATAGAAGGCCGGATGGTCCCATGCGGCGGCATAGATGACCGGCACATGCCACGCCCAGAGCGCCGCCGACAACACGAAGAATGCGGCCCCCGCCGGAACCCGGCGCAGCGGCAGCGCATAGGCAAGCAGCGGCGCCAGAAGGCCGATGATAACAAGGTGGTGGAACGTGCGCGCCGTGAAAAGCGCAACCGTCAGCGCACAGAGCGGCGAGACAAAGACCACGACCGCCAGACCTGCCGCCCCGGCAAATGCCCGCTTTCTGGGTGGCACAGCGCCGGTCCGGCGCAGATGGAACACGCCAAGGCATGCCGCCATCGCAATCGCCACCCAGAGAACCAGATCGGTGTTCCGGGCGAACAGAAGCGCCCCCGGGGCAGGAGCGGGGCCGCAATAGGGCAATGCGTCAGACATTTGCGTCGAACTCACTTGGCGTCCCTCCGTGGCAGCATCGCGGGCAACCGCTGAGCTTGCGCGTGTCGCAGGGTGCAAACGCGCCAGATGCAGAGATGTTCCGCACTTTGTCGTGGCCCATCGGCAGGCATCGGCAGCCCCCTCACGTCTCCTTCGCAGCGCCTCGCAAGCTCTTCTGCTGCGGCGTCAAAGCATCGCATCGGGTACGCGCTCGGTGTTGCTTTGCCCCCGCCTCATCCCGGAATGGAGGAAGGGTCATATGCCCTGACGCGTCAGGGGGCACCGGGAAAAATCGGGCCGTTTGCCTGGAACAATGCCAAAGTCTCACGGTTGTCCGGGCTCAACCATGACCGAAACGGAGGAGAATAAGATCATGACCATTAAACTTCTCGCAATTGCCGCGATGTCGCTGAGCCTTGGAGCCACCAGCGCGCTGGCCCAGGCCGCTCAGACCGACACCACGACCGGTGTTGGTACGGGTGCAACCGATGGCATGCAGCACGAAAGCATGCCGATGGAATGGGAAGGCAACATCGGCAACGCGTTCTACAGCGATTCCGAACTGGGCACGTTGCGCAGC
Source organism: Pararhodobacter sp. (assembly GCF_036802785.1). Taxonomy (GTDB): domain Bacteria; phylum Pseudomonadota; class Alphaproteobacteria; order Rhodobacterales; family Rhodobacteraceae; genus Pararhodobacter. Next base: position 89,078 of record NZ_DAIRVN010000003.1, read on the forward strand.
GAAGAAGAAATGCGCACGAACTGGGAAGGTCTGAGCGAAGAAGACCAGTCAGCGGTGCGCGACTACTGCGAGCGTCACGCCATGGATGACGGCGGCGCCGGGGTTGGTGCTGACACCGGCGCAGGCGCAGGCGCTGACGCAGGCACAGGCGCCGCGACCGACACGGGTGCCCCGACCGGCAGTGAGACCGGCACGGCCGGTACTGCGGGCGCGGACGGCACCGCGACGGCTCCGGCTGATCCGGGCGCTGGCATGCAGCAGGCCTCGCTTCGCCAGATCTGTGAAATGATCGAAGACGACAACAACATCTGATTGTTTCGCCGCGCGGGGGCAGGTCACGAAACCGGCCCCCGCCCATCCCCCCGCCGCGCGCCGACCGTTGGACAGACCGACGGAGAGGCGTTGCGGCGGGGGTATTTTTTCCGCTCCTCCGTCCGACCTCTTACTCGCCCCCGTCCCTCCGGCGGGGCCGACGGCGTGGTGGCCCGGGCATGAAAGCCCGGCATTCCGGTACTGCGCCGATCTGTTCGCCATGGGATCCATGGACACGCACCCATAGCTTTCCTCAGAGCGGCTGCCCGCGCTTTCTGTCAGATCCCGTTGCGATGAACCGCCACCCGCCCCCGCGCTGCCCTGCGGAGACAGAAACCACTCAGGTACCCTTTTACGGGTTCATGCCACTCTGCGCTTTGCGCGCCGTTCAGATCACCCCTGACCGGATTCTCCGTCAGCGGGTGCGCGGCGCGGGGCGGCGCTCGCGGGTTTCAGGATTGTCCCTGATGACCACCCGCAGCAGACAACAGCAAAGCACGCCCCCCGCCAGAGGCGCGCCCTCCTGAGACGCCTGGAAATTTTAAGCCGCCGCTAGCGCTTCACATACACATGAGCGTAGGCGAGCGCGACGAGGGCACCACCGATCAGGTTGCCGATGGTCGCCGACACCAAGTTTGACACAACATCGATGACCGAAATAGACGCCGCCGATACCTCGGTCACCATCTGGACCAGGTAGGCATAAGGGAGAAGATACATATTGGCGATGGAATGCTCCAGCCCGGCGGCGACAAACGCGGCGATCGGCAGGATCAGGCCGGCCATCTTCTGGGTAATCGTTTGTCCGCCCAAAGCCATCCAGACCGCAAGGCAGACCAGCATATTGGCCAGAATGCCGCTGGCAATCACGGCGCCGAATGACTTCTCAATCTTCGTGACCCCGAGGTCGAGCGCTGCACGGCCCATGGCACCCTCGCCCGCCTCATGCACACCAGCACCAATGACGATCAGCGCCAGCAGGACGGAGCCGACGAAGTTCGCAACCCATACAATCAGCAAGGCGCGGGCCGCCGCGCCCATCGCGAGTTGCCGGGTGTAGATGGGGCCCGCCATCAGGGTGTTGCCGGTGAACAGCTCGGCACCCGCGATCAGGACCAGCGCCAGCCCGAGCGAGAAGACCAGCCCCGCCACGACCTGCGCGATGCCGAAGGGAAGCGCATCCGCCCCCGCCAGCGCCACGGTCGCAAACAATCCGCCGAAGCCCACATAGACGCCCGCCAGAATGCCCAGCACCACCATGGAACGCAGCGGCAGTTTCGCCTTGGCCTCCACCTGTTCAAAGACCGTCGCTGTCAGGTCAGGGGGATCTGGTAGCTCTGCTCCTTCAGCCATACTATCCTCTAAGTTGATGGTTTTCCTGAAGACCGCGCAACGCCTGAGAGTTGCGGGTCCATGTGGAATGATCGGTAATTTTCTGCAGGCTCAACCGGGGGCCACGCCAATTGTTCCGAAAAGGGAAGAACGGCATGGGGCGCGCGGATCGCTTGCAGCGCCCCCGGCAAGGACTGATCGCGCTATTCCGGCCGGGTCTTCTGGCGCCGGGCCAGCCGTCTGGCGCGACGGATCGCGCGGCCCTTGGCCCAGCCGGGCAGCAGTTCGGCCAGAAGCCGGTCAAGCGTGTTCCAGAATGGTCTCTTCATCGCAGAGGTCTCCTCTCCGGTCGGCACTTCCCGCGCGCAGGGGCTGGCGGCGCTGACGGATTGCCAGCGCCGGGCCCCGCGTGCCTGAAGCGTCACTCGATCGGTGCGCAAGCGATCCGGGCACCGGCATCGCCCGAGGGCTGGCTTTCATAGTCATCCGGCTCGGCGTGGAGCATCAGCGAGCGGCCCCGGATGTCGGCATCGCCACCATCGAGGCCCACATAGCTGTTGAGCACATGCGCACGCAGGACACCGTCAGCCGGAACATACTGATTGGGCATGTCACCCGCGTGAGCACCGCTTTCAACCAGAAAGCCATGGTCGGCATCGGTCGGGTTGAAGTGACCCCCTGCGGAATCATGGTCAACCTCGTGGTCACACGTGCCTGTCTCATGGATATGAAACGCGACCCAGCTTTCGCCCGGCAGCCCCTCGATTTCCATCTCGATCAATACACCTGCCGGAGTCTGCGTCAGGGTCGCCGACCCGTTGGGCTGACCTTCGGCATCGACAAAAGATGCCGAAGCCGTCTGCCCTGTCTCGGCAAAAGCAGCGGCGGCACCGACAAGCGAGAGCGCGGTCACGGTTGCGAGCAATCGGTTCATGGGATCAGTCCTTTTCAGTTGCAGCAGTATGTCCGAAAGCAACCGGACAGCGCCGCCGAAGTTCCCGTTTCTCTGTGTGAGCGCCCCGATTTCCCGGCGATCACCCGGGCAGCGCGCTCACAATCTTGTCCGGGGTCGCGGGATAGCTGCGCAGGCGAATGCCTGTGGCGTTGTAAATCGCGTTCAGAACAGCCGCTCCCGCGCCTGAGATGCCCAGCTCACCGATGCCCTTGGACTGGATCGGGCAGGCCATGTCGTCGCGCTCGTCAAGCAGATGCACCTCGACAGGCGGGCAGTCGCGGTTGACCGGCAGATGGTATTCGGCAAGATCGTCATTGACCACATGGCCGTCGCGCGGATCAAAGGCGAGATCTTCGGTCAGCGCGGCGCCAATGCCCCAGATCATGCCGCCCTGACACTGTGAGCGCGCGGTCTTCTCGTTGAGGATGCGCCCCGCGGCAAAGGTGCCCAGCATCCGCCTTACCCGCGTCTCGCCGGTGACGCGGTTGACCCCGACCTCGGCAAAGAAGGCGCCGAAAGAGGCCTGGCTTACCTCCTTGCTGGTCTGTCCCGGCTCAAAATGCCCTTCCGCGACGATCTCCCCCTCCGGGAGCAGGCCGGCCAGCCCGGAGCGGTGGTTTGCGCCGGTGGCCACGCCGTCTTTCAGCGTAAGGTCTTCGGGCGCGCAGCCAAGCTGCCCGGCAAGCCGCGCGCGCAAGCTTTCGCAGGCGATGAAAACCGAGGAACCCGCCGACGACGCCCCATGCGAGCCGCCCGAGCCCGCCGAGGGTGGAAGATCGGTATCGCCAAGACGGACCTCGACCGCCGTCAGTGGCAGGCCCAGCATTTCCGCCGCAATCTGCCCGAGGATCGTATAGGTGCCGGTGCCGATATCGGTCATGTCGGTTTCGACAAGCGCCGTGCCGTCGGGCCGCAAGGTGACACGCGCCTGCGAGGCGGAGACCATGTTGACCCGCGCCGCTGCCGCCATACCGTGCCCGACCAGCCATTCGCCGTCGCGCTGCTGTCCGGGCACCGCGTTCCGCGCGCCCCAGCCGAAAAGCCGGGCGCCCTCGTCCATGCAGTCAGAGAAGCGCCGCGCGGAAAACGGAATGTCTTCCTCCGGGTGCCGCGCGGGAATGTTGCGCTTGCGGAACTCCACCGGGTCAAGGCCGAGGGAATGCGCCAGCTCGTCCATCGCGCCTTCGAGTGCGAGCATCCCCACCGCCTCGCCCGGCGCACGGACCGAGCCTGCGCAGGTCCGGTTTACCCGCGCCACCGACTGCCCCAGCCGACGGTTTTCCCCGGCATACAGGAAATGCGTGGATTGTGCCGTTGGTTCACTGAAACTCTCGCCGGGCAGGTTATAGACCCGGTCCTCGTGACCGATGGCGGTGAGCTTTCCCGCAGCATCGGACGCCAGCCGCAGCCGCTGCCGTGTTGCGGTGCGATGGGTGGTCATGCTGAACACCTGCTGGCGCGTCATCACCACCCTGACCGGGCGATCCAATGCGCGCGCGGCGATTGCAGCGGCCACGGCCTCGGGGGAGATGCCGAGTTTAGAGCCGAAACCGCCACCCACATAGGGGGACAGGATACGCACCTGTTCCGGCGGAATGCCAAGCGCATCGGCGAGTTCCGCGCGGTTGTATTTGAGCATCTGATACGCGCCATGCAGGGTCAGGCTGCCCTCTGCCCATTGTGCCACCGCAGCATGCGGCTCCATCGCTGCGGCATGGTGCGGCGGTGTGCTATAGGTCACGTCGACGACCTCATGCGCCTGCGCCATCGCGCGGTCGAAATCACCCTGCTCCAGCTTGCGCTTTTCGGGCTGATCAACGCTCAATGCCGTGTCGGGGTCAACCTGCGCGGCGGATTCCTGATAGTGCAACCTCAGGCTGGCGGCGGCATGGCGTGCCTGCTCAATGCTTTCGGCCACCACAAGGGCGACCGGCTGGCCGTGATAGAATACCTCCGTCACACCCTGCACCGGCGCCTTGCCCGCGCCGCCCTGGGCCGGGTTGCGGATGAAGCGTTCGTCAGAGACCACGCCAAGCACACCGGGCATGGCGCGCACCGTTGCGTCGTTCATCCCGGCGATGCGGCCCCGGGCGATGGTGGCGCGCACCAGAACCCCCTCGGCCTGACCGGGAAGCGCGCGCTCGGCCGCATAGGCGGCGCGGCCCGTAACCTTGAGCGGGCCATCCGGCCGGTCAAGCGGTTGGTGGATGACGCCCTGCGCCGTGCGATCAAGCACGCGCGGATAAGGTGCGTCCATCGTGAACTGCGTGATCATGCCGGCATCTCCGTCCCTGTTGCCTCATGCAACGCGGCCTTCAGGACACGGCGCGCCAGAGGTATCTTGAAATCATTGCTGCCCCATCCCTTTGCGTCACGCAAAAGCGTGTCGGCTGCGTGATCGAAAAGCGCGTCAGAAGGCACCTCCCCCGCCAGCACCTTCTCGGCGCCGGGGTCGCGCCAGGGTTTATGGGCAAGCCCGCCAAAGGCAAGCGCGGCATGGGCGATGCGGCGGTCTTCATCCAGCGTGATCACGCTGGCGAGCGAGACCAGCGCAAAGGCATAAGATGCGCGGTCGCGCACCTTGCGATACCGCTGACAGCCTGCTTTCGCGGGCGGCAGAATGACGGCGGTCACAAGCTCACCCTCCGCGAGATCGGTCTCCCGCTCGGGCGTGTCTCCGGGCAGGCGGTGCAGACCGGCAAGCGGAAAGCGCCGCCGCGCACCGTCTGCGGCCTCCGTCTCGACTTCGGCATCGAGGGCGCGAAGGGCCACGGCCATATCGCTCGGATGGGTGGCGATGCAGTGCGCGCTTGCTCCGAGGATCGCATGGTTCCGGTTGAAGCCCCCGATGGCAGCGCAGCCGCTTCCCGGGTCGCGCTTGTTGCAGGGCTGGGAGGTGTCGTAGAAGTAATAGCAGCGGGTGCGTTGCAGCAGATTGCCCCCCGTCGTCGCCTTATTGCGCAACTGCGCCGAGGCCCCGGCAAGCAGCGCGCGCGCAAGCACCGGATAACCCCGCCGGACGCGCGCATCCGCCGCAAGATCGGCATTGGTGACCAGCGCCCCGATCCGCAGCCCGCCTGCCGCCGTGGCCTCGATACCGGCAAGATCAAGCCGCGAGATGTCCACCAGCCTGTCGGGTGTCAGCACTTCAAGCTTCATCAGGTCGATCAGGTTGGTTCCGCCCGCGATGAAGGCCGCCCCGGCCTGGGCGGCCTGTGTCGCATCACCCGTGGCGTCGGCGCGAAAATAGTGGAAGGGTTTCATTCGGCTGCCTCCGCAGTATCAGCACCCGCCGCCACCTCGCGGATCGCCGCATTGATCCCGCTATAGGCCCCGCAGCGGCAGAGATTACCGCTCATCCGCTCGGAAATTTCGGTATCGCTCAGGTTCACCGGTCCCTGCAATGCGGCAGAGGCGTGAGAGGGCCAGCCCGCCCGCGCCTCCTGCAGCATCGCGGTTGCGGACATGATCTGCCCCGGCGTGCAGTAGCCGCACTGGAAACCGTCGTGCTTCACAAAGGCGGCCTGAAGCGGATGCAGCATCTCGGGCGTGCCCAGCCCCTCGATGGTGGTGATGTCGTCGCCGTCATGCATCACGGCCAGCGCAAGGCATGCGTTGATGCGGCGACCATTGAGCAGAATGGTGCAGGCCCCGCACTGCCCGTGGTCGCAGCCCTTCTTGCTTCCGGTCAGGTGAAGGTGATGGCGCAGCGCATCAAGAAGCGTGGTCCGCGCATCAAGGTCGAGCGTCTGGCGCGCGCCATTGACGGTAAATTCTACGCGCATTGTCATACCCCTTGACTGATGTGTCGGTCAGGACTGCAGCGGCGTGTCCGCGCGTCACGACAGTCAACCACTGACCGTTGCGTCCGGTTCCATCGTGCCCCCGGCACCCTTCGCCGTCACGCGCCGCACCCGCACGGCAGGCAGTCGCCCGATGAAAGCACCGGCGAACACGGCGTGAAAAAGCGGCCGGCTGAGGGGCATGCGCGACGATCTTTTCCCCATGCGGGTCGCATCAGGCTTTTGGGGCTGGTGCCGATACACTGGCGGGTTCTTCCGGTGTGTTCTGGTCGAACTCACTGAGCGCGGGGCGTTTGCCAATGGTCACATGGTCAATATCCTCGGCCGCGAAGCCGCGGATCAGGGAGGGGATCATGAGGCAGACAAGAAGGAATATCGGCAAGCCGACCACCGTGATAACCTCCTGCAAGGCCGTCAGTCCGGCCTCTCCGGCCAGCAGTATCAGGGTGGCGGCGATCAGCCCCTCGGCCAGCCCCCAGAACACCCGCTGGCGCACCGGGCCCGCCGTGGCGCTGCCCGAAGACAGCATATCGACCACCAGCGACGCCGAATCCGATGAGGTCGCGAAAAATATCGCCACGATCAGAATGGCCAGACCCTGCATCACGGGTGTCCATGGCAGTTCCTCGAAGAAGGCGAACATCGCCAAGGGGACAGACTCGGTCACGGCGCTGCTGATGTTACCCGCCGCCGGGCCCATCGCCGCGCGGGCCAGCTGGCCCAGCCCGTCCATCTCCATGGCCTGCCAGCCGAAGATGGCGAACCAGATGACGGTGAACAGGGACGGCGCCAGCAATACGCCGAAGACGAACTCCCGGATGGTGCGCCCACGCGAGATACGCGCTACGAAAAGGCCGATGAAGGGCGACCAGGTGACCGTCCATGTCCAGTAGAACACGGTCCAGTCGCCCTGCCAGCCCCAGTCGCCCGTGCCCATGCCTTCGCCGTGCAACATGTCATTCCAGAACGCCAGTCTGGGCAGGTTTGACAGATACAGGCCAAACGTCTCGACCACGCCGCGCAACAGGAAGAGGGACGAGCCGAAAACAAGGACGAAAACCATAAGCCCGACAGCCATGCCGATGTTCAGGTTCGACAGAAACCGGATCCCCTTGTCCAGACCCGCCATGATCGACAGCGTGGCCACGGCCGTCAGGCTGCCCAGAATCATCAGGCGCAGAAGCGTCGAGTCGCTCCAGCCGAACAGCGCCGATAATCCCGCCGCAACCTGTGAAGCCCCGAGGCCAAGCGAGACCGCGACGCCGAACAATGTTCCGAGGATTGAGGCGATATCGATTGTCTTGCCGATGGGCCCATGAATTTTTTCACGCAGCAGCGGGTAGAAAACCGAACTGACACGCACCGGCAGATCATAGCGATTGATGAAATAGGCGAATGCCAGACCCGGCAGGGTGAAGATGGTCCAGGTATGCAGCGCCAGATGGTAGAGCGAGATCGAGATGGCGTCCTGCGCGGCCTCAATGGTGAAGGGCATGACCCCGGGCAAGGGCGGCGTCTGGTAGTGGCTGATCGGCTCGGCCACGCCCCAGAACATCAGCACCGTGCCGATGCCGCCCGCAAAAAGCATGGTGAACCAGGACAGGTTCGAATATTCCGGCCGCGAGTCCCGTTTGCCAAGCCGGATATGACCGTGGCGCGACATTGCGGCATAGATCAGAAAACCCAGCCAGACGTTGACACCCAGAATGAACAGCCAGCCAAGGTTGGTTACAATCCAGCTTCGCCCTACGGAAAAAGCGGCACCGATTGTGACCGGCGCCACCACCAGCGCGATGACAAATACCAGGCTCAGTCCGGCGGAAATAAAGAAAATCGCGGGATCAACCTTCAGGCCCAGTTTGCTCGCCAGTTGTTTCATGCGTCAGTTCCCGCCGTTTTCAGCCTGTGAACGTTAACGGGGAAAGTGCCTGAATAGTTCCTCCTGCCGCACAGCACCGCAAAGGCGGCAGGGCAAACCGGCCGTGCGCAGACTGGCTTTTCCTGCGTTGCCGGGCTTTGCCTGCTGGCCGACGACGAAGCGGCGCCCGGCTGACCGGGCGCGGGTTCCGGAACCGGGACGCGCCGCCATGGTTTCTTCTTCATGCAAAGAAAGGGAGACCCCGCCATGAGCAGCAACAAGCACCCGAAGTCCGACAAGAAGATTGAAGCCGATCTGCCTGACAACCTTGAGGTTGACCCCGGCATCGGGCGTTCAAAGGGCCGGTTCGCCATGACCGACGAGCCGCCGCTTGAAGGCGAGAACACATTCGAAGGCGATGTGAAGAACGACACCACCGCGCAAGGCGGCGTCGATCCGAACCAGCGAGGCCGGACCAACAAATAACCATTACCTGCGGGCGGTGCCGTCGGCGCATGTCGGCGGCACCCATCGCCACCGGGGCCGTGACCGTCTATCGCGCCCGCCGCGAACAATCCGGCGCGGAACATCCATCGCCACTCGCGCGTTGGGATGATGAAAGCCATTGCTTGCGGCTTAGCCGACCAGACAAAGGAGAAGACCATGCCAAGCGAAATCAACACCACCGGGGCGCCGGGGCCGACCATCACCTCAAGCGGCACCAACAGCGACGGGAGCCGCCTGATACCGGGCAGGACCCTGCAAGGTAAAAACGTCTACGGACAATCAGGCGATGTTCTGGGCGTGATCGGGGATGTGATTATCGACCCTTCGACGGCGCATATCGTCTATTATGTCATCAGTCTTGAAGGCGACGAAAACGCCCCGCATCCGGTTCCGGTTGCGAGGCTGGGATATGATCACGCGCGCGAAGGGTACATCAGCGACCTGTCGCGGGAACAGATTGAATCGGCGCCACCCCAGCACGATGACTGGTATGAAGATCAGGCGTGGCAACTTCGCTCGCATGAACATTACGGGGTTTCGCGGCCCTGAGGCCACAATGATGGAACCGCGCCCCGTTTCACGCCTACCTACTTGATGGCTTGCTGCGGGACGCGGCATTTGCTGAACGGTGGGCGCGGACCCTCACCCGCTCAGCATGCCGCGCGCATCAGTCGCTTGCGCATTTGCGGCACCTAAAATATACTGGTATGGTAGATTTTACAGGTCCCCATGCCCCCAGATTCCGAACTTCTGACCCTCGACCATGATGACCGCGCCCTGCGGCCGGTTTCGATGAGCAGCCGCGCCTATGATGCCCTGCGTCACGCGATCATCCAGATGCAATTCGGGCCCGGCAGCCTGCTTTCCGAGGCCGAGATTGCGCGCCAGTTGGGCATCTCCCGCCAGCCGGTGCGCGAGGCGATTATCCGGCTCGGCCTTGACGGGCTGGTGGAGGTTCGCCCCCAGCGCGGAACATTCGTCAGGCTGATCTCGGTGCGCGAAGTCGAAAATGCCCGTTTCATCCGCGCGGCCATTGAAGTGGCGATAGTCCGCAGATGCGCCACCATGGCAACGGAAGCCGAAATCGCGCGGCTGGCACACATTATCGACGATCAGCGCACCGCTGCCGCGCAGGGTGACAACGCAGGCTTTCTGCGCCACGATGAGGCGTTTCATCAGGCGATTGCCACGGCGGCAGGCTGCCAGGATACCTGGCGCGTGATACAGGGGCTCAAGGCACAGATGGATCGTGTGCGCTATCTGTCGATGCCTGATGCCACGCCTCCTCCGGTCATCATCGACCAGCACAGCCGTATCGCGCGGGCCGTTGCCACCCATGACCCTGAAGAGGCCGCAAACACCATGCAACAGCATCTCTCCGAGATTCTCAACGCGCTGCCCGCTCTCGCGCAGGCGCATCCTGCGCTGTTCACCGAATGACGCCGGTGTCAGGCGTCGCCGCTGTCGGTGAATGCATGATCGAATTGTCAGGCGCCGCCGCCGACAACTGGCGAATGGGCTTTGCCGGGGACACGTTCAACCAGATCTGGGCGCTGCGGGCGCTGTTGCCCGCTGCGCAAAGCGCCGATTACGTAACGGCCTTTGGCGATGATCCCTTTTCCGACCGTCAACGCGCTTTTATGGCCGAACACGCGATCGGCACGGCGGCCAGCCCTGTTATTCCCGGCGCCCGCCCCGGCCTCTATGCCATCACGCTGGAGGGGCACGAACGCTCGTTCACCTACTGGCGTGCCGATGCCGCTGCGCGCAGTCTGGCGGATTGCCGCGATGCCCTTGCCGCCAGCCTCATGGGCCGCGCGCTCATCTGTTTCTCAGGCATTACGCTGGCCATTCTTGAAGCACCCGCCCGCGCCACGTTGCTTGCGGTGCTTGAAGCCGCGCGCGAGGGCGGCAGCCGCATTGCCTTTGACCCCAACTGGCGCCCGCGTCTGTGGCCGTCACCGCAAGTGGCCCGCGACGCGATTGCGCAGGCGCTTGCCCTGACCGATATCGCCCTGCCGACCTTTCCGGATGAAGCCGCGCTATTCGGCGATACCAGCCCGGCAGACACAATTGCGCGGCTCAGCCGTGCCGGTGTGGCTGAAATCGTCGTCAAGGACGGTGCGGGGCTGGCGCATGTTGCCGGGGCGGGTATTACCCGGGCCATTCCCGCAGTTCCGGTGCCGTCCCCGGTTGATACTACCGGGGCGGGAGATGCATTCAACGGCGGCTATCTGGCGGCACGGCTGGCGGGCCATACCCCTGCTGAAGCCGCTCAGCGCGCCCATCGCGTGGCGGCGGCGGTGGTGCAGCATCACGGCGCACTGGTTCCCTTTGCCATTCTGCGCACGGCCTTTGAAGGCGCCCTTACGCCCGCAAAATGACCCCCCGATGACCGGAATGCCCTGCCGGAACGTCAACCGGCGGGAACCAGCCTTTGCGTGTGCTCGGGCAGTTCGGTGTCTGAGAAGAATTCGGGATGCGCGGGCGCAATCCGCGACAGTGCCAGCAGAATCTCGCGCAGATGGCGGCTCATGCTCTGCGCGGCCCCTTCGCCGTCACCCGCTTCCAACCGTTCGACGATTTCCGCATGCTGGGCGATCAGCAGCTCTAACGGTGACGCATCCGGCAGCGACAACAGGCGCACGCGGTCGGTCTGGATGCGCGCCGCCTCGACGATGCGCCAGGCAAAGTCATTGCCCACGATCCTTGCGATGGTGCGGTGAAACTCTTCATCCCAAAGGTTGAAGGTTGCGAAATCGCCGGTGGCCGCCGCAGCGCGCTGGCGCCCGACAAGGGTGCGCAACGCCGTGATATGGTCCGGCGTTGCCAGTTGCGCCGCGTTGCGTGCCATCTCTGCCTCAAGCGCCTCGCGCACGAACCGCGCATTTGCCACCTCGCGCACAGAGATTTTCGTCACATAGGTGCCCCGGCTTGGCCTGATCTCTATCAGCCCGGCCTCGGACAACTTGATGAACGCCTCGCGCACCGGCTGACGGGATACGCCATACCGCGCCGCAATGTCCTTTTCCGAAAGCGCAGAACCCGGCACCAGCCGCATCTGCGCAATGCTGTCGCGCAGAATGGCGACAAGCTGCGGCGCAATGGCGTCTGTCATGCTGAGGGTGCTTTCCATCCCTCTCACATGTCTGCGCGATTCTGCCTTGTCAACTCGTGATGATCATGCAACATACTGGTATGGCAGTTATGCGGAAGCGGGAGGCTTGCGCTGCATGCCAACAAGGATTGCACCGGGGGAGGCTCACTTCATGACGTCGAACATTCACAAGATCAGCCGGCGGTTTCTATTGGCCAGCGGCGCTGTGACGCTGGCGATGCCAGCCATTTCCACGCGCGGGTTTGCCCAGCAAACCTATGTTTGCAAGATCGCCCATACCGAGGGTGTCGGCACACCCATCACCAACGCATTCGAGGATTGGGCCACAATCCTGAACGAGCGGTCCGAGGGCCGGATTGACGCCCAGCATTTCCCTGCCGCACAGCTTGGCGGACTGGCAGAAGCGCTGGAGGGCAGCCGCATCGGCACCATTCAGGTGACCACCGCAGGCCCGGATTCCGAGGAAGCCATCGCGCCCGAAATCGCGGCCCTTGGCGGTGCGCCCGGGTTCATTTACAAGAATGAGGCGCATGTCGACGCTGTTTTGCAGGGCGAACTTGGGCGCCGCGCATCCGACATTGCGCGCGAAAAGACCGGGGTGGAATTCGTCGCCTATGGTGAAACAGGCTTTCGCCACATCCTCTCCAAACGGCCGGTCCATTCGCTGGCGGATCTGTCGGGCCTCAAGATCAGGGTGCCGCAACTGCGCATCTGGGTGGACTTCTGGGAACTGCTGGGCGCCGCACCTACGCCGCTGCCCTACAGCGAGCAGTATTCGGCACTGTCCACCGGCATCATCGACGCCATCGATTCGGATGTATTCTCGATCGAGGGTTTCAAGTTCTTTGAGCAGGCCACCCATCTGACACTGACCGGCCACTGGTTCCTGCCGAAAGCCGTACGCGTGAACGCCGCATGGCTGGACAGCCTGCCGGACGACCTTCAGGCACTGGTGCGCGACTCCGCCGTCGAGGTGTTTGCCGAACAGCGCCGGGTCAACCGTGCGCTTGCCGGTGACACCCTTGAAGGGCTGCGCGCGCATGGGGTCGAGGTTTTCACCCTGCCTGCGGATGAACTGGAAGCCATGGAAGCGGCCACCACGCCGCTGTTTGACGAGTTTGGCTCAAAAAGCCCCGAAACAGCGGAAATGATCGCTGCAATCCGGGCGCTGGGGTAATCTGTCCTCATGACTGCAACCACCCCCTCAGACGCCGCTCAGGCGGCGTCTGCGCTGTCTCCGGCGCTGGTGATCCGTAAATGGGTCGACCGTCTGCTGGAAATCGCCTGCATAAGCCTGATGCTGATTGCGGTGTCGGTCGCCTGCCTGCAAGTGGTCATGCGCTACATCTTCCGCTCGGGGCTGCCCTGGCCCGAAGAGGTGGCAACCTGGGTCTTTGCCTGGGCGGTTTTTCTGGGAATGGCCGTGGCAACAGGGCGCGAGGCGCATATTTCCATCGACGTGGTGCTGCGGCAGCTGTCACCGCTTGCGCGTGAGCGGCTGGAATTTCTGATCCGGGCGATCATGGCGGCGGCAAGCATCATGCTGGTGGTGCACGGGCTTGAATATGTTCAGCGCTCCATCGCCGCCTCGCCAGCGCTGCAACTGCCGATGAAACTATTCTTTCTGGCTGTCCCGGTGGGCGGGGCGATGAACCTGTTCTTTCTGTTCTGGCCCTCTGCCAGACGTGGATTCCTGCAAGGAATTGGCGTGGTGGTGCTGGGCATCCTGATCTATCTGTCAATCCGCCACGGTGCCGTGCTGGTCTATGGGCAGGCCGGTGTGCCCATCGTGCTGGTGCTGGTTGGTCTGGCCTCCATCGTTATCGGGGTTCCGGTGGCTTTTGCGCTGTCCTTCGGGGCTTTTGCGGCCTTTGCGGCGGGCAATCCGGTCCTGCTTCTGACCATCTCTCAGAACATGGGTGCGTCGCTCAATTCCTTTACCCTGCTCGCCATTCCCTTCTTCATCCTTGCGGCGGGGGTGATGAATGCGGGCGGGATCACGCCCCGGCTGGTTGATCTGGCAATGCAGCTTGTGGGCCATCTGCGCGGCGGGCTGGGGCAGGCCAATGTGGTGACCAACACCTTGCTGGCCGGTGTTTCAGGCTCATCGACGGCCGATGCCTCAACGGTTGCCAAGCTTCTGGTTCCCGAAATGGCGGCGCGCGGTTACAGCCGCCCGTTTGCCGCGGCCCTGACGGCAGCGGCGTCCACGCTGGCCAACCTCATTCCGCCCAGCCTTGGCCTGATCATCTATGCCACACTGGCCTCTGTCTCAGTGGGCGCGTTGTTTGTCGCCACCATCGTTCCCGGCCTTCTGGTCGCGGCGACCCTTATGGTGATGGTCTATGTGATCTCACGCAGCCGGGGGTATGGCGGCGATATTCCCAAAGCATCCGGAAAACAGCGGATCAAGGCCGCAACACTGGCCATTCCCGCGCTGATACTGCCGGTGATCATCGTCGGTGGCGTGCGCTTCGGCGTGTTCACCGCGACCGAGGCCGGGGCGATTGCCTTTCTCTATGCCCTGTTCTGCGGCGCGTTCCTCTATCGCAAACTGACCGTCGGCAACCTTTCTGACGCCATCCGCGACGCGGTGTTTGATACCGTGGTCATCGTCATCATCATTGCCGCCGCCGCCCCCTTCGCCTGGGTGCTGGCATTCGAGCGGGTACCACAGCAGATCGCCGCCAGCCTTGCGGTTCTGCTGGAAAGGCCCTGGCTGCTGATGCTGGCAATCAACGCCTTCCTGCTGTTTGTCGGCCTGTTCATGGAGATGATCGCCTCGCTGGTCATCCTTGTGCCCATCCTTGTGCCGCTGATCATACTCGCCGGGTTCGACCCCATCACATTCGGCATTGTCATCGTGCTGAACCTTGTCATCGGTGCGCTGACACCGCCGCTGGGGGTGCTGGTCTTTACCACTGCCCGCGCAGGCGGCACCAATGCGACCGAAACATTCCGCGCAATCATTCCCTTTGTCGTGTCGATGATCGCGGTGCTGCTGCTGGTCACCTTCGTTCCCGCCCTGACCCTGCTGCCGGTTACCTATCTGGGCCCCTGATTCAACCTGCTGCCTGCCGCCGCCGACCAAGAAAAGGACCGGAAACTTGCGCAAAACCCGCATCGCCATCGTTGGCCTTGGAATGGCCGTGACACCCCACGCCAAAGGGCTGATGGACCTGTCCGACCGCATCGAGGTTACCCATGCTTTCGCCCCTTCGCCCGCCCGTCGTGCCGACTTTTCGGCACGCTTCCCGTTCCCGATGGCAGATTCCCTTGAGAGCATTCTGAACGATCCCGGCGTTGACGCCGTCGCCGTCTTTACCCCGGCCAATACCCACTGCGATATCGGCCTGGCCTGTGCGCGGGCGGGCAAGCATGTGCTGATGGAAAAGCCGCTCGACATTACCACGGCACGGGCAGTTGAGCTGGTACAGGGCTGCCGCGCTGCGGGCGTGACATTGGGCGTGGTGCTGCAACACCGCTTCCGCCCGGCCGGGGTGCGCGCTGGCGAACTTCTCGCATCGGGGGCGCTGGGGCGCATTGTCGGCTGCTCAACCACCATCCGCCTGTGGCGGCCGCAAAGCTACTATGATGAAGCGGGCCGCGGCTCGTTCAGGCGCGATGGCGGCGGCGTGCTGATCTCGCAGGGCATCCATACGCTTGACCTGATGCTCAGCCTCGCCGGGCCGGTTACCGATGTGACCGGCTTTGCCACCACCACCGCCGTGCACCAGATGGAAACCGAAGATATGGTCTGCGCCGGTATACGCTTTGCCAATGGCGCCATTGGCACCATCGACGCGACCACCGCCGCCTTTCCCGGCTTTCATGAGGAAATCATGATCACCGGCGAGAACGGAACGCTGGCGCTACGCGGGGGTGAACTGCTGGCGCAGTTCCATGACGGGCGCGTGGAGCGGGTGGAAAACGACATAGCCTCAGGTGGCACGGGGGCAGACCCCATGGCCTTCCCGCATGACTATCATCGCGCCGTCATGGCCGATTTCGCCGATGCCATCCGCGAGCGCCGCGCGCCAAAGGTGACCGGCGAAGACGCGCTCAGGGTCCATCGGCTGATTGATGCGTTGATCGAGACCGGGCGCTCCGGCGCTCCGGCACGGGTGCGGTAATGACCCTGCGTTTCGCCGCCATCGGGCTTGATCACCGGCACATCTATCACATGGTCGCGGAACTGATCGCCGCCGGGGCCCACTGCGCGGGGTATTGCCCCCTGACCAGCGACCCGCGTGTTCTGGAAGGCTTCAGGGAGCGGTTCCCCACACTGCCGCCCCTGCCCCGCGATACGCTTTTTGATGATCCCGGCATACAGATCATTGTCAGCGCCGCCATCCCCGCCGATCGTCCGGCCATTGCGATCCGGGCGATGCAGGCGGGCAAGGATGTGATGGTCGACAAACCCGGCGCCGTCAGCCTTGATCAGGTTGCGGCACTGGAACAGGCCGCCGCTGAGACCGGCCGCATCTTCTCTATCTGCTTTTCCGAGCGCTTTGTGGTGCGCGCCTGTGAAACCGCGGCCCGGCTGGTGGCCGACGGCGCCATCGGCCGCGTGATCCAGACCACGGGTCTGGGGCCGCACCGCCTGAACCGCGCGATCCGCCCCGAATGGTTCTTCCGCCCGGAAACCTTTGGCGGCATTCTCACCGACCTTGCCTCGCACCAGATTGACCAGTTCCTGTTCTTCACCCGCAGCGCCACCGCCGACATCACCGCAGCCCATACCGCCAACCGCGCCCTGCCCGATGTTCCCGCCTTTCAGGACTATGGCGAGATTCTTCTGCACACTCCCCATGCCAGCGGCTTCATCCGCGTTGACTGGTTCACCCCGGATGGTCTGCCCGCCTGGGGCGACGGGCGCCTGTTCCTTCTGGGTACCGAGGGCACGATCGAGTTGCGCAAATATGTCGATATCGCCGGAAGGCCCGGTGCCGACCATCTGTTTCTGACCAACAACAACGGCACAGAGCATATCGACTGCAGCGCCGAACCGCTGACCTATTTCCCGCGCTTTCTGGCCGATGTGCGCCACCGCACCGACACAGCCACCCCCCATGGCCATGCCTTGACCGTCACCAGACTGGCGATCAAGGCCCAGGCGATGGCAAATGCCGCAGGAGGCCGGGAATGAGGCATACATGGCGTTGGTTCGGCCCCAAAGATCCGGTCCGTACTGAAGATATCGTGCAGGCCGGGGCGGTCGGCGTGGTCACGGCGCTGCACCATGTGCCCAACGGCATCGTCTGGACAAAGGACGAGATTGCGCAACGGCAGGCCGAGGTGGCGCGGCGCTCCGATGGCACGCCCTCAGGGCTGACATGGGATGTGGTCGAAAGCCTGCCGGTCTCGGAGGATATCAAGAAGCAGAAGGGTGACTGGCGCGCTCATATCGCGGCTTACAAAACCTCGCTGCGCAATCTTGCAGCGGCGGGCATCAAGGTGATCTGCTACAATTTCATGCCGGTTCTGGACTGGACCCGCACCGACCTGCGCTTTCGCCTGCCCACCGGCGCCACCTGCATGCGCTTCGATATCCATGATTTCGCGGCTTTCGACATTCATCTGCTGAAGCGCTCAGGCGCCGCCGCCGATTACCCGCCCGACGTGGCCGCCGAGGCTGGCCGCCGCGCTGCCCTCATGGATGATGCCACCCGCCGTCAGCTGGCCGACAGCATCACCATGGGCCTGCCCGGCTCTACCGAGGCGATGGACCTTGCCCGCGTCCGTGCGCATCTGGCGGAATACGGCGCCATCTCATCCGCGCAGCTGCGCCGCAACTTCATCGACTTTCTGACCGAGGTGGTGCCGGTTGCTGAACAACTGGGCCTGCGGTTGTGTTGCCACCCTGACGACCCGCCCTTTCCGCTTATGGGTCTGCCGCGTGTCATGTCCGATACTGAGGATTACGCCGCCATACTGGGCGGCGTCGACAGCCCAGCCAACGGCATGACCCTGTGCTCCGGCTCGCTCGGGGCGCGGCCTGACAACGACCTGCCCGCCATGATGGACACCTTCGGCCCAAAGGTGCATTTTCTGCACCTGCGCAACGTCAGGCGCGACGGGAGCATGATTGCCGGATCGTTCCATGAAGCCGAGCATCTTGAAGGCGACACCGATATGGTTGCCCTGATCGCGGCGGTGCTGCGTGAAGAAGCCCGGCGCGGGGTTGAGGGCCGCGAAGACGCCAGCATCCCCATGCGCCCGGACCATGGGCAGGAAATCGTCGATGACCTGCGGCGCGGCGGTCAGCCCGGCTACCCGCTTGTCGGGCGGCTGCGCGGTCTGGCAGAGTTGCGCGGCGTGGAACGGGCATTGCGCCAGACAGGGGCTTTCAGATGACCATCGGTGACGGCATCCTCCACCCTGACCGCCTGTTGCCTGCTGAACCCGGCACCCGGTCCATTGCGCGCGACCTTTACAGCGCCGTGCGTGATCTGCCCATCATCAGCCCGCATGGCCACACCGATCCGGCGTGGTTCGCCAGCGATGCGGCGTTCTCGGATGCCGCCTCGTTGCTGATCGTGCCGGATCATTATCTGCTGCGCATGCTGCATGCGCAGGGCATTTCCTATGACGCCCTCGGCGTGCCCCGCCGTGATGGGGCGGAAGTGGCCGCGCCCCGCGCGGTCTGGCGTTCATTCGCGCAGCAGTATCCTCTGTTCACCGGCACCCCCTCGGCCCTCTGGATTGATCATGCGCTGTCGGCGGTGCTGGGCTGCGAAGAGCGGCTGACCCCGGACAATGCCGACGCCCTGTTCGATCAGATCAATGCCGCGCTCGCCCGCCCTGATTTCCGGCCCCGCGCCCTGCTTGACCGCTTCAGGGTCGAGGTCATCGCAACCACCGAAGGCGCGCTTGACCCTCTCACCCATCATGCCGCGCTGGCGCATGATGGCTGGGGCAGCCGCGTGCGCACCACCTATCGCCCCGATGCGGTTACTGACCCCGACGCCCCTGATTTCCGCACTGACATGGCGCGGCTGGCCGCCCTCACCGATTGCGACACCGCCCGATGGGACGGCATGATCGAGGCCCACCGCCGCCGCCGCGCCCATTTCCGCGCCCACGGCGCAACCGCAACCGACCACGGCCACCCCTCCGCCATGACCGCCGACCTGCCCGCCACCGAATGCCAGCGCCTGCTGACCGGCGCGCTGGCGGGCACTCTGACCCCGGCCGAAGCTGAATGCTTCCGGGCACAGATGCTGACGGAAATGGCCGGGCTTTCCGCCGAAGATGGCATGGTCATGCAGATTCATGCCGGTTCGCGCCGCAATACCGATGCCGCCATGTTCTCTGCCCGGGGGGCCAATATGGGCGCCGATATCCCCCGGCGGACAGACTGGGTGGGCGGGCTGGATGCGCTGCTGAACCGGCACGGCCACGCCCCCCGGCTGCGCGTGATCGCGTTCACCCTGGACGAGACCACCTATGCCCGTGAGCTGGCACCCATGGCGGGCTATTGGCCTGCCTTGATGATCGGCCCGCCCTGGTGGTTCCACGACAGCCCCGCCGGAATGCGCCGCTATCTGGATCAGGTGGTTGAAACCGCAGGCTTCGCCAATCTCGCCGGGTTCAACGACGACACCCGCGCGCTGTTGTCCATTCCGGCGCGCCATGATGTCTGGCGGCGCGCGGTGGCCGGTTTCCTTGCCCGCATGGTCGCCGCTCACCAGCTGGGCCGCACCAGCGCCGAGACAATCGCCACCGACCTCAGCTATCACGCGGCAAAAAGGGCCTATCGCCTGTGACCCTCCTTACCCGGCTTGATGACCTGCCCGCCACCGTTCTGCGCCCGCGCTATGACCGCGCCGCCTTGCGCGCGGGCATCCTGCATCTGGGGCCCGGTGCCTTTTTGCGGGCCCATCTGGCGGCCTATACCGATACCGCGCTTGAACACGGTGGCGCATGGGGGATTGAAACGGCAGGGCTGCGCAACAGCGAGACTGCGGATATCCTGAATGCCCAGAACGGCCTTTACACCCTTCTGGTGCGCGACACCGGCAACACGCAGGCGCGCGTCATCGGCGCTGTGCTGCGCGGCGTGGCGCCCGGCGATATCCTGTTGCGCATGGCAGACCCGGCCATTCGTATCGTCAGCCTGACCATCACCGAAAAGGCCTATGGCCTGAACGCGGCGACCGGCGGGCTTGATGCCGCACACCCCGCCATTGCCGCCGATCTGGCTGCGCCGCACGCACCCCAAAGCGCCGTGGGCCTTGTCAGCGCGGCCCTTGGGTTGCGGCGCGCGGCAGGCCGTGCCCCGTTCACCCCGTTGTCGTGCGACAACCTGCCTGCCAACGGCGCGGTGCTCAGGCGTCTGGTGCTGGAATACACCGCCCGGCATGACCCCGGTCTTGCCGCATGGATTGGCGACAATGTGCCCTTCCCGTCAACCATGGTGGACCGCATCACCCCCGCCAGCACTGACGCCACCTATACCGATGCCGCGCGCCTGACCGGCCATGAAGACCGCGCCGCCGTCGAAACCGAGCCGTTCACGCAATGGGTAATCGAAGACCGCTTCGCCAGCGGCCGCCCGGCATGGGAGAGGGCTGGCGCGCTTCTCGTCGCCGATGTCACGCCGTTTGAGAAAATGAAACTGCGGATGCTCAATGGCACCCATTCGCTTATGGCCTGGCTGGGCTTCATGGCCGGGCATGAATACATCCGCGATGCCATCGCTGACCCGGTGATCGCTCAGGCCGCCCGGGCGCATCTGAGGGTGGCGGCCAGCACACTTGGCCCCGTCCCCGGTGTGAACCCTGAGCACTATGCGCAAGACCTGCTGGATCGCTTCGCAAACCGTGCCATTGCCCACCGCACCGCGCAGATCGCCATGGACGGCACCCAGAAACTGCCGCCACGGGTGTTTGAGCCCGCGACCGAGCTGCTGGCCCGGGGGGCGGATGCAGACAGCTACGCCCTGATCACCGCCGCATGGATGCATTATGCAGGCGGCATCTGCGCCCGGGACGGGCGCCACCCGTTGCAGGACCCGCGCGAAGCCGAAATCCGCGCGGCCCTCGCGGCAGCGCCCCCTCAGCCCGCCGGCATTGCGGCTGCGCTCTTTGCCCTTCCGGGGCTGTTCCCCGCCGCGCTGCTGAACAATGAGAAGTGGCGCGGCGCGGTGACGACGCATCTTGCAAAACTGATGGCCTGAGAACCGCCCCAGTTGTCGGCGGAGGCCGGTTTCCCGTGCCTGTCAGCTATCCGGACGCGTGAAATATCCGCGCAGGAAGCCATGCACGGCGGTATGATCGGCGTCACGAGGCAAGGCTGCCTCGGCGGCGGACCCCAGACCATCAAGCGCCCGCAGAGGCGGCATTCACGGACCGGTCAACGTAAGAATCGCCCGGCACTTCACGTTGGCCGGTAGGGCCCTGAGCAAACTTCGAACTGGGGATTTGCGGTGCAAATTCATGTTTGCTTCTTGCCACTATATCCGCTTTTGTCATACCGTAATACCGCATTGGAATACAACCAACCTTGAACGACCTTCTTTGCACCACCCTTTTGAGTCCAGCATGATGACCTCGGCCACCCCGGAGACAAGAGCGATGACATTCCTAGTAGACAAGATTCCCGCACCCTTGCGTCAACAGGCAACAGAGAGCATCCGCAACTCAATTGCATTGGGCCATTTCAAACCCGGCCAGCGCCTGCTTGAACGCGAACTGTGCGAGATGACGGGCGTCAGCCGGACACTGGTCCGCGAATCATTGCGCCAGCTTGAGGCCGAAGGGCTGATCGCTGTCAGCGCGAATCGCGGCCCCGTGGTGGTGACGCTTAGCCGGAAGCAGGCCGCAGACATTTACGCGGTCCGCGCCCTTCTGGAAGCCTTAGTTGCTGAAACTGTTGCAAGAAATGCCCCGCAGAGCAAAATCGACAGCCTCGTTCAGGCGTTTGAAGAGCTTCGCCGGGAGATCAGCGACCCCGCGCCACTGAACCGTCTGATGGCCAAGAACCGGTTCTATGACTGCATGATCGACTGCGCCGATAACGACGCGCTTGGCACATCGCTGCGCATGCTCAATGCCCGGGTGACGCTGCTGCGATCGGCCTCGTTGCAGCGCCCCGGGCGCACGGCACACAGCCTCAACGAGCTTGAACTTCTGGTCGCGGCGATCCGCCGGCGCGACCCGGAAGCGGCCCACGCAGCCGCCATTCTGCACGTCCGCAGCGCCGCCGCCGCAGCGCTTGAGCACTTCTCGGAAGCGGAAACGCGCGAAGTCAATTGACAGAGCCCAACGCCCATCCTTATCATACCGTAATACCGTATGCGCAGGGAGGAAACGTTGCAGCATCAACATATTCTTGTCGCGGGGGGTGGGCCCGTCGGCTTTCTGACGGCCCTCGGCCTTGCGCAACGTGGCATACGCGTCACTCTTGTCGAGGCAGAGCCGGGGATTGTAAACTCGCCGCGTGCAATGGTTTACCACTGGTCGGTGCTTGAAGGGCTGGACAAGCTGGGCCTGCTGGACGATGCCAAGCAACGCGGCTTCACCAAGCAGGATTATTGCCACACCGTATTCCGCACGGGTGAGCGTATCTACTGGTCGCTTGACCCGCTGACCGATGAAACCGACTATCCCTTCAACCTGCATCTGGGCCAGAACGACCTGGCCGAGATCGCGCGCCAGCATCTGGCACGGCTTCCGAATGCCGAGGTGCGCTTCGGCACCCGGATCAGCGGCGTGACGCAGGATGCCGATGGCGTCACAGCCACACTGGAAAGCGCCGACGGCACCGAAGAATTGCGCGCTGACTGGCTGATCGGCTGCGACGGCGCGGGCAGCGCGGTGCGCGAAAAAATCCTCAAGCTGAACTTTTTCGGCATTACATGGCCTGAACGCTTCATCGCCACGAACCTGCGCTTTGACCTTGAAGCCCACGGCTATGCGCGCGCCAATTTCATGATGGACGATGTCTATGGCGCGATCATCGCCAAGATCGACCAGACAGATCTGTGGCGCGTGACGTTCATGGAAGATGTGAACCTGCCGCTGGAGAGCGTGCGCGAGCGGATTCACCATTTCTATGATGCCTATGTGCCGGGGATCGAGGATTATGAACTGGTGCAGTTTTCGCCCTACCGCATGCACCAGCGCTGCGTGGACACAATGCGCGTGGGCCGCGTCGTTCTGGCCGGGGATGCCGCGCATATCACCAACCCCACCGGCGGGCTGGGGCTGACGTCAGGCCTGTTCGATTCATTCTTTCTGGTCGAGGTCATGAATGCGATCGTCAATGACGGCGCATCAACCGATCTGCTTGATCGCTACTCCGATGAACGCCGCCGCGCCTTTATCGAACTCGCCTCGCCGCAGGCCACGCGCAACAAGCAGCGCATCTTTCATGCCCATGAGGGCACCTGGTTTGACCGCGAGCTTGCCGAAATCCGCAAACTGGCCACCGACCGCGACGCCGTCCTTGGCCAGGTCCGGTTTACACGCGCCCTTCAGTCCAGTCTCTGAGGGCACCCGACCGACCGTGGAGGAGCGGTCGGATATCAATCATGAGGAGGAGAAACATCATGAAGGCACTGACATTGCCCTGCACGGCAGGCGCGCTGCGCCTCGCTGTTCTGGGCGCAATCCCCGCAGCCTTGCTTGCACTGAGCCCCTTGCCCGCCGAGGCGCAGACCCATCTGCGCTTTGCCACCGGGCAGGCCCCTGACAGCGTTATTCAGCAGCGCGCCTATGGTGCCTGGGCCGATTCCGTGAACGAGGCCAGCAACGGCCTGCTCGACATCACCTCGTACCCGCCGCCCTTTGCCGTCGCCACCAATATCTGGGACCGGGTAACTGCCGGGGTCGCGGATATGGGCATCGCCTCGCTGGGCACATCGGGCCTTGATATCTCGGCGGCCTATCTTCCCTCGCTTCCCGGTCTGGGCGGCGATTCCGAGGCGGCCTCGGCTGCTATGTGGCGGCTTTATGAGCGTGGCCTGCTGGATGAAGGGCTGGATGAGGTCAAGGTGCTTGGCTTTCAGGTTGTGATGCCACTGTCACTCTACAGCAAGACCCCGATCACCAGCATGGCGGATCTGGAAGGCCTGCGCGTCCGGGTGACGGACCACACCACCTCGTCGGCGCTGACGCAACTGGGCGCCTCACCCAGCGCGATCCCGTTCAACGAGGCTTATCAGGCGATCAGCCGCGGGGTGGTCGATGCCGCTCTGGGCAATGGCAACACCATGGTTGTGTTCCGCTTCCGCGAGCTGCTGAGCCATCAGGTGGCGGATATGTCCTTCGGGGCGACACCCTTCGCCATCATCATGAACCATGACGCCTACAACGCACTCGGCGATGAAGAACGCGAAGCGCTCGATTCGCTCAGCGGCGAACATCTTTCGCGCTTTCTGGGCTCGGTCCAGAACGACATGCGCACCGAGTTCGACGAAGATCTGGTGGGATCGGGCGATCTGACAGTGAACACGCTGTCCGAAGAAGAGATGGCGCGCTGGACAGAGGCGCTGGCGCCGGTCATCGACGCATGGGTAAGCGCCACCCCGGACGGCCAGATGCTGCTCGACGAATACATCGCTGCCTATGAAGACGTCGTGGCAGGAAACTGACCCCTGACAGTGGAAGCGGCGGCGTGCTGATGCGCGCCGCCGCTTCCGGCCGTTTGATCAGCGCTCTCTCCGTCGACGAGGAACCCTTTCCCATGTTGCAGCCCCAGACAGGTTCGCCCACGCCAAGCCCTGCACCGCCGGCTCTGCCTCCGTCCCGCGGGCGGGCGCTGATCGCTGCGGCAGACCGCCGGATGGATGGGCTGGCCCGTGTCGTGGCCACAGCCGGTGCATTGGCCATGCTGGGCGTCGCCCTGATCACCACGTTCGATGTGACCGTGATGCGCTGGCTGCTGAACGCGCCGATCCCCGGATCGAACGAGATCTTTCAGACCGTCTTCCCCACCGCCATCGCCGCCGTCCTTGCTGCCGGGCTCACGCAGCGTGCCACGCTTGAAATCGACCTGATGAGCACGGTGTTCAGCGAACGCGCTGTCGCATGGCTGCGCGCGATCGGTGCGACGATTTTTCTGGCAGTCATCATCCTGATTGCCTGGGCAGTCTGGCAGCAGGCGCTTACAGCGCTGAACCGCGGCTCCAGCACCACGATCATGCGCTGGCCGCTCTGGCCGTGGTATTTTGCCATCAGCGCCCTCTTTACCTTGTGCGTTCCGGCCCAGCTGCTGGTTGCCCTGCGCGCCAGCGCCGATCTGAGCGCGCGCTGGTATGTTGCGACCGGGGTGATCTTTGGCGCCGTGGCCTTGCTTACCTGGGGTGTCGTTGTCCAGTTCCAGATGATGCAGATGGTTTTTCTGAGCAACATGCTCATGGTTGCCGTGGCGCTGGTGGTGCTTTTGTGGGTGCTGATCCTGCTGTATGTGCCCCTCGCCGCCGCCCTGACCGCCTGTGCCAGCATGGGTATTCTGGGGCTGTTCGGGCTGGGCCAGACGGTGAATATCGCCGGGGCCGAAACCAAGGGGCTGCTGACCAATCTGGATCTGGCGGTGCTGCCGTTCTTTCTGATGATGGGGGGCTTTGCCGTCCAAAGCGGCATCTCACGCGATATCTACGCCTTCGCGCAGGCACTGTGCCGCCCGTTCCGCGGCGGGCTGGCGCTGTCCACCATCGGTGGTTCGGCCGGTTTTGGTGCCTTGACCGGCTCTTCAGTGGCAACGGTCGCCACCATCGGCTCGGTCGCCTATCCTGAGATGGCGCAGCGCGGTTATTCCCCGCGCCTTTCAGCCGGGTCGATTGCGGCGGGTGGCACGCTGGGCCAGTTGCTGCCGCCCTCAACCGCTGCGGTCATCTATGCCATTCTTGTCGAACAATCGATCGGGGCGATCTACATTGCGCTGATCATTCCGGCGGTGCTGACCATCATTTTCTACCTTGCCGCCATCGCGCTGACAGTCACCCTGTCGCCCAGTGCCGCGCCGCGTGGCGAGCCGTGGGATGTACGCGAGATCGGACGGACCGCGCTGGATTCATTGCCCGCGCTCATCATGTTCGCGCTGGTATTCGGCGGCATCTTCTTTGGCTTCTTCACCGCGACCGAGGCTGCGGGGGTGGGTGCCGTGGTGGCATTCGCCATCATGTGCCTGCGCGGCCGTCTGCGCGGCGGCGGCTTCTGGAAGGTCATGGCCGAAACCACGCGGTCAACCTCGATGATCTATTTCCTGATCATCGGCGCGCTGATCACCACCTTCTTCTTTTCGGCAACCGGCCTCAGCGCCGCCGCGACGGGGCTGGTAACCGGGTTGAACCTGCCGGGATGGGCCGTGGTGGCGCTGTTGTGCTTCATCTACATCCTGCTGGGGTTTGTGCTGGACAGCA
The DNA here is from genome assembly GCF_036802785.1 of Pararhodobacter sp. Lineage (GTDB taxonomy): Bacteria > Pseudomonadota > Alphaproteobacteria > Rhodobacterales > Rhodobacteraceae > Pararhodobacter. The sequence continues at coordinate 115,331 of NZ_DAIRVN010000003.1, forward strand.
TCGCCGTTCTGATGATCACAGCCAGCCTGACCGCGGGGATTGTCGGTGTCTATGGTTATGATCCGGTCTGGTGGGGCATCATCATGATCGTCGTGGTTGAAATCGGTGTCATCACGCCGCCGTTCGGCCTGAACCTGTTCATGCTGAAAAGCGTCGCACCTGAGCTGAAACTCCGGGATGTCTATGCCGGTGTCGCGCCGTTCGTTCTGGCCGATATCCTGAAACTGGCGTTGCTGATCGCCTTTCCCGCCATCATCCTCTGGCTGCCGGGGTTCCTGTGACAATGCCGACGTTGCCGCACCCGCTTTCGCCACAAGCCTTGCGTCAGGCGGCCTCGGCGCCCTGGCCGGAACTGGCGGCCTGCCGGGGCTGCTTTGTCGGCGGGCAGCAGAGGCAGCGCCCGGATGGCGGCACAATCGAGGCCGGGCAGGCCTATGTGCTGTGCATGATCCCCAAGGTTCAGCGCCACGCCCTGCCCGTCCTCATGGTACATGGCGGCGGCGGGCAGGGAACGGATTTCCTGTTCACCCCGGACGGCCGTCCCGGCTGGGCCGCGCGTTTTCTGCAGGCGGGCTTTGCTGTCTATGTGATGGACCGCCCCGGCCACGGCCGCGCGCCCTGGCATCCTGAGGCGCTTGGCGCGATGACACCGCTGCCCAGCTACGAAGACATCGCCCCGCGCTTTACCGCCGCCCGGTCGCTGGGCACATGGCCTGGGGCCGCGCTGCACAGCCAGTGGCCCGATGATGGCCTGCCCGCGACGTCGGAAAGCCTGCGCCAGTTCATGGCGGGCAGCGGCCCGATGCACACCGATCTGCACACGATGCAGGCACTGGCGCGCGATGCCGGGGCCGCGCTTCTGGATCAGGTGGGCCCGTCGATCCTGCTGACCCATTCGCAGGGCGGCCCCTGTGGCTGGCTGATGGCCGATGCGCGCCCCGCGCTGGTGCGCGGCATCATCGCGGTAGAGCCGCTGTCGCCGCCCTTCCTGTCGCATCCGCTTGGCAGGCTGGACTGGGGCCTGACCGCCGCCCCGCTGACCTATGACCCGCCCGTGACCCACCCCGCAGCGCTGGCGGATGGCCAACCCCGCCGCCTGCCCGGGCTTGGCGGCTTTCCGGTTGCCGTGGTCGCGGCCGAGGCTTCATGGATGGCGGGCAGCCTGCCACTGGTGGCGGAGCACCTGAAAGCCCATGGCGTCAGCACCGATTATCTGCGCCTGTCGGATCATGGCCTGCACGGCAATGGCCATCTGATGATGGCCGAGCGCAACAGCGACCAGATCGCCGATCTGCTGATCTCGTGGATCGCGGAAAGAATAACTGAAAAGTTACCCGCAAAGAGCCCGTCAGAGGAGCCGGAACAATGACCAACCCCTTGATAGCCCTGCGGGATCTGTTCGCCACTGAATATCCTGAATCATCCTTCACCCGCGAAGGCAGGCGCTGGGGGCTGGTGGATACCGGCCCCGTCGCCACCCACCAACCGACCGGCAAAGTACCTGCCCTGCTGCTTCTCCCCGGCACACTGGGCCGCGCCGATGTCTTTTTCCAGCAGATCAAAGCCCTTGCGCCCGAAATCCGGGTTCTGGCGGTCAGCTATCCGGATCACGGCAAACTGAGCGCCTGGATCGACGATCTGACCGCGCTGCTTGATGCACATGATCTGGAAAGCGTCGCGGTTCTGGGCACCTCACTGGGGGGGTATATCGCGCAGACGCTGGCCTTCACCCGGCCGGCAAAGGTCTGCCACCTGTTTGCCGCCAATACCCTGCCTTCCGCGGCTGAGCTTCTCCATCGCCGCCCCTTCAGCCTTGATCTGTGGAACGCCCCTGTCGGTGATCTGCGCGCCGGTTTTGGCGATACGCTGGTGGCGTGGCGCGCATCGCATCCTGATCAGGCCGATCTGATTGACCTGCTGATGGCCGAGCTGAATGGCCGCATTCCGGAAGCCGAACTGCGCGCCCGCATGGACGCTCTCAAAGGCGCCGGAGAGCTGCCTGCCTGCCCCTTGCCGCCGGATGCTGTCACGCTGATCGATGCGCAGGATGATCCGCTTATCCCGGTGGAATGGCGGCACCGTCTGCGTGGCCAACTTGATGCAGGGGCCGGGTTCCGGTTTCACACCGGCGGGCATTTCCCCTATCTGGTGCACCCCGCGCTCTACACCGCTGCCATTCGCTTTCGGCTGGGCCTCACCCCGCTGGATCCGGGCTGGATGCCAGCGGATGGTACCGGCCCCGGTCGCCAGACCGAGGACAAGGCGGTTTATGTGAACAGCGAAAGCCCCCGCTGACAGGCCGCAGCAAGGGCCTGCCGCAGCTCAGTCGGCGGTAATCCGGTAAAGCCGCAACCCGCCCGCACAGGCCGGGGTGACATCAGCCAGCGCCGGGTCCGCCAGCGCCTGCCCGGCGATGACGAAACGTGCACCAAGGCGCAGGGCAGCACGGAAATCCGGCGGAACAGCGGTGGCACGGTCGCCAAAGGCATAAACCCGGCTGCCCCAGTCGTCATAATACGCCCGCAACGTGCTGTCGGCGTCCAGTTTGTCGGCGATCACAGGGCGGAACTGCTCTTTGTAGGTCAACGGATAGAGGTTGTGATACCCGTCAACGGCGTTGATCCCGTTCGCGGGGGCGATCATCGGGTCCACGCCAAGCGACAACACCCGGGCGTCACCAATGACCGTGGCAAGGCAAGCATAGTCATCGGCGCGGTAGTGACCGGCCACGGTGGCAGCGCGGTACAGAGCGGCCCGGCTGAGGTCAATCCCGCCAAGGGCGCGCGGGCCGAACAGCTCAGCCCAGTCGCGTGACACCCTGACCTCAGCCAGCACATCGCGGGCCGTTGCGGGCAACAAAGGTTTGAGCGCTGCCGGGGAAAGCCCCGCCCCGGCCAGCACAAACAGCCCCAGCGCGGCACCCAACGGCCAGCGCAGCCAGTGCAGACCACGGCTCAGCAGCACCGCCGCCAGACACAGACAGGCCAGCGGCGCAAACAGGCCGATGCGATCGAACTGCACACTGCCCAGCGGCCCGATCATCGCCCGGTCATAGGCGGGCAGGAACGCAGCCAGCGCAGCCCCTGCCACGATCAGCGCGAGCAGCGGCATGACGCGGGCACGCGATACCAGCAGCCCCGCCCCGATGACGAAACCAGCGTAAACCGCCGGCACGATGGTGGCATGGTACTGATCGCCCATCACCAGAATATCGCTCAGCGTTGCTGCTGCGAAATCCGCCAGCATCCCGTCGTCCACCGGGGCGGGCCAGGCGCTTCGGTGGTTGGGCGGCCCTGCGATCAGGTTCCACAACACCCCGACCGACCCGAGCGCGGCGCCCACCCACAACGCGCCATGAACCGCCACAAACCGCCATCGGCGCAGCGGCAGGCCCAGCACCAGCAGGCATACGAGGGTGCCGACAGGCTGAAACAGGCTGTGCAGCGCAAGTGCCGAGTTCAGCCCGATCAGCGCCACGACAAGCGCACCGCCCCAGCCGAACCGCGCCTGACGCCCTGCGAACCACACCACCCAGGGCGCCGCCGCCAGCCCCACCCCGAACGAGGTGAACGACAGCCCGAACGCCCAGACCAGCGGCACCAGCACCTGCCCTGCCCCGGGCACGCAGTCGGTCAGCAGCCGCCGCATTCCAAAGAATGCGACGGCCAGCGTCGCCGCCTCCGTCAGGGCATAGGCGGGCTGGGGCGGCAGCAGGGCATAGACAGCGCTGATCGGCTGAAAACTGCGGATGAAGAATGTCCAGTCCAGCGTGCCGTTCAGGAAGACATCAAACGCCGCCCGGTCCCCGGCCAGAAAACGCCCGGCGACGATGCTGTAGACGACATCGGAATCAAGGTTGTCATGCAGCCGGGCATAGACGCCGCCCAGCACCACAAGCGGCAATGCGTATTTCAGTGCGAGCAGAACCACAAACCACATCCCGCCCCGGGCGGCACCATTGTCGTTCACTGCGTTTTCCCCTTGGGCCGCGCGCGGTTGGGATGTATCCCACTTCAGCTGGCTCCATGACTAGGGTGTAATCCGGATCGACACAATGAGCAGAAATTCCACCATCCTGTTGCGCCAGCTCGTCAGGTTTGCGGCTGTGGGCGTGGTCAACACGGTGGTCGGTGTGGGGGTGATCATGGCGGCCTATCGCGGCCTCGGCTGGGGGCCGCTGTCCAGCAACGCGGCCGGATATGGCGCGGGCTTCGTGCTGAGCTATGTGATGCACCGCTATGTCACATTTCAAAGCAGCGTTCCCACAGCCCGGTCTTTGCCACGCTACGGGATGGTGCTGGGGCTGGGGTATGGGTGCAACCTTGCCGTTCTTTATGCGCTGCTGGCGCTTGGCCTGCCGTTTTTCTGGGCGCAGCTTTGTGCGCTTGTGACATTCAGCACGGTCGTGTTCTTCGGCTCACGCGCTTTTGCCTTTGAAGGGGCCGCCTGACCATGTGTGGTATTACCGGCGTGATCGGAACGCCCTGCCCCGCTGAAACCCTGCGCGCCATGATCGCCGCCATCGCGCATCGCGGCCCCGATGGTGTGGGCGAGGATTTCGACCGCGATCAGAACGTCGCTCTTGGCCATGCCCGCCTTGCCGTTATCGACATCGCCACCGGCGCGCAGCCGATGTGGGACAGCGCGCATGAGATCGGTGTGGTTTTCAACGGCGAGATCTATAACCACGCCGACCTGCGCAAGACGCTTGAGGCGCGCGGCCACCGCTTTACCAGCGATCATTCGGACACCGAGGTGCTGATTCACGGCTGGCGCGAATGGGGAGCTGACCTGCCGGGGCAGTTGAACGGCATGTTTGCCTTTGCCCTCCATGACCGCCGCGCCCATCGCGTCTTTCTGGCGCGGGACCGCTTTGGGGAAAAGCCGCTGTATCTGGCCGATGTCGCAGGAGGGCTTGCCTTTGGCAGCGAAATCGCCGCCCTGCTGGCCCATCCCGGCGTGAATGATGCGCCCTGCGAAACCGGCATCGCCAAATATCTGGCCTATGGTTTCATTCCCGCGCCCTTCACCCACCTTGCCGGTGTGCGCAAACTGCCTGCGGGCCATTGGCTGAGCATTGATCTGGGCACCGGCAAACGGCAGCAGGCATGCTGGCATGACTTCACGCTTGCCCCGGTGCACGGGCGGCGCGAGGGCGATCTGGTGGATGAGCTTGACCATCTGCTGGTGCAGGCGACCCGTCGGCGGCTGGTGGCGGATGTGCCGCTGGGGGTGTTCCTGTCCGGCGGGCTTGACTCGTCGCTGGTTTTGTCCTGCCTCAAACGTGCGGGGGGCGGAGGGGAGGAAAGCTTCACCATCGGCTTCAACGAGCCCAGCTTTGATGAAAGCGGTTTTGCCCGCCGCGTTGCCGCGCATCTGGGTGTGCCCAACAAGGTGCAGGTCTTCGGTATCGACGATGCGGCGCCCCTGATCGAGCCTGTCCTGCGCGCCCTTTCCGAGCCGCTGGCCGATGCATCGGTTCTTCCGACCTGGCAATTGTCGCGTTTTGTTCGCAATCATGTCACGGTCGCACTGTCGGGTGATGGCGGCGACGAGCTATTCGCCGGATACGCGCCGTTCCGCGCCCTGCCGCTGTCGCGCGCGTTGGAGCGTTTGCCGCTGGCGATCATCGCGGGCATGGCCGGGCTGACCGGATGGCTGCCTTCGTCTGGGCGCTACATGAGCCTTGATTTCAAGGCTCAGAGGTTCCTTCTGGGGCAGATGCAGCCCATGGCCTGCCGCACTCCGGCATGGATGGCGCCGCTGCAACCGGCCGGGATTTCGCGCCTCATGGGGCGGGAATGGCCTGCAGAGGCGCTGTATTCTGAAGCCATTGCCGCCTGGAACGCGCGGCCTGATCTTTCCGATGGCGAAAGGATGGCCGACTACTTCACCCGGTTCTACCTGCCCGATGACATCCTGATGAAAACCGACCGGGCGGCGATGGCCCACGGCCTCGAAACGCGGGCGGTCTTTCTTGACAATGACCTGTCAGCGTTCGCCGCCAGCCTGCCGATGGAATGGAAAATCCGCGGCGGGGTGCAGAAATACCTTCTGAAAAAGGTAGGTGAGCGCCACCTGCCCCATGACATCGTTCACCGGTCAAAAAAGGGCTTCGGGATTCCCGTCGCGCGCTGGCTGCGCAACACGCCCCCCCAACCGCCCGCCGCGCCTGTTGGCACGATCAATACCGCAGGCGCGCTGGAATACTGGGCACAACACCGCAGCGGAAAGGCAGATCACCGGCTGTTCCTGTTTGCATGGCTGTCGCTGCAATACGTTCAGGCGCGCGGCGGAACCACCCGCGCGATGACATAGGATTTGCGGTCCTGGCTTTCGAAATAGGTGCGCACCAGAACTTCGGCCAGAAGACCCATCAACAGGCCCATGACCCCGGCAAGGAATGTCAGCCCCACCAGCACCGGCAGCGGCGTGAGGATCATTGACACCCCCCAGCCCAGTTTCAGCACCAGCATCCAGACAAAGCAGACCGCGCTGATCAGCAGCGAGCACAGCCCGAAGCCGCCGAACACATACATCGGCCGCGCAAAGAAGCGTGACAGAAAGCTGACGACCATCAGGTCAAGGATCACCTTGAAGATGCGTTCAAGGCCATATTTCGACTGGCCGAACTGGCGGGCATGGTGCGTGACCGGGATTTCCGTAACCCGTGCGCCGATCTGGGCGGCATAGATCGGAATGAAACGGTGCATTTCGCCGTAAAGCCGCGCGCCGGCCAGGGCCTCGCGCCGATAGGCCTTAAGGGTGCAGCCGTAATCGTGCAGATGCACCCCGGTCACCTGGGAAATCAGCCGGTTCGCGACGCGACTGACCAGGTTGCGCCGGATCGCGGCATCCTTGCGCGCTTTGCGCCAGCCGCTCACGACGTCAAACCCTTCATCAAGGGTTTTGAGCAGCGCGCCGATATCTGCCGGGTCGTTCTGAAGATCGCTGTCCAGGGTGACAATCACCTCTCCGCGCGCGTGATCGATCCCGGCCATCAGTGCTGCGGTCTGGCCAAAATTGCGCCTGAAGGACACCACCGTCAGCTCGGGGATGCGCGCGGCGTGCTCTTCCAGGATGGCCTGACTGCCGTCGCTGCTGCCATCGTTCACGGCAATGATCTCGAACGGTTTTTCAAGCGCCTGCAGGCAGGGCAGCAATCTGGCAAAGAAGGGCGCAAGACTGTCGCGCTCATTGAAGACCGGCGTAACGACCGTAAGATAGGGGGCGCTCATGTGCGAATCTTTCGGGCGCGGACAAGCGCCGACACGCCGAAAGGCGGGCGAAGCCAGGGCGCGGTTGTAATATCCAGCCGGAAGATTCCCGACAGGATGGCATTGATGAAGGGCGTATTGATCTGATTTTCCGAAGCGATGTCAGGCTTGATCAGCTCCAGCATGCGCCGCGCCCCCCAGATGGCCGGGAAGAGCAGAAAATTGAAATGAAACTTCCGGTCGATCCTCAGCCCTGAGGCGGTGATCCGGTCACAAAGCCCGCCCATCCGATAGCGCCGCTTGTGATGGGCAACCCTGTCCTGCAGGCCCCAGAGGCTTGGAAAGCAGGGCACGGTGACAATGGCCGCGCCACCCGGGCGCAAGACGCGCGCCACTTCGGCAAGGGCGGCAGCATCGTCATCCACATGCTCGATCACATCGGTTACCAGCACCATATCGAAACTGTCATCCGGCCAGGGCAGCGCGCAGATGTCGCCAAGGCGCACCCGGCCCAGCCCCTTGGCCGCAACATAGTCGATTGCGATCTGGCTCGAATCAAGCGCGCTGACGCGCTGGTGGCCCAGTTCGCGCAACAGCCGCAGGTTGGTGCCGGTGCTGGTGCCCACATCAAGGATTTCGGCGCCCGGGGGCAGCCCAAGACGCGCGATTTCAGACGCCAGAAGGCGGCGACGGCCGCGAAACCACCAATGATCCTGTTCGATCGCGGCTTCGACGGCAAAAGTTTCTGCGTCCAAGATATGGGTTCCCGGCTGGGTTGCGGCCTGCCTCGGTTGGCGACAATCAAGCCAACGGCAATGCCTGCACTTCTCATAAGTCGCACGCAGCGGAAATGGAAGGCCGGGTGAGAAGGCTGGCGGGGGCGGTTTACCGGCTACCGGCGCTTGCCCGCCGATGGGCCCCGGCGCGCCGGCGCCACGCCTGCCACAGCGGCAAAAGCAGCAACGCCACGGTTGCGACAACGAAACCGGCGGCGATGGGCCGTTCCAGAAACACCATCGGATCACCGCGTGAAATCAGAAAGGCCCGGCGCAGGTTGGTCTCAATCAACGGGCCAAGCACGAATCCCAGCAAAAGCAGCGCAGGGCTGAACCGGGCAATCGCCAGCAGGTACCCGGCAAGCCCTATCGCGGCAACGGCCACGATGTCAAAGGTCAGCCCCCTGACCGAAAAGACGCCAAGGCACAGGAACACAAGGATCGCCGGATAGAGATAGTTGAACGGGATGCGCAGCATCGCAACCCATATCCCGATCAGGGGCAGATTCAGGATCAGCAGCAACAGGTTGCCGATCCCGAAACTGGCGACCAGCCCCCAGAACATCTCAGGCCGCGTCTCCAGCATCATGGGGCCGGGCTGGATACCGTGGATCACCAGCGCACCCAGCATCAACGCCATGATCGGATCGCCCGGAATGCCAAGCGTAAGCGTCGGGGCAAAGGCGGTGATCGCGGCAGAGTTGTTTGCCGATTCAGGGCCCGCCACGCCCTCGACAGCGCCATTTCCGAACCGCTCCGGCTGGCGCGAAAGCCTGCGTTCCATGGAATAGCTGAGGAAAGAGGACAATGTCGATCCGGTGCCGGGCAACGCGCCGAAGAAGCTGCCAAGCGCACTGCCGCGCAGCGTGGGAAACGCCATGCGCCGCAGGTCATCCCGCGTTGGCATCAGGCGCTTCAGGCCGATCCGTTCCGCCACGCCCTGCCGGTCAGGGTTGCGGACATTGGCGATGACCTCGGCCACGCCGAACAGACCCATCGCAAGGGCCACAAGGTTGATGCCGTCCAGCAGCTCTGTCTGGCCAAAGGTGAACCGCTGCGCGCCTGAATTGACGTCGGTGCCGATGCAGCCCAGCAACAACCCCAGCGTAACCATGGCAAAGCCCTTGGCGGGGCGGGGCGTTCCGATGGTGGACGCAGCGACAAGGCCAAGGATCATCATCGCCGCATAATCAGCCGCACCAAAGGCCGTGGCCGCGCGTGACAGCCAGCCCGCCAGCACAACAAGCACAAGGATGCCGATGACCGACCCGGTGAAGGACGAAACCATTGCCGTGAACAGCGCAACGCCAGCCCTGCCGTCGCGTGCCATCGGGTAGCCGTCCAGCGTGGTCACCGCCGATTGGGGCGTGCCCGGCAGCCTGAGCAGGATTGATGCGACCGCCCCGCCATATTGCGCACCGTAATAGACGCCGGCCAGCATGATCAGCGCCGCTTCGGGCGTGATGTAATAGGTGATTGGCAGCAGCAGCGAAATGGCGGCCATTGCGCCGATACCCGGCAGAACACCGACAAAAGTGCCCAGCACAACGCCCAGAAAGCAGTAGATCAGCACTTCGGGCTGCGTGACAAAGCTTATGCCGAAGACAAGGCCTTCCCAGGTTGTCATGGCAGGCGCGGCCAAAGTGGCAGGGTCATGCGCAGACCCAGACTGAACACCAGCACGGTGAGCACGGTCACGACAACGGCCAGCACAATCCGCCAGACGGCGCCTTTGCGCGGCGCTGGCAGGGTGGCGACCAGCACACTGGCCGCAGTCGCACCGGCAAGCCCCAGCCGGTTCAGGCCAAGCGCGAAGATCAGGATCGCCGCCAGCACCGCCGCCGCCGCCGCAGGTTCGACCTTTGGTGCCGCCGCCGTGCGCCCGACGGCAGGCAGCGCAACCACCATCCCCAGCAGGAACAGGACCGCCCCCAGGACCACCGGAAAGAAACCCGGCCCCATCCGGCGCAGGGTTCCCATGTCATAATACAAGGCCGCCCATACAGCCGCACCGGCACCGATGGCGGCCAGAATCAGGCCGCCGCAAAGATCAGGCCAGTCGCGCTGCATGTCGGCCCCGTTATTGCGCCTGGACGCGGTCGATCACCGCGCCCCACATCGCCGTATCCTCGACAATGCGCTGGCGCAGTTCATCGGGAGAACCCGGTGCAGCCTGCCAGCCGATGGCCAGAAGCTGGGCCTGCACAGCGGGATCGGCGAGGATTTCAGCGATTTCGCCATTCAGCCGTTCGATGATGGCGGCATCCGTGCCACTGGGCGCGATGAAGGCGTTCCACAGTTCGGCCCGGAAATCTTCGGGCAGCCCCGCGTTACCGGCAATCAGCGGCACGTCAGGCGCCTGTGCAAACGGCTCGGTCGAGGTCATGCCCAGCATGCGCATCGTTCCCGCCTCGACGAAGGGCAACGCGGCGGAGGGTGCCATGAAACCGGCGTCTATCTCACCACCAAGAATCGAGGTTGTGACTTCGGCGTAGCTGGTGAAGGGCACATGCAGCATGCTGACACCCGCCTCGGTCGCGAAAAGCTCGGCGGTCAGATGCGCGCCGGACCCCTGCCCGACCGAGCCATAGGCGATCGCCTCATCCCCGGCCCCGGCCGCAGCAATGAAGCTTTCCAGATCGTCGATATCGCTGTCGGCAGAGACCGCGAGAACCAGTGGCGAGGTGGCAATCAGCGTCACCGGCAGAATGTCTGCCTCAACGTCGAATCCGGTGCTGTCCATCATGCGCTGCGACGTGGTCAACGGCCCGTTGATCGTCGTGCCGAATGTGTGCCCGTCACCGGCGGATACCAGCATTTGCTGCACACCGATCACCCCCCCGGCGCCGGGCCGGTTTTCGATCACGACAGGCTGGCCCAGACGTTGCGCCAGCTGGTCGGTAACGATGCGCGCAAGGGTATCGGGCGATGAACCGGCCGGAAATCCGACAAAAACACGGACAGGAGCGGTCGGCCAGGCGTCTTGCCCGAAGGCGGGCACAGCGGTCAGGGCGACGACCCCGGCAAGCACCATCCGGCGCGTAAGCTGAATTTTCACGATGTTCTCCTCCACTTTTCCGCATCAAAAGATACCAAACGTGGAACGATTGCAATGCTTTCCGGCCCATCTGAACTGCTGCCGGATCAGCCACGCAACGCGCAGTGCCGCGATGGTCAGTCGAGGCGGTGCCAGTGCCCGTCCGGCCGGGCAAAATGCGTGACTGGCCGGGCGTCAAACTGCTGTGTTTCTTCGTTCACGATCCATGGCGTGACAGACAGCCGGTCTGCACCGATATCCAGCACGGTAAACCCGTGATCACGCTCACGCAGGCGGGCGCACAGGGCTGTGCCGGTCTGCATCTGAAAAATCTTCCGCGTCAGCCCGGCGGAAATGCCAAGACCGGTCTGCCAATGATGCAGATGCCCCGACAGGACCATATGCAACCCTGCTGCGGCCAGTTGCGCCATCGCTGCGGGTGCATCCCGGGTTTCCCCCCGTTCAAAGCCCGGCGGCTCTTCCATCGGGTGGTGACAGACCAGAATGTTGGTCACATCCTGCGGCCCGTCGTGCATGGCCCGGCAGATACGGTCAATCTCGGCCTTGCGCACAATACCGCCGCGCCGGCGGAACGGATCGGCGGTGTTGGTGCCAAAGAGCCGCAGGCGCCCGGCCTGCAGCACGGGTGCCAGATTGCCGCTCACTTCGGCCCGGTAGGTGCCGAACGGATGCAGCAGACGTGCGAAAACGTTGAACAGCGGCATATCGTGGTTGCCGGGCACCACCATGACCCGCACGCCCAGATCGCGCAGGAAGGCCATCGCCAGGCGGAACTGCCCCGCATGCGCGCGCTGTGTCAGATCGCCGGATGCCACTACCAGATCAGGCGCATTCGACAGGATCGCGGCGCGCAAAGGCTGCACCAGCGACTGCCGGTGCAAGCCGAAATGCAGGTCGGTCAGATGAATCAGCCGGGTCAACGGGCCTCCGACGTTGGGGTGCTGGCGGATGCCACCGGGGCAGGGACGATCACTGACAGCGCGCCCTGATGCACGCGCAGACGGAACGGCCCCTTCATCCGCGCCTTCTCGCCGTCAAACGCCAGCAGGCGGCGGACCTGCCGGGTTTCGATCATGATCTCTTCGGCGGTCAGCATGTCGAAATCCCGCCCCGGCGCAACCCTGCCCAAAGCCAGGCGGAAGGCCGCCGCCACAAGCTCATGCCGCCTTTGGCCCTTGGCCAGAAACAGCGCGAACCGGCCGTCACGGATGGCATCGGCGCCCTCCAGACCAAGGCTTTCCAGCTGGAACGCGCTGCGGGCGGCAAAGGCAAGCGAGGTCTTGCACTGGCGCGTCTCGCCGTCCAGCGTGACGACCATAGTCATGGGGTCGCGCATGTCCCACAGAGTCACCAGAACCGACCAATACGCCGCCATCCGGCTGCGGCCCCAGCGGCGATAGATCGCCTCGCGCCGCTCAAGGATTTCAGGATACACGCCGAAGCTTGCGTTGTTCAGAAAGATGCGGCCATTCACCTCGCCCACGTCCATCTGCTGCACATGCCCCGCCAGCAGGGTTTCCAGCGCCGCCTCGACCGTATCGCCCACCCCAAGCTCGCGCGCGAAGTAATTGAAGGTGCCACCGGGCAGAACCCCCATCACGGCTGTTCCGCCGGCCAGCGCCCCGGCGACGGCGGATTGCGTGCCATCCCCGCCCAGAGCGACCACAATGTCGGCGCCGTCGTCTGCCGCATGCTTTGCCGTGTCGGCAATAAGACTGCCCTTGCTGACCGAATACAGCGCAAACTCCCTGACCCGTGGCGTGATCGCCTCGCGGATACTGTCCTGCTGCTGCTGTCCGTCCTTCTTGCCCGCCGCACCATTGACGACCAACGCAACACGGCATTGGGACAGATCGGAAACGCTGGGGGACTGGAGCATGATCGGTCCTGTGCTTGAAGGGTTAAAGGTGTGACTGCGCGGCGGTTTAACAAGGGGCACCCGGCACAAGATCACAAAACCCGCCCAAAACGCTGACCGCCCGCAGGCGCGGCGCCGGGCTAGTCGATGATTTCAGTGGCCAGAGCAAAATCAGTCAGTTCGTCCTCGACCAGAATGTAGATATTGTCCGGCGATGTCTGCATGGCCCGCGCCATCATGCGCAGGTCAATGCCCATCTCATCGAGAAAATCCAGCACCTCGCCCTGCCCGCGCTGAATGCTCTCAACCGCAAGAAAGGCGGGCAGAATGGTGCTTTCTCCAAAGTAATGCTGATGCACCCCCACCCGCGCACCCCGGCTGACGCGCCGGTCAGCCCCGCCCGCCAGAATATAGGGACAGGCGGAAAAACACGCGGCACCGTCCTGAACCGTGACCGGCCAGTCACCGGCGCGGATCATCCGCCCGATCTGCAGCGCATCACGGACCGATCCGCCGGGGCTGTGCAGCACAATCTCCTCCGGTGCCTGCCGGCGACCGGCAAGGTATTCCTCGAACCGCTCACCATCACCCGGGGCGATGCTGCCCTCCAGCAAGACCGTCCCTGCCCCGTCGGTCGCGCTTTCGGTAAAGCGCAAGCGCGCCGGGGTGTCCTGACTGCTCGGAAAGTCCGGGCGCGCAGGCCGGTCATCGGGCACGCTGCGCGGCGAATAGCGCCGTGTCTGGTCGCCCGGCTGCACGGGAACGGAAGCGGGCGGCGCGGATGAATTCTGGAAAAGGCCCGGCGCCAGCCGCTGAAAATCAACCAGAACAATCAGCCCCGCCAGCGCGATCTGCGAGGCCAGCATGGCCCGCAGCATCCAGACCGTTCGCGTGACAACCCGCGCGGTCATTCAGCGCTTGCCGGCAAACAGTTGTGACGGCGGCACCGGGTCAACGGTCGCCGGGTGCTCGGCCGTCGCCGGGGGGCCAACCTTCGCCACCTCTGCCGGGGGCTCTGGCTCTGGCGGGGTATGGGGCCGCTCAATATCGCGCAGCGCGATCATGGCGGCGCGGATATCCGCCAGCGTCATGGTGTTTTCCGGCGCGATGCCGTCCCGGTCCGCGCGAATGGCACTGTGCGCGACCATCATGATCAGAACCAGCACGGCGGGCAAAAGGTCGATGGCGATGGCCCCCGCCCAGGACGGAATAAACTCCCCCGCATAGCGCAGCACCGCATCGGCGGTCGAAATCGGCGCATAGGTCGCCTCATCCGGTGTCGGCATGGCCAGCACTTCGGCCGCCGCGGCGGAGAGGGTTGCGGCCCGTTGCGTCAGAACGACCAGCACGGCATCAATGGTGGACTGCTGGTCACTGCGGATCCCCTCGGTTGACCCGTCCAGCCGGGGCAGCACAACCGATTCCGCCATATCCTGCGCCGCGCGCGCCACCAGCGGCGCCACCGACAACTGACGAAGCTGCGCGATCAGCCCGGCCAGCCGGACCGATTCCTCGGCAAACTCGACCGAGCGTTGCTCAACCGCGCCGGTGGCGGCTGTCAGCGCGCGCATTCGGCTCAGAATCTGGTTGCCCTCGGCAAAGGCCGCGTCAACCAGAGGCCCCTGCCCCGCAATCTGCGCTTCCAGCGCGGTCAGCTCATCGGCCTTCTGGGTGAGCACGCGAAACACCGCACCCCGCCCCGCCGTGCCCGACAGGTTGCCCGTCGCCTCCTGCGCGGACAGGTCCTGAAAGCTTTGCCGTGTGCGCGCCACATCCAGCTGCAGACCCTGCGCGGCAACGGCGACACGGTTGGCCTGTTCCAGCCCGTTCTGATACTCCTGCACGGTGCGCGCCAGATGCTGCTCAACCGCCGCGGACCCGGCCAGCGCCGCCGCATTGAGCCAGCTGGACATGGCAACGATCGCCATCGACCCCAGCGCCATCGCCGCAAACATGCCCAGCCGCGCCGCGGTGGTGCGCAGGGCAGGCAACAGACGGATCAGATAGCTCCAGAACACAAAGATCGCGACCGATACCGCCAGCGAATAGGCAATTGCCGCAAAAAACGACATCGCCCCGGTGTCTGCCAGAAGCGAGGAAACCCCCAGATAGGTATAGATCCCCGATGCCACCGACAGCACGCCAAGCGCCATCGGTGTGAAGGATTCCAGCGATTTCAACTGCCCTTCGATCTCGCGGGCGGATCGCAGGCCGCGGGCCTCTGCCGCCGTGGGTCTGTCTGACATGTGAACCGGCTCCCCTTGCGCGCGCAGCCGGTGGTCGGCGGGCCAGCTGTTTATGTAGGTCAGGGTTGGGCCTGCGCCAAATGCCAACCCCGTGATCGCCCGGGGGAAGGGCCTGCGCCCAGGCCCCCTGACACGCCTTGCGGCGCTCTGCGGTCGTGGCTAGACTGCTTTTGCAATCGTTGGAAAGGGCGCCGAACGTGAGCAAATTCAATGCCGCTGCCCCGGCTCTGCCCCACGCCATCGCAGGCGCGGGCCGCCCCGTCACGCGGGCGGTGCCGGTCCCGTTCAACCGCCGGAGCGTCTGATGCCCTTCGCAGAGCTTTCCACCGTCCGCCTCCACTATCAGATCGACGGCAGCGGGCCGCCGCTGGTTCTGCTGGCCGGGATGCTGAGTGACGGGGCAAGCTGGGCCCCGGTGCTGGAGGCGCTGGCGGCGCGTTTCACCGTGATCCGCCCCGACAACCGCACCACCGGGCGCACCCTGCCGCAGGATGCGCCGGCGGGGCTGGCGGAATGGGCGGGTGATGTGACCGCGCTGCTGGACCATCTTGGCCTGCCCCGCGCCCATGTCGCAGGCCACTCGCTGGGCGGGGCCATCGCGCTGCACCTGACCGCAACGGCGCCGGAACGGGTAGACCGGCTGGCGCTGCTGGCCGCCTCACCCATACGACTGGCGCGCAACGAGGCGCTTTTCCGGCACCTGCTGGCGCTCAGGGGCGACGGGATGCCGCCTGACCTGTGGTTGCGCGGCCTGTTCCCCTGGCTGTTCAACCCGCAGGTCTATGACAACCCGGCCCTGGTGGATGCGGCGGTCGCCCAGTCACTGGCCTATCCGCACACCCCCACACCCGCCGCCATGGCCCGCCAGCTGGCGGCGCTTGAAGGCGTGGGCGGCACGCTGGCCCTGCCGGAGACCCCGCCCCCCACGCTGGCAATCCTTGGGGGCCGCGACCTTCTGCTTCCCGCCGACACCGCCCGCGCGGGCCTTGCCGCGCTGCCCGGCACCCGGATTGTCGAGATCGCGGAGGCGGGTCATTCCGTCCATTGGGACGCTGCCGGGGCGGTAGCGGCGCATCTGCTGGACCATTTCGGAGAAAACGCATGATCAACGATCGTCTGGGCAACCCTGTCAGCGCAGGGTCCGCCGAAACCCTCGCCGGAGTCGACGATTTCATCCTTGGTTTTCTGGCCTACCAGCCCCGCGCGGCGAACATCATCGCCGCGGCCGAGGGCGCGCCGGATCATTGCCTCGCCAATGCCTATGCCGCGATGCTGTGGATGTTCCTTGAATCACCCGAGGCGCCGGACCACGCCGCGCCTTTTGTGGCCCGCGCGCTGGCCGCCGCTGACCGTGCGACCCCGCGTGAGGCGATGGCGGCCCGCCTTGTTGCTGCATGGGCGGCAGATGACATTCCCGGCGTTGTCACACTGGCCGAGGCCATTGCGCACGAGCATCCGCGCGATCTGGTTGCCATCAAGATCGGCCAGTACCACGCCTTCAATCACGGCGACGCGGTGGGCATGCTGCGCCTTGGCCTGCGCGCCCTGCCTGACGGGGCGGAACTGCCCTATGTCCATGGCATGGTCGCCTTTGGCTATGAACAATGCCATCTGATGGCCGAGGCCGAGGAATCCGCCCGCCGCGCGCTGGAAATCGAACCCTCAGACCCATGGGCACATCACGCCCTTGCCCATGTGATGCTGACGCAGGGCCGCATTGACGAGGGGATCGTGTTTCTGGAATCGGTCGCCGACCATTGGGCCGGGCTCAATTCCTTCATGCGGTCGCACAACTGGTGGCATCTGGCGCTGTTCTATATCAGCCGCAACCGCATCGACGACGCGCTGGCCAGCTATGACACGCATGTCTGGGGCATCATGAAAACCTACAGTCAGGATCAGGTCGGTGCGGTCTCGCTGCTGGCCCGGCTGGAACTGGCCGGGATCGACGTGGGTGACCGCTGGGCCGATGTCACTGATCACATCGCCGCGCGCGGGGCCGATACGGTCAACCCCTTCCTGACGCTGCAATATCTCTATGCGCTGGCCCGCACCGACCGGGCCGAGGCCGATCTGATGATGGACGCCATCCGCGAGCGCGCCAAAACCCCCGCCCATGACCGCGCGGCCTGGGCCGAGGTTGCCCTGCCCGCCGCCGAGGGCATCCTTGCCCACCAGCGAGGCGATTATCCGCAGGCCGTATCGCGGCTGGCCCAGAGCCTGCCGCGCATGGCCGAAATCGGCGGCAGCCACGCACAGCGCGATCTGTTCGAGCAGATCCATCTGGATGCACTGATCCGCGCCGGGCTGACATCGGCGGCCCAGCAGGTGCTGGAGATGCGGCGCACCTATGACCCTGACGGCGTGCCCATCAACCGCGTGCTGGCCCGCGTCTATGAGGAGGCCGGGCTGCCCGCGCTGGCCGTCAAGGCACGCGCGCGTGCCGAGCAGACGCTGGCCGGGACCTGAACGGGGGCGAGCCGGGTCGCCGGATCAGGCGGATACCTGCCGCCTGATCACCCGGAAGACCTGATGAGAGCGGCACCAATGCGGGCGCGCACCGCCTGTGGCTCTTGCTCCACAGCGCGCACGACTGCCCGAAGGTCTTTGCGCGCCGCATGTAGCTGGTCAATCAGGGTGATGATCACACCGATAGCCGCCTCATCCAGCTCAAGATCATCGGCCAGTTCGCAAAGAAGCTGCAGGCGGGCGCGGTCAATCTGACGAAAGACCGGGGCCTTGTCATCGCCGGTATTCCGGCGCAGGGGGATGACCACCTCGGTCTCGATGAAGGCGACAAGGCGGGTGCGGGTCAGCCCGGGGATGGCGGCGAGGATTTCATCTTCGGTCAGATACCCGGTCATGTTGTGGCCTCGTTCAGCAGACCCGCGCGCGGGTCGTGGGCATGGGTCTTGCGCCACCCGGTCAGGAAATCGCGCAAGGCATCGTCGATCACCGGCGGCGCAACAATCCGCAGCTCCACCAGCTGATCGCCCGCGGGCTTGCCGCCGGGCCGTGCCACCCCGCGCCCGCGCAGGCGCAACACGCGACCGGAACTGGCGCCCTTCGGAATGGTCAGGCTGACCGGCCCGGCGATGGTAGGGGCGCTGACCCTTGCTCCCAGCACAGCCTCGTCGATGGTGACGGGCAGGGTTACAAGGATATCGTCACCCTCGCGGCGGAAAACCGGATGCGGCCGCACCGTCAGGGTAATGAGCGCGTCGCCGGGAGGGCCGCCGCCAAAGCCGGGCGCACCCTTGCCACGCAACCGCAAGGTCTGGCCATCATGCGCGGCCTGCGGGATTCTGACGGCGATGCTGCCGCCGTCCGGCAGGGTGATGCGCATCTCACCGCCGCGCGCGGCGTCCAGAAACGGCACCTCAAGCGCGTAGCGCAGATCTGCACCCGGTGCGGCGAACCCGCCTGTGCCGAAGTCATCGCCGCCGCCCCGTGCCCGCTGGCGCAGGATTTCGGCAAAGATATCTGCCGGATCGCCCTGCGCCCCGAAGCCACGGCGCTGCTGGTAAGGATTGCCCTGCGCCTCTGCAAAGTCGCGGTAGTACTGGCGCTGCGGGCGTTCCGCGCCTGCGGCGTCAATCTCGCCGGCATCGAACCTTGCCCTTGTTTCCGGGTCTTTCAGCAGATCATAGGCAGCCGAGATGGCCTTGAAACGCGCTTCAGCGCCCGCGTCATCGGGGTGCAGGTCCGGGTGGCTGGTGCGCACCAGCCTGCGATAGGCCTTCTTGATGTCGTCTGCCGATGCGGACTTCGTCAGGCCAAGGGCTTCATAGGGGTCGGTGGCCATGTGTCAGCTTCCCGCCTTCAGGTCATTGCTTGCCTGACCCCATATCGGACGAAGATGGCCGCCATGTCACTGATCCACATCAACGCCGCGCGGAAAGGCGCCGGGTACTGAGAGTGATCTGAACCGATTGTCTGCCGCCCCCTCCGGGCTGCGCGTGGACATCCAGCGGGAAACGGGCATGTCACCACCAGAGCATACGTCAGGTGTTGCGGACAATACCGCAGGCAGCGCCCTGCCCCCGGACATACATCTCTTGCCGGTGGTCCAGCCCCCGGTCGCGCCGCTGCCCGCTGAGCGCAGGCGGCGGACGTGGTTCTGGGGAGCGGGCGTGGCGCTGGCTGCCGGGCTGGGGCTGGTGCTTTATTTTCAGCCGTGGCTTCCGGGGCCGGTCCCGGTTGCCACCGAGATTGCGGCATTTGCCCCGGTGACGCGGGTTCTGGCGGTCAACGGGCGGATCGCGGCGCTGCATTCCGTCGATGTGCGCGCGGTTGTCGGCGGCCCGCTGGCCGCAGTGCTGGTCAGCGAGGGTGACACGGTCCGGGCCAATGCGGCGCTGGCCCGCGTTGATGCCGCCTCACAGCAGGCGGTTCTGCGTCAGGCGGTGGCGGGTATGGATGCAGCGCTCGTCGCACAGGCGCAGGCGCAGGCGACCTATGCCCGGACCGAGGCGCTGGGGGCCAATGTCGCCCGCAGCCTGCTGGAGAGCGCCGAAACCGCCGTTCAGTCGGCAACGCAGGAGGTGGCGCGGATGACCGCGCTGGTTGATCAGGCACAGATCCAGCTTGCCAATTTCACCATCCGCGCGCCGATGGACGGAACGGTGCTGGCGCTGAATGTCGATCCCGGCCAGATCATCGACCCCGCGACCGTGCTGCTGACACTCGCCGATCTGAGCGCGCTGAGCGTCGAAACCGATGTGGACGAGGCCTATGCCACCCAGATCCGCGCGGGCCTTCCCGCCGTGCTGCAACTGGCAGGCGATATGAGCGCGCATGATGGCCGCGTCAGTTTCGTATCGCAGCGGGTGGACCCGGCGACGGGGGGCCTTGCCGTCAAACTCGCCTTCGATCAGGCGGTGAACGCGCCTGTCGGGCTGACCGTCACCGCCAATATCATTGTCGATCAGCAGGATGCCGCGCTGACGGCGCCGCGCTCGGCCATCCGGACCGGTGATGCCGGTGCGGCGGTCTTTGTCGTGGCGGACGGCATCGCCCTGCGCCGCGCCGTCAGCGTGATCGACTGGCCCGCCGCGCGGCTGATTGTGACCGGGGGGCTGGTGCCCGGCGATCTGCTGATCGTCGATGCTACCGGCATCAGCGACGGGCAGGCGGTGCAGGCAGGGCCGCGCTGATGCTCTACGCGCTCAAGATCGCCGCACGCTACCTGACCGCCAGCAAGGCGCAGACCGCGCTGCTGGTCGCGGGCGTTGCCGTGGGCGTGTTCATCTTCATCTTCATGTCGGCCCTGATCGGCGGGCTGGCCGAGTTCATCCTGTCGCGCACCGTGGGCGATCTCAGCCATGTCACCATCAAGGCCGAAGATGCCGTCCCGGCCATCCTGATCTCGCCCGAAGGGCATGTTCTGGCCGTGGCAGAGCGGGGCCGCGCGCGCACCGCCACACTGGCCGAGGCCGAAACCTTCATCCCGCTGATCGCCGCGGTGCCGGGGGTGATCGCTGTCTCGCCGCAGATCACCGGCGCGGGCTTTCTGACACGCGGCGCGCAGGTGGCCCAGGTCAGCGTGACGGGGGTGGAGCCGGGGCGCGAATCCGCGATCCTGAATCTTGACGGTTATATGGTCGAAGGGCTGGCCCGGCCGGGGCCGGGGCTGATCGTGCTGGGGCGGCGGCTGGCGGATGACCTGTCGCTCCGGCTTGGCCAGACATTGCGGCTGCAATCCTCGGGCGGGGTGTCGATGGTGCTGACGCTGAGCGGGATCTTCGACACCGGCAACGGCATGATCGACGCCAGCAGCGCCTTTGTCGCCCTGCCGACCGCGCGCACCCTGTTCGCGCTGCCCCAGGGGGTAACGCGCATCGAGATCAAGCTGGCCGATCTGAACACCGCCGATGCCACCGCGCTGCGCATCCGGGCGCTGACAGGCCTTGATGCCGTGCCATGGACCGATGGGGCCGCGCAACTGATGGAGGCGCTGAACGCGCAGGCGCAGACCGGGTATTTCCTGAAATCCTTCGCGCTGATCACCATCGTGATCGGGGTGGCCTCGGCGCTGCTGTTGTCCACCTACCGCCGCCGCCCCGAAATCGGCATCATGCGGGCAATGGGCGCGGGGCGGGGCTTTGTGATCTTTGTCTTTGTGACGCAGGGCGCGCTGATCGGACTGATGGGCGGGCTGTGCGGCGCCGCACTTGGTTATCTGGCGCTGCTGCCCTTTCCGACGCGCGAGGCATTCGAGGTGGGTATGCTGCCCATGGACATCACCCAGGGCTCCTATGGCCTTGCGGTCACGCTGACGGTGATCGGCGCGATCCTCGCCTCTATCCTGCCCGCGCGGGCGGCGGCACGGGTGGATCCGGTGACGGCAATCGGCCAATGAGCGCGCTGTTAAGGGTGAGCGATCTGGTCAAGACATTCGGTCACGGCGAGGCCGAAACCCGGGTGCTGCGCGGGCTGTCGCTGACGCTGGAGACCGGCGAGATGGCGGCGCTGCTGGGCCCCTCCGGGTCAGGCAAAAGCACGCTGCTGACCATCCTTGGCACGCTGATGAAACCGACATCGGGCAGCCATGTCATGCTGGGGCAGGATCTGGTGGCCGCCGATGACCGGGCGCTGACGACATTCCGCAACCGGCACATCGGCTTCGTGTTCCAGTTCCACAACCTGCTGCCGGATTTCACCGCGCTGGAAAACGTGGTCTTTCCAACCGCCGTGCGCGAGGGGCGCGAAAGCCCCGCCGCCCGCGCCCGGGGCCGCGCATTGCTGGCGCGCATGGGGCTGGCTGACCGGACCGACTTTCCCTCCGCCAACCTATCGGGCGGGCAGAAACAGCGCGTGGCCGTGGCGCGCGCGCTGATGAACCGACCCGAACTGGTGCTTGCGGATGAACCCACCGGCAACCTTGACCGGGAGTCTGCCATGCAGGTCATGGACCTGATCGCCGAGATCAACCGCGACGAGGGCGTGACCTTCCTGATTTCCACCCATGACGAAAAAATCGCAAGCCTGTGTCGGCGTCAGATCGTGGTGGGGGATGGGCTGGTGACGGGGTGAGCCGCCACTGCAACCCTGCTCGGTAAGCCCGCAGGCCATCCTGCAGCCGCCCCGCGCAGACAGGGGTGAGCACCGTCTGGCGTGATCGCGTCAACCTTGCGTGCCGGGAAAGGATTCTGCCGGGGCTTCCCGGTGCTTCAGCAGAAGACCAGCAAAGACCATCATCCACAGAAGATAAGAGGCCTGCGTCAGCCGCTCGGCTGCGCCGAGAATGTTCATACCATAGAAGCCGGAGATCCCCGACAGGGCACCCCCGGCGAGCATCGCCGCGATTGACACACCCGAGTAGCCGGTAAACCAGCGATGCCGGGCCCGCAAAGCCCGCCCCCCGACCACCAGCAGGGCAATCACCGACAGCGCAGCCAGCGCGACAAAAACGCTGTGCAGGATCCCCGGCAGGGTCATTCCGGTTCCGAACGGGTCCATGGGAAAAACGGTGCCCGAAAGGATGGCGGGAACCGCATAGGCCACCAGAAGCCAGCCCGCGAGCCTGAGCATCCTCTCATCCGGACGCGCCGCCCGGATCACACCAAGGCCGAAGGCACCGGACAGGAACGCCGCGATGCCGAATCCGGTCGCCACGCCCACCGCATGCGGCGCGCCGCGCTGTCCGAGTTCGCTGACCGCGTTGCTCAGATGCGAATACCCGGGATAGGCCATTGCGCCAAGAAGAACCGTCGCCACGAAGATCAGCGACCCGGCAATCCCGGCCCAGAGCAAAACACGATCCATCATCTCAAAATCCCGAACCGGCCCGGTGCGCGGGAAAGGCATTTTCCCGGCACCTCATTGCCCGCCACCGTCCGTCAGAATGCCTGAGGCTCGCGGCGCAGCAGCATCCCGCGCGGCAGGACAAAGGCCGCCAGCGTTCCGATGCCCAGCAGCGTCAGGCCCAGCACGAAGAACCAGCCCGCCACGGGAATCAGCCAGGCCAGCCCGGCAAGAAGGGCGCCCAGACAGGCCAGCCCGAACTTGCCCGCGATGCCGTCAGGCATGCCTCGCCCGGCGGCCAGCCACAGCCCGACCCCCAGCACATAGGCGCCAAGCGCGTAACCCGCAAAGATCGCGACAACCGTGATCATCAGCATGACCGGCAGCAGGAGCACCCCGATAATCGTCAGCATCAGCACAAAGCCCGACCCGGCCAGCGCCGAT
Organism: Pararhodobacter sp.; assembly: GCF_036802785.1. Classification (GTDB taxonomy): domain Bacteria; phylum Pseudomonadota; class Alphaproteobacteria; order Rhodobacterales; family Rhodobacteraceae; genus Pararhodobacter. Next base: position 138,676 of record NZ_DAIRVN010000003.1, read on the forward strand.
GTCACCAGAAACCCCGACCAGATCGCCCGACCCGGATGCGCCACCGCTAGCTGGCGCCAGCTTTCCACAGCCCGGGGAGCAACGGCAATGACAAGGGCGGCCATGAGCCCCGAGATCAGCACGCCGGACAGAAACCCGCCGACAACCCCCCAGACCGGAACGCGCACCGGCATCTGTTCGTCCCATCTGCCCGCGCTGAAATCTCTGCGATGCTCAATCCTGACCCGCGCCGCCGGTGCCACCGCTTCCGGCACCACGACGCCCGCAGGATCGGCGGCATAGATCGTGAGCGCCCCGCCGACACTGGCGTCTGGCGCGAATGTGATCCGGTCGCTCAGCACTACCACATCACCGGCGATGGCGCCCTGCAGGGTCACCTCGCCCCCGGCGATCAGCGCATAGCCCCCCACCGGGCCCACCGCGATCTCGGCCCCGGCTGCCCGCAGGTTCCCGGCAACCGGCCCCAGCGTCACTTCGTAGCCCAGGACCGTGGCATTGCCCGCCACCGCCTCGCGCGTCGCCACCGCATAGCCTGCCGCGAAAAGGTCGCCACTCACCGCCGCCTCGACCGTAACCCGCCGACCCGTGAGATGCGCCGTGCCACCGACCGGCGCCGCCACAACCACCCGGTTCCCGGCCATGAACAGATCCGCCACATCGGGCTCAGCGAAGCGCAAGGCTCTCCCGGCCTCATATCGGTCCTGTGCGATGGTCAGCACGGAGGGTTCCGCGAGCGCCGGTAAGGCGAGCACGCAGAAGGCAATGGCGAGAAGGCGCAGCATGGCGGCATTCCTCATGTTGAAAAACCGCAGTCTGCCCTGATGCGCGGCCATGGTCCCTGATCTACATCAACCCGGCCGCGCCGCATCTTCGCTAAGCTGACAGGGAGCGTTTCGCTTCGGGAGCATTTCCATGCCTATCACCGAGAAGCCGGGGTTCCGTTTTCCTTCTGCCTTCACCATCCTGTTCGCGCTGATCATTCTTGTCGCCGCGCTGACATGGATCATCCCGGCGGGGCAGTATCAGCGCGTCCCGTCCGAGGCCCTTGGCAAGGATGTGCCGCTGGCGGGCAGCTATGCGCCCACCGATGCCAACCCGCAGGGCTTTTTCGACGTGATTCTGGCGCCGATCGCGGGGTTCTATGACCCGCTGGAATACACCGCCAATGCCATTGACGTGTCGCTGTTCGTGCTGATCATCGGCGGGTTTATCGGGGTGGTGACAGCGACCGGCGCGATTGACGCAGGCATCGCCCGCGCCATGGTCCGCCTGAAGGGGCGCGAGAACTGGATGATCCCGTTCCTGATGGCGCTGTTCGCGCTTGGCGGCACAACCTATGGCATGGCCGAAGAAACGCTTGCCTTCTATGTCCTGCTGATCCCGGTGATGATTGCGGCGAAGTATGACGCACTGACGGCGGTGGCCGTGATCCTGCTGGGTGCGGGGGTGGGTGTTCTGGGCTCAACGGTCAACGCGTTTTCCACCGTCATCGCGTCCGATGCGGCAGGGGTAAGCTTTGCCGACGGGCTGGTGTTGCGGCTGGTGATCCTCGTGGTCTGCTGGGCTGTCACCGTGGCCTTCGTGATGCGCTACGCGGCCCGGGTCCGCGCCGACCCGACGAAATCGCTGGTCTATGACAAGAAGGCCGAGAACGAAGCGCATTTTCTGGCCGAAACGCCGGGGCAATCACAGCCCGGTGCCGCCCCCTTCACCGGCCTGCACAAGATCGTCCTGATCCTGTTTGCGCTGACCTTTGGTGTGATGGTCTGGGGCGTGTCGATCGGCGGATGGTGGATGGCGGAAATGAGCGGGCTGTTCCTGGGGGCCGCCATCGTCATCGGCCTCATTGCCCGGCTGGGCGAAGGCAGGCTGGTCGAAAGTTTTGTGAACGGCGCGCGTGACCTTCTGGGTGTGGCGCTGATCATCGGGCTGGCGCGCGGCATCGTGGTGATCATGGATGCGGGCCATATCACCGACACGATCCTGCATTCGGCGGAAACCAGTGTCGCCGGGCTGTCGCAGACCGCCTTCATTCTGGTGATCTACTGGATCGAGGTGGGGTTGTCGTTCTTTGTGCCTTCCACCTCGGGCCTCGCGGTGCTGTCCATGCCGATCCTCGCCCCTGTCGCCGATTTCGCCGGCGTCCAGCGGGAGCTGGTGGTGACCGCCTTCGCCACCGCCAGCGGCATGGTCAACCTGATCACGCCCACATCGGCTGTCGTGATGGGCGGGCTGGCCATCGGGCGGGTACCCTATGAGCGCTGGCTGCGGTTCATCTGGCCGCTTCTGCTGGTGCTGACAGTGATCATCATGGCGGCGCTTGCCCTGGCCGTCGGTTTCGGAGGCGCACCATGACCCTGACTTACGGCGTTCATTCCGAGGCGGGGCAGTTGCGCCGCGTCATGCTCCACCGTCCCGGCTCGGAAATGGCGCGGCTGACGCCTGCCAATGCCGAAAGCCTGCTGTTTGATGATGTCCTTTGGGTGAAGCAGGCGCGCATCGACCATATGGCCTTTGTCGATATCCTGCGCGAACGCGGGGTTGACGTGGTGCTTCTGCGCGAGATGCTGGAAGTGGTGCTGACCCAGCCCGAGGCGCGGCGCTGGCTGCTGGATGCCCGGATCACCGACAATTCGGTCGGCGTGGGCCTGTCCGCCGATCTGCACGCCTGCCTGATGGAGATGCCAGCCAATGCGCTGACGCATATTCTGATCGGCGGAATGAGCCGGACCGAGCTGCCGATCCCCGAAGCGGGTGTCGTGGTGCCGATGCTGCGCGATGAGGACTTTCTGCTGCCGCCGATGCCCAACCAGATCTTCACGCGCGACAGCTCCTGCTGGATCTATGGCGGGGTCACGCTGAACCCGATGTTCTGGCCCGCGCGACGGCTGGAAACGCTGAACCTTGCCGCGATCTACCGCTTTCACCCTGACTTTGCCGATGCCGGTTTTCCTGTCTGGTATGGCGACCCCAAGGTCGATCACGGGCTTGCAACGCTGGAGGGCGGCGATGTGATGCCCATCGGCAATGCCACCGTCCTGATCGGCATGGGCGAGCGCACGACACCACAGGCCGTGGGACAGGTGGCGCGCGCCCTCTTTGCCGGCGGCGGCGCGGAACGGGTGATCGCCTGCCAGTTCCCGCGTGCGCGCGCAACAATGCATCTGGATACCGTGTTCACCTTCTGCGACCGCGATCTGGTGACCGTGTTTGCCGAGGTAACAGATGCGATCCAGACCTATTCCCTGCGCCCGGACGGCAAGGGCGGTGTGCAGGTGACGGCAGAAAAAGCCCCGTTCCTTGAGGTGGTTGCCGGCGCCCTGGGCGTGAAGAAACTGCGCACCGTGCCAACCGGCGGCGACACCTACGAATCCCAGCGCGAGCAGTGGGATGATGCCAATAACCTGTTGTGCATCAGCCCCGGCGTGGTGGTCGGTTATGAGCGCAACACCCATTCCAACACCCTGCTGCGCAAGGCAGGCGTCGAAGTCATCACCATTTCCGGCGCCGAACTGGGGCGCGGGCGCGGCGGGTCGCATTGCATGACCTGCCCGCTGATCCGCGACGCCCTCTGAAAGGACCACCCGATGCCACAAAATCTGCACGGCCGCAGTTTCCTGAAACTGCTGGATTTCACCCCGGACGAGTTGCGCTTCCTGCTCCGCCTTGGCGCCAGCCTGAAAGAGGCCAAGGCCACAGGCACCGAAAAGCGCCTGCTGAACGGCAAGAACATCGCCCTGATCTTTGAGAAAGACAGCACCCGCACCCGCAGCGCATTCGAGGTTGCCGCCTTTGATCAGGGCGCGCATGTCACCTATCTGGGGCCGTCGGGCAGCCATATCGGCACCAAGGAGACGATGAAGGACACCGCGCGCGTGCTGGGCCGGTTCTATGATGCTATCGAATACCGCGGTTTCGGACAGGCCGATGCCGAAGTGCTCGCGCAGTTCGCGGGCGTGCCGGTCTACAACGGGCTGACGGATGAGTTTCATCCGACCCAGATTCTCGCCGATCTGATGACCATGCGGGAGTTCACCCACAAGCATCTGTCCGACATCGCGTTTTGCTTCATCGGTGATACCGGCGGCAACATGGGGTCATCGCTGATGGTGGGGGCGGCGCTGATCGGCATGGATATCCGCCTGTGCGGCCCGCAAAGCCTGTGGCCGGAACCCGCGCTGGTGGCGCAGTGCCGCAAGCTGGCCGAATCCACCGGCGCGCGGATTACCCAGACCGAAAAACTGGCCGAGGGGGTGGAGGGCTGCGATTTCATCTACACCGATGTCTGGGTCTCGATGGGCGAGCCGGAAAAGGTCTGGGCAGAACGGATCGCCCTGCTTTCCCCCTATACCGTGACACAGCAGGTCATGGATATGACGGGCAACCCGCACACGAAATTCCTGCATTGCCTGCCCGCCTTCCATAACCGCGATACCAAGACGGGCGAGGCCACATTCCAGACCTATGGCATCGACTGCATGGAGGTGACCGATGAGGTGTTCGAATCCCCCGCCTCAAAGGTGTTCGATCAGGCGGAAAACCGGCTGCATTCGATCAAGGCGGTGCTGGTTGCCACGATAGGGGCCTGAAGCATGCGTATCGTGGTGGCCCTTGGCGGCAACGCCCTGCTGAAACGCGGCGAGCCGATGACGGCACAGGCGCAGCATGCCAATGTGCGCATCGCCGCCGGGGCGCTGGCCGATCTGGCGCGTGATCATCAGATCATCGTGGCGCATGGCAATGGCCCGCAAGTGGGGCTGATGGCGCTGCGCTCGGCCGCCTATGCGCCGGACAACCTGTGGCCGCTCGACATTCTGGGGGCCGAGACCGAGGGCATGATCGGCTATCTGATCGAGCAGGAACTGGTGAACGCCCTGCCCCCCGGCACCGATTGCGCCACCCTGCTCACCCGGGTGGAGGTGGACCCGAACGACCCCGCCTTTGACGAACCCACGAAACCGATCGGCCCGGTCTATACGGCTGCGGAGGCGGAACTGGCCCGCACTGAACATCGCTGGACGATGGTCGAAGAGGCCACGGGCGGGTTGCGCCGCGTCGTGCCCTCGCCCCTGCCCGTCGCCATACCGGGCATCGCGCCAATCCGCCTGCTGGTCGAGGCCGGGGTCTGCGTGATCTGCGCGGGCGGGGGCGGCATCCCGGTGGTGCGGGGCCGCGATGGCAGGATGGAAGGTATCGAAGCGGTGATCGACAAGGACCGCACCTCGGCCCTGCTGGCAGAGGCACTGGAAGCGGATATCCTGCTGATGCTGACCGATGTGGAGGCCGTGTTCCGCGACTGGGGCGCGCCCGGTCAGGAAGCCATCGGGCGCATAACACCCGATGCGCTGGACGCGATGACTTTTCCCGCCGGTTCAATGGGGCCCAAGATCGCCGCTGCCTGCGATTTCGTGCGCGCGGGCGGCACCATGGCGGGCATCGGCCGGTTGCAGGATGCACGCGCGATTGTGGAAGGGCGCGCGGGCACGCAGGTGCAGCGTGAACCCCCGGCCTGAAGCCATTTCCCGCCCTGCAACGGGCGCCATCCGCGCATCGGGAAAGTTACCCCGGCGATTGCTGCGCAAGAAAACCCCGCCGCGCCCTCACGCTGCGACATTGCTTTCGATCAAGGCGCGACCAATCTGTCTGCGTTAATGAACTTGCCATATCACACGAGCACCAGGCCGTTTGTGCCACCAGCGAAGCGGACTTGCGGGCAGACCCCGCGCCCGTCCCCCTGATCGGAAGGTCTCAGAATGCCCGGCAAACCTGCAAAACCGAAATCCGGAACCGCTGCCGAACCACAGACAAAGCCCGCTGCGGTTGCGGCCCGGGCCACGCCGCATGGCGCGCAGCGGCGGGAACATCCGCATCAGGACCTTGACCGTGGTGTGCGCGCGGTGATGGCGCGGCTGAGCGGCGGTGTTTCCACCCATTCCTTCATCGAGGCCTGGACCGACTGGGCATTCCATATGAGCAATTCGCCCGGGCGCCAGCTTGAGCTCTATGAAAACGCCCGGCAGAACGCCCTGAAGCTGGTGGCGCATGCCACCAATACCAGCCCCGACGCCACCCCGCCCTTTGCCCCGAAGCCCTACGATCATCGCTTCAACCATCCGGGCTGGCAGAAACCCCCGTTCCAGATGTGGCAACAGGGCTTCCTTGCCGCTCAGGACTGGTGGGACAATGCGACCGATTACCTGCGCGGCCTGAAGCCCGAAGATGCCGACCGCACCCGGTTCATGGCGCGACAGCTGCTGGACACGGTCTCGCCGTCGAACTTCCCCGCCCTCAATCCCGAAATCATCGAGGCGACCACCGCGGCGGGTGGGCGCAACCTGACCCAGGGCGCCGCGCATTTCGCGCGGGACTTCCTCAAGACCGTCACCCAGACCCACGACCCGGCGCCGGAGGGGTTCAGGGTGGGGCAGGGTCTGGCTTGCACACCCGGCGAAGTCATCTTCCGCAATGACCTGTTTGAGCTGATCCAGTACACGCCGCAAACCGGGACGGTGCAGGCCGAGCCTGTCCTGATCGTGCCCGCCTGGATCATGAAGTATTACATCCTTGACCTTTCGCCGCATAATTCGATGGTCAACTATCTGGTCGGTCAGGGCTTTACGGTCTTCATGATCTCATGGTGCAATCCGACGGCGGAACAGGCCCATCTGTCGCTGGAGGACTACCGCCACTCAGGCGTGATGGCCGCGCTGGATGCCGTCAACGCCATTGTTCCGGACCGGAAGGTGCATGCCGTCGGCTACTGCCTTGGCGGCACCATTCTGGCCATCACCGCCGCAACCATGGCGCGCGAGCGCGACGAGCGTTTCGCCAGCATCACGCTGATGGCCGCGCAGGTCGATTTCGCCGAGGCGGGGGAGTTGCTGCTTTTCGTCGATGAAAGCCAGGTCGCCTTCCTTGAGGACATGATGTGGGATCAGGGCTATCTTGACCGGCCCCAGATGGCGCGCACCTTCTCCACGATCCGGTCGGAAGACCTGATCTGGTCGCGCGCGGTGCGGCGGTATTTTCTGGGTCAGGATGATCTGCCGACGGATATGGGCGTCTGGGTGGCCGATACCACACGCATGCCCGCGCAGATGCATTCGCAATACCTGCGCGGCCTGTTTCTGGAAAACCGCCTGACCGCAGGGCGTTTCGCGGTTGAAGGCCGGGTGATCGCGCTCAAGGATATCTCGGCCCCGATGTTCGTCATTGCAACCGAGACCGACCATATCGCGCCGTGGCGCTCGGTCTACAAGACGCAGCTTTTCACCGATTGTGACCTGACGTTTGTTCTGACCGGCGGCGGGCACAACAGCGGCATCGTCAATGAACCGGGCAATCCGCGCAGCCATTACCTGTGGTCGCACCGCCCGGCAGGGGCGTTCTATGTCGGACCGGATGACTGGCAGGCCAAGGCAACGCCGCGAAAGGGATCGTGGTGGCCGGAATGGAAAGACTGGCTGGCGGGCAAAAGCACAGGCCCGGTGGCGCCGCCCGCCTCGGGTGCGCCGGACAAGGGCCTTGCACCGATCACCGCAGCGCCCGGCACCTATGTGTTCCAGACATGACCGCCGATGCGACCGGGCCGACAAAGACCGCGCCCGCGCCGGTCTGCCTTGTTGTGACCGGGGGGGCGCCCCATGGCAGACGCGGCGCGTGACGCAAGCTACTGGAGCCAGGACGCCTCCACCCTTGCGGAGACTTCCGGCGACGGCACCGGGGGCCTTTCGTCACAACACGCGGCAGCCCGGCTTGCCGCCGTCGGGCCCAACAGCGTCGAGGATGCCCCCCGCCTGAGCGCCCTGCGCCTTCTGCTCCGGCAGTTTGAAAGCCCGCTGGTCCTGATCCTTGCCTTTGCCGCCGCCATCTCGCTGCTGTTGCAGCAATGGGTGGATGCGGGGATCATTCTGGCCATTGTGCTGGGCAGCTCGGCCCTGAGTTTCTTTCAGGAATACCGGGCCTCCACCGCGGTCAGGGAGCTGAAGAAACGGCTTGCCCTGACAGCCCGGGTGCTGCGCGACGGGGTTGAACAGGCGCTGCCGGTCGCGCAGATCGTGCCCGGTGACGTGATCCTTCTGTCGGCGGGCAACCTGATCCCGGCGGACGGGGTGGTGATCGAAGCGCAGGATTTCCTCGTCTCTGAGGCCAGCATGACGGGGGAGTCGTTTCCCGTCGAAAAGCGCCCCGGAATCATCGCCGCCGATGCCCCCCTCGCGGCGCGGACCAACACGGTTTTCCTTGGCTCATCGGTGCGCAGCGGCACGGCAAGGGTGCTGGTCGTCCGGACCGGACGCCGGACAGAATTCGGCGCCATCGCCGCCCGGTTGCGGGCGCGCCAGCCCGAGACGGATTTCACGCGCGGGGTGCGCCGGTTCGGCTATCTGCTGATCCGGGTGATGGTGGTCATCGTCCTGTTCGTGCTGACGGTGAACCTGCTGCTGGACCGCCCGGTGATCGAATCGCTGCTGTTCGCCGTGGCGCTGGCGGTGGGGCTTTCGCCCGAACTTCTGCCCGCAATCATCAGTGTTACCCTGTCGGCGGGTGCCCGCGCCATGAGCAGGCGCGGGGTGATCGTGCGGCGGCTGGACGCTATCGAAAATCTCGGCAGCATGAACATCCTGTGCACCGACAAGACCGGCACACTGACCGAAGGCACCATCGTGCTGAGCGAGGTGCTGGATACCGCAAACCGGCCATCCGGCGCGGTGCGGCAGCTTGCCTATGTCAACGCCGCGCTTGAAACCGGAATCGAGAACCCGCTCGATACCGCCATCGTCGCGGCGGGTGCTGCCGCAGGGCTGACGACGGTGGGCCTGACCAAGATCGACGAGATCCCCTATGACTTTGTGCGCCGCCGTCTGACCATCGTCGTGGCCGAGGACGGCGCGCCAGAGCATCTGTTCATCACCAAGGGCGCCTTCGCAAACGTCCTCGAAAGCTGCACCGCCTTTGAGCGCGATGGTGCGGAACTGCCCCTGAATGATGCCGCGCGCGCAGAGCTTGACGCGGTGTTCCGGGCAAAGGGCGATGAGGGGTTTCGCGTTCTGGCGCTGGCGACGCGGCGGGTTGCCGCAAAGCCCGATCATGACCGCGAAGATGAGCGCGACATGGTCTTTCGCGGCTTTCTGGTGTTCCTTGACCCGCCCAAACCCGAGGCGCGTGAGACAATTCAGCACCTTGCCCGGCTTGGCATCGCCATCAAGGTGATCAGCGGCGACAACCGCCATGTCACCGCCCACATGGCCGCAGTGGTGGGGCTGAACGCCGGGTCGATGCTGACGGGCGAGGACATTGCGGGGATGAAGGACGAGGCGCTGTGGCATCTCGCCCCGCGCACCGATCTGTTTGTCGAGATCGACCCGCAGCAGAAGGAACGCGTTGTCCGCGCCCTGCAACGCACCGGCAACTCGGTCGGCTATCTGGGCGACGGGATCAATGACGCACCGGCGCTGCATGCCGCCGATGTCGGCATCTCGGTGGCCGGCGCCGTGGACGTGGCCCGCGAAAGCGCCGACATCATCCTGCTCAGCCGCGATCTGGACGTGCTGCGCCAGGGGGTCGAGGACGGGCGGCGCACCTTTGCCAACACGCTCAAATACATCACCATCACCACCAGCGCGAATTTCGGCAACATGATCAGCATGGCGCTGGCGACACCGCTTCTGCCGTTCCTGCCGCTGGCGGCCAAGCAGATCCTGCTCAACAACTTCCTCTCAGATCTGCCCGCGCTCGCCATCTCCAGTGACAATGTGGACCCTGAGCGCGTCTCGGCGCCGCAGCGCTGGAACATCAAGGACATTCAGCGCTTCATGATCGTCTTCGGGCTGATCAGCTCGGTCTTTGATCTGCTGACCTTTGGTGTTCTGCTCTATATCTTTCACGCGGGTCAGGCGGCGTTCCAGACCTCGTGGTTCATGATCTCGCTGCTCACGGAACTGGCGGTGGTTCTGGTTCTGCGCACCCGAAAGCCCGCCTTCCGCAGCCGGCCCAGCCGGTTGCTGCTCTGGTCAACCCTCGTTGTCGCGGCCGCCACCTTTGCAATCCCGTTCCTTGGCGAGGCTAGCGCGCTTTTCGGCTTTGTGCCGCTGTCGGGCAAGGAACTGGCCGCCGTGGTGGCGATCGTCAGCGCGTATATCGTGGCCACGGAAATCGCGAAAGCGTGGTTCTTCCGGCACGAGAACGCCCCGCGTTCAGCAATGCCCGAGCCCGGCAAACCCCGCCAGTGACCAGGGCTGGCCGGGGCCTGCCCTTACCGAATGAGCAGCGCGGTTCCGTCGATTAGAATCGCCGGGAAGAGCATCAGAAGCATCCCCGCGAAGATCATCAGCGCCACATACGGCATGACCGCGCGGTAGAGGCCCAGAATGGGTGTCTCCGGGCTCAGCGCCTTCAGATAGAAGATGTTGTAGCCAAAGGGCGGGGTTATGTATCCGATGCAGAGGTTGAGCTGAAAGATGACGCAGAACCACAGCGGGTCAAACCCCAGCGCGATAACGACCGGGTAGAAGATCGGCAGCACCAGCAGGATGATGCCCAGCGGGTCAAGGAACATGCCCAGCACCAGCGCGATCAGCTGCATCAGCACGATCATCATCCAGGGCGATATCTCGGAGGCCAGCAGCAGCCCGCGCATGAAGGCAATCCCGCCCCCCGCCGAATAGACCGACACAAAGGCAGTGGCGCCAAAGACAATCCAGATCACCATTCCGGTGGTGCTGGCGGTCTCGTGGCTTACCTGCCGGATAAACTGAAGCGTGACCTCACCGCGCAGGGCAACAGCCAGAAACACCGCCATCGCCCCCACTGCCGCCGCCTCGGTCGGAGTGGCAAGGCCCATGAAGATGGTCAGCAGCACGCTCAGAATAATCAGCAGCGGCACCACGACAGAGCGCAGTGCGCGCAGCTTTTCAGAGGTCCGCACCCGCCGCCCCACGGCGGGCGCCATGGACGGCGCAAGATGCGAGCGGATCGCCACATAGGCCATGATCAGCACCAGCACCAGAATGCCCGCAATCAGCCCGCCCATGAACAACCGGCCCACCGACAGCCCGGTTGTCATGCCGATCACGATCAGCGTGACCGACGGCGGGATCAGAATACCCAGCGTTCCGGCGGCGCCGATCGTGCCCAGGGCGAAAAGCTTGTCGTAGCCGTGCTTCTCCATCGCCGGAAGGCCGACCTTGCCGGTGGTCAGGGTCGAGGCTGCGCAGCTTCCGGTCATGGCGGAAAGTGCCGCCGCGAAACCGGCCGTTCCCAGAAGCAACCCGCCGTTCACGCGGCCTGACCACAGATAGAACGCTTCATAAAGGTTCTCGGAAATCCGCGACCGTGCAAGCGCGACACCCATGAAAACGAAGAACGGCACCGCCGTCAGCAGGATCGACCACATGCTGCCGAACACCGCCGAGATCATCGGGAACAGGCCATTCGGCCCCGACAGCATGAGCGTGAACACCACGGCGACCCCGCCAAGGGCAAAGGACAGTGACACGCCCGCCATGATCAGGAGCAGAAGCGCGCCGAACATGCCGATGGTCAGAAGTTCAGGGCTCATGACGGCCTCTCCTCTTCGGGCCGCCAGAGACGGGCGGCGGCGCGCATCAGCTCAGCCAGCCCCTGCAGCGCCATCAGCACCACCCCGACGAACAGCGCCAGCTTGACCGGCCAGAGCACATGACCAAGGGCGCTGTCGTCACGCTCACCAAAGCGCCACGCATCGTTGAAATAGAACCAGCCCTCATAGGCCAGCGCGCCGGTCCACAATAGCAGAACCGCGTAATTGATCATGTCCAGAAATGCGCTCCAGCGCGGGGACCTGCCGTTCAGCAACAGATCAACGCGCACATGGCCGCGCTCGATCAGGGTATAGGCGCCGATCAGAATGAAGTAGCCCGCGAATATGCGCTGCATGTAACCCTGCGCCCAGACCGTGGGTGCATTGAAGGCATAGCGCATCACCACTTCGTATACGACCACGACCATGCCGATCCAGATGGCATAGCTGACAAGCTTTCCGACAAAGCTGTTCAACCGGTTGATTGCGTCGGCAATAAGCATGCGGGCCCCTTTGGTGGCTGAGGAGGTGTGCCGGCTTGCCACGCCGGCACACAGAACAGGGATCACGGCGGCAACCGCCGCCGCGCGTTTACAGCTTGCCGGTGAAGCGCATGAACTCGTGCAGCAGATCGCCGATCCGGCCACTGTAGCGCGGGTCCTGCGCCGATATCTCGTCAACGACCGCCATTGATGCCGTGCGCATCTCCTCCAGCACCGCGTCTTCCATCATCACCACCTCGCCGCCGTGATCGTTGACGAAGCTGTTGATGCCGCTGATATCCTCATGCAGAATCTTGGAGGTGTAAATGCCGGTCGTTGCGCGCACCGCGTCATGCACCACGCGCTTGTGGTCTTCGCCCAGGGCATTCCAGCGGTCCATGTTGACGAATACTTCCAGATTGGTCGGATAGATCAGATCAGGCTGCATGATATACGAGGTCACCTCCTGAAAATTCATGCTGATCCCGCCGGACACGCTGCCCCAATGCGCGGCATCGACCACCCCGGTTTGCAGCGCCTGATACAGCTCGCCCCCCGCGACCGAGACAGGGGCCGCGCCCAGCTTTTCCAGAACCCGCGCCGCGGTGCCGGTGGTGCGGATCTTGTAGCCGCGCAGATCTTCCAGCGTGCGGATCGGGCGCTTGCCAAACAGCGTGACCCCGCCCCCCGCGATCGGCCCCACAACATAGACGCCGCGCTCGGCATAGGCTTCACGGACAATATCCAGCGCGCCCATCTCGAAGAAGAAATACTCCATCTCCTGCGTCGATGAGAATGTGCCGAGATTGCCGTTCAGATGCCCTGCGGCAGGGATCTGACCCACCCAATAGGCCGGAAAGGTGAAGGCTGCGTCCAGCGTGCCGCGCCCCGCCGCGATCAGCTTGTCGCTGGTTCCGACGATGGAGCCGGGCGCATGCGTCTCGATCACCAGCTCGCCATTGGTGCCCTCGGTGATCCGGTCTGCAAGGTCCTGGAACACATCAGTGTAATACCACGTCCCGGTAGGGAAATGGGTCTGCATCCGCCAGGTGACCGGCGTGCTGGCCGAAGCGATGGTCGCAGGTGCGGCAAGCACGCCCGCGCCTGCTGCCACCGTCGCCCCGCGCGCCAGAAAATGGCGCCGGGAAAGGCTGCTGTTCTTTGTCGTCATGTCGTTCTCTCCTCCACTTGTTGACCGATCCTCCACGATCGGGTTCGTATTTCTGCGGCACTTCCCGCCCGGGCCTGTCGCGCCCCGCTAGTCTCCGCGGGCCACAACAAAGCTGACGACCGTGGTGGCACTTCCGCCGACATTGAGCGTGGCAAAGCGCTGCGCCCCCGGTATCTGGCAATCACCCGCCCGGCCGGTGACCTGCCGCGCCGCGTCATGCAGCATCCGCACGCCCGTCGCCCCCACCGGGTGGCCCACGCCGATCAGCCCACCGCTTGGGTTGACGGGTATCCGCCCCTCGGGCCGGATGTCGCCCGCCTCGATGGCACGCCAGCTTTCGCCCGGCGGGGTGATGCCGAAATGGTCGATGGCCATGTATTCCGTCGGGGTGAAACAATCATGCGTCTCAATCCCCTGCAGGTCAGACACGCTGCCGATTCCGGCACGCGAAAAGGCGTCCTGAATCGCGTCGCTGACATGCGGGAAGACCAGCGGATGGTTGCGGCTCATCTGCAGCTTCTCTTCCAGCCGCAGATGCGCGGTGCGATGCCCCCAGCCCGCGATGCGCGGCACCTGATCCAGCGTCAGCCCGCGCGCCGCGGCCCAGTCTGTCGCAAACGCCTCGGAGGCGAGGATCACCGCCGCACCGCCATCGGTCACCTGCGCGCAGTCCTGTCGGCGCACGATCCCCTCGATCACCGGGTTCGCCGTGTCATCCTGACTGAAGCTCTCAGGCGTGAACTGCCAGTCACGGGTCTGCGCCAGCGGGTTGCGGCGGGCATTGGCGATGTTGAGCTCGGCAATCGCCGCCAGATGGGCATAGTCCAGCCCGTAACGCCGCTCATATTCCGCCGCAACCCGGTCGAACATGCTTGGCCAGGGATAGGTCGCTTCCTGGCCCTCGGTCCCCACCCACATCGCCGCACCCAGATACCGCGCGGCCTCCTTGCCGGGCACATTGCGCTCCATCTCAACCCCGGCGACCAGCACACAGTCATAGCGCCCCGCCTCGATCTCGGCGGTGGCCGCCAGCAGCGCGATACTGCCCGAAGCGCAGGCGGCCTCGTGGCGCCCGGCGGGCTTGCCATAGAGCGCCGGGTCGATGGCCGCGAACATGCCGCCAAGCTGCCCCTGCCCGGCAAACAGCTCGCCGGTGAAATTGCCGACATGGCAGGCATCCACCTGCCCCGGCTCCAGCCGTGCATCGGCCAGCGCCGGAAGCACGGCATCGCGCATCAGCTCGAACAGCCCCTCGCCCGCGCGGGCCGCATGGCGCGCAAAGTCGGTCTGGCTGCCGCCAAGAATGTATACGGGTTTCACCATTTCAATCTCCTTTTCCCGGGCGCCTGTCTTCCGGACGCCTGTGCGCCCCCCCCTGCGCGGCGGCCTCGCGGGCTGCAGCTTTCAGCGGCTCTTTCGACAATTTCCCATTCAGATTGCGCGGCAGCGGCTCTGCGCAGAAGGTGACGAAATCGGGCACCTTGTAATCCGCAAGCCGCTCCCGGCAGAAATCGCGCAGCGCTGATGCATCGGGCGCGTGTCTGGCATGGACAAAGACATGCACCCTCTCACCCAGCACCGGGCAGGGGCTGGCCACCGCCGCAACCTCGATCACGCCGGGGAATTCGTGGATCACGTTTTCAAGCTCGACGCAGAACACCTTGTAGCCGCCACGGTTGACCATGTCCTTGATCCGGTCGAACACCCGCAGATACCCGGCTTCATCCACCGATCCGATATCGCCGCTGCGCCAGTAGCCGCCGACAAAGGCCGCGCGCGTTGCATCCGGGTTGTTCCAGTAGCCGATGGCATTGCCGGGGCCGCGTATCCACAGCTCGCCCGCCTCACCCGCCTTCACTTCCTGCCCGTCAGGGTTCAGCACCCGGATATCAATGCAGGGCAGCAGCTTGCCGACCGATTCCAGCGGGTCATCCGGGCCCAGTTGCCCGGTCAGCGTGACAGCCGAAAGGGTTTCGGTGCTGCCAAAGCCGTTATAGAGCCGCAGCCCCGGCATGGCCTCGGCCAGTTTGCGGATCGTCACCTCGGCCATGGCCGCGCCGCCGAAATGACCGATCCGCCACGCTGACAGGTCATGCGCCGCAATATCCGGCTCCAGCAGCAGCAGGTTATACATCGCGGGCACCATGACCGCCGCGCTGATCCGTTCCTGCGCGATGGTCGCCAGCACATCACGGGCGCTGAAGCTGCGGCGGCAGACGATGCAGCCGCCGGTCTGCAACGTCACCAGCACCGTCGCCAGCAGGCCCGAGATATGCGTGGCCGGGATCACCAGCAGCATCCGGTCCTCTGCGGTGTAGCCAAACTGAAATTCGTAGTTCCGCGCCGTGTGGTAAAAGCCCAGATGCGACAGCATCGCGCCCTTGGGCCGCCCGGTGGTGCCTGAGGTATACATGATGCAGGCCACATCCTGCGCGCTGACCGCCGGCGGGTCGCTCAAGGGCGCCTGACCTGCCGCCAGTTCATCAAGCCCGACCGTGCCCGCAGGCAGGGCCGCCGCCACCCCGGTGCCGTCGTCGATCACCGCAAGCAGCCGCACCGAAGGCATTGCGCCCGGCGCAGGCAAGCGCTCGGCAAGGCCACGGTCAAAGATCAGCGCCGCAGCCCCGCACTGGCCCAGCATATAGGTCAGCTCATCGGCTGTCTGGCGGTTGCCAATGGGCACCGCAATGGCCCCCAGCCGCCAGATTCCCAGCAACGCGGCAATGAAACCGGCGCCGTTTCCGGCAAACAGCGCCACCCTGTCACCCCTGGCGATGCCACGACCCGCCAGCCCGGCAGCAATCGCCCCGGCCCATGTCACCAGCGCCGCATAGCTGGTTTCCTGCCCGCCATCCAAAACGGCAGGCCGCGCGCCCTGTCTGGCAGCAACCCGCACCAGCATCCGGTCAAGGTTTTCCGGGCAGTCGTCATAGCAGGGCACCAGCCGGTCACCATAAAGCGCGCGGTATCGGATATCGGGGCGCGTGCTCATGCGTCGCCCACCGGCTCGCGCATCCGCACCGCCCCGTCGATCCGCAGCACCGATCCGTTCAGCATCTGGTTGCCGATGATCTCCACCACCAGGCTGGCAAACTCCTCCGGCCTGCCCGCGCGGCGCGGAAAGGGCACATCACCGATAAGCTGGCGCTGCGTCTGGGGCGGCACCCGGTCAAAAACGCCGGTATCGAAAGACCCGGGCGCCACCGCCACCACCCGGATGCCGAACCGCGCGAGTTCCCGCGCCAGCGGCAATGTCATCGCCGCCACCCCGGCCTTGGACGCGCCATAGCCCGCCTGCCCTGACAGCGCCTCATAGGCCGCGACCGAGGCGGTATTGACGATCACGCCGGTATCCTGCCCGTCATCGCCGGTGCCGTCCGACAGCCCCGCCGCGAACAGCCGGATCGTATTGAAAGTGCCCGTCAGGTTCACCTCGATCACGCGGCGCAGGTCAGCCATGGGGCGCGGCGTAGCCCGCCCCGTCACCCGGTCCATGCGAAAGACCCGCGCCGGGGCCAGAATACCCGCGCAATTCACCAGAATGCGCGGGCTGCCGTGCCAGTGCCGGATATCGGCAAAGGCCGCCTCCATCCCCGGGCCATCGGTGACATCCACAGGCATCGCGCGCACCGCATCCCCGGTGAGCGCCTCCAGCGGCGTACCCGGCAGGTCCAGCGCCGCAACCTTTGCACCGCGTGCGGCCAGCGCCAGCACCACCGCCCGCCCCAGACCTGAGGCCGCACCTGTCACCACCGCCGAAGCGCCTGAAATGTCCATCTGTGCCGCCCTCACAACCGGGCGGGCATGCGCAGCCCGCCATCCAGCCGGATCGTATCGCCGTTCAGCATCGGGTTGCGCAGGATGCTCAGCGCCAGATCGGCAAATTCTTCCGGCAGCCCCGGCCGCTTCGGAAAGGGCGGCACCGCCGAAAAGACAACCTCGCGCGACCGCTCCGGCAGGTTTTCAGTCATCGGTGTGCGGAACACGCCCGGCGCTATCCCCGCCACACGGATACCGAATTCCCCCAGTTCGCGCGCCAGCGGCAGAACCATGCCCGCCACGCCGCCTTTTGAGGCGCTGTAGGCCGCCTGCCCCACCTGACCGTCCTGCGCCGCGATCGAGGAGGTCAACACGATGACCCCCGCCTCGGCGTCGCCAGCGCCACGATGGTTGATCATCTGCGGCACCGCACAGCGGATACAGTTGAGCGTGCCAAGCAGGTTCACCGCGATCACGCGACGAAACTCTTCCAGCGGCATGGGTTCTGTCTTGCGGACCACCGGGCCGGGCCGGGCGATGCCCGCGCAACAGACGAGCACTGAAACCGGCCCCATCTCACGCTCGATCTGCGCGAAAAGCGCCTCGACAGCGTCATCCGCAGCCACATCGACAACATGGCCCGTGATGCCCGCATGGGTGCCGATATCCGCCACGGCTTGCGGGTCGGCGTCCAGCACCACAACCCGCGCCCCGGCGCCCTGCAGCGCCATCGCCGTTGCAGCGCCCAGCCCCGATGCGCCGCCCGTGACCACGGCAACCCGCCCGTGCAGCTCCCCGCCGCCCCGCCCGTCCGACATTGCCATCTCCCCCCGCAACGGCCCACC